>NZ_JAYWTM010000063.1:0-868 GCF_036016195.1 Brenneria populi | reverse complement strand
AGAGCCGCCGGGCAGGTGGTGAGCTATGTGCGCAATATGCTGGCGGGCGGCGCGGCGGCGGGGACGAGTGGTTATGCCTTTGCCGAACAGTCGTCGGCGCCAGCCGCCCCGGCGTCCTATTCGCTGACACTTACCTTTTTAGACGATCCGGCGCAGCGGCGGCAGGATTACGTCTACTGGCCCGATTAACCCGAGGAGTTTGAGCATGGACTTTTTTACCCGTTTCGATCAGGCGCGCTGGGAGTTTACCTATGGGGCGCCGGACAGCCCGGAGCAGCATAATGCCCTGCAGGTCGGGCTGGTGGCCTATTTTTATCTGGACAAGGGCTATAGCGACGAGAAGCGTCAGGCGATGGCGGAGGTGCTGGCGCGCTATGACCGCGAGTTCGGCGATAAGCTGCGCTGGGGGTTTTATAAATATCCCAATAAGGGCGAGCCTTACCGCAAGCGCCCGCTGCAACAAAAGCAGGCGCAGATGCTGGCGGAAGAGGGCGACCATATGGATTTCTGGTGGGCTTCGGAAGAGGGCACCACCTATGCCAGCGATTATCTCATCAGTATGATCTCGCCCGCCGACTGGTATGAGCATGTTCATCGTCGGGTCTCCTGCGTGCGGTTTTATCTTCCCATCGAAGCATTAAAGGACGGCGGAGATAAACGTTTTGAGGCGTTGTTACGGGAATTTTGTCAGCGCTTAAAACCGCTGCACGGGCTGGCGGGACTGGGCGTACAGCAGTGCTATGAGCGCGATAAGTACCAGCATCTGGAATATGAGATTGGGCAGGCGTTTTTGACCATTGATATTACCAACTCTCATACCTGGAAAACCGGGCGTGACGGTGTTCGTTCGGTAAACTGGTATACCTTT
>NZ_JAYWTM010000062.1:0-2785 GCF_036016195.1 Brenneria populi | reverse complement strand
GAGGAGCCCAGAACCTGAATCAGCGTGTGTGTTAGTGGAAGCGTCTGGAAAGGCGCGCGACAGAGGGTGATAGTCCCGTACACAAAAATGCACAGGCTGTGAGTTCGATGAGTAGGGCGGGACACGTGTTATCCTGTCTGAAGATGGGGGGACCATCCTCCAAGGCTAAATACTCCTGACTGACCGATAGTGAACCAGTACCGTGAGGGAAAGGCGAAAAGAACCCCGGCGAGGGGAGTGAAATAGAACCTGAAACCGTGTACGTACAAGCAGTGGGAGCCTTGATTTATCAGGGTGACTGCGTACCTTTTGTATAATGGGTCAGCGACTTATATTCTGTAGCAAGGTTAACCGCATAGGGGAGCCGTAGGGAAACCGAGTCTTAACTGGGCGTTAAGTTGCAGGGTATAGACCCGAAACCCGGTGATCTAGCCATGGGCAGGTTGAAGGTTGGGTAACACTAACTGGAGGACCGAACCGACTAATGTTGAAAAATTAGCGGATGACCTGTGGCTGGGGGTGAAAGGCCAATCAAACCGGGAGATAGCTGGTTCTCCCCGAAAGCTATTTAGGTAGCGCCTCGTGAACTCATCTTCGGGGGTAGAGCACTGTTTCGACTAGGGGGTCATCCCGACTTACCAACTCGATGCAAACTGCGAATACCGAAGAATGTTATCACGGGAGACACACGGCGGGTGCTAACGTCCGTCGTGAAGAGGGAAACAACCCAGACCGCCAGCTAAGGTCCCAAAGTCATGGTTAAGTGGGAAACGATGTGGGAAGGCCCAGACAGCCAGGATGTTGGCTTAGAAGCAGCCATCATTTAAAGAAAGCGTAATAGCTCACTGGTCGAGTCGGCCTGCGCGGAAGATGTAACGGGGCTAAACCATGCACCGAAGCTGCGGCAGCGACGCTTAGGCGTTGTTGGGTAGGGGAGCGTTCTGTAAGCCTGCGAAGGTGGCCCGTGAGGGTTGCTGGAGGTATCAGAAGTGCGAATGCTGACATAAGTAACGATAATGCGGGTGAAAAACCCGCACGCCGGAAGACCAAGGGTTCCTGTCCAACGTTAATCGGGGCAGGGTGAGTCGACCCCTAAGGCGAGGCTGAAAAGCGTAGTCGATGGGAAACAGGTTAATATTCCTGTACTGGGTGTTACTGCGAAGGGGGGACGGAGAAAGCTAGGTTGGCCGGGCGACGGTAGTCCCGGTTTAAGCGTGCAGGTGGATGTTTTTGGTAAATCCGGAACATCATCAACACTGAGGCGTGATGACGAGTCACCACGGTGACGAAGTAACCGATGCTATGCTTCCAGGAAAAGCCTCTAAGCTCCAGGTAACATCGAATCGTACCCCAAACCGACACAGGTGGTCAGGTAGAGAATACTCAGGCGCTTGAGAGAACTCGGGTGAAGGAACTAGGCAAAATGGTGCCGTAACTTCGGGAGAAGGCACGCTGGATTTGGTGAAGTCCCTCGCGGATGGAGCTGAGACCAGTCGCAGATACCAGCTGGCTGCAACTGTTTAATAAAAACACAGCACTGTGCAAACACGAAAGTGGACGTATACGGTGTGACGCCTGCCCGGTGCCGGAAGGTTAATTGATGGGGTAAGCCGCAAGGCGAAGCTCTTGATCGAAGCCCCGGTAAACGGCGGCCGTAACTATAACGGTCCTAAGGTAGCGAAATTCCTTGTCGGGTAAGTTCCGACCTGCACGAATGGCGTAATGATGGCCAGGCTGTCTCCACCCGAGACTCAGTGAAATTGAACTCGCTGTGAAGATGCAGTGTACCCGCGGCAAGACGGAAAGACCCCGTGAACCTTTACTATAGCTTGACACTGAACCTTGAGCCTTGATGTGTAGGATAGGTGGGAGGCTTTGAAGTGTGGACGCCAGTCTGCATGGAGCCGACCTTGAAATACCACCCTTTAATGTTCGATGTTCTAACGTGGGCCCCTGAGCGGGGTTGCGGACAGTGTCTGGTGGGTAGTTTGACTGGGGCGGTCTCCTCCCAAAGAGTAACGGAGGAGCACGAAGGTTAGCTAATCCTGGTCGGACATCAGGAGGTTAGTGCAAAGGCATAAGCTAGCTTGACTGCGAGAGTGACGGCTCGAGCAGGTGCGAAAGCAGGTCTTAGTGATCCGGTGGTTCTGAATGGAAGGGCCATCGCTCAACGGATAAAAGGTACTCCGGGGATAACAGGCTGATACCGCCCAAGAGTTCATATCGACGGCGGTGTTTGGCACCTCGATGTCGGCTCATCACATCCTGGGGCTGAAGTAGGTCCCAAGGGTATGGCTGTTCGCCATTTAAAGTGGTACGCGAGCTGGGTTTAGAACGTCGTGAGACAGTTCGGTCCCTATCTGCCGTGGGCGTTGGAAGATTGAGAGGGGTTGCTCCTAGTACGAGAGGACCGGAGTGAACGCACCGCTGGTGTACGGGTTGTGATGCCAATTGCATTGCCCGGTAGCTACGTGCGGAAGAGATAACCGCTGAAAGCATCTAAGCGGGAAACTTGCCTCGAGATGAGTCTTCCCTGGGTACTAGATACCCCTAAAGGGCCGTTGAAGACGACGACGTAGATAGGCTGGGTGTGTAAGCGTAGCGATACGTTGAGCTGACCAGTACTAATGACCCGAGAGGCTTAACCTTACAACACCGAAGGTGTTTTGGTGAGAGAGACGAATGGGCTCAGAATTTTAGCTTGTTTTTAGATTGGTTCCGGTGGTTGTGTGCGAGCATAACGGTTGGGATGAAACAGAATTTGCCTGGCGGCGATAGCGCGGTG
>NZ_JAYWTM010000061.1:0-2229 GCF_036016195.1 Brenneria populi | reverse complement strand
GGGGTCGTCTGACTATAACGCTCCGGCGCCGGAGCTGCCTTCCGGCTTCAGCGAGTTTTTTATTTTACAAAGCGAGGAAACCGGTGAAGTTATGCCGTTTTCCCGTTACCGCATTACCACCAGTGAAGGGCAGGTTTTCGAAGGAAGCTCTGATAAGGACGGAAAAACCGGTGAAATTTTTACCGCCGCGCCTGACAAAATGGTCATTGAGTTTCCCGATTCAGTGGAAGAAACATCGCAGGAGAAAAGAACGGAATGACCCAGGGAAAAAAACAATCCGGCACGACGGCCGCCGTCGCCAAAGGTATTCCCGTTACTATGCCGGCCAGACAGAAAAAACATTGGGTGGAATTTTTGCTGTTGGATGAACAGGGAAAGCCGGTTGCCGATATGCCCTATCTGCTGAAGGTGGAGGATGGCGACCGTAAAGGGAAAACGGATGCTCAGGGATTAGTGCGCGAAGAGAATTTGCCCTGGTTCCCGGTTTATCTTCTGGTGGCGGCGCAGCCGCTGGCGGATGAGATGGAAAAACGCGAACTGCGCCCGTTACGGGGGGAAGAACATTCCGACGTAAAGGTAGCGGCGTTAGAAGGTGGATACCCGTATCACTATGTGCGTATCGGTGAAATTAGCGACGGCGTACCGAAGATTGAAAACTGGCAGAAAGAGCGGCCTCCGGTGTTTCATTTTCCCAAGGAACAACAGGTAGGGTTTCGCGTGGACAGGTCAGAATTGGACCGTAGCCATGTAATGGAAATTTGTCCGTTCCGCGCCTGGTCGCTGGTGTTGCATCACCAGCCTGACTATTCGCTGGTTAATGCGTATAACCTGTCGCTGATGGTGGTGCTGTCTTATGCCGAAGATAACGAAGACCAGTCTGGTTCAATCACCCATCTGTTTAACCGACAAATGCTGGATCTCTCCCGTTCGCCTTATCAAATTAATGATTTGTCCCGTAAACCGGTGGTAAAGGATGTGCCGTTCCGCCAGCGCTATACCGATGTTGGCTATATTGATTCACTACGCGCGGCGGATCCGGAAGGGAGCTCGCAGCTATTTTATGCCGCCAACGCCACGGAGATCATTGTGGCCTGGCGCGGCACAGAGATGGATGAGTGGGAAGATATTAAAACGGATGGCACATTTCGCCCGCAGTCGTTTAGCTGCGAGATTAAAGTTCCCTGTCTGGAGTCAGTTAAGCAGGGCAAGGTCCATAAAGGATTTTGGGATGGTTTTTGTCGGGTGGATAGTAGTAACGATGGGAAAATACAGGAAAAATATCAACAAATAGTAGACCTTCTTATCGTTAAGAGAAAACTATTTGTATGTGGTCATAGTCTGGGCGGGGCGCTGGCGCTGATTTATGCCGCCAAGAACCTGGATAAGAACCCGGTACTATATACCTACGGCATGCCGCGTACCTTTACCATCGGCGCGATACGGGAATTGCAGTCGTTACATCATTACCGCCATATCAACGGTAATGATGCGATACCTGCGGTGCCGCCGGAGCGGGATGTGGACAATAAACTATATGATTTATGGGGAGCATATGGTCCGACGCTTGGTTTTGCTTGGTCGATGGGGCAGCTACTCAGGGAAGGGGGAGATTATTTCGCTCATCATGGTGAGGTAGTGCATTTTTGCGAAGTAATGTCGACAGAGCAGCAATGGCGACAGGTGAACAATGTTGCGACTGTTGTACAAGAAAGGTTGCCGAAAAAAGCCAAGCTTATGCTGACGCCATGCTTGAGCGAAACCGAGGATCAGCAGGCGAAACATAATCAGGAAGAGTTGATGCGAACCCTTGACCCCGCCAGGCGAGAAGCATACTTTCCCCGTTATAGCAACCCGGCGCTGAAACAGGCGCTGGATTTTGGGGATCATTCATCGCTGAAATACGCAGATTATCTTGGCGAACGGTTGGCGGATATGATCAGTCAGAGAGAGGACGGGAAATACAGTTACAGCAAGTTGGCGTTCCGCCAGCAATTGATGAAATATCAATATGTGATGCCGCCGGCGGAATATCGGCGCAATCAGGCGTTTATGGCGTTGGACGACCGCTTACTGCAAACGTTGCGGGTCACACAGGCGCAACCAGAAGGAAAATCAGCGTTGACGCGTTATATGGCAAGAGAGGAGAAACGATGAAAACAGTCTGCCTATCAGCGTTTGTTTTGACCTTGTTCTTGTCAGGATGTGATCAGAAAAATAATCTCAGGCTCT
>NZ_JAYWTM010000060.1:0-786 GCF_036016195.1 Brenneria populi | reverse complement strand
GCGTTTGTTTTGACCTTGTTCTTGTCAGGATGTGATCAGAAAAATAATCTCAGGCTCTCGCCGCCGGAAAATACCCAGTGGGTGGATATAGAAGTCGTGGTGCCGCCGAATACCACGGCTTTTCCGCTCAATGCCCTATACCGTTCCAGCGTTTGTCTGCATGAAAGACGCCAGGCGGATATGAGTAAAGTGAAAAGCCGGGGCTATAACCCGGTGCATATGGCATTGCAGCCGGATGCGGCGGGGAATATATACCGCCAGCGGGTGGCGGTGGACGGCGGCGGCCCTTGTAAGTGGAAATTGAGTAGTATCTCTTTAGGCATTAAATATGCTCGTACCGATTATCTGGTCAAGGATGCAGAAATTGGAACCGCCGTTGGATTGGATGTGGCTTTTGATGATGAAGCGTCAAATAGTGAATATTATAATCCGGTAAGAAATGAATTAGTATATACGTCAGTTTATTATCCTTATGTTCGGGAATCATTTTTAGGAGGTTTTAAAAGGTCTTTGTCATTATATGGAGAGAAAAGTTTTATGCCGTATTTAATGACCATTGATACCGGGAAAAATGGAAGGATCGTCTTTTTACCCACTGTAGATGAAAAAAAAATAGTGAAACTAAAAGGAGCAAAAAATATGAGTGATGATGAACGCGGGGGGGTTATTTACCCTGATGGAACAATGGATAAAGATAAACATAAGCCTGATTACAATAAGCTAAAAAACATGAAGTAATGTGATATACATTAATAAATCCCATGAATGAAATATTCTCAATCGATC
>NZ_JAYWTM010000006.1:0-519047 GCF_036016195.1 Brenneria populi | reverse complement strand
CGATGAGGGCGGCCGCATCGGCGGCGGAAATGCCCGAGGCGCTGGAAATCACCACGGTGGCGTCGCCGCCGCTGACCGACACGCTGTAGGCGTAACCGCCGGCGGTGGCGCCGGAGCCGGCGACCAGGGGCACCGCCGCGCCGTCAATCGTCAGCGTCTCGCTGGCGCCGTCGCTCAGACCGGAAACGCTCAGCGTCAGACTGGCGATGGCCTGTCCGGCCTCCACGGTGGAAACCGCGCTATCGCTGAATAGCCTGACGGCCGCATCGCCCTCCGCATAGCTGGCGTCGGCCGGCGTGCTGGTCGATACCGGCGCATCGTTAACTTCGGCGACGTTCAGCGCCAACGTCGCGCTGGCGCTGGCGGAATAGACATCGGTTACGGTGACGGACAGCCGAATACTCGCGCCCGGGTCGTCGCTGACGTTGCTGTAGCTAATCTGCCGCAGCACCCGATTGGCGACGGCGGTGGTCACATCCGCGGTAAACGTCACCGTCAGCGCGCCGTCATCGTCCGCGAAGGTGGCGATGGCCGCGCCGTCCAGATAGATCGTGCCGTCCGCCAGCGTCAGGCCGTCGCCGTCGGCGAAGCCGTAGCTATCGTCGCCGTTGGCGCCGCCGCCGCGGGCGATACTTATCGTGGCGCCGTTATAGTTGCCGGCGCCGTCGGCCAGCGCGTCATAATCGGCGTCGCCGAGGGTAATCAGGCCGGCCGGCAGTACCGTTCCCTGCTCGGTGTAATCAATGGCGATTTCCGTTAGCGCGTCTTTCAGGCTGACCAGGCCGCCGTCGCCGGTAACCACCACTGCGCCATAGGCCCCGGTCGCCACGCTTTGCGCCCCGGCCAGGGCGGCGGTCGACGCGCTGGAGAGCGTTTCGAGCAGCGTCAGCGCGCCATCTTCAGACTTGTAGCGGCTGACGCCGCCGTCCGAAAGGGTGACGTACAGGGTGCCGCCGCCGTCGGACAGAGCGAGATCCGTCACGTTGGACAAACCGCTAATCGCGCCGAGGTAGGTCAGCGTGCCGCTGTCGACGTCAAAGCCGAACGCGGCGACGCCATCCTCGCTGGCGACATAAATCGTGCCGCCGTCGCTGGAAACGGCGAGGCCGACCGGGCTGGAGATATCGACCGTGCTTTCGCCGGCGCTCGCGCCGTCGCGCAGCCAGGCGACGGCGCTAAGCGTGCCGTCCGCCGCGCGTTGGTAGACGATCAGGGTATTGGCTAGCGTATCGGCGGCCGGATCGGTAATCACATAGACATAGTCCCCCGCCGTCTCTACGCCGATGGCGCTAAACAGATAGGGTTCGCTGCTGGTGGAGGCCGCGATGGACTGGCTCAACGCATACTGGCCGCCGTCCAGGGTATAAACCAGCAGGCCGGAGTAGGTGCCGTCAACCACATAGAGCGCGCCGCCGTCGGCGGACGCCGTCAGGTCGACGGCGTTTTCCGTCGCCAACGTTTGAACCAGCGTCAGGCTGCCGTCGCCGCCGTCGCGGCTGAAGATCGCCACGCTGTTGCCACCCGCGCCAAGCAGATAGAGCGTGCCGCCATCCTCGCTCATTTCGATCAGCGATACGGATGAAACGCCGCTTTCCAGCGTCTGCAACAGCGTCAGTTCGCCGCTATCCGTGCTGCGGCTGAAAATGGCGATGCCGCCATCGCCGCTGACCACGTACAGGTAATCGCCGGCCGCCGTCAGGGCGCTGGCCGTAATATCGCTAAGGCCGCTGATGGCCGTCAGGCTGGTCGCCGTCTCCAGGCTGGTGTAATCGGCGCCGGCGCTGAGCTCGGGCGCCGAGTTGTTCACCACGCTAATCGATGCGGCGGATTCCAGCGCGGCGGCATCGCCGCCGCCATTCTCCACCCCGCCGCTGTCGCGCACGCTGAGGCCAACGGTGCGCACGCCTGCGGTCTGGGCGCTGCTGAGATTCGCATAGCGGGTCTGTTCGATCAGCGCGGCGGCGTCGGCGGCGGCGATGCCGTCGTTACCGGAGAGGGTCACGGTGGCGACGTCGCCGTTGAGCGTAACGGCATAAGCGTAGCCATTGTCGAGCGCACCGCTGCCGTCCGCCAGCGCGATGCTGACGCCGGCGACGATCAGCGTCTCGCCGGCGCCGTCGAGCAGGCCCGCGACGGTAAAGACGATGCTGGAGAGGGTCTGGCCGCTCTCCACCGTCGAAATGGCGACGTCGCTGAACAGGCTAACGCTGCTGCCGGACGAGGCGTAGCTGACATCGGCCGCGGCGGCCGTCAGCGTCGGCGCATCGTTGACCGCCGTCACCGTCACATGCGCCGCGATAGCGAGCGTGACGGTATCAGCGCCGCCGTTAGCCGTGCCGCCGCCGTCTTGCAGCGAGATCAGCGTGATGGTGCGGATGCCCGCCGTGGGATCGTCGCTGGCGTTGGCGTAAGTTAGCCCGGCGATCAGTTCTGATGCCGCGTTCGCGCTAATGCCATTGCTGATGTAGAGGTATACCGTGGCGGTATCGCCATCCAGGGAGACGTAATAGCTATAGCCGTTGGCGGTTTCCCCGGAAGCTTCCGCCGTCAGGGAAACCTGAGCGCCGTCAATAACCAGCGTCTCGCTTTCGCCATCCGCCAACCCGGAGACCGTCAGCGCGATATTGCCGATCGTCTGCCCCGGCTCCCCCGTGGAGACGTCGACATCACTGAACAACGTTACCCCATCGCCATTCTCAATATAGTTAGCGCTAGCGCCGGAGGCCGTGACCGAGGGCGCGCTGTTCGTCAAACCGACGGTGACCGTGGCGCTAATCGCCAGCGCGGTGGTATCCACGCCGCCGTTGTCCGTACCGCCGTTATCCTGAACGGCGGTCAGGGTGATGGTGCGATCGCCGGTGGTGGGATCCTCGGAATAATCGGCTGAGGTATTGATGTAAGCGATATCTTTGACCAATACCGCGGCCAGATCCGCCGGCAGTCCGTCGCCGCTGCTGACGGTAACGGTCGCTACGCCGTCCGTCACGCTGACCGAGATGGACACGAAGTAGCTGTAGGTGCTGATGCTGCCGTCGCTTTCCACAACGTCCGCGGAAACCGAACCGCTGACGCTGGCGCCGTCGGTCAGCGTCACGTAGGAGCCGCCGACGATCAATATTTCTTTTTCGCCGTCCTCCAGGCCGGAAACCGTTAGAGTCAGGCCGCTGATGGACTGCTCGTCCTCGCCGGCGGAGAGCGTCACGTTATCGAACACCTTCACCGCGCTGCCGCCGCTGATGTAAGTCGCGTCCTGGCCCGCGGCTTCCAGCGATGGCGCGTTGTTAATCACGGCGACGGAAAGCCGCACATTTACCGAGCTGGCGGTGTACCGATCGCTCACGGAAACCACCAGGGTGATGCTGCTGCCCGGATCGCTGCTGGTGTTGGTATAGGTGAGCTGTTGCAGCACCCGATTGGCGGTGGCGGTGGTGACGTCGGCGGTAAAGGCGACGGCCAGCGCGCCGTCGGCGCTCACCAGGGTGGCGATGACCGCGCCGTCGAGATAAATCCCCCCGTCGCTGTAGGTCAGCCCGTTGCCGTCGGCGAAGCCGTAGCTGTCCGCCGCGTTAGCGCCGCCGTCGCGCACGAGGGTGATGGTGGCGCCGTTATAGTTGCCGGCGCCGTCGTTCAGCGCGTCGTATTCGGCGTCGGACAGGGTCAGCGCACTGGCTACGGTGATGGTCTCGCCTTCGGTGTAGCTTACGGCGACGATGTCGGAGGCGCTGACGATCCCCAGACCGCCCGCGGTGAAAAAGCCCCCGGCGTAGATTGAAGAGCCGTCCGAGGACACCGTGATACGGTAGGCGCGCGCGCCGATGCCGGTTACCGTCGTGCTCAGCGCCAGCGAACCATCGTCGTTGATGCGATAGACCAGCAGGTTGCCGGTGTTGGTGCCGACGTACAGCGTGGTGCCGTCCGCCGACAGGTTCAGGCCCCAGACCTGGGTGCCGGCGGAAACCGACGCGACCTTGGTCAGCGTGCTGTTCTCGCTGTCGAAGTAGACGGTCACGACGGTGCCGCCGGTGCCGGTGGCCAGGAAGATATAGCCGTCATCCGTCACCGCCAGCGTACGCACGAAAGTCGACAGACTCAGGCCGCTGGTCGAGACCAACTGCGTCAGCGCGCCATCCTCCCCGGCGGAGAAAACCATAAGGTAGGTGCCGCTGGAAACGTAAACGTAGCCGCGGCTATCCACCGCCACGCCGTAGGTATTGCCGCTGGCCGCGGCATAGCTGCCCGCCAAAGCGAGCGCGCCGTCGTCGCCGACGGTGAACGAGTACAGGGTGCTGGCCGAAACCACATAGAGAGCGCTGCCATCGCTGGAGAGGGTAATCGCCTTGACCTGCGCCCCAACCACCGTACTCAGGCCGCTGGCGCTGAGCGTACCGTCGGCGTTGACGTTGAAGGTAGTGATGACGTAATCGCCCGCCTGATTGCGGCCGGCGATGTAAACTTGGGAGCCATCGGCCGAGTAGGTCACGGCGGTGGCATTGGCGAGACCGTCCACTTCCACGCCGTTGGCGGCGTCGCCATCGTCCGTCGTGCCCTGCACCAGAGTCTGGATCAGCGTCAACGCGCCGGTGGTGGCGTCGCGGCTGTAGATGGTGATATAGGCCGTACCGCCGGCCGTGACCGCATGCGCCAGCGACGTATTGCCAACCACGATCAGGGTGCCGTCGTCGGCGGAGAGCGTCAGATCTTGCACCGCATAGCCATAGCCGCTCAGCCCGCCGTCGGCGGTATACACCAGCGAACTCGCATCGGCGTCGAGCGCGGGCGCGCCGTTGTCCGCCTCGTCCTGGGTGATCACCCGCAGCGTCACCTCGGCGGCGGCGGTCTTGCCCGATTCATCAACCACCGTGACGGAAATCGTGTAAGCGCCGGCGTCCGCTGCGGTGCCGGAAATCGTTAGCGTCTCAGCATCGAAACTTAACCCGTCGGGCAGGCCGTCGACGCGCCAGGCCAGGCTGTCGCCATAGAGACTGTCGGCATCGATGAACAGCCCGCTATCCAGCGCGACGCTTCCGGCCTCGCCTTCGGTAAAAGTATCCAGCAGGGTGTCCGCCTGCGCATTAACTTCGGGGGCGCGATTGGCGATCTGCTCGACCGTCAGTTCCAGCGTCAGCGAAGCGCTGGCGCCGGAGGCATCGGCGCCCGTTACGGTCAGGGTGAAGACGCCGACCTCGGTGGCCGAACCGGAGATGACGCGGGTCGCCGGATCAAAGCTCAGACCGTCGGGCAACCCGCTGACGCTCCAGGTCAATGCATCGCCGTCGACGTCGCTGAACAGACCGGAAAACAGGGTGAAGCTGTAGGCGGTTTCGCTGGTGGCGACGCTCAGACTATAGCCGGTGGACGCATCGGTGTTGACCTGCGGCACCGCGTTGACCCGCAGGGTGAGCGTCGCGGCGCCGCTGGCCAGCGCGCCGTCGCTGGCGATCGCGCTCAGCACGATATAGCTGCCGGCCGCGGCGCTATCGTTGGCGTAGGTGAGCTGCTGCAATACCTGATTGGCGACGGCGGTGGTGGTGTCGGCGGTGAAAGTCACTGTCAGCGCGCCGTCGCCGGCGCTCAGGGTGGCGACGGCGGCGCCGTCGAGCGAGATGACGCCGTCGGCGTAGCTCAGGCCGCCGCCGTCGGCGAACCCAAACACACCGCCCGCCGCGCCGTCGCTGACGGTAACGCTGGCGCCGCGGTAATTACCCGCGCCGTTATTCAAGGCGTCGTAATTGCTGTCGCTGAGAGTCAGTCCGTCGGCGAAAGCGAGCGCGCCGCCCTGTTCAAGGGTTTGCGCCAGCGTGTAGCGGACCACCCCGCCGCCGCCGGAGACCAGAAGCGACAGCCCGTCGTCGGAAACGGCGATATCGCTGATATCGGCGCCGGTGTCAATACTGCTGAGCAGAACCAGGCTGCCGCCGCCGGCGACTGAGTAGACATTAATGGCGCCGCTGCTAGTGGTGGCGTACAGCAGGCCGCCGCCGTCGCTCAGGGCGATGCTGGAGACATCGGCGAGGGTCAGGGTTTCCAGCAGGGAAAGGCTGCCGTCGCTGAACCGATAGAGCGCGATGGCCCCGTTGTTCGGGTCGGCGACGTACAGATACTGGCCATCGTCGGACACAGCCAGGCTGTAGTCCACGGCGTCATAGCCGCTGGCGCCGGTAAGCAGCGAGGCTACCGTACTCAATGAGCCGTCGTCGTTGCGCTGGTAAACCAGTATATTGTGGCTGCCGGTGGTATAGATCACATAAACGTAGTCGCCCGCGGCAAGAATGACGCCGTTGCGGCTGTTGCTGCCGTACTCGCCCGGCGCGCGCGTCAGGTAGGTCAGCGCGCCGGTCGCGCTGTCGCGGCTGAAAACGACCACGTCGTTGTAGGCCGTGCCCGCATAAACATAGGCGCCGTCCTCGGAGATCGCCAGCCCGCCGGTAATGCCGCCGTTTTCGCTTGAGACGGTTGCCGTATGGCTAAGCGAGCCATCGTCGGCGACGCTTAATACGTAGATATAGTCATCGCCGTAGGAGTATTGCTCGTCGCCGAGCGTGTCGATAAGGTAAATCGAATCGCCGTCCGCGCTGATCACCATCTCGGCGGCGGTATTCATTCCCTCGATGGTGATGGTGCCCACCAGAGTCAGTCGGCCGCTGTCGTCGACCGAGAAATGGGAAACCACGCCGTTGCCGGCGGCATAAGCCTCGTTGCCGTCGCTGGAGTAAACCACCTCCACATCGTTGCCGAGATCGCCGATGCTAATGGACTCGGCGGCGTCCAGCGCGCTGTCGTCGGTCAGCGCGGGGGCGACGTTGACGCTGCTGTCGATGGCGATGGTGGAGCTGATGCCCAGCGTCGCCGTATCGCTATCGTCGCTCAGGGTGGACAGGGTAACGGTCACCTCGCCGCTCTCCACCGTGTTGTCCAGCGTACTGTAAGCGATGCCGTCAATCAGCGTGGCGACGTCGGCGGCGGAATTGGCATCGGTCGAATTCAGGCTAAGGGTCAACGTGGTGACGCCGCCGCTGACCGCGACCGAATAGTAATAGCCGTTGCCGGAGGTCTCGCCGGAACCCGTTTTCAGGGCGATGGCGCTGCCGTCCACGATCAGCGCCTGATTGCCGCCGCTGCTGTCGACGGCGATCGTCAGCGTGGACAGCGACTCGCCGCCGCTATCCTGCGTCACGCTGACGCCGCTGAACAGATCCACCGACTGGGCGCCGGAGCCGTCGTCGATGGTAATGGCGGCCTCCACGCCGCTGGCGGCGACGCCGGGCGCGGTGTCGGTGGCGGCCACCACTTCGGCGGCGGTGGCGACGGCGGCGGCGTCGAACATCATACGCGGCTCCAGCGCCCATGCCTGTTGAGGAAGGCGCCGACGCGCCGCGGAACGGGAATAGGTCATGGTGTCATATCCTGTCGGTCAAAGGGCACATGGGCCGTTACTCAATCAAACGGACGAAACCGCTTTTCTGGTGCAGCTCGTCGGCGATTTCACTCAGGCGATCCCTGATTTTGCCTTCCGAGGCAACAAAGTCCGCGCCGTTGTAATAGGTCAGATCGCCGCTTTTTTCGGCGCAGATTTGCAGCCCCGCGCCGGCGGTACGGCGAAAATCGGAGGCGCTGGCGATGGCGCCATCTTCATCCGTCGCCTCATCGTTGCCGGTGGCGACCAGATAGAATTTCAGGTTACGCGAGCGGAAACTGGCGCACAGGCTGGCGAAACGCGCCTCGATCAGCGCTTCATAATTGTTGCAATTGGCTTCATTGGCGGAGACGGTGCAGCCGTCTATGGCTTCGCCGACATAGCTGTTGTAGCTATCCGTATCGAACCAGCGCTGGCCGGTGGAGTTCACCAACATCACGATGGCCTTGATGCGTTCGCCGCCGCCCTCGTCGAAATCCTTCGGCAGCTCGTCGTCCAGCCCCCAGCCGTCGCTGCCGCGAAACGCCGGCGCCAGCGCCATCGCCGCCCAGCCCATAGCGATGGCGTAATTGGTGTTGAAACGCCGGGACATCTCGTCGAGACGTTGGGAAATTTTCTCCAGATCGTTGGTTAGCGGCAGCAGCGCGGCGCTGGGACAACCGCGATCGGCGATCAGCGTGCGGGTATCGTTCGCGCCGGTGGCCTGGCCGAAATCAGGGTTGGGCCCGACCCAGGTGATGGTCAAAGGCGCGATGCCATAGTTGCTGTCATTGGAGGGAATGTCCGCGCGGTAGTAGATGCCGAACTGACCGCCGGGCGCTTCGTCCCAGAAGTAGTTGTCCCCCCGGTTCAACCCGCGGAACATACACAGCAGCCTGGCGCGCCGGTCGGGCATACGCGCATCCGCCAGCCCGCTGTAGCCCGCATTGAACAGCGAAGTCAGCTCTACCGGCCGCAGCGCGCCCGAGGCGGCCCACTGGCGGATGCGGTTGGGATGTTCGGCGTCGTAGACGCTGACGGACTGGCTATGGGGCACCAGCGCCAGCCACACGTTATCGCTGTCGCCGATCAAATTTTCCGCGAACTCATTGCCGATGCGGCGCAGCGCCGCCAGATTGGCGCTGTCTTCGCTCAACGTGTTGGGCACTATCAGGGAGACTTCCGTCGAGCGGTTGATCACCTCCGCCGTGGAGTAAATTTGCTGTTGGGACGACGCCAGCCGCAGCAGTTCCGCAGAGGTGGTAAAGTCGACCGTAACGGTATACGTCGGGTAGTTATCGCCGTTGCGCCCTTCGCTCAAGGCAACGTTATCCAGCGCGATCGCTTCGGCCAGCTTACTGTTTACGCCCAGGTTCGCCTTGACGTAATCGAACGCCAACTGCGTGAGCTGCTCCTGGCTGAAGTTTTCATTCAGCTTGCCGCCCAACAGCACCTGACGCCCCACCGCCAGCGCGGCGGCGTCGGCGGCGCGCTTGATTTGCGCCGCATCGCCGGTGGCGGTGGAGGAGTCCACAATAAAGGCCGCGCTAACCAGCAGCGCCATCGCGCTCAATACATAGAACGCGGTTCCCGCGCCGCGCTCCTGGCGCGCAAAAATTCGCAGGGCGCGCGTCAAACGCCGCAAAACGCCGCCGCAATTATCCCTCATTATCTTCATACTCCTCTTTCGGCTGCCCGGCCTCCTGCCCCAGCGCGGCATCCAGGGTAATCACGCCGTCCCCGGTGCGGTTTACCAGCGAGACATGCAGCAGGTTGCTCAACGATAACCCGCCGGCCAGACTGATATCCTTGCCTTCGCGGCATAGCTCCACCACCACCATGGCGACAATCTCGCTGCCGTCCTCTTCATCCTTTTCCGGCAGTTCCCCCGGATAGATCTCGCCGTACCCGGCCTGGTTATCCGCGCATATATTGTCCGCGTTGCCGCGTTCGAGCTGCCAATACACCTCGCCGGTCTGACGCACGTTGCTGATAAGCAACTGATAATTTCCCATCCCATCTTCGGGCAGCACCGCATCCAGCAGCCCCTGTAGCCCCTCTTCCGTCAGTTCCTGCTGCATGCCGAGAATGGAGACGATGGCGCCGGCCCGCTGTTCCATCCGCTCACGCTCCAGACCGACGGTGTAGATATCCGCGCAAAGCGCGCCGATCGCCAGCACGATGGGCAGCGCCAGCGCGGTTTCGACCGTGACGGAAGCCCGTTTCGACGCATAAAACCGCCGCAGCCGCGCCAACGCGTTACTCTTCATTGCGCAGTTCCGTGCCAAAGACATGTTTGTACTGATAGCGGAAGGCGTCGCCCAACGTCAGCACTTCCGGCAGGGGCGTCAGGAAGGCCTTCCTTATCTGCACCGTGACCGACCAGACGGGCAAGGTCTCCGCGCCGCCGCCGTCATCCTCGCCGGAATTCGTCTCCAGCCCGCCAAGCTGGCTCAGGTTGTCGAAATGCAGCACGCTGACGGTTAAATCATCCTCTTGCAGATAGCCATAGGAGACGTCGATCATCCGCGCTTTCAGGTTCGCCCTCATCTGCTCGGCGCTGCTGGCATTGAGATCGTCAAGGCGAAAGGTCTGCACCGCCTTATCCAGCGCCACGCTGCCCACGGCGATCACCAGCCCGATACGCGCCAGCTCGAACAGCATCATCACGCCGATCAGGACCACCGGCACCAGAAACGCCACTTCCACGGCGATCGCGCCGCGCGTACCGCGCCAGTCCACAGGGTTGCGCCGCGACATGCCCATCACTCGGGGTTGCTGAGCTGTAAACGCTGACGGCTGGACAACAGCAGCGCTTCGCCGCGGCTGCTCTCCTGGCGCATCTGCGCCAGACGCTGGTTCAGCGCCGCCATCAGTTCATCGATGCGCTGCGGCTGCGCAATGGTCGCCAGCGTGCCGCGCGCTTCCTCCTGACGATCGCTGTAGAGGTAGGCCAGCGCCAAATTCAATTTGCCGGTGGTGTTGTCGCTATCCACCGTACGCAGCAGACCGATGGCTTTATCCGCATCCCCGCTCACCAGCCAGGAGAGCGCCAGATTGTTTATCGCCGCCGCATCCGCCCGGTTGGCCTGCAGCGCCTTCTCGAACAGCTGGCGCGCCTCGGTATGTCTACCGGCCGCATCCATCACCACTCCCATGCCGTTGAGCGCGCTCGCGTTGTCCGGCTCGGCTTTCAGCGCGCAGGCGAAATCTTTCTGCGCCAGCGTATTGCGCCCCATCGCCAGCTGCGCGCGCGCCATGCCTAAACAAACCGCCAGCGCCTCCTGGGGCTTCATCCTATCGCTATCGCCGCCCAGCGATTGCCGGGCGCGGTCGTACAGCGCCAGCGTTTGCTGCGGCGAACGCACCGACGCCGCGACGCTGGCGTACTCCAGCAGCTCAGCGCCTTTAAGCTCGCCGCGCCCGTCGATCCGGGCGTAGACTTCCGTTGCCGCCTCCAGCCGCCCCTGATCGCGCAGCAAGCGGGCCAGACGCAGCCCCTCATCTTTGGTGCCTTTAATCGCCATTGAGCTGCCGCATCCCGCCAGCAGCGACCCCAGCAGCAGAACCAGCAACAAACGGCCGTATCCCCGCCGCCCGCTTGCCATTTTTTTCACCAGAGCAAACATGTTTGCATCCCCCTCAATCCCCTCTGTTTCAACCGTAAGTCCCCCGCCGACGCGGGAAACCGCTTGTTCAAATGCCTCAGGCGCTACTGAGTCAGTAGCCGAATCACGCGCACCAGGGCGGGCGACGCCATAATGGCGATAATCGGCGGCAGGATCAGCGCCATCAGCGGAACGCTAAGCTGCGCCGGCAATTTTCCCGCTTTCTCCTCCAGCCCCAGCAGCAGCGTCTTGCGGCTTTCGTCCGCTATGGTGCGCAGCGCCTGCGACAGCGGCGTGCCGTAGCGCTCCGCCTGAACCAGCGTGGCGACCATACTTTCGATTTCCGCGACGCGGGTTCTTTCCGCCAGGTGCATCATGGCCAGCGTGCGATCGGAGAGGATCTGCAGCTCGGCGGCGGTGTAACGCAGCTCATCGGCCATTTCCGGCGCCGACAATCCCAACTCTTTCGATACCACCTGCAGCACGCGGCCGATCGGCAGCCCGGCTTCGGCGCACACCACCATCAAATCCAGCGCGTCCGGCACCGCGCGCGCCAGCTTTTCGCCCCGGCTGGCGGCCCGCCACTTCAGCCACCATTCCGGCAGCACCGCGCCGACGAAAAAACCGATCAGTCCGGCGGCGATGCCGGTCATACCCAGCCGATCGGCTGGCGGCAGCCAGCCCCACACCAGGCTCGCGGCGCACAGAAAGCCCGTGAGAAATTTTCCCATCACCAGCCAGCCCACCGCTTCGCTGCGGCGGAATCCGGCCAGATCAAGCAAACGCCGCAGATTAAGGCGATCCCGTTCGGATCCGGAAAGGCGCTGCCCCTGTCGCGCCACCGGCAGCAAAATTTTTTCCAGCCAGGGGCTGATGGCCGCGCCCTGACCTCTTAAGATCGTATCCTGAGACGCCTCTTCCATCGGGGATGCGGGCAGATGCGCCCGCATCCGTTCCAGCAGCTGCTGGTGCCGCCGCTGGCTAGAGTGAAAACGCGCAAAATATATCCCCGCGCCAATCAGCCCCAGCGCCAACAGCAGTAAGGGATCGCTAAATATCGTCATGTCGGCTTCTCCCTCGTCGTTTAGCTTATTCGCCTGACCATCAAATGGGTCACCAGCATGCCGAGGCACACGCTGCACAAGGCGTAAATCAGCACCGTGGTGCCCACCGGATCGGAAAACAGAAAGCTGAAATCGTCGGGGGAACGCAGATACAAATAGGCCAGACAGCAGGGGAACAGCGCCGCCACAATCTTGGCGGACGCCCGCGCCTCCGAGGTTTTCGACTGCACTTTAAGCTGCAGCTCGCGCCGCGCGCGCAGCGTGGCGGATAGCCGTTCCAAGGTTTCGCCCAGCCGCCCGCCGGCCTCCTGATTGATGATCAGGATCACCACGAAGAAGCGGTACTCCGACATCGGCACCCGGCCCGCCGATGCCTGAATCACCTGGCGCAGCGGGATGCCCAGCCTTAGCCAGTGGTCGATGGTTTTAAACTCGTTCGCCAGCGGCCCGGTCAGATGCTCCGCCACCATTGCGAAGGTATTCGCCACCGGCACGCCGGCCCGGCAGCTGCGGGTAATGGCGTCAATCGCCTCCGGCAGGCTTTCGCGCAAGGCCTTCAGGTGCTTTTGCAACGCGGAACGAAACAGCAGCGCGCCGACGCCGGCGAACAACAGCAGAGAGAAAACCAGCCCCAGCGTCAGCGGCAGCAGGGTTCGCTGCCCCATGATCATTCCCAGCGTCAGACACAGCGCCGCCAGGATCAGCGCCCGCTGGCGCAGGTTTTTTTTCCAGCCGATAAACGCCAGCTGCGACCAGATCCCGGCCAGCCAGCTCCCCACCAGCGGCACCCTCATCAGCGGCGTTTTTATCTCATCGCGCAGGATGGAATCGGAAACCTGTTGCGGCGGCGGCGGTTCGACCTGCGCTAAAATCCGCCGCCAGCGCAGTTCGCTCTGCGCGCGGCGCCGACGCGCCTCCTGCCAGCGATAGGCGGCGAAGCACAGCAGCAGCACGCAGCAAAACACCAACAGCGTAATCAGATTCAGGCGTAAAGGGGTCATCGGCGTCTCCTCAGTTCATGACTACGCATCGAACAAATGCGCTTTGTCGCTGTAGAACTGCGGGCGCGGGATATGCTGTACGTATTCGCCGGTCAGCATGCCCTGCGCGTCTTTGCCCTGGATCTGGAAAGTAAACAGATCCTGCAGCTGGATCACCTCATTCTCCATGCCGCAGACTTCGGTGATCGACACCACGCGGCGCACGCCGTCGCGCATACGTTCGATCTGTACGATCAGGTGTACGGCGCTGGCGATCTGCCGCCGGATCGCCATCAGCGGCAGTTGCATATTGGCCATCATCACCATATTCTCCAGGCGCTGGATCGAATCGCGCGAGGTATTGGCGTGCACGGTGCACAGCGAGCCGTCGTGGCCGGTATTCATCGCCTGCAGCATGTCGAAACTTTCACCGCCGCGCACTTCGCCGAGGATGATGCGGTCGGGACGCATACGCAGCGCGTTGCGCACCAAATCGCGCTGGTCGACCCGGCCGGTGCCTTCGGCGCTGATCGGGCGGGTTTCCAGCCGGATCACATGCTCCTGCTGCAACTGCAGTTCGGCGGCGTCTTCAATGGTGATAATGCGTTCGTCGCTGCCGATTTTTTGCGACAGCGCATTGAGCAACGTGGTTTTACCGGCCCCGGTGCCGCCGGAGACAATCACGTTAATCTTCGCCTGCATCGCCCTGTTCAGCACATCGGCCATGGCGTATGACATGCAGCGGCTCTCCGCCAGCGCTTCCAGCGACAGGTTGCGACGCATAAATTTACGAATCGAGATGGTGGTGCCGTCGATCGCCAGCGGATAAGTGATCACGTTGACGCGGCTGCCGTCCGGCAGGCGGGCGTCGACCATCGGGCTGGCTTCATCGATCCGTCGGCCCACCGCCGCCGCGATACGCTGCGCGGTGTTAAAGACGTGTTCTTCATCAATAAAGGTGATGGGAGAGAGCTCCAGCTTACCGAAGCGCTCGACAAACACCTGATTGGCGCCGTTCACCAGAATATCGTTGACCGTATCGTCGGCCAGCAGAGGCTGGATCGGGCCGATTCCGGTCATTTCATCCAGCATTTCCGCGGCGATGGCTTCTTCTTCCTGCCGGGACAACTGCAAACGCTGCTCGTCGCAAATATGGCGGATGACGGTTTCGATCTGCACCAGCAGTTTATCGCGCTCCATCATGGCGGCCTTGCCGGCATCGATCTGATCGTAGAGCTGCGCCCGGATCAAACGCCGCTGTCCGGTTCGGCTATCCGTCTGCCGCGCCGCCGACGGCGCCGCGCCGCTCGCCGCGGGCGGCGTCCGGCTTTCGCCCGCCGGGCGCGCTTTCAGTTCGGCGACATTGGCGGCGGCGGCGGGCTGAGGCGCGATCCGGCTCGCCTCGCCTTTCTGCTGGTGGTTTCTACGAATCAGCATAATCTGTTAACCATTTGATAAAACAAGATAAATTTTCCAGTCATCATGCCCGCTTCAGCCAGCGCGCAAACCAGCGTTTCTCCACCGGTTTGGCGCGTACGCCGCAGGCCAGATCGGCAAGCTGACGCAACCCTTGCTGAAAAACCGGCGCCGTCGCCAGGTTCAGCGCCCCCAGCGTCAAACTTTGCGCCAGCGCATGCCCGGCGTTCGGCAGCACGGCGTCGATGCGCCGGCCGGTAAACTGTTCAAACTGCTCGCGGCCGAGCGGCGCGCTTCCGGCGAACCGGCTTTGGTTATGCACCAGCAGCAGACGCTGGCCTTCGCTCTCATCGCCGATTTCATGCAGCACGCGCCGGACGTTGCGGGCGTCTTGCAGCGTCAGTTCGGTCACGATGATGCGTAAGTCGGCGTAGGTGAGCACATCCAGCGCTCCCGGCGGATAGCTGTTGGGCAGGTCCCAGATCACCTGATTAAACATACGGCACAGCGCGCTGCCGAGATTCAGCACGTTATCCACGTCGATCGGCGTGAGCTCCCCCAGCTCCGGCTTTTGCGCCAGCAGATGTAAACGGGGCTCGATGCGCAGCATGGCGCGCTGCAGCAGCCGGGTATCCAACTCCTGCGTCCCCAGCACCGCGGCCAGCCCGGCGTCTTCGCTCTGCCCCTGCAACAGCAGTTGATCGCCGTTGCGGCGGTCGAAATCCACCAACGCGACCGGCAAATGGCGCTCGCCGGACAGCAGCCGGCTCAGCCCCATGGCGACGGTGCTGGCGCCGCTGCCGCCGCTGGCGCCGACCACCGCGACGGTGCGCCCCATACGGGCATACTCCGGCCCGGCCTGCTGGCCTGCGCATTTCGCCAACGTCGAGGCCAGCAAATCCAGCGTGAACGGCTTCAGCAGGTAATCCACCACGCCGATCTGCAACAGAGCGCGATACAGCGCGACATCCTGTTCCTTGCCGGTGACGATCGCCTGCGTCGTGGGGCCGCAGATGCCCAGCAGCGCCTCCAGTTCTGGCAACGGCCAGTGCGTCCCCTCCAAATCCACCAGCAAAACGCGCGGCGGAACATTCTGTTCGCACCACTTGCGCGCCGCGGCGATGCCGCCCGGCATCACCGGCACGTTCTGATGCTTCAGGCGCGCAAACTGGTCGCCAAGCTCGGCGACGTCATCGCCGGCGTGAACAAACGCCACCAGCGGCACGCGCAGCTCTTCATTGTCAATAAGGGTAATTTCACTCATGGAATGCCACTCCCTTAATCTTCAAAATCAATATCGATGAGCTCTTTCACATCATCAGTCTGATAGCGTTCGATGCTGTTGACCGCCATTACGCCGTCCGCGTCATCCAGCGTTTTCGCCTGAATCAGATCCCGGGGTTCCGCCACCATCATCGCCAGATTATTTTGCGTCGCGCAGCCGAGATATCCCATGCCTTCAAACGGCTTCACCATCAGCAGGTCGGGATCGTTGACCTGACAGCGGGCGGTTTTTACCGCCAGCGCCTCAGAAATCACCTCCAGATCGCCGGCGTGGCCGCCCGCCGCGGAGGTACGCATCAGCTTGACTTTCTGCGCGTCGGCTCCGGCGTTTTTCAGTACGCTGGCCAGCCTGACCGCCATTTGTTCGCCGCGAACCGTACGCGGGATTAGCGTCAGCGTCTGTTTGGATAAGCGCCCCTGATCTTTGAGCATCACGTTGAGCTGCTTGAGCGATTGCGCAGTAAAGCCGCGACCGTTGGCCGCCACCTGCAGCGTCACCGCCAGCGAAGAAGGACGAATGTCTATCGGCGCCAGCGCCGGCTGCTCATAACGCTGCATACGCTGAGCGTTTACCGATCGATCGCCGCAGGCCGCCAGCAGTAAGCAAAGGGCGCCGAGCGTCAGGCGCAATATCGGGCCGGCTGACGATTTCATTGCGTTGTTGGGGTTATTCATTTTTTCACCGTTTCATCATCAGATTCAGTAGAGATAGCCCACGGCGCCATAGCTGGGCGTCACGGAATCCAGCGTTTTGACGCCCTGCCCCGGTATCTGAAGATCGCCCGCATTCACCGGTTCCACCACATAGGCGGTGGCGATAATCACCAGTTCCGTTTCCTCATGGCTCGCCGACTCGTTTTCAAATGCCCGCCCGATGATCGGAATACTGCTTAGCCCCGGCACTCCGGTCACCGTCTGGCTGTTGGAACTGCGCAGCATGCCCGCCAGCGCGAAACTCTGCCCGCTGGCCAGCTCCACCGTGGTATCGGCGCGGCGCACGGTCAGCGCCGGGATGGTCGAACCGCCTTCCAGCGTGACCGACCCCACCGACGTCAATTCGCTGACTTCCGGCGCGATATGCAGGCTGATGCGATTGGCGGACAGCAGCGTCGGCGTCATGCGCAGGATCACGCCGTACGCCTTATAATCGATATTGACGTTGTTGTTGGTAATGATGACCACCGGCACTTCGCCGCCCGCCGCAAAGGCGGCGGTTTCGCCGGACATGGCGGTGAGATTCGGCTCCGCCAGCACGGACGCCATGCCCTGTTTGTTCATCGCCGACAATAACCCGCTGAGCGAGCCTTCGCCGCCGCCGACGTTGGCGCCGAAGAAGCTGCTGCCTTCAACGCCGGTAAACGCGCCGGTGCTGGAATCAAAGAAACCGCTGACCGTACCGGTGCCCAGGCCGAAGTTGGCGCTGCCTCGGTTAAGCGACGCTTCCCAGTTGAAACCCAGTTCATGGGTCAGGTTGCGCGACACTTCCACCACCCGCACGCGAATGTTGATTTGGGAAGGGGTTTTAATCTTCAGCTGGTTGATCACCTTGCCGGACGTTTCGCTGCTGCCCGGCAGTTCCTGGCCGCCGCCTCCGCCGCCTCCGCCCCCGCCCCCGGCGGACGAGGAAGAAGCGACGATGTACGCCTGCACGCTGTCGATCACCCGTTTGGCGTCTTGCGGCGTATCGACGCTGCCGCGAACGATCACGCCGCTGGGGATCCCCGCCTCCAGTTGAATATCCGCGCTGGGGAACTCCCGTTTCAGGCGTTCGCCCAGAGCTTTCAAGTCGTGTTCGGAAACGATGCGGATGGCATTGATGACATCGCCGTTTTCATCCATGGCATACAGCGTGGTGGTTCCCACGCTTTTGGCATAGATAAACAGGTTGCCCGGCGAAGGCAGTTCGAAACTGGCGATCGCCGGATCGGCCACCAGCACGCTGTCGGGCAAACCATCCAGCCGCAACATACGTCCCTGATGCACCGTCATGTGCACCACGTTGGTTTCCGCCACTTCAGCAATGCCGGCGGCCGGCGCCGTCGCCGGCGCCAGCGTCGCGGCCAGCGCGGTTACGATGAACACCCGCCCGGACAGGCGGGCAATCTTCCCGTTAACGAAAGGCGTCATTGCCGCGCGAACGGGAAACCATCGGCAGCTCAGCGCGCGCGTCATCGTCCGGCGCGCGGGAATAGCGGCCGGAGCGGAAAGCGCCGCGCCAAATCCCTTATTAACAATCCGCAGAAAATGGGTTTTCAAAAACCGGGAAAACATCGTCATTTACTTAATTTCCGTAATGGGCTTCATTTTTCCATGAGCAACTTTCAGGTTAATCACGGGCTGCCGGGATGGTGGTTCGCGCTAGCGGGATGGGAACGTCAGGACATCTTTCTGCGCGCCCCGGAACACCTTGACCTGATGGCCGTTGCCGGACAGGCCGCTATAGATGCTGGTGCTTTGCGATAGCGTCGTTACCCGCCGCGCCGCATCCTGATGGAGGTCGTCCTGTTCGTCCGGCGTTGAACTGCGTAAAGCCAGATGCAACATGCCGACTTCTTTCGCTACCGCCAGCACTTCCGCCTGCTGCGGCGTAACCTCGACCGTTACCGTTTGATAGCTCACCGCGCGCGGCCGGCTGTTGGCGGCGGAAGCGCGGCTGCGGCTTGAGGACGCTTCCGCGCCATCTTCCAACGCCACATCCTGCCGGGGGCGCACATCGGTATCGGTTTGGTTGTTGAGCGCCAAAACGCGCAAATCGCGCACGATGGTTTGCGACGCCAGCAGAGGCAGGGCGACCGTTTGCGCGCCGCTTGTCTGTAGCTCCGGCTGTTCGTCTTTTTTCAGGCTAAGAATAATGTCCACGCGATCGCCCGCCGCCACCAGGCCGGCGTTGCTGGCCACGGCATTGGTTGGAATCGAGATGGCGCGCATGCCTTTGCGCAAAACCGCGGCGACGAAACCCGGCTCGTTGGGTTTGACCACCACGTTACTGGTCAGCGGCGTCCCCTCGGCAACCGTCTCGCGCAGCGTGGCGCCCAGCAGCAGGGTTTGGCTGTCTTTGCCGCGAATAAAGTTAAAGGTGCGGGATACCGGCTCTGCGGTGACCTGCCAGCGCAGCGAAGAGGAATCAAGAAAATCGCCGGGTTGAAGGTCTTTCGCCGCCACCAGAACCGCCGTTTGCTCCGGCGCCTTGACCACCGCCGGCGGCGCCGGCGGTGGCGACGACAAATGACTGCGCACCATCAACGCGACCGCCCCCGCCAGAATAAGCGCCCCTGAGAGTACGTATGTAGAGTTAACTTTCATGCAATTTGCCTACCTAAGCCGTGCGCGTCTTAAAAATAGCGACAGAAATTAGAACAAGGGAAAAATCAGGACATACATCGCGCCGAACGCAATCGCGATACCGTAAGGAATGCCCTGAGAAAGTTCGGTCGGCAGCGCAGGCGGCACGGGGAACCGGCTTTTAAACATCCGGTTGATCATCTGAATTCCCATGGCGACCGCGGCCGGCACGGTATTGAGCAGAGGCAACCCCAGCGCCAGCACCCCGCCCGCCAGCGCGGTGATCATGACGAAAACGATCTGGTGTCCATATCCGACCCACAGACATAAAACGCTCATCAGCTTTACGTCTCCGGCGCCGAGTCTGCCGGTGAGGAAAAGCAGGAAACCGCTAATCAGCACAAGCGCCGCGCCCGGCAACGCCCATAACGCCTGCTGTAGCTTATGCCTGTCGAACGCGCCGGATTGCAGGATATCGATGACGCCGAAAGCCAACCATCCCGCCAATAAAATCACTATCGCCTGATTGGGAATCTTACGCGCCAACAGATCGGTCCCGACGCACCACAGCAGGCATCCCGCCAGTAATATCGTTTGCGGCCAGTGCGTGTAATACGCGATCACTGGGCTTATTTCGCCGTTCCCGAGGTACTGGAGCCGCTGGTGCCGGAGCCGGTGATCTGATCGGCGATTTCGCGGAATTTTTCATTCAGCGCCTGCACGAAGATGCCGTCGCTGCCGAAAATCGCGCCGATCGCCGCCGCCATCGCCGCCGCCAGAATGCCGTATTCGATTGCCGTCACACCGCTTTCATCGCGCAGGAAAGAACGCAGCTTTGTTTTCATATTATTCATGGGGATCATCTCTTATTCCGCAGCCAAAGAAGTCATGGCGAATAACGGGAGCCATGATGCTAACAGCAGCAATAATGAGACTTATTATCAAGAACGACAAGCGGCAGAACATTAATATTTATTAATCTTTGCATACAAAAAATTATCATTTTAAATCAAATATTAATACAACCTCACACCAACCATGGAGATGATGTATTTACCGGTTTTTTACAGGGGTTTACTGAGGATTTAACAGCGTTTAAGACATAAATAAACATTCAATCCCGGATTGGCGGATTCCAGGCAGAGTTTGCCGCCGTGCAGGTCGGTAATCGCTTTAACCAGCGACAGCCCCAGCCCATAGCCGGACTGTTTCAGCCCGCTTTCCAGCCGTTGAAAACGCCGCTGCGCCTTTTCGTGCTGCGCCGCCGGAATGCCCGGCCCGCGGTCGGCGACGTTCAGCGCGATCCAGCCCTGATAGAGCTTCACGCCCAGCGTGATCTCTTTGCCCTGCGCGGCGTATTTCAGCGCATTCTCCACCAGATTGGCCAACGCCTGAAATAACAAAGCCCGATCGCCAAACAGCTGAATGCCCGCCTTAATCTCTATCAGCAGGCGGCAGCCGCGCTCTTCCGCCAACGGCTGATAATATTCGCTCACTTCTTCCAGCAGCCGCCGCGCTTCGATTTGTTCAAATTGATGGATACAGCGCCCGCTCTCGATTTCGCCAATACGCATCACCGTGCGGAACAGCCCGAGAATCTTATTGACCTCCCCGGTCGCCAGGCTCAGTTCATCACGCATATCGTCATCCAGACCGGCGCGCTCGCTCAGATTGAACAAGCGGTTTTGCAGGTGCGTCAGCGGCGTGCGCAATTCATGGGCGATATGGCTGGAGGTGCTGCGCACCTGCTCCATCAGCCGCTCAATGCGCTCCAGATTCTGGTTGATTTCCGCGCTCAGGCCGTCGAAATCATCGCCATAGGGCGACAGCGGCATTCTTACCTGCCGTTCGCCGGTGCTGTAACGGTGCAGGGCCGTTCGAATTCTCTCGACGCTGCGTAAACCGCGCAGGCTGAAATGGCGGCTGACCAGCAGGCAAAACAGCAGCACCGCGAATAGCCCGGCGCCCGTCACCAGAGGGATGGTCCTCACCCGCTCCAGCATCGGCCGGATGTTATAGGCGGTAAACAGCACGCCGCCGTCATTCAGCATCACCGAGAGGCCGATCAGCTGAGGATCGTTTTTGTCGGAGAAAATATCTTTCAGGCACGCCACGTCCATCCGACAGCGGGTGCTCGGCAAATTTTTCAGCGGATGATTGTGGTACAGAATATTACCGCCGTTATCCATCACCAGAAAAAGCGGCAATTCATCGCTCTTCGCCAAATTATCCTGGCGCAATTGCGTAATCAAAGTGGCGGTATTGGTTAAACGCGACTGCATGGCGTAATCATGAATATTACCCATAATAACTTCACGGACATGGGTTTTGATTAACGTTTCGCTGAGCGAACTAAAACCGACAATGCTCATCAGCATCATTAATAGAAATAAAAAAACGATGGTGATCGATTGTCGGAAATTAGCCGTACAGACGAAATCGGGATATTGACTTGCCCCCACCAATTGCCAGTGTTTAATTTTCGTTTGCCAACAGCGCCTTTGCGTTTTTATTCTATTCAGAATAGCTGCCAACATCTGTTCTATCCTTATCAACAGAACCCAATGCGTATCCCATAGCCCTTAGGGTTTTAATTAACGGATGCGGGAAACCCTTATCTATTTTCGCCCGCAGTTTCGACATATGAACGTCAATCAAATTGGTTTGCGGATCGAAGTGATACCCCCATACCCGTTCCAGCAGCATGGTGCGCGTAACCGCCCGGCCCTGATTTTCCATTAAAATAATCAATAGCTTAATTTCTTTATCCGTCAGTTCGATGCGCCGGCCGCCGCGCCAGGCGACCCGTTGCAGGCGGTCGAGCTGCAGGTCTTCGAACGTCAGCACGGAGGCACTCTCTTCATGGCGTTTGACGCGCCGCGCCATAATATCCAGACGCAACCTTAATTCGTTAAAATTAAAAGGTTTGCCCAGATAATCCTCCGCGCCGAGCTCCAGCCCCATCACCCGATCCACATCCCGGTCTAATGCGGAAAGCAGCATAATCGGCGGATGGCGCGACCCTTGTAATTCACGCAATACGGAAAAGCCGTCCATAATCGGCAGCATTCTGTCCAGCAGCACGACATCATAGACCTCATCTTTTATAGCTTTTAATGCATGCGCCCCATCGTGCACCATCCGGCATGAGTGGCCGTGCGAATGTAATTTCGAACTTAACCAATGGCACAGTACGGAATCATCATCAACTACCAGTACGCGCATAATTTTCCCCTGCTAAATGTCGCTATTCTCATAGCGAATTTATGGTTTATGGCGAGCATCGAAATCGGACAAAACGAACGGCTCCCGGCAGGGAGACGCCGGGCGATTAAATATCGCCGACGATTTCGCAACGCCAAATAAAAAGGAGTTTACCGATTTATTATTTCAGACGGCCGCCAAAAGCGACGCACTCTCTTTGGCGCCGGCCGGAAACGCGGCGTGCGCGGAAAGTGCCCGCTGAACATTATTAGCCAGATAATAACAATCATTATCATTTAGTGACAAGTCCTTACCCCTGCGAGAACGACTTTCGCACGTAAGGATTTAGAAAAGATCCCCGCCGCGCAGGCGGCGGGGAGTCATCAAGGGGAGGAAATAACGATGCGGTGATGCGTCGAGCGGAAACCGGCCTTACTCTCTTTCGCTCAGCACCGCCTCCAGCAGATCCAACTCGCGCAGCATTTTCAGCAGCGTTTCATTGCTGATTTGCTGCGTGGCGCGCAGGTGATACAGCTCCGCGCGTTCCGAATTCAACGCCGTCAGCCGGAAACGGCGCTCCAGGTTCTCAATCATCAGGCTGTGCTCCAGATCGTCCTGACCGGCGACCTGCCGCCGCAGGTTGCCTATCACCCGGGCGCTGACCTCTTTCAGCACCTGCTCGTCGATATTCTCTTCACGATCGGCCGCCAGCCGCTCCTCCATTTTATGCAGGCTATCGATAGCCACTTTCGCGGCGGAGCTGCGCGCCATTTGCTCCTCTTTGGCGTAAACCGCTTTATCCGCTACTACGATTCCCCGCAGCAGCAGCGGCAGCGCCAACACGCCGCACAGCAGAGAAAACAAAATGACGCCGGTGGCGATAAACACCAGCTGATAGCGGGATGGGAAAGCGGTGCCGTCGGTCAGCAGCAGGGGGATGGAAAGCACGCCCGCCAGCGTAATGGCGCCGCGCACGCCGGCAAACGAGGAGATCCACAGCTCACGCGTCGTGAATTCGGCGAACGCCATCGGTTTCTTTTTCTGGATATGCAGGCTGTATCTCTTCATCAGCCACAGCCAGCCAAAACGCAGAAATAGCAGCGCCGCATAAATCACCGCGATATCGGTGAACAGCATCCAGGTTTCCACCGTCGGGTCCAGCTCCGCCTGGGTTATCGAGGTTTCCAGAATTCCCGGCAACTGCAGACCCAGCATAATGAACACCATGCCGTTAAACACAAACTCCAGCATCGACCAGACGCCGTTGGCGCGCAGCCGCATGTTCAGCGGGGCATTGCGGATCACGCCGGATTGGCCGATGGTCATCCCGGAGGCGACCGCCGCCAGAATGCCCGACACCCCGATATGTTCGGCGATCAGATAGGCCGCGAAGGGCAGCAGCAGCAGCAGCACGATTTGGGTGGCGGCGTCATTGCCGCTCCAGCGGCTGATAAGGCGCAGCGATTTACTATACACCCAGGTAACGGCCACCCCGGCCAGCAGCCCGCCCAGCGCGACTTTAATAAACGCCAGCGTGGCGCCGGAGACGCTGAACACCATGGTTCCCATGGCGACGGCGACGGCGAACTTCAGCGACACCAGGCCGGATGCGTCATTCATCAGGGCCTCGCCCTGCAGGATCCCCATCAGTTTTTTCGGGATGCGCCCCTCCCCCACGATGCCGGAGAGCGCCACGGCGTCGGTGGGAGACAGGACGGCCGCCAGCGCGAAAGCGGCAATCAGCGGCATTCCCGGCACCATCCAATAGATGAAATAGCCGACGCCCACCACGGTAATCAACACCAGAATCAGCGCCAGGCCTATAATCTCGCGCCCGTGTTTGAAAAATTCATGCGTCGGCGTTTTCCAGCCGTCGGCAAACAGCAGCGGCGGAATAAACAGCACCATGAACAGCTCGGGATTGAAATCAACGTGCAGACCAAACTGAGGCACGGCAAGTATGGCGCCGACGGCGATTTGCATTAAAGGAAGAGGTATTTGAAAAGGCAGAATTCGTGTAACCACACCGGATAGAGAAACCACCAGGGTCAAAATAAGAATAGTAAAAAAGATTTCCATGCTTTCCTTAGACTCTCTCCTGCAACATTAAAAAGTGGCTTAGCGCCCGCCGATCCCATGAAGTACAACCTCATATTTAACGTATCTATTCTGTCACTAAAATGAATATCTGAGAGGAAAAAATTTATATTTTTCGCATTTTCACATACCGAACCTCAACTCATAATCAATGAAGTTCCGGCGTGAAACGGAAAGAAAAAGAGAAGAAGAAAAATAGGAAGAGCGAGCTGACAAACCCGTCGGTCGAATCGAGAGATTCAGGGCGACCACGGGGGGCGATGCCCCCCGCATCCGAGACGGTTAGAGCGCCCAGCCGCCGGCGTAAAACACCACCAGCGCGATGGCGATCAGCACGGTGCCGATATTCAGTTTACGCCATTCGCCGGAGAAGATACGGCCCAGCACCAGCGAGCCGAAACCCAGCATAATGCCGGTCACGATATTGCAGGTCAGCACGATAAACACGGCGCAAACCAGACCCGACATCGCATCGACGAAATCGTCGAAATCCAGTTTGGTCACATTGCCCAGCATCAGCAAACCGACATACATCAGCGCCGGCGCCGTCGCATATCCGGGAACCAGATAAGACAACGGGGACAAGAACAGGATCAGCAGAAACAGCACGCCGACCACGGTGGCGGTCAAACCGGTTTTACCGCCGGCAGCCGTGCCCGCGGCGGATTCGATATAGACCGCCGCCGGCGATGTCCCGACCAGGCTGGATAAAATGCTGCTGACGGAGTCGGAGGTCAGCGCCTTACCGCCATTAACGATTTGTCCGTCTTTATCCAGCAGATTAGCCTGACCGGCGACCGCGCGGATCGTACCGGTCGCATCAAATACCGCCGTCATCACCAGCGCCAAAACGCTGGGCAACACCACCGGCTGCAAGGCGCCCATGATATCCAGGCTGAAAATCAGAGAAGCGCCGTCTTCGCCGCTCAGGCTCGGCCAGGCGAACCAGCCCTGATATTTAACATTCGGATCGAAGATCAGCCCGAGAATGGAAATGGCGATAATCACCAACAAAATGCCGCCCGGCACGCGGCGTCTTTCCAGCCCGATAGTGGCCGCCAACCCCAGCAGCGCCATAACAACCGGGAAAGACGTGAAGTTGCCCAGCGCCACCGGTAGCCCATCAAGCGGATTTTTAATCACCAGGCCAATGCCGTTGGCGGCGATAATCAACAAAAACAGACCGATGCCGATCCCGGTGCCATGAGCGACCCCAAGCGGAAGATTGCGCAGGATCCAGGAACGGATGCCGGTGGCGGAAATGACGGTGAACAGAACCCCCATCAGGAAAATCGCGCCCAGCGCGACCGGGATACTAATCTGCTGGCCCAATACCAGACTGAATGCCGTAAAAGCGGTCAGAGAAATCGCACAGCCGATAGCCATCGGCAGATTCGCCCACAGCCCCATCAGCAATGAACCCAATCCGGCGACCAGACAGGTTGCGACAAAGACGGCCGCCGGCGGAAAGCCCGCCTTCCCCAACATGCCGGGAACAACAATAACCGAGTAGACCATGGCCAGAAACGTGGTTAGCCCCGCCAAGATCTCCTGGCGCACGTTGCTGCCGCGCTGCGTGATTTTAAAAAAGGCATCAAGCGCGCCATGCGGGCGTACCGCACTATCAGCCTGACGAGTGGTGTTTGACATGGTGGTATCCCCTGAAATCTCGTTATTATTTAAGGTAAATCGTCGGCGGTTCCCCCGGCCTTGCGCCGGGTATGCGTCAATGCGATCAACACGCCATGAACCCTGAAACTACGTACGCAAACGATTACTTCGTTCGCTGCAAAAACGCAAAATTTCGCCAGGTTATTTGAAGCGAGTGATTATCCTGCTTCACCGGCGTGCATTTCAACTGCTAATCAAGACTATTTGCCGATAGCAAAAACGGCCGCCTGCCGGCAGCCATTGTTGTCGATGCGATGATTGGGAATTTAACGGGCCGGCCCGCATTCAGGCATATAGAGAGACCTCGCCGAGCGGGCGCGTTTTAAAGCGGCGATGCAGCCAAAGGTACTGCTCCGGCGCGCGCATGATCTCTTTTTCCACCACTTTATTCATGTAACAGGCGGCTTCATGCTCGTCGCGGTACGGATAATCCTGTAATTCAGGCTGAATCACCAGCTTATACCCGAAAGCGCGGGGCTTGCGAATCAAGACGATGGTGATCATCGACGGTTTCGCCAAGCGCGCGATCGTAAAAGTGCCATTGGTGGTCGCCGCGTTTTTTACCGCAAAGAACGGCGCGAAAATACTCCCTTTCGGACCGTAATCCTGATCGGGAGCGAACCATACCGTCTCTCCGCGCTTCAGCGCATGAACCATACCGCGCAGATCCCTACGATCGATCATCGCCTTGTTGGAACGCGAGCGGCCCCAGGTTTGCACCAACTCCATGACTTTGTTGTTGTGGGGACGATACATGGCCATCATCGGCTGGCATAGCCCCATTGCCCTGCCGCCCAGCTCCAGCGACATAAAGTGAATGCCTATCGCCATCACCCCATGTCCTTTAGCGCACGCCTGGCGCAAATTCTCCAGTCCCGACACGTCAAACCAATAGCGAACGCGGCGATCCGACCAAAACCAGGCCATGCCCGTTTCCACCAGCGCCATTCCCAGCGAAGAGAAGTTATCGACGATCATCGTCTCTCGCTCTTCAACCGAAAGATGGGGAAAGCAGAGTTCAAGATTACGCCGGGCGATGGCCACTCTGCGTTTTAGAAAAAATCGGGAAAAACGCCCTGCTCCGCCGCCGATTCTCATCAGCAGCGGGTAAGGCAGTTGAACCAGAAGAAAGAGGATCCCCAGACCGAACCAAGTGAGCCAGTAGCGCGGATGGAGTAATGTTCTGGTAAATTTCTGTTTAATTTTCATGAGACTCGTCTGTAAGTGACCATAGCGCGCACCACATAAAGAATCGCCTGGCCGCGCCGTAACCACTGTGACACTACTTATCGTATATAGTTGCCATAGCGTATTAAATTCAATCTAACCGTCTTAAATCCCAAAGCTAAGGACAAGGATGGAAAGCGGGTCATGGAAGGGGTCATATGAAGTGAACGAGTCCGACCGGTCGGCGGCGATTGTGCCGGCGCATCATACCCGATTCGCCGCAGGGATAGGAACAGTGATGATGTAAATAATTCCCCCGGAAAAATATCCGGGAGCGAAATAATTCGAGCTGCGGGGCAAAACGCCAAAGCGTTTTTGAACAGCGCTTGCGCTGGCTCCTAGGGTGAACCCCAACGGAGTTCATCATTTCCCGCGAAAAGCCCGGGGTCGCGGGGGGCTGGCGCTGAGCCCCTGTGTCGGGCGCGTGCGGCGATAACCGCATGATTCAACAATGGTTAGTGCGCACGAAACCTTCGCCGCACTGACAGAAATTCTTCCCCAAATTTGTGGGAATTCCTCAGCCGAATAACGCGGCATTGCTGCGACAAATTCGTCAGGAACGAATTTGACCAGCCAAAGGCTGGCCTGCGGTGAGAGACAGGGTGTCTCTCATTAATCCCAGGAGCTTACAGCAGTAAGTGACTGGGGCGAGTAACAAAGCCAACGCACAGGCAGCTTGAAGTATGGCGGGTATAACCGTTATTTATGCGTCGCCAGAATAATACTGGAAGCCTTAATCAGCGCAATAACGTCGCTCCCATCCGCTATCGCCATTTCGTCAAGACTTTCATTGGTGACGCTCGATGTCAGAGTTAAACCATTGCTGGTTTCAATATGGACCATCGAATTAACGGCGCCTTTTACGATATTTTTTACTTTCCCCGCGAGCTGATTGCGGGCGGAAAAATTCAGACCACTGTCTAATGAAGCAATAATAACCCAAGGCGCTTTCACTAATGCAATCGCCTTTTTACCAGGAGCCAAATCGAGAGACGTACTACTTGCCTTGGTAATCACGGTTGTCAGCAAATCGCCGCTGTCCAGTTTCAGGACAACTTCATTGTTAACCGCGCCCTCCACAATGGAAGAGACGACGCCGGCTAGTTGATTCCTCGCAGAAACTGACATACTCACCTCGCTAATATCCAGGTTAATTGAAATATTTCTGGTCTGAATAACGTACAACACTTCGCTCATTTTACGCAATCATGCCCGCGGCAATCTGACTGCGAACCATCGGCCAAATAATGGCGATACCGCACGACGCCCAAATGAGATAACGAAAAGCAGGATGGAAAATCACCAATAATCCCGTCATCACGCCGGCTTGCGATCGACGCGCCGCGCGGCGGTTATTATATAAAAATCGATAATCGATAGATTGTATTCAGTATTAGAACCGCGTAACCGTATAAGAAATAGCCGAAAGTGCTACAGACAGTGGGTGATTCAGCTTGCAAAAAATTGAATGTTACTGAATATGAATGGTAACGAAAAATTATGTCTGCGCCAGAAAAAAAACCGCCCGCGAGTAACCAAGCTTGTTTGCGGGCATTGGCATAAAACATTCTTATTCAAATAATTCGTTCGTTTTCCTTAAATTTCCAATAATCTTTTTTTTCCATCTCTATCAAAGGATTGGCCTATCAAACAACCATAATCGATCGAAAAATCAATCAGTTTTATAGGTAAATATATTTATATTGATCAGTTTTATAGATCGATCAATAATGTTCAAAACATCGCCAACCCAGGGAATCGTGATGACTGTCGATTCAATCTCGTGCGCTAAGAGGCATTATGTTATAGAGCCCATTTACAGCTGCCAGAATCAGGTATTCGCGATGGAGCTGCTTACCCGATTTAACGATGAGGGGCCATGCTCGGAAAAACGTATTCAGCAAATGAGCCGCGCTGAAAAACAGGCATTGCTGCTGGATCAGCTGGAATCCATTACGCAGAAACAGCGTTATTTTATTGAAAACAATATATCTCTATCGATAAATATCGACTTTACCATGGCGATATTTTTATCCCAGGATAGGAACGTCAGGAATTTAATGGACAAATTACCCTTTATTTGTCTGGAGATAAGCGAAAATTTCCCGAATCTTAATGACGGGAAACGCAACCCATTGCTTGCAACGCTCTATGAGCGTTATCCGCTTTGGTTAGAAGGATTCGGCAGCGGAAATTCCAACATTTATGCCGTCAGTCAATCAACCTTTCACTATGTCAAGCTGGATAAGATTTTCTACTGGGAGATGATAAAAGATCGGAAAGTTTATACTTTATCGGTACTGGTGGAGAATATAAAAAAATACTGCTACGGCATCATTATTGAAGGAGTACAGACGCACTCAGAATATTATCTTTTAAAAAACTGCGGCATAAAAGGAATACAAGGATATATCTACCCAACCTATACACTAGACACATTACCGATATTAAAAAGATGAATGAATTAATCATGTTATCAGTATTGGTTCTAATCGTTGCCTATGCATTCATAAGACACTATATAAATAGTGTACAGAATAAATTAATTACAAAAAGAAAATTAAAAAAGAATAAAAAGGCAAATACAGAATAGAAGATAATTCTTACCCTGTTATTTTAATAACAGAACCCAACCCATACCTATCAGATCTAAAAAGTTCTGACCTCTAAATACACCTAAAAAACAGGCGTACATCTTTCGGCATGCAAATGTCATTAAAGCACAATAATTAGTCAGCTAATTGTTTATAAAAGAAAATACATTAGCAAGATAATCATAGGAAAGTGTCGTGGTAAATGGCCGAACGTGACAGTATAATGGAAAGAAATTTGTTTCCGCTAATTATATATTGATAAATAATGCTTTCTTACGCACGATCCGCGCTCTGCGATCGCAAGAAAACCCGGCGCTCTTTCGCAACGCTATCACGGCCCTACCTATCAAAATAACTTAATCGATCGGTAAGCTAATAATTTTAATCAATTAATATTGATATATTGATCAGTTTTACTGATCGATCAATAATATGCTATTAACTCTGGATCTGGAAACTATGCCGATGGTAGATTCAATACTAGATATAGATGATAGGAGGCACTATGTTGCCAAACCTATCTATAATTTCCAGCAACAGATGTTTGCTGTAGAACTACTGGCAAGATATAAAAACAGGGGACTGAGCTCAACCAAACACGCTCAACAGATGAGTCCCGCGGAAAAACAAACCTTACTAATAGATAAGCTGGAATGCATTTCGGCAAAACGGTCTTACTTCATTGATAACAACGTGCTGGTAACGATAAACATCGATTTTGTCATGGCCGTATTCCTACTGCAGAACCGGTACGCCCGCGATTTGCTTGACAACCTGCCGTTCATCCATTTGAAAATAAATGAGATATTCCCGAATCTCAATGACGGGAAACGCAACCCGCTTCTTGCAAAGCTTTATGAACGCTACCCGCTGTGGCTGGATGATATGGGCAAGGGAGACGCCAATCTCTATGCCGTAAGCCAATCTATCTTCAGCTATATTAAATTAGATAAGAACTTCTATTATGAAATGATGAGAAAAAAGGAAAGCTATATACTCTTATCATTAATCGGAAATATAAAGAAATTCTGTAATGGCGTGATCATTGAAGGCGTGCAGGATTACTCAGAACATGAGTATTTAAAACGCTGCGGGGTAGATGGCATACAGGGGCAGCTTTATCCGACATATCGGCTTGACAAGTTACCCTTACTGTCCGAATAGCCATATCGATATTATTTCCGATAGCCGTTTACGCAAAAACTGATTTAATCACGGCGGGGAAATATTGCGCCGACGCTAATCACGCAGTTTAAAATCGCATCCCCGTCATACGCCGTGGTTGAATAAATCTATACTCTACATAGTTCGAGTTGCAGGACAAAACGCTATTGTTTTGCGCGCCGCTTGCAGCGGCCCCGCAGGGCGAGCACCATGGATGGAGCGAGTCACAGCAGCCAACGTGCCTGCTGCTTGAAGTATAAAGGGTATAAATGGAGGATATCTAATGCCCCAGATTTTTACGCTAACCCTCGCCCCGTCCCTGGACTGCGCGACAACCACTCCCAAAATCTACCCGGAAGGAAAACTGCGCTGCACCTCGCCGGTATTTGAACCCGGCGGCGGCGGAATTAACGTTGCCCGCGCCATTGTTCATCTGGGGGGCAAAGCCTGCGCCATTTTCCCTATCGGCGGCCCCACGGGCGAGCATCTGGCGGAACTGCTCGAACAGGAGGGCGTTGAGACAGAAACGCTGCGCGCGCAGGACTGGACACGGCAAAACCTGCACGTCCATGCGGACAACAGCGGCGAGCAGTTCCGTTTTGTCATGCCCGGAGCCAAATTGAGCGACGGCGAATTCGAGCAGTTGGTCGAACGGGTAGTGAAAATTCCCGCCGGCTCGCTATTGGTTATCAGCGGCAGCCTGCCGCCGGGATGCGATGTCGGCCAATTAACGCGTTTGGTGCAGCAGGCCCAGGCCAATAAGCTGAGCTGCATTGTCGATAGCTCCGGCGCCGCGTTGGCTGGCTGCCTGAAACAGGGCGGGCTGGCGCTGGTGAAGCCTAACCACAACGAGCTAGCCGCGCTGGTCGGCCGCCCGCTGGAAAACCCCAATGATGTCTACGACGCCGCATCTGAACTGATACGTAAAGGCGCGGCTGAACGGGTCGTGGTTTCACTGGGGCCGCAGGGCGCTCTGGCTATCGATCGCCAGGGGTGTATACAGGCGGTACCGCCGCCGGTGAAAAAAATGAGCACCGTGGGGGCCGGCGACAGCATGGTCGGCGCGATGACGTTAAAGCTGGCGGCCGGATCCGGGCTGGATGAGATGGTGCGCTACGGCGTCGCCGCAGGGACGGCGGCGACCCTGAACCAGGGTACGCGCCTCTGTTCGCAAACAGATACGCAGCGCCTGTATGACTATATCTGCCGGAACAAGGCGTTAAGCGCGTAGGCAGATTCGATGCGCGGCCCCGTCGCTGGCAAACCACGGCACCGCCGGCCGCGGTTCGCAACCCGGTGGGCATATCGGGGGTGGGCAATACGCTTTCCCCCTTTGATGCTTTATGAGCTCATCAAAAAGCGCCCCAGCTGTCTGCGCAGCTGAGTATTCTCTTTCTTAAGCTCATCAATCTTATCCAGCAACGTCAGCGTCATCGCCGTGCCGGACCAGTCCAAATCCAGCTCGGCCTGTAGCCTCTGGGCGCGCCGGAGATAGCTCAGCGCATGATAATCAAAGACCCAGACCGGCTGCTCCGGCTCCAGAGGAACGATGACGCCCAGTCCGACCACCTCGACAAGTTCGTCCTGAGAAATATTCACTGACTGACACAGCTCCAGCATCGTAAACGTCATTTCTTCAGTCATTTTATTTACTCCCATCCGTCCCGCGGATTAAACGCGGCCTGCTCGGCCAGCTGTTTCCACAGCGCGCTGGCTTTTTCATCCGGTTTCGGAGGCATCACCACTTTCAGGATGGCATACATATCGCCCGCCCCTTTCTTCTTGCTGACCAGCCCCTTTCCTTTAACCCGCAGCCGCCTGCCGCTCTGGCTGCCGGGCGGGATCGTCAAGGCAATCTTGCCGGTCAGGGTCGGCACTTCGATCGTCGCCCCTAACGCCGCTTCCCAGGGTGCCAACGGCACCACGACATGCAAGTCATGACCATCAATATCAAACAGAGGATGCGGCGCGATGCGGATAATCAGGAACAGATCGCCGTTCGCGGCGCCGCCGGATCCGGCGCTCCCCTGCCCTTTCAGACGGATACGTTCGCCATCGCCCACGCCCGCCGGAATTTTTACATTCAGCGTTTTAGTCGTTTCTGCGGTTTGGCGGCCGAACTCATCGTAAACCGGCAGATGGAAAGAGATCGGCCGGGTTTGTTCGGTTAAGGTCTCTTCTAAAAACAGCGGCACCTCCATCTCGAAATCCCGTCCGCGGGCGCCGTGGGACGCATGGCCGGAGGCGCCGCGACGACCAAAAATGGATTCAAAGAAATCGGAGAAATCGCCGGGATTGCCTTGCGCGCTATGCCAGGTTTGCCCCTGGCCGCCGTAGTTCGGCGCGGATTCTGAAAAACGCGGATCGTTGCGGTGCTGGCGCAACTCATCGTACTCGGCGCGACGTTCGCTGTCTTTCAGCACCTCATACGCCTCGGCGACTTCCTTGAATTTGCTCTCTGCATCCGGTTCGGTGCTGACATCGGGGTGATATTTACGCGCCAGCCTGCGGTAGGCCGTTTTGATCGTTTTCAGATCGGCGGATGGGTCTACTTCCAACGCAGCATAGTAATCTTTAAACTCCATGCGGTAATACCTTAAATTCAATAGGTTATGCGATAGAAATCATCTGTTCTCTTGGATAGGCCACTCATTGTCTTTCATCCATTTTATCGATCATACACCTTTGATAACGCAGCGACATCTCTTAAAAAAGTAGACGACGAAATGGTCTTTTGCGGAAAATAAAGGAAAATAACGCCCTGCCTGAGAGCTAATGCCGTTCACTTAAGCCGGTTTTTAGGGGAAACACCGGGGGAGATTCCCGTAGGGACGCCTCACCCCTGTGGTCGCCCCGTGTATCTCGATGCTTAAACGATCGGCATTACTGCCTGAGAGCAGGATAATTAGCCGAATTCGCCACGGGCGGCATTCCTGTCCTACAGTTAGATAAGATGATTTCGCGCGCATTTCGCTGACGGCACGCCAGCCCAGCCAGCGATACTCAAGGAGCCTTGAACCGTTGTTGACTCTATTTAACCTGCTTTCCGCCGTCGCGCTGCTGGTATGGGGCACTCACATTGTGCGAACCGGCATTATGCGTGTATACGGCGCCGAGCTGCGCCGCGTGCTGAGCCGTAGCGTGGAAAAAAAACCGCTGGCCTTTATCGCCGGAATTGGGGTTACCGCGCTGGTGCAGAGCAGTAACGCCACCACCCTGTTGGTTACCTCGTTTGTGGCGCAAAATTTGGTCGGCCTGGCGCCGGCGCTGGTCATCATTCTCGGCGCCGACGTCGGTACGGCCTTCATGGCGCGACTGCTCACCTTTGACCTCTCCTGGCTTTCGCCGCTGTTCATCTTTTTCGGCGTGGTATTTTTCCTGAGCAGCAAACAGTCGCGAACCGGGCAGCTTGGCCGCGTCGGCATCGGGTTGGGTCTAATTCTGCTGGCGCTGCATCTGATTGTGGAGGCGGCGACGCCGATAACCCAGGCTTCCGGCGTGCGGGTTATTTTTTCTTCTCTGACCGGCGATATCATGCTGGATGCGTTGATTGGCGCGGTGTTCGCCATCATCAGCTATTCAAGTCTGGCGGCGGTGCTGCTTACCGCGACGCTGACCGCCACCGGCATGATTTCGTTTCAGGTCGCGCTCTGTCTGACGATCGGCGCCAATCTCGGCAGCGGTCTGCTGGCGATACTCAATAACAGCGCCTCGAACGCCGCCGGCAAGCGGGTCGCGCTCGGCAGCCTGTTGTTTAAATTCATCGGCTGCGTGCTGGTGCTGCCGTTCGTGCATCCGCTGGCGGAATGGCTTGATAAGCTGCCGATGAGCGATGAAGAACTGGTCATTTTCTTCCATGTTTTCTACAACCTGATCCGCTGCCTTGCCATGATGCCCTTTGCCGGACCGATGGCCAAACTTTGCAAGCGGCTGATCGCCGACGAGGCGGAAAACGATCGGCGGCTAAAACCCAAACATTTGGATACCAGCGCGCTGGATACCCCGGCGCTGGCGCTGGCCAACGCCGCGCGGGAAACGCTGCGCATGGGGGATGTCCTGGAACAGATGCTGAGCGCATTCAACAAAGTGATTCATGGCATGCCGCGCGAAGCGCGCGAAATCCGCAAACTGGATGACGACGTTGACGTGCTGTATACCGCCATCAAACTCTATTTAGCCCAAATGCCGAAGGAAGACTTGCCGGAGGAGGATTCGCGCCGCTGGGCGGAAACCATAGAAATGGCGCTGAACCTTGAGCAGGCCGGCGATATCGTCGAACGCATCGGCGGCGACGTGGCGGATAAGTCGCTGGCGGCCCGGCGCGCCTTTTCTCCCGAAGGGCTCAAAGAGCTGGAAACTTTATATGAACTGCTGCTGAATAACCTGCGCCTGGGGCTATCCGTGTTTTTATCGCGCGATATCACCAGCGCCAAGCGGCTGCGCCGCGCCAAGCACCGTTTCAACCTGACCAACCGCCGTTTTTCCCATACCCATGTCGACCGCCTGCACCAGCAAAATGTACAAAGCATCGAAACCAGTTCGCTGCATTTAGGTTTATTGGGCGATATGAAACGCATGAACTCGCTGTTCTGCGCGGTGGCCTACAGCGTACTGGAACGGCCCGACGACGACAGGGAAAAGGAGAAGGAGTAGCGGCGCCGGCGCCCGTAATGTAATTCATTGTAAAATGACGCCGGGCGTAAAGTTCGCGGGGCTCCCCACGCTAGCCCCTATAAATAACCCGTGCTATCTTTCTAGCTAGATTACTTACAGGCTACCTACCATTAACTTTTCATTAACTCAAGTGTAGAGGATCGGGTTATGGCACGTATGACTGCAAAAGATTTCTCGCCGGAATTGCTTGAGCTGTACGATTACTACGCGCACGGCAAGATCACCAAACGCGAATTCGTCTCTATGGCGGCAAAGTTCGCCATCGGCGGAATGACCGGTATGACGCTGCTCAGCTTGATGAGCCCCAATTACGCGCTGGCGCAGCAGGTTGAATTTACCGATCCCGCGATTATTCCCGAATATATCAATTACTCTTCGCCTTCCGGTCATGGCGAGGTTCGGGGATACCTGGTACGCCCCGCCGCGGCGCAAGGCAAGGTGCCGGCGGTGGTAGTGGTGCATGAGAACCGCGGCTTGAACCCTTATATCGAAGACGTGGCTCGTCGGCTCGCCAAAGCCGGTTTCATCGCCCTGGCGCCCGATGGGCTGAGCTCGGTGGGCGGCTATCCCGGCAATGACGATCGGGGCCGCGAGCTGCAACAGCAGGTTGATCCGACCAAACTGATGAATGATTTTTTTGCCGCGATCGACTTTATGATGCGCCATCCCGCCGCCACCGGTAAGGTGGGCATCACCGGTTTCTGTTACGGCGGCGGCGTATCAAACGCGGCGGCGGTCGCGTTTCCCGATCTGGCGGCCGCCGTCCCCTTCTACGGACGCCAGGCCAATCCGGAAGATGTCGCCAAGATCAAAGCGCCGCTGCTGCTGCACTACGCAGAGCTGGACACCCGCATCAACGAAGGCTGGCCGGCCTATGAAAAGGCATTGAAGGCGGAAGGAAAAATCTATGAAGCCCATATCTATCCCGGCGTGAATCACGGTTTTCATAACGATTCGACGCCGCGCTACGATAAAGCCGCCGCCGATCTGGCCTGGGCGCGCACCCTCACCTGGTTCAACCGCTATCTGGCGTGACGTTCAATGCGGGCGCGTTGCCGCATGCGCCAATAGCGACTGCCGTGCCCGGGTCGCCCCGGGCAGACAGGGATTGCAGCCCCGCGATCAGAAGGTGTAATTCAGACTGGCGTGATAAGCGCGCCCCGGTTCGTTATAGGTCGATGCGCCGTCGTTTTCACGATAGATGCGCTTATCCAGCAGGTTGCTGATGCCCGCGTTGACGCGCACATTTTTCGTGATGTTGTAATTGACATCGAATCCCACCAGGGAGTAGGCGCCGATCTCCTGGTTGGACATGCCGCTGCTGTTCTCAAGACGGGTTTCCGCATTCTGGCGCGGCTTCTGGCGGCCGTACAGCGTCCAAGCCACGTTGGCGGAGAAATCCTCCGTCACCCGCCAGTCCAGCATGGTGTTGATGGTGTACTTGGGAATGACGGACAGCGGGTTGCCGGTCTCCTTGTTTTTCGAGCTGTACATATAGGTGGCGTTGGTGCGCCAGTTCAGCGCGTCGCGCACCACCGGCACCACCAGGTTGGCTTCCAGCCCGTGCACCAGCGCCTTGCCGCCGTTTTCCCACTGATAGACATTGCGGCCGGAGGCGGTCGTCCCCCGGGACTCGGTGCCGGAGACGATCTTGTTCCGATAGTCGTTGCGGAAATAGGTGATGCCGGCGTCATACCCCTCATGGGTGAACTCCAGTCCGATCTCTTTGTTCACGCTGACTTCCGGATCCAGCTCGTCGTTACCGACCAGATAGCAAGAGACGGTGGTGCCGATCGGGCAACCGTTGCCATTGCTGGTCAGCAGGTAGCCTTCGCTGGATTGATACAAATTGGGCGCTTTGAATACCCGGGCGATCCCTGCTTTCAGCTTAAACTTATCGCCCAAATCCTGAGAGACGTTCAGACTCGGGCTCCAGTTGGCGCCGAACTGGTCGTGGTAGTCGAGGCGCAGTCCGGGAATGATGCTGGTGCCCGGCGCGGCCTCAATATTATCCTCGAAATAGAGCGCGCTCAGGGTGGCGCTGTTTTTGCTGCTGCGTCCGTTCGGACTTCCCGATATGCCGCCGATAGTCCCGTCGGTGCCGGAGGCGTCATAGCCGGTGGCGGCCGGATCGTCAAGCTCCTCGCGGTTCCATTCGGCGCCGACGGTCGCGGTCTGCTCCGCCAGCCAGTAGAACGGCACGTTGGCTTCCAGGCTCCCCCGGTAGCTATCCAGCCGGCTGGTATTGTACTGGGTGCTATTAAGCGCGCCTTCCGTACGCCCGGCATAGCCTTCGCCCAGCCGGGTGTTATTCGTCTTCTCATAATAGAGGCCGGCGCGCGTCTGGCCCCAATCCCAGATGCCGTTATGGGTGAGGCCGTAGCTCTGCCGGTACATCCGATTGGTTTCCTGGCCGTACATGCCATCCACGATGCTTACCTGATTTGCGGGAAGGCTAGCGTGGTTGCTGTTCTGAACATCTCCGGCATAGATATTGCCCTGGCGGCTGTAGCCGTATTCAAAGTCCAGTATCTGCTGGGGGTTAATCTTCCACGACAGCAGCGTATTGATATCTTTATTACGTACCCCTTCACGCCCGGCGGCGGTGGTATCGGCGACGGAGCGGTTGATGTCATAAGCGTCGGCGTCGGTGCGATTGATATTGCCGTACAGGCGCATGGTCAGCACGTCGGCGATCAGCGGCCCGTTCAGGCTGAAGTTGACGCGGCGGGTATCGCCCTCTTTACTCTCTTCCGGCTGATTGGTGTACAAGGAGAAAGAACCGTGCCAGTCGTTGGTGGGACGTTTGGTAATAATATTCACCACCCCGCCCGCCGCGCCGGAACCGTAGCGCGCCGCCGCCGGGCCGCGCAGCACTTCGATACGTTCCACCATTTCCACCGGCACCCAGTTGGTATCGCCGCGGGTATCGCGTTCGCCGCGCCAGCCGTAGCGCACGGCGTTACGCGAAGTGACCGGTTTGCCGTCGATCAGAATCAGGGTATTTTCCGGCCCCATGCCGCGAATATCGATCTGCCGGTTATTACCGCGCTGGCCGGTAGAGCTGTTGCCGGTCAGATTGACGCCGGGCATTTTTCGGATAATGTCCGACAGGTCGTTAACCGGCGGCGCTTTCTCAATATCTTCTTGGGTAATAATGGAGACACCCGGCTGCTGCTTTAACGCTTCCTCCGCGGTTGCCTGAACCACCATGACATCGTCTTTGCCTTCCTCCGCCGCGTAGGCATGGCTGCCCAGGATCCCCGCCAACAGCACGGCCAATGGTCGTTTAATGTAATTAATTATTACAATCATTGAAGTTATCCCCATTTATTGTATGCAATTGCAAATAAAAGATTATGATAATAATTATTATTATCATTGTATATGCATACTAAAAATCCTCACATTTTCTCCATAATGTGAAAAATCGCGGGAATAAAAGCGGGGGTTTGGAATAGCGAACTACCGTACAAAAGATTAAATAATATTAAAAAACAACAAATTAATATAAATCCTTTCCGGGTGTGCCGATATATGCCGCAGACGGCGATTTGGGAAGATTCATCAGGGCTATCGCCGAAATACCCCTGATAAAGCGCGATTTAATATTATTAACTGGTTACCTTTTACTTTGCGCCGTTACTTTCGCTCGGATGCGTTCGTCGGTTCCCGGACGTTTCCTCTATTCGAACAAATCAGGCCGGCAACGATAGCGGCAATACCGAGAGCATGGGAAACGTGCAGCCGTTCCCCCAGAAACAGCGCCGACAGCACAACAGCGGCGGCGATGTCAGCGTTGACCAGGAAAGCAAGGAAAATGAAGAAGCGGAACGCGCCATTATAATCCCCTCTCCGATCGGATGAATCAGGATACCTAAACGACTACCCGATAACACTGGCGATAGACAAACCCCTTCTTACCGCCGCGGCCCGGACGACTATCCCTGCATACGCTGATTATCCGGCAGCAGCGTATAATCCAGCACGATGATATCGTTCAATATCGGTCTGAAGATGGTTTTCAGCTCATCGTGCTTAGGATGCGGCAAATAGCGCTGGCGCGCCTGCTCGTCGCGAAAAGTCATCATCACGCAGTGCGTGAAGCCGCCGTTCTTCCCTTCCGGGCTATCGTTGCATCCCCACTCAACGGCCTGCACGCCCTCGACGTTCTCAGTCATGCGCAGAAATGCCGCTCTTACCGCTTCAATTTCTGAGGCGGAGGCTGTATCAGTGAAAGCGATCAACAATATGTGACGTATCATGCGGAACTCCAATCGTTATTTTCTAATTTCAGCAAGTAAAACCGAACGGCGTATCAAACCGTTCGCCGATCCAGACCGTACCGGCCGGGTTATTGGCCGCGGGCATCGCATCCTGCGCCATCAGCCCGGCTAGATGATGTCATTCGCGCTTCATGGATGACGCTCTCCGCGGTCCTATCGGCGGACGCCATCCAAGAGCGTTCATTTAATAAAATGCAAAAATATTAATTGTTATGTTAAACAATCAATCGATCTCTTTTCGTTATACACGGCAATGGCCGGCGATAATATGGCTATGGGCGAGATAGCCTTCTCCGACCGCGATAGCATCAGGAGCGGGGGCAATAGAGCAGATAGAGCGTACTGAGCAGATGTAAAATCTTCGGGTCTTTGACCGTATAAAAAATGCGTTTTCCGTCACGGCGGGTATCCACAAGACGCTCAGCGCGCAGCACGCCCAGATGCTGAGAAAGATTGGGCTGCTGAATGTCCAAAAGCGCCTCCAACTCGCCAACGGAGTGCTCTCCCTGGCTAAGTTGGCACAGCAGCATCAGACGATCGGGGTGGCTCAACGAACGCAGCACCGCGGCAGTTTCGGACGCAGCCTGACGCATCTGAGCAATATCCATGAAATCCCCTTTGGCTAAGTTGTGCGGCAGATAGTATAGCTAATCGGCAAAGATTTCTGAACCACTCCCGTTACGGCGAAAATGCGCCGTCTCCGGGCGCCGGCGGCTCCCTCTAATAAAGACGATAAAATCGCTTCTCTGCGTCCCCCTCAGAGTGATAATATTTAAATTCATATATTGTTATCGAACTATCGTCTCGACCAGCGCCGTAAATATTATCCGCGCGGCTGCCGTTCAGAGCAACCTGATACGCTGACGCCAAGGAGCACAAAAGATGATCGATTGGAGCAACTTCACGCCGCTACCCTCCCTGGCCGGCGGAGCGTTGATCGGCCTCGGTGCGGCGGCGCTGCTGCTGCTTAATGGCCGAGTCGCCGGGATCAGCGGAATATTGGGCGCAATATGGCGCCGGCCGGACGACGGGCTATCATGGCGGCTGTGCTTTTTAGCCGGCTTAATAGCCGCGCCGCTGCCGCTCTCTTTATTGGGAAAGCTGGCGCAAAGCAGCATTGAAACCTCCTGGCCCGTGCTGATGCTCGGCGGCGTCCTGGTCGGCTTCGGTACGCGTCTTGGCTCTGGCTGCACCAGCGGCCACGGCGTCTGCGGTCTGTCCCGGCGCTCACCGCGTTCGCTGATCGCTACCGTCACATTTATGGCGACCGGGGCATTCACCGTATACCTTACGCGCCATCTATTGGGGAACGGCTGATGAAAAATATATCGGCGCTACTATGCGGCCTGACGTTCGGTTGCGGCCTATTGCTTTCCGGTATGACGGAACCTGAAAAGGTGCTGGGTTTTCTTGATATCGCCGGACGCTGGGACCCATCCTTATCCCTGGTTATGCTCGCAGCGGTCGGCATGGCGATTCCCGCCTACGCGCTGGCCCGCCGGCGTTCGAAAACGCTGCTTGGCGAATCCTTCCATATCCCCGCCGCCACGGCTATCGACGGTCGTCTGCTGGCGGGCGCGGCTCTATTCGGCGTTGGCTGGGGGCTGGCGGGAATCTGCCCCGGTCCGGCCTTGGTGTTGCTCGGCAGCGGGTCGGCCAAAGGCGCGCTATTCACTCTCAGCATGCTGGGAGGAATGGTCTTATTTGATTACTATGCAGCGAGATACAGAAAATAATCCGCTGATGCGAGGCGCTCGATATTTAGGGACGCGCGCCGCCGCCCCCCGTCAGACCTGATAAATCTTCCTTGCGGCTCTTACCGGAAACGGTTCCGCTATTTTCTTCACGCTTTTAATCTCCCAGGCCAGCCATCCCGGTTCATAGCTTGACGCGCAGGCCGCGTCGATATCATCAACGGTAAAAGCGCGAATATCGCCGATAGTGATAATTGCAACGGCCAACCCTAAATCCTCATCTCCGTCGTTCATAAGAAATTTATGATTTTCCACAATCAGAAGCTCTTCATTTTCCGCGAGGTCAGGACGCCAACGACGTATCTCCAACGTTTTTTGTCCGCAGGCAATCTTTGAACCCGCTGGATACACGATTGATAACGCTTTCATTTGGTCTCCATTAATTAATGAGGGCCAGGCTTATTTTTCCATTGCGTTAAACGTCAGACGCGGAGCTAAGGCAATCCGGCCACGCGGATGAACTCTCCATCTGATATCGCGCCTGGTCAACGCCACGCCGTATGACGAGAATATACACGCCGGCTGCCAGCAGCGGAATTATTGTGCCGAATACTGAAAGCCGGCCACGCCGCCCCCGACAGACAGCGATCGGGTTCTGCGCCTGGCGCCGCCGCAAAAATTACAGGTATAATCCCACAAATTATTCAACGATCTTGGAAACGAAGATGACAAAACTCACCTTACAAGAGCAGATGCTAAAAGCTGGATTAGTGACCAGCAAAAAAATGGCCAAGGTCCAAAGAACGGCTAAAAAATCACGAGTTCAGGCCCGTGAGGCCAGAGCGGCGGTGGAAGAAAATAAAAAAGCGCAGCTTGAGCGTGATAAACAGCTAAGCGAACAGCAAAAACAAGCGGCTTTATCTAAAGAGTATAAGGCGCAGGTGAAGCAGCTCATTGAAATGAACAGAATCGACATTTCGAAAGGCGATATTGGCTTTAACTTTACGGATAATAACTTAATTAAAAAAATAGTTGTGGATAAGCTTACTCAAGCTCAGCTGATTAGCGGTCGCCTTGCCATTGCCCGTTTGCTTGTTGATAACGGCGGCGAGAGCGAATACGCAATTATCCCCGCGAGCGTAGCCGATAAAATTGCGCAGCGGGATGCAAGCAGTATTGTATTAAATCATACGCTGAGCCAGGAAGAGCATGATGAAGAAGATCCGTATGCCGACTTTAAAGTGCCCGACGATTTGATGTGGTAATTAACGTTGTGCAAATGCCTATATATGAAAAGCCTCTCAGGGCTTTTCATTAAGATTTTCCCTTCAGCCAGTTTATGGAAAAACACACCGTTATTCCCCCCTTTGCGCTGAGGAATCCCCAGAAAATAATTAAACGTTATTTAATGAATTATTATAAATAACAGTATGTTGTTTTTCCCTTCGCGTAAAAATCGCGCTGAGGTGGGTGGGACCGGCGGGTGAGCGGCAGGACGCCGCGAAAACCAGTGCCGCGTCGGACAAAAACGTCTGGAACGTTTTTGCACAGCGCTTGCGCTGGCCCGTTAGGGCGAGTCTCAGGGATGAGACGAGTATTCCGTCACTGGCGGCCCGAACGGCGGCCACGCACGCCGAAGGCATCGCATAGCGACGACACCATTTTGCAACGCAAAATGGAACAACGCTTGCGTTGGCCCCTAGGGTGAACCCCAACGGGGTTCATCATTTTCCGCGAAAAGCCCGGGGTCTCGGGGGGCTGGCGTTGAGCCCCCGTGTCGGGCGCGTGCGGCGATAACCGCATGATTCGACAATGGTTAGTGCGCACGAAACCTTCGCCGCACTGACAGAAACTCTTCCACCAAATTTGTGGGGATCCCCCAGCCCTTTGCGGCCAGCCCGACCGGACTGCGTTTTTTGGCTTCCCAGCTTTTATCGTATTGGCCGGCTCCCCCATTGCCTGGTTCACCACGCCGCTGAGGCGCTAAGCACGCTCCCCGCTGTAAGCGCAATCGATGAACGCGACACGCGGGTTAAAACACTCTGCGAAACCCTGTGGCAATCTAAGGAGTGTTGGAATGGCGCAGTGCTGGAGATATGCAGAGAAGAGAACTTGGAAGTGAAGGGAGTAGAATATGAAACATAACACAATGTAATTAATGGAATTTTGTTATTTATAATCTATATTCTACTCACATTTCTATACACATTGATGTCAGGTAGTTCTAAAGCGATGGATATCGTTTAGTTCACATAATATCAGTAGGTTAAATAATAGCTAAGTTGTTAACTCAGATATTTTAGCTTCTAATTTTGCCACCAAACTATTACATAAACGTATAATAATATTAGTAGTATTATATAGCTCATTATATGTCACGACTTCGAAACCTTCTCCATGTGCTATTCTATTTCTCTTCTTTAAGAGCTCATCTATTTCATTCAAATAACCAACTCTTCTTCTTTTCTTCTTTGGAGCCCATTTTCTTTCAATCTCCTCAAGTATTGACAACTCTTTTGAAGAATCTTCTCCAACTGCAACCTTGACAGTTGACTTTATTTTTTCAGTCAATTGAGAATCATAGTTATACATGGAACTAAAAGAATAATCCTCCATTGTAATTACATCTAATATATTTGGCATATCAAATGCTTCAAAAATCCTTTCGATCGTATCAACGGTTGGATTTGCATTAGTAGCTGATAACTTTTCACTATCTAAACTTACTGATTTACCAGAAGCAAGACCGTTAATTAACTCATCAAACTTATTGACATTTTTCTTCTTAAATTTCTCGAGGCAATATACAGAGTGCTCAGACAGAGTTATTAATGGAAGATCTTTGGCTGCGATGCTAGAATCATTAATAGTTTCAACAAACTCCTTACACATTTCACGAACAAAACCCTCAAAATAGCCACATAAAAGAACTAAACCAGATCGCGTTATGGCATTGGCTTTTATGACATCCCCTCCCAGCCTACTATCACTCTCCGCAAGGCGTGAAAGAAGCTTTATCTCTTCAAATCTGTCAAGATATATTTGAGTACAATCCATGATAGCTAGCCTAACAATTCTTTTGTTAATACTGTACTTCTACGAATAGCTTTACTTTTATTTGAAGTACCCTGGAATAAGCTATTCCAATAGTCATCTTTCATAAATGTTGAAAATGTTTTTTCTCTAAGCCCTTCCGTAATACCGTGTTCAAATGCTCGTGAAAAGGCAACCATCTGTGATTCGTAAATAGCACCATTAATTAGATTTCTATAAAAACCATTTGGTTCTGGATTTTCTCTCACCTTGGGTTTTCTAAAAGCGATCCCCACACCCAATGTTTCGTAAATTAAATCGACAGTCCCTTTAAAATTCTCCTCAATATAATCCAGCCTAGTAGATGATATTTCTCTGTTATCTTCCATATGCAAATTCAAATATTCAGAATAATTATCAGAATAATCAGATTCGTTAGTCAATTCTTTATAGGCTAAAAATCTCAAAACAAGTTCGACACCCTTCATCGATTTCTCATCACTTTCTGGAAGGGTGATCAAATCCTTAAACTTTTGATATTCAGAAAGTTTTTTTATTAACTTATTATAACTCCCTCGATAAACACAGTTCCTTACTTCCTGATCTGTTAACTCAGCACTACCTGTATTTAACCGTTCAAAAACTTCAAACTTAAGCGCTTCATCTGAATCGTTCAGCACTACAATACAACGAATTGGACGTTTAGAAATAGTGGATTTTTGTTGTCTATCTATTTCCTTATAACTCTTCCCATTTATTTCAGGAAGAATTTTCAATCCTTGAAGGATTAGAGGGCTTAATTCAGCATCAGGAAAAATCTCGTTTAATTCTTCAGCTTTTAAAAATCGAAAAAGAGAAGTCAACCTCTGTTGCCCGTCAATAACGCTAAAAGTACCATCATTTTCTTCAGCCAAGTAAATAACTGGAACAGGAATATTAAGAGATATCGACTCGATAAACCTGGAAGCTTTTAAGTCATCCCATTGATACTTCCTCTGATAATCAGGCTCAAGGACTAAATCTTCTTCAATGATCATATCCATGAGTGTTCTTACTGCATAATCATAGGGCTGTATAACTACTTTTCTCTCTTTGATATGTTCATAAGGCTCTTGTCCCTGCTCAATATCGTCAACTACAGATTGATGTTCACCAACAACATCATCACGAATTTCTGCTGTTTCTTCCATCATAGCTACCTTGTTTTTTCACGAAAATAATTAAATAGAGAAATATTACACAGAGTCAACAAAATCATCCTGTAATCATAAGTAGTTCAAATATACATTCAGTTACAGCGACATGTTACTACGTTACATCTAGTCAGATATATCTTCAATGCTCTTTCAAAAAATACCCTTCAATTATATAGACAATAGAAATAATACACAAAGTGACAAAATCGGCACTACACCGCACCCGCCTGCGAGTTTCGGATCATAAAAATTTTTCAGTTTTCTTTTTCTACAAACCAACCCGCTAGCCCGCGCCGTGGCTGGGCTGGTGCGTTCCGGTGCCAACTGAAATCATTGAAACAAATTTCAGCTTTTTTCAGTTTTGCCGTTTTTCGTCAATTCTACAATCGGCAAAAAATCACGCTATCTCTTTGAATTTAAATACACAATGCGATTTTGCGTGGTGTAATGAAAAAAATCAGGCGGGAAAGACAGTGCGCCGCCGCTCCGGCAATCCCTTGCCGGATGGGGCTTACAGACGAGTAGTGATGTTGGAATAACTGAAAAATGAGAACGGCCAATGCGGCGTTATGCGCTTTATTTTTCCCCGATTTTACACCGCACCACAACCAGGGAATTTTCCGGCTCGTCCACGTTTTCGGCCTTTTTGTCGTCCTCCTGCGCCTGCCTCAGCATGTCGATCATCTCCTTGCGCTTATCCGGCGCGATACCGTCTATCACGCTCTTAATCACATGCCCGTGGGTTTTCGCGCTGGGGCTAAGCGTATGTGAGAACGTCATATTCATCACAAAGGTATGCCCGCATTCCACATCGGTACAGGCGCAGTAAATATCGGAAATATGCGGGTGCTTTCGATGGGTTTTCTTCACCCTGGCCACCGTGCCGCATTCCGGGCAGTAAACACGCATTATCCTCATGTCGTTCACTCCTTCCATTCTGTTAACCCCGCCCGCCAGGAATAAAGCCTTAACGGACGGCCATTTTTATTGTCTATCTCTTCTCTGCGCGTGGATACGGCGGATACAATGGATACTGTGTTGATATTAAATGACTTTTCCCGTATCCACTGCGTTTTGACCACTGGATACAGTGGATACAGCCCTTAGTTTGTATCCACTGTATCCATAGCCTTTAATGTGTGGATACAACGCCAGCCCTTGCCATTCCTGCTTGTATCCTTTGTATCCTCTGTATCCACGTAAAAATAAGATACGTGCGAGAGAATTAACCCAATACGCTGCTGTTAAACTGGTATACCCACTTAGCCCCTATTTCTGGCAGGCGGACGTAACGCTGTGTGCGCCCTCCTCCTTCGACGACATCCAGATAGCCCGCCCTGACGCAAAGCTGCGCCACTTTCTTGGCGTCGAACCCTTTGCAGATTTCTTTCCAGCCTGACGACAGCACGTAAAACGTGGTTACCGCATCCTCGGTGTTATGGCCTTTGGCCACTTGCCGGAAGCCCACCATGTTGGCCGGACGGCTGTATTCGTTGTGCCAGTCGGCAAAGCGGCTGAACTGGTTACGGGTGATAAAGTCTTTCACCTGCTCCAGCGCGGCGGCTTCCTCCTGATTGGCCACATGGCCGCGATCGACCATCCACGCATCCAGGCAGACTTTTGCCGCCCGTAGCGCTTCCCCGGCAGGCCAGCCGGTTATCCCCGCTTCGGTGGCCAGTTCGCCCGCCATTGCCACCAGCGCAAAGCGCGTCACCGCCCGCCCCACCTGGTTGCCCGCCTCCGCAGGGGTTAACTCGCGGGTGTAGGTTTTCAGCAGCGCTTTGGCTTTCGCCGTCATACCGGATAAATCCGCCGTTAGGTGGCGCAACCACTCACGGAACGCCGCGCCGTGGTATTCCGTCACCGCCTGCTCTAAATGTTCGGCCAGCGTCTTACCGCCCGAAAAACCGTGAAGCTCTTCAAACACGCCGTACTTGCCCGAATCGCTGGGGATTTGCACCATGCGAACTTCCACCCCGGCATAGGTGCGTTCCCCGGCATTGGCGGCATGTTCAACCAGCGACAGTTCCCCGGTGGAGAGAAACAGCAGACACCAGCGGTTCGTTTCCCTTACGCTGCCGTCCGTTCTGGCTCTGGCCTTGCCCTGGCCGTTGGCCAGCATATAGGCGATATTCCCGGCTTCCCGTCCGTCTACCTCGCGGATTTCATCAAGCATCAGCGTGGCATCATTGCGGCGGCTGGCCGTGCCTTCCAGCGCGTTGCCGGTTGACCGCCAGGTGTGCCAGAAATCCGCGCCGCCGCACACTGACGCCGCCACCTTCATGGTGGTGGTCTTACCGTCCGTCGATTCCCCTTTCAGGTGGTAGCCGCCTCCGCCTACGCCGACCAGCTTTAGCAACGGCGCGGCAAAGGCCAGGCTAACGGCAAACGCCACGCGGGCATTACCCACGCAATACCGCGCCACCTGGTCGCGCCAGTCGGCCAGGGTGCCGGCAGTGCGAAAATCCCGCCCCTGAACGCTGGACGTTTGCAGAATCACCGATTCCGCCCCCTCGCCTATCACTTCATCCTGGAGCACGTACACCGAGCCGTGCCAGCCGGTTTTACTGACGCACGTCACCTTGCGGTCTGGCTTGCACAGAGAAAGGTATTCCATCAAGTGCGCCCGCGCCTGGCCGTTGGTGTTGATGTACGACAGGCCGTTAACCAACAGTACCCGGCGCAACTCTTCCCCGCTGCCGCCTAATAGCTCCATCGGCATCGCCCATTTGCGGCTTACGCCGTTGGTGTCCTCCCATTCCAGCAAGCGGCCGTAGTTGCTGCCGTCCATATCGCAGGTGATAGCCGTCACCCGTACCGGGCTGCACAGCTTGATATTGCGGATTTCCGTATCGCCGTCCGACTTGTTCACCAGCTTGTCAAACCACAGGTATTCTTTGGTCAGCCGGAAGCCTTGCGGCAGACGGGTTTTGCCCTTGCCAAACAAAATCATTTCCTCACGCAACGCCTCTTTGGTGCGCTCCTGGCCATGCTCCTGCCTGAAATCATCCCAATCCGCTTTATGGCGCGTCGGCGGCAGCGATACCCAGCCATCCACCGCTTTGGCCGCTTTCTCCGCCCACTGCTTCCCGGTGTTTTCCTTGCCGTCGTCAAAGTCGTTATCCCCGGCTATCACCAGCCGCACATCCGGCCAGCGCTGACGGAACGCCTGCGCCACATTCGGCAAGTTACTGGCGGCAACAGCCGCCACCGTGACGCCCTCAGTCAATACGGCCACCGTCAGCGCGGTAGCGTAGCCCTCGGTGATAGTGACCTGCTCCGGCACATCCAGCGGTAGCGGTTGCAGGGTGATAAAGCTGCCCGCCAGGGTGGAATGGGCCAGCAGCCGTTTATCCCCCAACGGGCTGATTAACTGCGCCCCGGTCACCTGACCGTCAATATCGGTTAGAGGCAACAGCAGCGAACCGGCAGGGAACGCCACGCCGCCGCTGTGCTTCTCCTGGCTAATCAGCGGCAAGCCGTGCCCCGTTAAGCCTTTGTTGGTCAGATAGGCGCTTTCACCTATCTCGCAAGTTGCCCGCAGTTTGCGATAGGTGGCGTTGAACTGGCGGCGCTTTTCGGCTTCGTCGGCTTCTTTCCTGGCGGGCGGGGTTGTCGGGTGTTGCACTTCCGGTAAGCCCAGCACGGACGCCACCGCATCGGCGGCGGTTTTGTTGTCGTCACCGCTGACCAGTTGCACCAAATCCAGCCCGTCGCCGTTGCCGCACTGCGAACAAAACCATGTCCCGCGCCCGTTCTTATCATCGAAACGGAAACGGTCGGTGCCGCCGCATTTCGGGCAGGCGCCGTGCCTGCCGTTGGCCGGAACCGTAATCCCCAACGCCGGTAATATCTGCACCCAGCGGTTGCTTGCCGCCTTCACCGTCTCGGAGAGTTTTTGTCGGCTCATTGCACCTTTCCTCCCGCCGTCAGCGTTTCCACCACGGCACCGGGCGGCAATTCGCCATCCGTCGCGCCGTTGGCAATCTCCGCGTATACCGCCGACAAACAGCGGTAGCCATACGCCGACAGGCGCACCGCCTCACGCATAAAGTCCGGTTCGAGCATTTCATACAGCGCCTGTGCCGCCATCGGTTGCCCCATCGCACAGCCGAACTGGTCGATATAGGGCGCTTCAATATGGCGAATGATGTTAATCGCCACCTTGTCGGTGGTCAGCGGAATACGGCTACCGTTCAGCATATAAACCGCCTGGCCGTGTTGGGCGGTCATCGCCTCAATAAAGGCGCTGGCGATGTAATGGCGCAGCAGCGCCATTTTGAAAGCCGGTGAGGTCGGCGTGTTAATTGCGCTCATGGCGTTCCCCTCCGGCAAAGAATGCGCTGGTTTCTACCGCGCCATTGAGCTGGTCACGAACACATTCAAAAATGGCGGCAAGGCCGTCCGAATTAAGCGGCTTATTGGGGTGATCGGCATGGTGGCGTAACAGGTCAGCCATACACTCGGCGGCCTCTAAGGCTCGGTGTATACGTTCTTCGCCGTTCTGCGTGTAGCCGCAAGGGAAAAGGGAATTAGTCATGGTCGCCCCCCGCTACCGGCTGGTGAAAAGCGCGGTGTAAGTTGTCCAGCCGCTCCCATAGAACAAAGGTCAGAATTTCTTTGGCCTGGGGCTGTTCCAGTTCAACCAGCGCATACGCCAGCGCCCGGCATTGATCGATGATTTCTTCCAGATCCAGCGGCGTGTTATCAAACATGACGCGCCCCCTCAACCGGCAGACGGCCAGCAAAAGCAAGCACATAGTCACGCGCCAGCAGACGGCGGGCACTGCGTTCATTCGGGGCAATAACGGTTTCACGGTGCGGAACGGCGTGAACATCAGCACGGCGCACGGCAAGAAATAAAAAGACAAATTCAGGGTGAGTTTGGGTAGGGGTAGCAACCATAGCGGTAGCCTCCGATAACAAATGAATTTGCTACCACCGGAGCTGCTAACCTCTTGATTGGTGGTAGCCCAGACGGGGTTAGCAGTACCGGCGTTATCGGAAACCGGCCAGTCCGAGGACTGCCCCGCCTGAGCCACCATTGATTCGGTACGGATAGATGCCGTTAAAAATGGGTGCGCTAAGGCTGCGACAATAAAAAAGACGCATGGCGCGTCTGGTGTCGCCGATAACATACACAGGCTGCTAATCCCGGTTGCCGATTTTGCGGCAACGGGCAGAATATACCCTGCGTTTTCTGGCGACAGCAAGCAATTTTTATCCGAATGCCGGTGATTGACCGGGTGCGTTATCGCGTACATAGTGTTTCCTGCTCAGTGACGAGCCATGACGTTAGATGGCAAGGGAGTGTTACCCGGTGCCTACCGCACCGGGTATTTTTTTGCCTGCGTTTAGCCGCCTGATATCGCTGAATACCAGCCGGACGGCGACAGCGAAAACCGGCAGGGGATCGGCTGGCTGAGCCGGGCGCGTTTCCCACGGCGTGAGAAATACGCCCGATTAGCGCTAAAGCGGATGCGATCCGTTCCCACACTGGCGGGGCTGTCCGTTACCGCCAACCCGCTGAGATAAAACCGCCCCGCTTCGGGGAAATCCTCTTCAATCTCAATCGAGCAAAACAGCTTTTGCCCTTTCTCGTTGTAGCTGACCAGTTGCGCCGTGGGACGAATGCGCACAAACAGCCGGGATTCGCCTTCGATAACCTCATGTTTTGCGGCCAGCACTTCCCCCAGGTTATCGCCAGTGCGTTTATGCTCGCCCCAAATCAGCGCGGTATAGCGCGCCGGGTTATAGGTCGCCCCCATGTCTTTCAGCCAGGCCGGATCGATATAGCGCCCGTCAATGGTTGCGCCTTCGGTGGCCACGCAAAACCAGCCGGTCGTTAACTGTGAATCGTTCATATGCTCCCTCACTGCAACAGCGTTATGGCCTGCTCATCGGCAGCGGCATACAGATAACCATCCCCCAGCGCATACCCCTCATTACGCCAGTAGCTATGCTCATACACGGAACGATCATCTATGAATTCCGCCCGGAAATAGCGGCTGTGTTTTTGCGTGTAGACGTGCAGGTTTTCCAGCGTGGTAATGGCCAGCCGTTTACCCGGCATAAACGGCGGAACAAAGGCAAAGCGTCCCGCCACTGAACTGGTGACCATCTGCGCGGCGGCGAGATCCGCTGGCCGGTCTGCCATATTGAACAGCCGTAGCCGTTCCGCAGCGGCCAGTTCAGCGCCCACCAATACCACCAGGCGCGGATCTTCGCGCAAGCCTTCCGGTATCTTTTGGGTGATCAGATGATTGGCCAGTGCATCCAGGTGCAGGAAATCGCCGCCATTTCCCAAGGTGATCGCATCAGTCAGCACTTGTGAGCCGCCATTAAATTGTTTGGCAACAGCATGCCAGCCAAGATTGATATCTTCCCCTTTGGGGTATTTGGCCGGGTTGGTTTCCGGGCTGAGAAACGCGCCATTTAAGCCGATGCGCAAAATATCTAACGCCATTGCCCGTTCAAAAAACGCCGCCATCGTCCGGGTGAAATGGTCAATCCCGCCTACGTTGGCAATGAGTGACATTTGCTCATACGACAGCGACGCGCAGGAATCCGTTTCAACCAGCACATACGGCGTACCGTTGACGGCCAGCGGCTTGTTAAATCGCCCCTCCATCGCACGCCCGGTATGCAGGCTGCTATCGCCAAGGGTGATCGCCTGGCCGCTTTCTTCCGCCATGTCCATCAAGGTGATGCCCTGCATCATCCAGCCGGATTCCAGTAAGGCGACGCGTAATTTATTTTCTGCCTCTTCTGATACAGAAAACGTTTTTTTGTTGTTGCTTAAATAATTTGCGCCGCGGGTAAAATTGCGATGAAATTCCCCCGCCAATGCAGGGGCATTAACGTGATGCATAAAATATCCTTTTATAAAAATGGGGTAATACGGTGAATTACAGTGCGTTTCGCATCATGTGATTTTTAGTTTGTCTGGCCTCTAACGTTTCTATCATTAATTTCACATAATCATTTACTGGCATGAGTTGACGAAATAACTCACCTTCATGGCCGTAATACAAACGACATAATTCAGACCTTGCGATCCCATTATTATTTAACTCATATTTATCTATGGGGTAACGGCAGCGTTTTAATATCTATTCAACCGCTTTTTGTAATTCATCCATCGCTGACCAGGCATAAATATGGGATTCACAACTTAAACCATCAGAATAAGAACTGATTTTATAAGCATACTCAGGTAAGGAAGCAACCGGCAGCTTTTCCATTACCTTATTCATAAAGCCTTTGATGTTCTTTTTCAGCATCGCTTCCACAACGGGGCGTAATAAACCTAATAATCCGTATCGTGCTTGATAGATTAATTTAGCCCGCTCAAAATCATCTTGTGCCTGTAACCGCCGCTCCTGCATCTGCCTCATGGCTTCTTTCATGGAAACAAGGCTTTCCCTGGTATCAGGCATATTTTGGTGAAGGATATCAGCCTCGCCGCCGTATCGGATAACGCCTTTCTGAGCTTCATCAACGGCTTTTTGCGCGCTAACACAAATCGCCGTGCCACGTTCAATCAGGAAGTTGATTTCGTCCGGGTCACACATGTAGCTAGGCATGTTATAGCCGGTCAGGGTTTCCAGTTCGGCTAATGAGCGCTCCATTTTAAACAGGCGATAGATTTCAATTACCCGGACCGCATAACCGCCATCCCCGTATTTAGGTTCAAATGGAACCGGATGATAAGCCGCGATAATGTTCATGGCTTTATCGTATTTACAGTGTTCTATTTTTTTCACTTATTCATCCTTAAAGTAAAAACCGATGTTGTGTTGCTCAGACTATTAATTCGATGCCGCTATATGGCTATCCCGCCACGCGTAATAATCTGAGGCTTTCCAACGTGACATACGGCCTATTTTTATGGGTTTAGGGAATCTCCCCTGGGCAATCAATTTGTAAATCCATTTATCACTTAACAAACAATCAGTTGTGATAAATTTCATATCAATCATTGAGTCGGGGTTAGGTCTGAACTGGTTCAGGTTGTAATGAACTTTACTTGACATATCACTCCATCGCTTTGTCTACCGGAATCAACTGGAGTGAATTAAAACATCGATTTTTACAGGCGAGAATGGCCGTAACTTTACAATCTTTACAGCCATTTTCGGTTAAAAAAATGTTAACCAATAAGTCTAAATGAATCAGTGAGTAATTTTTTTATTGTTTCATGCTCTAAAGGCGGTACTTTCTTTTCAGGCCAAAACAATGCTGCCTTCTCAAATAAAACATTAGCTAACCCAGTAGCAGTATAATTTAAATATTCCGCATCACTTCTTAATAGATAAATAATTGCCATCAATATTTCAACTTTAGGTTTTGCGTGCCTTTCTTTTTGAGCGATAGATTGCGGAGAACGTTTATCTTTCCCATAAGCTTTAATTAATCTAAGCAATTGCCGACCTGATATTTCAGCATTACCGGATAGAATATACTCCACATCATCTTCATATATTGGAATTGCTTTTATAAAATTACACTCTTCACCATCTAATAGATCAGGATGGAAATACAACGGTAAATCTTCCTCATCGCCACGCGCGTCATATATTTTAAATATATGTTTGTCATCATAATGCCAATAACCTTTTAAATAAGAGAGAACATAAACTCCATCATCATCAGAAATGATTTTATCATCAAGAACATCTAAATATGATCCTCCTATTATATGGCGGTCTCCATTTATATTAGCATTTGAGCTAATCATCCATTCGTTAAATACATCTTCACTTTTTATATATACTTTACTTTTAAAAATCCAACTTTTAGACAGTTCACTAAAAGAGTCGCCAAGTTTAACCTCACCTTTATAAGCAAGGTATCGCAGATCCGCAACTTCCATTTTCAAGATTTCTGCGGCTTCTGAAAGGTAATAGTAATCTCTGATAATCATCATTTAATCCTTTGAAATCTCATCAAGATAATCCGCATACCACTGCATCATTTCTCGACGACCATCAAGATATTGCGCATGGTTATAGGTTCCGCGAATACTATTTTTATCAACGTGGGCAAGCTGTGTTTCAATCCAGGCTGTATCGTATCCTTGTTCATACAAAATTGTGCTCATCGTATGGCGGAAACCATGCCCTGTAACACGCCCACCATAGCCAATACGACGCATCAACACATTCATGGCCATTTCACTCATTGGCTTGGTATGTTGAACCCTACCGGGGAAAACAAGCGGGTAATGGCCGGTAATCGGCTTTAATTCTTCAAGAATGGAAATAACCTGAATTGATAACGGCACACAATGAGGACGCCGCTTTTTCATTCTTTCTGCCGGTATTTCCCATAAGCGCTTATCAAAATCAAATTCTTTCCACTCGGCCTGGCGGAGTTCTCCCGGTCTGACAGCCGTCAGGATCAACAGCTTTGTAGCCAGTTTTACAATTAAACTGCCGCTGTAGGTATTCAGCGTTTGAAAGAATTCAGGTAGCTCTGGTGCCGTTAAAAAAGCATAGTGCTCCTTTTTATGAGCAACGAATGCACTCACCAAATCCGGCGCAGGGTTATATTCTGCTCTGCCCGTTATAATCGCGTACTTCCACACTTCGCCACACCGCTGCCGCACCTTACGCATTTTCTCGGTAGCACCACGATCGTTTAACTTGGACAGTACCGCCAGAAGTTCCATAGGCTTAATTTCCGCAATGGGGCGATGCCCAATAAACGGGAAAACATCTTTCTCAAAGGTACTCATCATTTCTTCGCTGTATGATGCCGACCAGCGATCCAACCGCTTTTCGTACCATTCACGCGCTATCGACTCAAATGTGTTTTCATTACGCCCTTGTTTTGCCAGCTTCTGCTCTTTACGCACATCACTGGGATTTACTCCTGCGGCGACCAGCTTTTTTGCTTCATCACGTTTCTGCCGCGCCTCATTCAACGAGATCGTGGGGTATGTCCCGAAAGAAAGCATTTTCGCCTTGCCATCGAAACGATAGCGAAAGCGCCATCCCTTCGATCCGTTCGGCTCGATCAGCAGTGAAAGCCCATGACCATCATTCTTGGTATAGGGTTTCTCCTGTGGCTTGGCGCGGCGTATCTCAAGGTCTGTAAGCGGCATGTGTATAGTTTCCGGTATGTATAGCTGCCCAATGTGTATAGAAATGAGTGTGTATAACACCCTCTATGCACATTACTATACACATTCAACACATGATTTGGGTAGATGTGAGTTGATACGGAGAGGCCAACAAAAACATGTAATCGTTGATTTTACTGATTTTTATTGAATTCAGGAGATATACAGAGAAGAGAACTTGGAGCGAGTGAAGGGAATCGAACCCTCGTATAGAGCTTGGGAAGCTCTCGTTCTACCATTGAACTACACTCGCAGGGGAAGTGCGCTTGGCATTATAGCGCTATCCCGTTGCCGGGCAAGCAAAAAACCGGACCGAAAGCTCAGGTTTTAACCAATCGCAGAGGCGTTAGCCTAAAAAGCGCTTTTTTACCTACGCTTTCCACGCCGGCGTTATGGCCGGCCCCCCGCGATAGCGCCGGCCATAACGCCCTTCTTTACGCGGGACCGGCTTTAGGTCACGATATAGGGTCGGTCCTTATCCCCCGAACACCTGAAAAACAGGTAACTGTAACTGACCGGCTCTTCTTTACTTTCTTTTATGGCAGGATGACATGAAAAAACGCTTAATCAGCATCGTCGGGCTGGTGTTGCTGACCAGTACGTTTTCGGCAGCGGCCGACAATTGCATTGAAACACGCGCGGGCATTGATATGGGTTCGGGCAGCACCAAGATCCAGGTGGCGCAGGTGGATATTTGCCGGCAGGTGCTGGGAAAAGTGTTGTATGAAGATCAGCGCCCTATCGCCTTTAATGCCGATCTGTCCAAATCGACCGATAATCAGCTGAGCGCGGCGATCCGGCAGCAGGGAGCGGCGGCGCTGAATGAGCTGGTGACGAAAGCGAGAACCTTCCATCCGCAGCGCATCAGCGGCGTGGCGACGGCGGTATTCCGTTCGGCCGCCAATGGACAGCAGGCGATCGACGACTTTAATCAGCGGGCGGATATACAGCTTAAAATTATTTCGCAGCAGCAGGAGGCCGAACTGGGTTTTCTGTCGGCGAAAGCGGCGCTGCATGACGAGACCCTCGGCAATAACGATCTGTTGGTGTGGGATATTGGCGGCGGCTCAATGCAAATGACCGCGCTACGTCAACAGAACGGACAGACCGTCGCCGATACCTATCAGGGGAAACTGGCGTCGGTCACGCTGAAAAACTTTATTACCGACGTTCTGCAAAATAAAGATCGCCAGGCCGATAGCACGCCCAATCCCATTGGTTCGCTGCGCGACACCGTACTGCGCTACGTGAGTTTCTACGCGCGCACCCACGTCAGCCCGCAGATCAAAGACGATGTAAAAACCCGGCGGGTGATTGGCATCGGCGGCGTACACGGCTTTTCCATCAAGGCGCAGATAAAGCCGGCGGACAACACCTATACGCTGGCCGATCTGGAACGCGTATCAAAAGAGCAGGTCTGGAAAGGGGACGCGGAACTGATCGGGGACTACCGCGATACCGACGTCAGCAATCTGTTGCTGGTAGAGGGTTTTATGCAGGCGCTAGATATTCCTCAGGTGACCATCGTGAAGGCCAATCTTATCCAGGGGATATTGATACAGTAAAAACGCCTGGTTTGCTTAAAAGCGGCTTCCCGTACTCAGCGGAACGAAAACGGCGCGATTAAGCGCCGTTTCAGACCGTTGACAAAATCAGATATTAGGGGAAACACGGGGGGAGGTTCCCGCAGGGACGCCTCACCCCCGTGGTCGCCCCGTGTATCTCGATCTAACAGACGGGTTTGTCAGCAGACTCAAACGGCGCGATTAAGCGCCGTTTTCCTGTGCGGCAATGCGCCGCGGACAGGATTATTTCTGCGGGCGCATCGCCGGGAACAGAATCACGTCGCGGATCGTGTGGCTGTTGGTGAACAGCATCACCATACGGTCGATGCCGATGCCCAGGCCGGCGGTCGGCGGCAGACCATGCTCCAGCGCGGTCACGTAATCTTCGTCGTAGAACATCGCTTCATCATCGCCGGCGTCTTTCGCGCTCACCTGCTGAGCGAAGCGTTCAGCCTGATCTTCCGCATCGTTCAGCTCGGAGAAGCCGTTGCCGATTTCACGACCGCCGATAAAGAACTCAAAACGGTCGGTAATCGCCGGGTTCTTATCGTTGCGGCGGGCCAGCGGCGACACTTCCGCCGGATATTCGGTAATGAAGGTCGGCTGAATCAGATTGCTTTCCGCCGTTTCTTCAAAAATCTCGGTGACTATACGGCCCAGCCCCCAGCTCTTCTCGATCTTGATGCCCAGAGAGTGCGCAATCGCGCTGGCCTTCTCCAGATCGTCCAGATCGGCGACGTTGGTTTCCGGGCGGTATTTGCAGATGGCTTCGCGCATGGTCAACTTCTCAAACGGCTTGCCGAAGTCGAACGTCTGATCGCCATAGGCAATCGTCGTGGTGCCCAGCACTTCCTGAGTCAGCGTACGGAACAGCGTTTCCGTCAGTACAATCAGGTCTTTATAATCGGCGTACGCCATATAAAGCTCCATCATGGTGAACTCGGGATTGTGACGCGGAGAGAGCCCTTCGTTACGGAAGTTGCGGTTAATTTCGAACACGCGCTCGAAGCCGCCCACCACCAGACGCTTCAGATACAGCTCCGGCGCGATGCGCAGATACATATCGATATCCAGCGCATTGTGATGCGTGACGAACGGACGGGCGCTGGCACCGCCGGGGATCACCTGCATCATCGGCGTTTCCACTTCCATAAAGCCCTGGCCTACCATGAAGTTGCGGATAGCGGCCAGCACCTTTGAACGAATACGGAAGGTATTGCGGGATTCATCGTTGGCGATCAGATCCAGATAGCGCTGGCGGTAGCGGGTCTCCTGATCCGCCAGGCCGTGGAACTTATCCGGCAGCGGACGCAGCGCTTTGGTCAACAGGCGCAACTCGGTACAGTGAACGGACAGCTCGCCGGTTTTGGTCTTGAACAGCTTGCCGCGCGCGCCGAGGATGTCGCCCAGGTCCCATTTTTTGAACTGCTCGTTGTAGACGCCCTCCGCCAGATCGTCGCGGGAGACATACAGCTGAATGCGGCCGCCGACGTCCTGCAAGGTGACGAAAGAGGCTTTTCCCATGATACGGCGCGTCATCATTCGGCCGGCGACGATAACGTCGATATCCAGCGCCTCCAGCTCTTCATTCTCCTTGCCGTCGTACTCGGCATGCAGAAGATCGGAGGTCGCGTTACGGCGAAAATCATTCGGAAACGCGATGCCATGCTCACGCAGCGCAGCCAGCTTCTCACGACGCGATTTCAGTTCGTTATTAAGTTCCTGCGCCCGATCGGCACCCTGTGATTGTGATTCAGCCATGAGAATTCCTTATAACCCCGCTTTTAAACTTGCTTCAATAAATTTATCCAGATCGCCATCGAGCACCGCCTGGGTATTGCGTGTCTCCACCCCGGTACGCAGGTCCTTGATGCGTGAATCATCCAGCACGTAGGAGCGAATCTGGCTACCCCAGCCGATATCCGACTTGTTGTCTTCCATCGCCTGCTTCTCAGCATTTTTCTTTTGCATCTCAAACTCGTACAGCTTGGCCTTGAGCTGTTTCATCGCCTGATCTTTGTTTTTATGCTGGGAACGGTCGTTCTGACACTGCGTGACGATATTGGTCGGAATGTGGGTGATGCGCACCGCCGACTCCGTACGGTTAACGTGCTGGCCGCCGGCGCCCGAAGCGCGGTAAACATCGATACGCAGGTCGGCGGGATTGATTTCGATATCAATGTCGTCATCCACTTCGGGATAGACGAAAGCCGAACTGAACGACGTATGGCGGCGGCCGCCCGAGTCAAACGGACTTTTACGCACCAGGCGATGCACGCCGGTTTCGGTACGCAGCCAGCCGAACGCGTAGTCGCCCATGATTTTGATGGTGGCGGATTTCGTTCCGGCCACTTCGCCGTCGGACTCTTCGATAATTTCGGTTTTGAAACCTTTGGCTTCCGCCCAACGCAGGTACATACGCACCAGCATGCTGGCCCAGTCCTGCGCTTCCGTACCGCCGGAGCCCGCCTGGATATCAAGGTAGCAGTCGGCGCTGTCATATTGGCCGGAGAACATGCGGCGAAATTCGAGCTGCGCGAGTTTCTTTTCCAGCGCGTCCAGCTCGGCACCGGTTTCATTAAAGGTGTCTTCGTCTTCCTCTTCCACCGCCAGCTCAAGCAGGCCGGAAACATCTTCCAGCCCCCGCGTCATTTGATCGATGGTATCAACGATGGCTTCCAGCGAGGAGCGCTCTTTACCCAGCGTTTGCGCGCGCTCCGGATCGTTCCAGACGTCCGGCTGTTCCAGCTCGGCGTTTACCTCTTCCAGGCGCTCTTTCTTGGCATCATAGTCAAAGATACCCCCTAAGGACGTCCGTACGTTCGGACAGATCCTGAATGCGGTTTTTTACCGGATTGATTTCAAACATGATTTTTATAATCTTACGTTAAGTCGTCGGTGAAGGAATAGATTTAAACGGCCTATTCTAACGGATTAAGGTCAGGGTTTATATACCCTTTTCCCTTCCCCTATAGCGGCCACAGGTGCTGAATCAGCAGCTGTACCGAACGTTTGCCGCGATACTCATTGACATCCAGCTTATACGCCAGTTCCGCTTCCCGTACGCTGCCGTCCGGCCACAGGCGCGTGTCGACATTAAAGGCGATGCCGTCCAGCAGCGGGCCGCCGTTTACCGGTTCAACCATCACCTTCAGGTGACGCTCGCCCACCAGCTTTTGTTGCAGAAGGCGAAAGCGGCCGTCAAACGTCGGCTCGGGAAAAGCCTGTCCCCACGGCCCGGCGTCGCGCAGCATTTCCGCCGTGGACAGACACAGTTCGGGCAGCGCCAGTTCGCCGTCCGACCAGATAACGCCTTCCAACTGGGACGCATCCAGCCATTCGCCCACCAGTTCGCCGAAGCGCAGCCGAAACTCATCGAACCGCTCTTCCATCAGCGACAGCCCCGCCGCCATGGCATGGCCGCCGAATTTCAGCATCATCCCCGGATACAGGGTATCCAGACGTTCCAGCGCGTCGCGCAAATGCAATCCGGCGATCGAGCGCCCCGACCCTTTCAGCATCCCGTCCCCGGCGGGGGCGAAGGCGATCACCGGACGATGAAAGCGCTCCTTAATCCGCGACGCCAGAATCCCCACCACGCCCTGATGCCATTCAGGATGGTACATCGCCAGCCCATAAGGCAGTTCGGTCCGGCTATGCTCCAGCTTTTCGCACAATCGCAGCGCTTCCGTTTGCATCCCCTGCTCAATTTCACGGCGGGTTTGATTCAGCGCATCCAGATCGCTGGCCAGCATGCGGGCCTGCACGATGTCGTCGCTGAGCAGCAGCGCCACGCCGACCGACATATCATCGAGCCGGCCGGCGGCGTTGAGCCGCGGCCCCAGCGCGAAACCGAGATCGCTGGCGACCAATTGACGGGCGTCGCGGTTCGCCACTTCCAGCAGCGCGCGGATACCGGGCCGGCACCTTCCCGCGCGAATGCGGCTCAGCCCCTGCGCCACCAGAATGCGGTTGTTGGCGTCCAGCGGCACCACGTCCGCCACCGTGCCCAACGCCACCAAATCCAGCAGTTCGGTCAGCTTCGGCTCCGCCAGCGCTTTCTGCGTAAACCAGCCGCTATCGCGCAAGCGTACAAACAGCGCCATCATCAGGTAAAACGCCACCCCGACGCCCGCCAGCGCCTTGGACGGAAAGGCGCAGTCGCGCAGATTGGGGTTAATCATCGCATCGGCGGCGGGCAGCGTCTCTCCCGGCAAATGGTGGTCGGTGACCAGTACGGCGATGCCGCGCCGGCGCGCCTCGTCCACCCCGGCGTGGGAAGAGATGCCGTTATCCACCGTGACGATGACCTCCGCCCCCAGCGCGGCCGCCTGCGCCACCACTTCCGGGCTAAGCCCGTAGCCGTCGTCGAAGCGGTTCGGCACCAGATACTTGACGTTGACGCCGCCCATGCCGCGCAACGCCAGCACCGTCAGCGCGGTACTGGTGGCGCCGTCGGCGTCAAAATCGCCGACGACGACGATACAACGCCGATCCGCCAGCGCCTGTTGCAAAAAATCGACGGCCTGCCCGATACCGTTAAGCAGCCGATAATCCAGCAGGCCGCGCAGGCCGCGCTCCAGTTCCCGCTCGCCCTTGATGCCCCGCTGCGCGTATAAACGGCGCAACAGCGGCGGCATCGTCATGGGTAAATCACTATCTTGCGCCGGCGGACGCCGGCGCAGCTGAGTTATCAGTTCCACAGTGTCGTCAACCGCCTGTCTTCATCGACGCCTGGTGCGCGTTCAACATGGTCAACATCTCTTTCGGCTCCTGATAACCCGGCACCACCATGCCGTCCGCCAGTACGATCGCCGGAGTTCCCTTCACGCCGAACTGGATGCCGAGCTGATAGTGCGCGTCGATATCGACATTACAGGACGCCGGCGAGATTTCATCGCCCTTCATGGCGTCATCAAGCGCTTTATTCCGGTCGGCCACGCACCAGATAGACTGCATATTCTTCTCGGTCTGGGAGTTCGGCCCCTGACGCGGAAAGGCCAGATAGCGTACGGTAATGCCCAGCGCGTTGTAATCTTTCATCTGTTCATGCAGCTTTTGGCAGTAACCGCAGGTGATATCGGTAAACACGGTTATCACGTATTTTTCCTGCGCGGCTTTATAGACGATCATCTGATCCTGCAACGCGTCCATTTTCCCTTTCAGAATCCGATTCGTCACGTTCACCGGCGCGCTGCCGCTGATATCGTACAGCGGCCCCTGGATTAGATGCTTGCCGTCTTCGCTGATGTAAAACACGCCGCTGTCCGTCAGTACGGTTCTCATACCGGCCAGCGGCGCGGGTTGCACTTCCGCATCCGGCATGCCCAGGCGGGCCATCGTTTGTTTAATCGCCGCGTCATCGGCGCGGGCCGCACCCGCCGCCGTTGCCGCCAATAGAGAGAGCAGTAGTAACCCTTTTTTCATTGCATAATCCTGTTTCGGTAAGTACGCCGTAATAATCCGCCGCTGACCGGCACTCGCCGCCCGTCAGCGATAAATCGCCTTGCTACGCCCGCGGGTGATGGCGTTGATGAAGCTGCTTCAGCCGTTCCGTCGCCACATGGGTATAAATTTGCGTGGTAGAGAGGTCGCTGTGTCCCAGCAACATTTGTACGACGCGCAGGTCCGCGCCATGATTCAATAAGTGGGTGGCGAACGCGTGGCGCAGCACATGCGGAGATAACTTTTCGCTATCAATCGACGCCAGAATCGCATAGTGCTTGATGCGATGCCAGAAGGTCTGACGCGTCATCTGCTGCGCGCGGTTACTGGGAAACATCACATCCAGCGTCCGTCCGTTAAGCAGCCACGGGCGGCCATGCTCCAGATATTGCTCAATCCAGTACACGGCCTCTTCGCCCAGCGGCACCAGCCGCTCCTTATTTCCCTTGCCGATTACCCGTACGACGCCCTGGCGCAGGCTGACGTCGCTGAGCGTCAGCCCCACCAGTTCGGAGACCCGCAGCCCGGTGGCGTACAGTACCTCAAGCATGGCTTTGTCGCGTAGCTCCAGCGGTTGATCGACGCTGGGGGCGTTGAGCAACGCGTCGACCTGAGCCTCGCTCAAATCTTTCGGCAGGCGCTGCGGCAGCTTTGGCGACGACAGCGCCGCGCTGGGGTCGTCGCTGCGCATTTTTTCCCGGTAAAGATACTGAAACAGCCTGCGCATGGCGCTCAGTAAACGCGCGGAGCTGGTCGCCTTGTAGCCGCCTTCCACCCGTTCGGCCAGAAAAGATTGCAGATCGATAGCCTGCGCGCGCAGCAGATCGCTATCATGATGCGCCAGCCACTCCGCCAGCGCGCGTAAATCCAGCCGATAAGAGGCCAGCGTATTTTCCGCCAGATTGCGCTCCAGCCACAGCGCATCGAGAAACTGCTCGATAAACGCTTGATCCTGCGCCTGCATCGCGCTCCCCTCTTTCGTCATGAACGTCCATCCCCTTCATACTTCAAGCTGCCGGACAAAAACGCCAGCCGCGTTTTCGCACGCCGCCTAAAGGACGACGGGAATATTATGCCTGAGTCATTCGTTAACCGGCTAATCATCCTTACCCTGCGCGCTTTCTGCAAGTCTCGGGATTCTGGATGTCAAAATGCGGTCATTTGGCGGCAAACGGCGGAATGACGGGGATAATAATCGCAAAAATCGCCGGATCTCACATATTCCGTCAGAGCTCGTATCGTCATAACATTCTCCGGTATAAACATAATACGATAAGATTATATTTTACGTATTCGGTATATGCTGGAATAGCCTCCAGACTCGCTTTTTCGCCCGCTTATCCCCTTACGGAATCTCCGTTGAAAAGCCCATTTCTCTATGCATAGAATAGCTGTTCGTGTTGTTAAAAAAGATGAATTACCATGCAAGCTACCATCACCCCCGCTATCGACGCCGAGGCGGACTCTCCACCGGTAAACTCCAAAAGTAAAGTGATTATTGCCTCTCTGGTGGGAACCGCGATTGAATTTTTTGATTTTTATATTTATGCCACCGCCGCCGTACTGGTATTTCCCCATATTTTCTTCCCCCAGGGAGACCCGGCCGCGGCAACGCTACAGTCGCTGGCCACTTTCGCCATCGCGTTTATCGCGCGCCCGATCGGCTCGGCGCTATTCGGACATTTCGGCGATCGCATCGGCCGCAAAGTCACGCTGGTCGCATCGCTGCTGACCATGGGCATTTCCACGGTGGTTATCGGCCTTCTGCCCAGCTATGAAACCATCGGCATCTTCGCGCCTATGTTATTGGCGCTGGCCCGTTTCGGCCAGGGTTTGGGACTGGGCGGCGAATGGGGCGGCGCGGCGCTGCTGGCGACGGAAAACGCGCCGGCGCACAAACGCGCGCTCTACGGTTCATTCCCCCAGCTCGGCGCCCCGATCGGCTTCTTCTTCGCCAACGGCACCTTCCTGCTGCTCTCCTGGCTGCTGACCGACGAGCAGTTCATGCAGTGGGGCTGGCGCGTGCCGTTCATCTTCTCCGCCGTGCTGGTGCTGATCGGCCTGTATGTGCGCGTCTCTCTGCATGAAACGCCGGTATTCGCCAAAGTCGCCAAAGCGGGCGGACAGGTGCGCGTGCCGATCGGCACGCTGTTCCGTAAGCATTTGAAAGTCACCATTCTGGGTACTTTCATCATGCTGGCGACGTATACGCTGTTCTACATCATGACCGTCTACTCCATGACCTACGGCACCACGCCGGCGCCAAGAGGGCTGGGCTTCTCGCGCAACACCTTCCTGTGGATGCTGATGATTGCCGTTATCGCCTTCGCCATCATTATCCCGCTGGCGGGCTATCTGGCGGATATTTTCGGACGCCGCAAAACCATGATTGCCGTCACCTGCCTGATGCTGGCCTTCGCCATGCTGTTTCCGTCGATGCTCGGCTCCGGCAATTCGGCGATCGTGATGGCTTTCCTGATCTGCGGAATGGGCATGATGGGGCTGACCTTCGGCCCGATGGGCGCGCTGCTGCCGGAGCTGTTCCCGACGGAAGTCCGCTATACCGGCGCGTCGTTCTCCTATAACGTCTCCTCTATTCTAGGCGCCTCCGTCGCTCCCTATATCGCCACCTGGCTGACCGTGACATACGGCCTGTTCTATGTGGGGCTCTATCTGGCGGCCATGGCGTCGCTGACGCTGATCGCTCTGCTGTTAAGCAAAGAGACCCGCCATCAGTCTCTTGGCTGATCCGGCGCCATACGGCGAAGGCTCCGGCCTTCGCCGCTTTTTTCTCCCCGTCCGGCTTTCCCTCTTCCCCCGCTAAAACACCGCGGCGTCTGCGGCGATCGATCGCCTCCCTGTTCGGGAGTATGATGTCTATCGCTGTTCACCCCCTTGATTACATGACACATTGTTCGGGCATTTACCCCGGCAGCGATCGTGGTTCATCCCAGAGATAAAGACCTAAATGACTCATTTATTGCAAGTGACTTACCATCCATCGACCAAGCAGCTCGACAGCACGCACGCTGAGATGCGACATCTGGCGCAGGAAATCGCGCAGGTTGACGGGCTGATTTCCAAAATATGGACATTCGATAAGCAGGCCAACTTACGCTGCGGAGTCTATCTATTCAGAGAGCGCAGACATGCCGAGACCTGGCGCGACAACGTTATCCGCGCCAGAGCGGAAGAGGGCGCCAGCGATATGCAGACGCATATTTTTGAGGTTCTCGACGACTTTACCGCGCTGACCTGGAATACTCCCCCGGCATGGGTGCGATAAAAAGAGAGGAGAAGCGCCGTCGCGCTGATTGGCCGATATTTCCAATATACTGTCGCCGCATATTCGGTTAGGCTACGCTTCTGCGTTCAAGGCGGTGGGATAACCGCGGTCGACGCCATCACTTATCATTGATCTGAAACGACTTCTCTATCACATATGAAAATCGGTCTATTTTACGGTTCAAGCACCTGCTATACCGAAATGGCGGCGGAAAAAATCCGCGACATTCTAGGCGACGATCTGGTCGATCTGCACAACGTCAAAGATGTCGCCCCGCAGCGGATGGAAGAGTACGAGATACTGATTCTGGGCATCCCGACCTGGGATTTCGGCGAAATACAGGAAGACTGGGAAAACATCTGGCAACAGCTCCCCACTCTTAATCTGAGCGGCAAAATTGTGGCGCTGTACGGCATGGGCGACCAGCTGGGGTATGGCGAATGGTTCCTTGACGCGCTGGGCATGCTGCACGCGCAATTGCTGCCGTCGGGCGTGAAGTTTGTCGGCTATTGGCCGACCGAGGGCTACGATTTTACCAGTCCGAAACCGCTGACCGCCGACGGCGAACATTTTGTCGGGCTGGCGCTGGATGAAGTCAATCAGTACGATCTGAGCGACGAGCGCCTGGAACAGTGGTGCGGACAAATTTTGCAGGAAATTGCGGCGGAGCTGTAAAAAACGCGCCGCCGTCAGGCGCGCTACCGCCGTTTCTGTAACCACCACCTTGCGCGGGCGGGGGCGTCAAAAAAGCTCCAGGCCACAAAACGGCTCTGCTTCTGCCCCTGCGCCATATCGACGGTTCTGACCGTCGCAGCCCCGACGCTTTCCAGCGCACGATAAATGCCCGGCAGATTCTCTTTGCGCGAAACCAGCGCGGTAAACCACAGGCACTGACGGGCGACGTCGGCGCTCTCGTTAATCATCCGGCCGATAAACGCGCTCTCACCGCCGTCGCACCACAGCTCGTCCCGCTGGCCGCCGAAGTTAAGCGGCGAATTTTTATCCAGCCCAAGGTTATGCAGCTTGCGTTGCGATCCCTGGCGCGCTTCGGCGGCAGACGCATGGAACGGCGGATTGCAAAGCGTCGCATCAAAAATTTCGTTCTTATGGATAATGCCGGCAAGGATGGCTTGGCTGTTTTTCTGACGCCGCAGCCGAATAGCGCGATTCAGGCCGGGATTCGCCTCAATAGTGGCATTGGCCGCCTGCATCGCCTGCGGATTAATTTCACTGCCGGTAAAACGCCAGCCATATTCGCGGTGGCCAATCAGCGGATAAATGCAGTTGGCGCCGCAGCCGACATCCAGCACGCTGGCGTCGCGCGGCACCACGGCGCGATTATCCTCCGCCAGCAGATCGGCCAGATAGTGAAGGTAATCCGCCCGGCCGGGAACCGGCGGGCAGAGAAAACCGTCTGGAATAATCCAGCGTTCAATCTGGTAAAAATGGTGCAGCAGAGCCTGATTCAGCGCCTTAACCGCATCCGGGTCGGCAAAATCGATCGACTCATCGCCATAGGCGTTCACCTTCACATGGGGAATCAGCGCCGGGTGGATTTGCTTTAGCGCGGCGAAATCATATCGGCCGCGGTGGCGGTTGCGCGGGTGCAGCGCGTTTTTTTGCACCGTATGTTTATCAGCTTGCGTCGTCATCGGCTTCTCTCTTGGTATACGGCGCGTAAGATACCCGCTACGCCAGCCGGCGTAAATCACCGCGGTCGTTTTTATCCGCCGTCGCAATCGGCGAACCTCGGCGCCAAGCCTAAAGAGACGGGACGGAGTAGCGTCGGCAGCGTGAAATCACGTCGCGAATTCAAACGGTACAGGAAATAGATTAAAGGAAAAAACAATCTATCGCGGGAATAAAGGCGCGCGGCCGGCCTGAGTATCAATTTGCCCGGCTGTTATGCTGCAATAGCAGCTGGCGTAAATGACGCCATTCGTCGTCCCCCATGCTGTCCGAGGCCAGCCACAGGCGTTTGCGTCCCTTGCCATCGATCGCCTTGAGCGTTAGCAAAACGCCGTTCCTCAGCATCCAGGGGCGTTTGGCAACCAGCCACTCCTGTTTCTGCCAGCGCAGGCGCGTTGCGCTATGCAATAAAATTTCGCCGTGGCGGGATTTTATGTTGCGTTGACTGCGGATAAAACCGAACACCACCAGCGTGACCAGCCCCAGCCACAGCGCCGTATAGCGATCCGGCCAGGGGGCCAGCAGAATCAGCAACACCAGTAGTCCGTGCGCAACCAGTGAAAAAAGCTGCATACGCCAGGAGACGCGAAGGTCACATTGCCACTGGGCCACGGTCTTTATTTCGCGTTTGGATAAGGGAGATCATTCGTTTCAGATCCTGATCCTGCGGTTCGCCGTGGTTCATCAGCCAGTTGAACAGATCCGGATCGTCACACTGCAACAGACGGATAAACGTATGTTTATCATCATCGCTTAATGCATCATATTCATGTTCAAAAAAGGGCATGATAGAAATATCCAGTTCGCGCATACCACGCCGACATGCCCAATGAATCCGTGATTTATTTTCAATATCCATGCTTAAAACCACCTTATTATCGATCATACCTATTAGTGTAACCCGATTTCAGCGGCGGGTATTCAACGAATAGTAACACTTTGACATATTTTACCCGCCTATTAACCATGATTGCGCCGCGGGCTTGGCCGCGCCGGGAATAATAACCGCTTGCAAACCCGCGCCGCTCTTTTACCATTAGCTCATTCGCTTAGCAGAGCAGGAACATATTATGGTCAATCAACCCTCTTTTTCTTCACAACCACTGCTTGCCGCCGCCGATTTACCCGCCACGCTGATTTCGCTCGATCGGTGGGCGCTGGTCACGCTGAACGGTCCCGACACCGTCAAATACCTTCAGGGTCAAGTCACCGCCGATGTGGCCGCGCTCGCCGCCGACCAACATGTACTCTGCGCGCACTGTGACGCCAAAGGAAAAATGTGGAGCGATCTGCGTTTGTTCCAGCGGGCGGAGGGGTTCGCCTTCATCGAACGCCGGAGCTTACGCGATACGCAACTCAACGAATTGAAAAAGTACGCGGTATTCTCGAAAACAACGATTGCGGCGGACGACGACGTCGTTCTGCTGGGCGCCGCCGGCGCCGACATTCGCCAACGGCTTCAGCCCGTCTTCAGCCGCCTGCCTGACGCCGAGCATCCGGTGATGCAGATCCAGGATGCCACCGTGCTGCATTTTGCACATCCCGCCGAGCGCTTCCTGCTGGTATTACCCGCCGCGCGCTATGCCGCATTGCTGGAACAGCTCACGGACAACGTCGAATTCAATGATAGCCGCCAATGGCTGGCTTTGGATATTGAATCCGGCCTGCCGATCATTGACAGCGGAAACAGTGCGCAGTTCATCCCGCAAGCGGCTAATTTGCAGGCATTAAATGGGATCAGCTTCAGCAAAGGCTGTTATGCCGGGCAGGAAATGGTCGCCCGCGCCAAGTACCGGGGCGCCAACAAACGGGCGCTATACTGGCTGGCGGGTCAGGCCGAACGGGTTCCCGAAGCCGGGGAAGATTTGGAACTGCGATTGGGCGATAACTGGCGCCGCACCGGCACCGTCCTGGCGGCCTGCCGGTTGGGCGATAGCCGCGTCTGGGTGCAGGCCGTCCTGAACAACGATCTGGAGGCCGACAGCGTTCTGCGCGTACGCGACGATGCCGACGGCCGGCTGACGCTCCAACCGCTGCCGTATGAGATAACCGACTGACGGCCGTGACGATGCCTGCGGACGCAGGCATCATCGGTTCGGCGCTAAACGTACAGATAAATCGCCAGAAAATGGCAGACGCTGCCGCCGAGCACAAAGCCGTGCCAGATGGCGTGATTATAAGGAATGCGGTTGCAGGCATAAAAAATCACGCCCAGCGTATAGATTGCGCCGCCCGCCGCTAGCAGCGCAACGCCGCCGGCGGACAGCGCCGACGCCAATTGATAAATCACCACTAGCGACAGCCACCCCATCACCAGATAGGTAATCAGCGAAAGCGCTTCGAAGCGGTGAGCGAAGGCCAGTTTAAATATCACGCCCAGCAGCGCCATACTCCAGATAACCACCATTAGCCCGTGGGCCAGCGGTGAATTCAGCCCAACCAGTAAGAAAGGCGTATAGGTGCCGGCAATCAGCAGATAAATCGCGCTGTGGTCGAATTTTTTCAGCCACGGCTTGGCCCGCGGCGAAGGAATGGCGTGATACAGCGTCGAAGCCAGAAATAGCAGAATAATGCTGCCGCCGTACAGACTGTAGCTGGCGATGGCGACGCCGTCGGCGCCCTGCCCGACCGCCTGCACCAGCAATAAAACCAGACCGACAATACCGAAAACCAGGCCGATTCCGTGGCTAACGCTGTTGGCGATTTCCTCCGCCAGCGAATATCCCGATGCCCATAAATTTTTCGCCATCATCTACCTCATTAACGCCTATTCAGCCGGCAGGCCCGTCATCGCGCGCAAAACGTAAACCTGACGATAGAACCCCGGAGAATAATCCTTAAGCAGATTAGCTGAGAATAGTTTCAGTGTACACCTGTAAGCTAAAAATTATTTTTCACCGTCCGCCCCCTTCTCAGGCGGTGAAAAAAACGGCCTTACCCGCGTCGTTCCCGTTTGCTGACGCGGCGGACGGCGGCATAGGAGCATGCCGTATGAAACGGCTATCTCTTTAATCATCACGCGCAATAATGCGTATAAATCTTCCGCGACATCCCCTACAATGACCCGCTTCCGGCGCGCTCGCCCGCCGCGCCTTCCGGCGTCGTTAAGGGTTATCGGGTTCCGGCCGTCATTTATTTTCTACGACAAATACGCAGGCCGCCCGCGTTTAACCGCTTATCCGGTTTCAATTGAAAGAGGTTGTTCCCATGTCGTTATCTCCATCCGTTCTCGATTTCGGTTCGCTGACCAACGTGGTCGGTTTTTTGATGGAAATTGATAAGTTAAAAAGCGTACAGCGGCGCTCAAAAATCATCGGCAGTTCACGTCACGAAGACTCGGCCGAGCACAGCTGGCACTTCGCCGTCGCCGCCATGAGCCTGGCGCCCTATGCCGGGGAAGAGGTTGATATCAACCGCGTTATTCAAATGGCGCTGGTTCACGATATCGTCGAAATCGACGCCGGGGACGTCATGGTTTACGACCTGGCCGCCCGCGCCGCCATCCACGACCGGGAAGTGGCCGCCGCCGCCCGCCTGTTCGGCTTACTGCCTGAACCGCAGCGGCGGCATTTTCATCAGCTGTGGCTGGAATACGAAGCCGGCGAAACCGCTAACGCCCGCTTCGCCCTGATGCTCGACCGCGTGATGCCCATCCTGATGAACCTGCATAACCAGGGGCAAAGCTGGGTGGAAAACGGTATCCGTCTGGAGCAAGTGCTGGGCCGCGCCGAGTTTATCGCCGGCGTCAACCCGGAGCTGTGGCGGCATCTGAAACAGCATCTGGAAGCGGCGCAGGATAAGGGCTGGCTGCTTTAGCATCGGTTGCCGACGTAAGCATTGCGCGGCGGCGCATGTCTGGATTCAGAGGGATGCCGAGTTTGCGCATCCCTCTGTCGTCGCGAATCTATTTTATTTCGGTAAACTCAGCGCCGTCCGCTCGACATAGGGCTTCATAATGTCGTCCGCTTCCCGCTGCGCGGCGGTTACCGCTTTATCCACGCTTATCGCGGGGTCGTTCAGTAGCGCCGCCAGCTGATTTTCCATCGCCTTGCGCACCGCTACGGTTTCGTAGGTGGCATACCACGGATGAGCGTACTGCAGCTGCGACAACGCGATCGCCGCCCGCGGATCCTTAGCCAGGTAATCTTTCATTTCCGGTAAATCGTAAGCGGCCATTCTGGGAGAGAAATAGCCGGTGAAACGGCTCCAACTCCCGCTCACCTTCGGGCTGACCAGATAGTTCAGGAACGCCCAGGCCGCCTTTTTCTGATCTTCCGAGATGCCTTTGAAACTCACCAGACTGGCGCCGCCAATCGTCACGCCACGGCGCACCTTTTCCGGCATCATCGCCACGCCCAGCGAAAAATCTTTGGTATTTTCACGCATAAAGCCCAGCGCCCCGGTGCTCAGCATCGCCATGCCCAGCTTGCCGGAGAAGAAGGCGGCGCTGATTTGTTTGGAATTCAGCACGCCGGCCGGCATCACCTTATCGCGATATACCAGATCGCGCCAAAACTGTAACGCCCCCTTGGTCGAGACAGTGTTGTAATACACTTCTCCCGGATAGTCCGTGTTGTAATAAGCTCCGCCGTTGGCGCGGGTCAGCGCAGACAGCATCCAGCCGCCGTAATCGTCGTTAGTGGATGGGATCATCATGCCCCACTGTCCTTTCGCCGGGTCGGTCAGCTTTTTCGCCACCTTGACCACCTCGTCCCAGGTTTTCGGCGCTTCGCTGAACCCGGCCTGTTTCAGCATATCCTCGTTGTAATAGAGGATAGGCGTAGAGTTGTGAAATGGGATGGCGTAGGTCACGCCCATTACCTGAGCGTTCTGGCGCAGCGCGGGCCAGAAATTTTCCATCAGGAATGGCGTGGCCTTCTCATTGCCGTATTTAAACAGCTCATCCATCGGCAGGATTTGATCCTTGATGACCAGATCGGCGGTAAAGTTAGCCGCCATGATCACCAGCGCCGGCGGCTGCCCCGCCTTCGCGGCGGCCTCGGCTTTCACCTTGGTGGTGTCATAGCCGCCGGTGAAAATACCGCGCACATCGACCCGATCCTGCGACGCATTGTACTCGTCGATGATCCGTTTCATTTCCATCGTCAGCTTACCGTCCACCGGGGCGGGAAACATGAAATCGATACTCTGTTTGGCGAACGCCTGGCCCGCGCCCAGCAGCGCAATGGCCAGCGCGGCGACATGATATTTACGCATTTACTTTCTCCTGGGATAAATTGCAGGCGGTTTGCCCGGAAAACCAATGACAATCCTGTAATGAAAAACTCAACGTCAACGCCGCGCCGATGTCCGGCACGCCCTCGCGGTTGGCCCGTCGATAGCGAAGCGCGCCCAGCGCGGTGTCCGCCTGGATCAGATATTCCGCGCCGAACAATTCTCTATGAACTACCGTTGCCGGCAGCGAAATCCGCCCTTCTGATGCCGCCTGTTCGCTAATATGTTCAGGACGAATACCCAGCAGCACGTCCGTCAGTTGACCGGATTCATGCGTTTCAGGCAGACGAATGCGCCGCGCCAACAGCGCGGCATGACCCGAGGTACAAGGCAGCGGGATGAGATTCATCGTCGGCGTGCCGATGAACCCCGCGACAAACACGTTGGCCGGATGAGCGTAAAGCTGCTCCGGCGTGCCTATCTGCTGTAACTCGCCGCGATCCAGCACCGCAATCCGATCGGCCATGGTCATGGCCTCGATTTGATCGTGGGTGACGTAAACCGTGGTGGTTTTCAGTTGCTGATGCAGCGCCATAATCCCGTCCCGCACTTCGCTGCGCAGCCTGGCGTCCAAATTCGATAGCGGTTCATCCATCAAAAAGAGGTGCGGATTACGAACGATGGCGCGCGCCATCGCCACCCGCTGACGCTGGCCGCCGGAGAGCTTACCCGGCTTACGCGACAGCAATGATTCAAGCTGCAGCAGAGTGGCGACCCGCTGTACGCGCTGCGGGTATTCCGCTTTAGGCTCCCCGCGCATGCGCATACCGAACGTGATGTTCTGTTCCACCGTCAGATGCGGAAACAGCGCGTAGTTCTGGAAAATCATCGAAAAGTTGCGCTGCTTCGGCGTCCAGCCGGAAATGTCTTGCCCATCAAGCAGAATTTGCCCTGAGCTCACATTCTCCAAACCGGCCAGCATACGCAATAAGGTACTTTTGCCGCAGCCGGACGGACCGACCAGCACCAGAAATTCGCCGTCGGCGATCTCCAGCGACAACGACTTCAGCGCCTGAGTTTGCTCAAACCGCTTGCTGATATTGCGTAACTCAATCACAGCCATGACTCATCCACCGGGCAGCTAATACGCGCATCGTAGAGATAAGGACCGGCAAACGGCGCCAGCGACTGGCAATAACTCACTAATCCGGTATCCGGCACATAGCGGTGCATCACGACGGAAGCGGGTTCAAGGTTGTAATAGGGCGCGCTATCCGTATGAAAGTAAGGCACCTGGTGTACCGTGCCCGGCACCGTGGCGATGATAGCCTGGCGGTACTGCGTGAAGATCAAACGGTGATTATGGCCGCAGAACACCCGGGTCAGTTGAGGAAACCGTTCGATCAGACGCAGCAGTTCCCGTCCGTTTTCACAGGCGATGGGATCCATCTGGGCCGAGCCCAGCGGCAAAGGCGGGTGGTGCATGAAAAGCGCGCTTTCCCACGTCGGATGTTGGCTAAGCTGTTGCTCCAGCCATGAGAGCGTCGCCGGCGTCAGCCAGCCTTTTGACTGCCCTGCCAAACTGCTGTCGATAAACAGCAGACGCAGCGGAAACGCATCCACCGCATAGCGCATATTTTCCGCATCATCGCCCAGCGAAGGGCACAGCGGGCGCATGGCGTTCAGGAAATTCTGTTTATCGTCATGATTGCCGGGGATCACGTACATCGGGTAGTCCAGCATTTGCAGCACATTGTGCGCAACCTGATACTCCCGCGGATGCCCGCAGTTAACGATATCGCCGCTTATCACCACGGCGTCGGGCCGCTCCGTCAGCGCATTCAGCTTATTGATCGCTTCAGCGTTCCGGCCGTTGATATCGATAAATTCATACAGCTTGCGGCCCTCGCTGCGAAAATGCAGATCGGAAATTTGCGCCAGTAACATGGCTGTTCCTCCTACTTGATGCCCGAAAAACCAAAACTGCTCAGAAACTGCTTCTGAAACAGAACAAACGCCACCATCAGCGGCAGGCAGACCAGCAGCGTTCCGGCGCAGATCAATCCCCACTGCCCGCCGGATTCCGCTCCCATGGCGAACGAGACCAGACCGATGGTCAGCACCTGTTTATCCGGGTCATTGAGCACCATCAGCGGCCAGAGATACTCATTCCAGTGATAGGTAATGCTGACGGTGGCGAAAGCCAGAATCGAAGGCCACGTCATGGGGATCAGCACGTGGAACACCACCTGCCACCAGCGGCAGCCTTCCATCAGCGCGGCCTCTTCAATCTCTTTGGCAATGTTCAAAAACGCCTGGCGCATCAGAAATACGCCGAACGCCGAGGCGCAATACGGCATCATCACGCCCGTCAGGGTATTAAGCAGGCCCAGTTGCTTGAGCGTCATCATGTTCGGCACCATCATGACGACCGGCATGATCATCAGTTGAATCAGCAATAGGTAGAACAGCAGGTTTTTGCCGCGGAACTGATGGTAGGCGAAGATGTAACCCGCAGTGGTGGCCGTCACCAGTTGAACCAGAAACGTACCCAGCGCAAAAATCAGCGTATTGCCGTAAAGCCGCGGCCAGTCTGCGCTACTCCACGCCTCGCGAAAGTTATCCAGCGTCAGCGGAAACCGGGGGAAAATCGACGCCATATCGGCGCCGAAACTGCTGCTGCCGACGGATGCCGACAGCATCCATAAGAACGGCGCGATCCACAGTAGCGCGGCGCAGATCAGCAACAGCGGCAGCGTCAGACGCGTGGCCGTTCGCAGCGGATGCAAACGCTCAACGCTCATAATGCGTCCCCCTTTCCAGCACTTTCAGGTTCAGGATCGAGAACGTAAACAGGAGCAGCAACGTAATAAAGGTGGCGGCGGAGGCTTTGCCAAGATCGTGGGTATCGTTCGCCAGATCCTGAATGTAGTAAAGCAGGACCGTGGTGGCATTGTTGGGCCCGCCGCGCGTCATGACCGCGACGTGATCGATCTGGGTAATGGCATAGATAAAGGCGATAATCATGACGAAAGCCAGGGTCGGCCGCAGCAGCGGCAGGGTGATATAGAAAAAGACCTGACGCTTCGACGCCCCTTCCATAATGGCGGCTTCACGCGCCGAGGTCGAAATAGACTGTAGGCCGGCCAGGAAGAACAGCATGTAATAACCGGCAAATTTCCAGATGCCTATAATGCCGACGGCCGCCAGCGCCGTATTGCTCATGCCAAGATAGTTGTTGTTCATCGGGCCGAGCGCTTTCGCCAGATAGTAATCCAGCAATCCCAGCCCCGGCATAAAGATAAATAGCCACAGCGTCGCCGCGCTGACCAGCGGCACAATCATGGGAAAGAAAAAGGCGGTGCGCAGCCAGCGGTTAATCCGCGAGTTTTCCCACAGCATGACCGCCAGCGCCAAACCCAACAACACGCCGGGAATAACCGTCATCAGGATATACAACAGGTTATTCCACAGCGCTTGCCAGAACACGGCGTCCTGAAACAGGCGGACCACGTTGTCCAGGCCAACGAACTGCGGCTGCTCCGCATTCATCCGGGTATCATAAAGGCCGTCGACAACCGAACGGATCAGAGGGAAATAGGTAAAGGCAAAAAGAAAAACCAGCGTGGGCGACAGCACCAGATAAGGAAAATATTTTGCACGCATAACGCAAAGGTCACTCAGTGTGAAACAGAGGAAATTTACCTTAAATACGCTTTATGTCAGGGAAGAGGCTATTCAATGAACGTTTGTTTTCAAGCGTAGATACCCGCCCGCATAACATAAGGTTTACAGGATGGGGAAATCTTTGACATGCATAACGTAGGTAGCTAGATTGCTAAATATGCGCGTTGCTATTAAGGTAGCATGCGAATTGATAGCTAAAAAATAGCAAGTCTAGAGGTATCGCCATGATGCATAAATTCAAAGGAAATAGAATTTATGATGCAAAAGGCCTCGGCCTTGAACAAGTCGTTACGGCAAAGGAGCTGATAGACATAACAAAAGCCGAGCGTGATCGCATATCATCAGTTAAATTTATCCCTCCTGAAATTGGAGGAAAAGGATTCGGCAATTTTCATATAAAATTCCGCCACAATAAATACATTGTTTCTGAGGATTAGAAATGTCAGAGGTCATGGATAGACGCAGTAAACAAGACAGTAAAGAACATCAAGATGCTTTGGTATAAAAGATCATTGAAAATCAGCGCATTGATATTGCTGTAAAAGAAAAAGAACAAGAAGCCCGCGTAAAAGAAATAGAATCAAATGAAAGATTAGGGCTTCGCGCAATCGAGGACCAAGAAAAGGTTCAGACCGCACTCGGAAAAAGAGAAACCACCAACATATTCATTCGTGTTGGTGGTTTTGTTTTATGCTTCATTGCCGTTTTGATTTTTATTGGATTTGCAATAAAAAACAATGCGAAAGACATCGTTATAGAGCTAATGAAATATATCGTGCCGCTCATCATTGGCGGCGTCGGCGGTTTCTACTTTGGCAAATCGAAAGGCAAAGAAGAAAGCGAGAAAGACTAACGCGCCTTGCGGCAACGATCGACCCGTCTGATGGATCGATCGCTTAAAAAGAACCGCCTTACGCGTAATCCGCCGTCGGCACGCAGGAACAGAACAGATGACGGTCGCCATAGACATCATCCAGGCGTTTTACCGTAGGCCAATATTTGTTTTCCCCGCCCGCCGGGAATACCGCCAGCTCACGGCTATAGGGATGAGGCCACTCCCCGGCCAGTTCGCTCTGAGTATGCGGCGCATTCACCAACGGGTTATCCTCCAGCGGCCATTCGCCCGCAGCCACGCGGACAATCTCCGCATGAATCGCCAGCATCGCGTCGATAAAGCGATCCAACTCCGCCAGACTTTCCGACTCCGTCGGCTCCACCATCAGCGTACCGGCGACCGGGAATGACATGGTCGGCGCATGAAAGCCGTAATCAATCAAACGCTTGGCGATATCCATCTCGCTGATGCCGCTGCTTTCTTTCAACGGGCGGAGATCCAGAATGCACTCATGCGCCACACGCCCGTCCCGCCCGGCATACAGAACCGGATAAGACGATCGCAGCCGCGCGGCGATATAGTTGGCGTTGAGGATCGCCATCTGGCTCGCCCGCTTCAGGCCTTCGGCGCCCATCATGCGGATATACATCCAGCTGATCGGCAGAATAGAGGCGCTGCCGAACGGCGCGGCGGACACCGCCCCCTGCCCGGTCAATACGCCGTCGATTTTCACCACCTTATGTCCGGGAACGAACGGCGCCAAATGCGCTTTTACGCCGATCGGCCCCATGCCCGGGCCGCCGCCGCCGTGGGGAATGCAGAAAGTTTTATGCAGGTTGAGATGCGAAACGTCGGCGCCGATATAGCCCGGCGACGTAATGCCGACCTGCGCATTCATGTTGGCGCCGTCCAGGTACACCTGGCCGCCGAACCGGTGCACGATCTGGCACACTTCGCGGATGGTTTCTTCATAAACCCCGTGGGTGGAGGGATAGGTCACCATGATGCAGGCCAGCTTCTCGCCCGCGGACTGCGCTTTTTCACGCAGATCGTTGAGGTCGATATTGCCCTGTTTGTCGCAGGCCACCACCACCACGCGCATGCCGGCCATGTGCGCCGACGCCGGATTGGTGCCGTGCGCCGAACTGGGGATCAGGCAGATATCGCGGGCGGATTCGTTACGGCTTTGATGGTAGCGGCGGATCGCCAGCAGCCCGGCGTACTCGCCCTGCGCGCCGGAGTTCGGCTGCATACACACGGCGTCGTATCCCGTCAGCTGCGCCAGCCAGCCGCAGAGCTGCTCGATCATCTTGCGATAGCCCAGTGCCTGTTCAGGCGGGCAAAACGGGTGCAGCTCGGCGAACTCGGGCCAGGTAATCGGCAGCATTTCGGCCGCGGCGTTAAGTTTCATGGTGCAGGATCCCAGCGGGATCATCGCCTGATTCAGCGCCAGATCCTTACGCTCCAGGCGGTGCAAGTAGCGCATCATCTCGGTTTCGCTGTGATAACGGTTAAACACCGGATGGCGAAGGATGGCGTCGTCGCGTCGCAAGGCCGCGGGGATTGACGCGGCCTGCCCGCCAACCGCCGCATCCAGCGTGTCGATATCCAGACCGTGGGAAGCGCCCAGCAGGATGGCGAACAGCGTCTGCACGTCCTCCCGGCTCGTGGCTTCATCCAACGTCACGCCGACTGCGCCGTCCAGGTCGGCGCGCAGGTTGACGCCGAAGCTCAGCGCCCGGCTCAGCACGGCGGCCTTATCGCTCACGTCGACGGTCAGCGTGTCGAACCAGGTTTGATGGCGCAGCGTCAGCCCGCCCCGGCGCAGCCCGAGCGCCAGGATGTCCGTCAAACGGTGGATGCGTGCGGCGATGCGCCGCAATCCCTCAGGACCGTGGAACACCGCGTACATACCGGCGATATTGGCCAGCAGCACCTGAGAGGTACAGATATTCGAATTCGCTTTTTCACGGCGGATATGCTGTTCGCGGGTCTGCATCGCCATACGCAGCGCGCTATTGCCGGCGGCATCCACGGAAACGCCGATAATCCGCCCCGGCATGGCGCGTTTGTATTCATCCCGGCAGGCGAAAAACGCCGCGTGCGGTCCGCCGTAGCCCATTGGCACGCCGAAACGCTGGGCGGATCCGAAAACGATATCGGCGCCCTGTTTGCCCGGCGCGGTCAGCAGCACCAGCGCCATGATATCGGCGCTGACGCAGCTCACCACCCCGCGCTGTTTCAATTCGGCCATCAGGCCGCCGTAATCATGCAGCTCGCCGGTGGTCGCGGCCTGTTGCAACAGCACGCCGAATACGGCGTCGTCGTTCAGCGCGCCTGCCGCCTTGCCGACCACGACGTCAAAGCCCAGGGTTTCGGCGCGGGTACGCACCACGTCCAGCGTTTGCGGGTGGACATCGTCGGCAACAAAGAAGCGGTTGGCCTGCTTGAGCTTGCTAATGCGTTTCGCCATCGCCATCGCTTCCGCGGCCGCCGTCGCCTCATCCAGCAGCGAGGCGGAAGCCAGTTCCAAACCGGTTAAATCCTGAGTAACCTGCTGAAAATTCAGCAATGCCTCCAGGCGCCCCTGGGAAACTTCCGGCTGGTACGGCGTGTAGGCCGTGTACCAGCCCGGGTTTTCCAGCAGGTTGCGTAAAATCACCGGCGGCATCAGGACGGCGCAATATCCCATGCCGATATAGCTTTTGTAGCGCTGGTTCCGGCCGGCGATCGCCTTCAGCTCAGCCAACGCCTGATGCTCCGTCGCCGCATCGCCGACCGCGGGCGAGCCGGGCAACTGGATATCGGCGGGCACAATCTGCCGGATTAGCGCATCGAGCGAATCCGCGCCTACCGCGTCCAGCATCTTCCGTTGCTGAGCGGCCGAAGAACCGATATGACGTTCAACGAAAGCGCCGTTATCTTCAAGCTGACTGAGAGTCTGGGTCATTAGGCTAATTTCCTGCATCAAACACTCTCCGCGCCATACCCGGCGGGCAACGCGAAGCGAGGGAACGAGATAAAACGCCCCGGCGCGGAGAGGTCCGGGGCGCGGCGACTATTCTTCTTCGTCCAGCGCGGCCTGATACTCTTCGGCATCAAGCAGCTCATCCAGATCGGACTCATCGGACGCTCGGATGCGAAACAGCCAGCCGTCGGTATAGGGCGCGCTGTTGACCAATTCAGGCGAACTCTCCAATTCGGCGTTGATTTCGATAATTTCACCGCCGATCGGCGCATAAATATCGGACGCCGCCTTGACCGACTCGGCGACCGCGCAGTCATCGCCGGCGGAAACGATGGTGCCCACTTCCGGCAAATCGATAAACACCATGTCGCCCAATAATTCCTGCGCATGTTCGGTAATGCCGATGAGATAAACGCCTTCACCCTCAGACTGCACCCATTCATGCGAAGCGGTATATTTTAGTTCTGCTGGTACATCGCTCATTGCCACTTTCTCCTTCCTTCACAAAACGATTAAAATTGGCCGCATACTCTAATGCCGATCGTTTAAACATCGAGATACACGGGGCGACCGGTCGCCTCTGATACCGATGGGGTAGCGTTAATATTGCACCAGCGGTTTTCCGGCGCGGACAAAGCCCGGCCGGGTGACATGCACCAGCAGCTCGCGGTTACGGATCTGGACAATCGCCTGCTCGCCGATCCCGGCAGGAACGCGCGCCAGCGCAATGCTCAGACCCAGCGTAGGCGAAAAGGATCCGCTGGTAATCACCCCTTCCCGCATCACCCCTTCACTATCCGTGAAGCGCACGGGCAGATCGTTGCGCAGCACGCCCTTTGCGGTCATCACCAGCCCGACCAGCTGTTCGGTGCCTTTTTCACGCTGACGCTCCAGAGCCTCACGACCGATAAACTGGCGATCTTCCGGCTGCCAGGCGATCGTCCAGCCCATATTGGCGGCCAGCGGCGAAACGCCTTCATCCATATCCTGTCCGTAGAGATTCATTCCGGCCTCCAGCCGCAGCGTGTCGCGCGCCCCCAATCCGCACGGTTTGACCCCGGCGGACAACAGCCGCCGCCACAGTGAAACCACCTGCTCTTTCGGCAGCGCGATCTCATAGCCGGCTTCACCAGTATAACCCGTTGTCGCGATGAAAAAATCATCAGCCTGCACGCCGAAAAACGGCTTCATCCCCGCAATTTTCGCCCGCTGGGAATCATTGAGCAGGCTCTGCACCTTGGTCTGCGCCTGCGGCCCCTGAACGGCCACCAGGGCCAAATCCTGGCGTTCGCGCACGTCGACCATAAAAGGTTCGGCGTGCCGGGCTATCCAGGCCAAATCTTTCTCACGGGTGGCCGAGTTCACCACCAGCCGGAAATACTCTTCCGTGATGAAATACACGATCAGATCGTCGATAACCCCGCCGGACGCATTCAGCATGGCGGTATAGAGCGCCTTGCCGGGCTGAGTGAGCCTGGCGACATCGTTCGCCAGCAGATAGCGCAGAAACTCGCGGGTTCTGGCGCCGCGCAAGTCCACGATGGTCATATGGGATACGTCAAACATACCGGCATCGCGACGGACGCTGTGATGTTCATCGAGCTGGGAGCCGTAATGCAGCGGCATCATCCAGCCGTGAAAATCAACCATTTTGGCGCCGTCCGCCAGGTGCTGTTGATATAACGGAGTCTGCTTAGCCATGATTTCCCTCTGTTCGGAGCACTGCGTTCGGGCGCTGACAGCCGCCACGCAAACGATATCTTGATAATGAACTTACCACCGAAACGCCGGTTAAACTATCCCCTCAGACATAAGATAATCTATATGGAAAACACCTTCCGCCGCACGGGGGCAAATCACCGGAAACAGAAAGATAATTTAAAAAATAAATGATAATCAGTATAAAAAATTGTATTTTTGGATAAAAAATAAAATTATCGCCATGAAAAATGGATTACATGATAATTAATCGCGGAGAAAAAACGCCCCATGCATTAATTAAAATAATGCGAAAAATACACCAAAATTAGATTATTTCACCCAAACCCGCCGGCGGCGGCGGGCGATTGGCCGACGGCCGGCGCCATTCACGATGAAATAACGCCGGCTATTGCGGAATATTCTCCTCAATACGCTGTATCAGGTAAGGAAAAAACGGATTGGAGGAGAGCCGCAGTAGCGTATCCAGATCCACCACCAGCACCGAACGCTCTCCTCTGGCCGCAATCATGCCCAGCGGCAAACCGAACTCGCGGGGATGCTGCGAAAAACGGCCATACAGGGAGTCGCTATCCGGAAAGGGCAAGGCGACGTGCGACAGCGAGTAGACATCGCGCGGATAATCAATGCCCAGATCGCGCGAACTGCCCCGCGTCTCCCCCGCTTTCACATCGAAAGCGACGGCATGCGCGCTGTCCGGCGCCGCGTTGGCAATCACCGTGGTGTCATAACGGCGCGGCGCCTGCGGCAGCAGTTGGCCGACGGCGCGATCAGCGGAATCACGCAGTAACGGCCCGAAGTTGATGGTGCGATTCACGTCAAACAGCACCAGTTGGCTGCCGTTCGCCGGCAAAAGATCGTAAAACGCCGAAACCACCGCCTGGGTGCTCACGGTGAAGTCCATGACGGACTGAAAAGTCAGCACCGGCGGCAATTGCGCCAAGGCATGCTGCTGCGCCTTACGGGTAAGCTGTCTCTGTAATTCGCGGGTCAATAACCAGGACTGACGCGCCCCGTTAACCGGAAACGAATTATATTTGAACGGATTAAACTCCGGCAAAATACTCAGCCACGCCGATTTGGCGAACGCCGGAAATATCGCCGGTAGCCCCGCCAGCCCGGCAAAGCGGGCATAGAGGGTCACGCCGATCATCGGAGAGATCAGTATCAGCCGATCCGGCCGCCTCAGCGCGGGATCGTCCAGCGCGTCCAACGCATACTTCAGCGCCAGCGCGCCGCCGTTGGAAAAGCCCACCATGTGCAGCGGCAGCGTCTTGTCCAACGCCGGCGCCAGCCGATGCTGCGCCTCGCGCACCGCCAGCCGGGTGGCCGCCAGCCACTCCCGCCAGTGCGCGCTCGTCAACGCGCCGGGCACCGTACCGTGCGCCGGCAGGCGAATGCCGACCACGACGAAACCGCGCTGGCGATAGCGCTCGGCAATATGCCGCAGGCTGTAAGGGGAGTCCGTTAATCCATGCAGCAGCACCACCGCGCCTTTTGGCGCGCCCGCCGGCATCAGTTCATAAGAGCGATTCCAGTCATGCTGAAATTTTCCCGGATACACCGGGCTGCCGGAAAAATAGCGGTTGATAGGCCGTTGTTCATCATCCTCCAGCTCCTGGGTCACATGCCGATTGACCTGCTGGAAAATATTCTCTTCGGCGCGCAGATAGGCCGGCCAGTCGGCGCGATCGAGCTCGTCCGCCGAAAGCTCATCCGGCACAAACGTATGCCAGGGCGCCAGGGCCGGGCCGCGTTGCGTGTCATAAATCCGAATAACCAGCAATGTCGCCGCCGCCACGATACACATAACGGCGCCGCGCTTGATTATCCGCCTGGCAGACTTTATCAGCATGATTACATCCCTTCCGATTCGCCATGTTACCGGCCGTTTTCAATTCGGTTTATCGTAAGCCTTTATTCAGCGTACCAGTCCGGCAATCTATACGGTAGAGAAGAAAATATCGTTGAGGAAAACATCGTTAAGGTAGGCGGTGGCCGCTTTCGTCAGCCGCGGACGAAAGCGGCGCATCTTGTTATATCAGCTGGCTGATATTCAAATCCTCCATCAAACGCTGATTATCCGAATAGTCCACCGGAATGGCGATCACCGCCGGCCCTTGCGTATCCATAGCCTGACGCAGCTTCGGCACCAATTCATTTTCCGCTTCCACCGCGAATCCGGTCGCGCCGAACGCCTCCGCATACGCTTTAAAATCGATCGGACCGAATTTGACCCCGGAAGCGCGGTGATATTTTTTCAGTTCCTGAATTTCAACCATATTGTAGGCGTTATCCACCCAGATAATATGCAACAGGTTGCTCTTCAGGCGCACGGCGGTTTCCAGTTCCATACTGGATTGCATAAAACCGCCGTCGCCTGAAACCGAAATCACCTTCTGGCCGGGGTGAATCAGCGATGTGGCGATCGCCCAGGGTAAGGCGACCCCCATCGTTTGCTGGCCGTTGGTCATCAGTACCTGCCGCGCCCGGAAACTATACAGATAGCGCGCCAGCCAGATATGAAAACTGCCCATATCGACGCACAGCGTGACGTCGTTGTTGACGATATCCTGCATCGCCCTGACCAGCCGCAGCGGATGAATGGCGAATCCCCGCATCTTCATGCCGCGTAGCGCCAGGTCGTGGCGCTGCTGGCAGCGATCGCGCAAAATAGCCTGCGTTTGCGCCGACATCGACATAGGAGAAAGGATGTCGTGGGTTAACGCATCAATGGTTTCGGCGATGTTGCCCACCAGCTCCACATCCGGCAGGTAGGCGCTGTCGATATTGGCCGGCAGCACATCAATATGCACCAGCTTCGCTTTGCCGCTGTTCCACAATACCGGATCGTACTCCACCGGACTGTAGCCGACCGTAATGATCAGGTCGGCCTGCTGCAGCAGCTTATCTCCCGTTTGGTTGTTGAACAGCCCGACACGCCCGGCGAAATGGTCGAAACTCTGCTGGTCGACGGCGCCCGCGGCCTGGTAAGTGCTGGTTACCGGCAGTTGGCTTTTATGCAGCAAACGGCGCAACGCCTCGGCGTTTTTAGGCTGGCTCGCCATCATCCCCAGCAGCAAAATAGGATTTTTAGCCTGCTGGATCATCCGGGCGACATTCTCGATATCCGTATGAGGCGCGCCGTTTATCGGCGGCAGCGTTGGGCGCACCAGCACGGCGCTGGTTACCGGGTCGTTGACGATATCCTGCGGCAGGCTGATAAAAGAGGCGCCGGGATGGCCCGTCTCCGCAGCCCGGAATGCATTCGCCAGCACTTCGGAGATCGCGGATGATGCGCGGACTTCCGCGCTAAACTTGGTGACCGGTTGAAACAGGCTGACGGTATCCAGGCTTTGGTGCGTCAGCTTAAGGCTTTCCGCACGTTTGACCGCGCCGCCCATCGCCACCACCGGATCGCCCTCCGTCGTCGCCGTCGCCAGTCCGGTGACCAGATTGCAGCAGCCCGGCCCGGAGGTCACCAGCGTCACGCCGGCCTTGCCGGTTAAACGCCCGATAGCGGCCGCCATAAATGCGCCGTTGGCTTCATGCCGTACCGGGATCATTTCAATCGGCGAGTCTTCCAGCGCATCAAAAACGCGATCGATCTTCGCTCCGGGGATACCGAATACATATTGCACGCCCTGCTGTTCCAGATGTTTTACAACCAGGGATGCCCCACAGCTCCAATGCTGTTGAGCCGTCGAATGTTCCATTGTCTCACTCCTCTGAGATGACTTGTGCTGAGTTGTTGCTTAGCCTTCCACTGACTGGATAGCGCTATCGAGGTTATCGGGTGACAAGTCAGCGCTGAGAAAATCCCGATCCTGCGGTAAATCGATAATCAACTTGGAGATGACCCCAAAGGTTAAGACGCCGCTTTCCATTTGATAATCAAGGATATGGCCACCGCCTTCGCGATTATCGGTGATAAAGTGTTCGTGATAACCGGCAACGTTAATGCCCTGCGTATAAGCCGGGCTGCGAAAGCCGATGACGCTTCCCCGGCAGGATTCGAAATGGAATTTCGGCTGCTGGGCGATCGCCTCCAGCATCGGTTTATAAGGGCGCGTCTGGCGCGGAACGGTGCGGGTTTCGACATAATTGAAATGCCCATCGATCCTCAGCGCGCAAAACAGATTATCCGTACCGACCTGAGCATCGATCTTCTGATGAAGCGCCTCGCGGTCGATACGGCTGCTGAAATGAATTTCTTCCGTCGGCCGGAAGAATGTCATGACGGCGAATGGCGTCTTCTGGTGCGGCATGGCGGCCCGTGCGCTGCCGTCGGCGCGCAGTTGAAAAATGCGGCTGTTAAACGCCACCAGTTCGCCATCCAGATAGTTAAATGTTCCTAATCCAAAATCGCCGTGCTCCAGCAATTCCTTCATCGTCCGGCTGCCTTCGTATACGCCATTTATTAATCCGCTCATCAGAGATGTTTGATAAATAACGCAATCGGGATGGTGCGCCTGATGGTCAATTGCATAGGATGCGATCTCTTCCGCACAAGAGTTGACGCCTATATCTTCTTTCATATGACTTCTCTTTCGCTGGGTTATTACTTAAATTTTTCTAATTCATGATTAAAGATTGCGTGATCACCGTCAAAGTTCCAATATACAAAGGTTGTCATTTCAAGATCCAAAAGATATGGAGTCGCCACTAATGGAATTTCGTTACCTGCGCTACTTTGTCGCCGTCGCATCCACGCGGCATTTCACGCGCGCGGCGGAAAAACTGGGCATATCGCAACCGCCCCTGAGTCAGCAAATCAAAAAGCTCGAACATGAAATAGGCACGCCGTTATTTAAAAGGCTTACGCGCGGCGTTGAAATGACGGAAGCGGGAAAGGTGTTATATGAGGATGCGCGCCAGATTCTGAGCCTGACGGATGCGGCCGTTGACCGGGCCAGGAGCATCGCCAGAGGGGAAAGGGGAAGTTTCAACGTCGGCTTTTCCGCCTCGTCGTCCTTCCACCCTACCGTGCTGCAGCTTCTGCATGCCTATCGCCAGCGCTATCCGCAGGTGCAATTAAACCCGCGGCAAGAGAATACCCCGGACCTGATCGCCGCGCTTCACAACCGAAATATCGATGTCGCCTTTCTACGCCTGCCGTGCGACGTCAGCAGCGAATTAAACAGCGAGATATTGCTCGAAGAGCCCATGACATTAGTGCTGCCCGCCGACCATCCGCTGCATGACAGACGCGATATCCGTTTGAACGAACTGAATCAGGATCCGCTGATTATCTTTCCGCGCGAGGTTTGCCCGGTCTTGCACGATATGATTTTACGCACCTGCTACCTATCGGGATACGAGCCCAAGCTGAGCCAGCAGGCGCCCCAGCTCACGGCCACCATCGGCATGGTCTCGGCCGGATTCGGCATCACCATTATTCCCCGCTCCCTGTCCTGCATCAAGATGGATCGCGTCTCGTACCACCCTATCGATAACGCGCGCCTGAATACGCAGATAACCATGGTTTGGCGCCAGCACGAACGCTCGCCTCTCGTGTTGAATATGATGCAGCTGCGGCGCAATCATCTGCGCAAAAGCTAGCCGCGTTCCCCACCGCCCCCGCGATACGCAAAATCGTTGTCAAAAGCCGACAATTGGCATAAATTCCCATATGGTATTAATTATCATTATCATATACGGACGGAAATAACATGTTGACCGCGATGATTACCGCATGCGGCTTATGGAGCCTGAGCTGGCGTCTGGGGAAACAGCTGTCGAGCGCCTGGGGCGTGCTGCTGCCCTGCGCCGTCATGCTATTGCTGGCGGTGCTGGATATTAATCTGATGCAGCTGAAGGTGATTATTGCCGTCGCGCTGCTGGCGACGCTGGTGATGTTACTCCATCGCCGCTTACGGCCTTACCTGCTTTTGCCGTCCTGCGTAGCCTTGGCGGGCGGGCTGGCGGCGCTCTCCGTCGTGTTTAACGTCATGCAGGGATAAGGCGATAGATCGATAATCGAGGTGTATTGGGAATTATTGGAAAGTATTAAAGAAAGGATGCAGGAAAAAGCGATGGTGCGAAGAGAGGGACTTGAACCCTCACGCCCGTTAAGGCACTAACACCTGAAGCTAGCGCGTCTACCAATTCCGCCACCTTCGCACAGATAAAGATTACGTCTTACTTTTATTACTTTCGCCTGATACCGCCGCATGGTGCGAAGAGAGGGACTTGAACCCTCACGTCCGTTAAGACACTAACACCTGAAGCTAGCGCGTCTACCAATTCCGCCACCTTCGCAGTCAACGCCGTGCGATACAAACTGCCGTGCCGCGCATTATGCAGCACGAGCGTGGTGATGTTGGTGCGAAGAGAGGGACTTGAACCCTCACGCCCGTTAAGGCACTAACACCTGAAGCTAGCGCGTCTACCAATTCCGCCACCTTCGCACAGATAAAGATTACGTCTTACTTTTATTACTTTCGCCTGATACCGCCGCATGGTGCGAAGAGAGGGACTTGAACCCTCACGTCCGTTAAGACACTAACACCTGAAGCTAGCGCGTCTACCAATTCCGCCACCTTCGCAGTCAACGCCGTGCGATACAAACTGCCGTGCCGCGCATTATGCAGCACGAGCGTGGTGATGTTGGTGCGAAGAGAGGGACTTGAACCCTCACGCCCGTTAAGGCACTAACACCTGAAGCTAGCGCGTCTACCAATTCCGCCACCTTCGCAATCCAGCCGCATCGCCTGACGCAATGCCACCACGGGGGCGAATTCTAGAGGTTTTAGCGTCAAGGTCAATGATTATTTCCACTAAAATGCGGGGTTTGCTGTAAAAATCACCATCTTGTCGCGGACGGCGGCCTGGCGAAGAGTTCATGCAGCCATTCGATGAATACCCGGATCCTGGGGGCCAGAAAGCGGCCGGGAGGATACATCACAAACAGCGGCATTTCCGGCGGCGGCAGATCTTGCATAATTTCAACCAGTTCGCCGCTATCCAACCAGCGTTGCAGCCCCGATCTCGTCGCCTGAATAATCCCCAAACCGGCGCGACAGGCGGCGACATAGGCGTCGGTTCCGCTCACGTCCAGCTTGCCCGGCAGCATATGGGTAACGCACTCCCCGTTATGCATAAACTCCAGCGGATAACGCTGCCCGGTGCGCAGCGAAAAATAGCCGACCATCTGATGCCGCGCCAGATCCTCCAGCGACGCCGGCGTGCCGAACTCGGCAAGGTAAGCGGCGGAGGCGCAGGTCACCTGCGGCAGCGACGGCAGGTGCCGGGTAGCCAGAGAGTCATCCGCCGCCTGCCAGGCCCGCAGTACGCAATCCACCCCTTCACGCAGCACATTGATCGCCGAATCATTGGCGCTTAGCGAGAGCCTAATGTTCGGATAACGCCGGTAAAACTCGTCCAGCGCCGGGATCACCACCTCGCGCGCCAGGGAGTGCGGCATATCGACCCGCACATTGCCCGCCGGCTGCTGCCGCTGGTGGGTAAAAAGCGTATCCGTCTCTTCAATTTCCGCCAGCAGCTGGATACAGCGCTGATAATAAATCCGGCCCTCGGCGGTAATCTGCACCTGACGGGTGGTTCTCTGCAACAGACGCACCCCCAGGCGGGACTCCAGCTGTTTGATGGTATGACTGACGGTCGCGCGCGGCAGAGACAGCATTTCGGCCGCGCGGCTAAAGCTGCCCAGTTCCGCAATGCGTACAAAAACGCGCATCGCCTGAATCCGATCCATCGCTCCCCCATTGTTGTTGATTTTTGAATAGTGTTGCATGAAATGCGTTATTTATCTTTATCCAATAAACAACCACACTCATAGCGCATTCAATACCAACCATGAGGATCACGCCATGTTACATCGCCAATTAGGCCCTACCGGCCCATCGGTCTCCGCGCTCGGACTGGGCTGCATGGGGATGAGCGACTTTTATTTCACCGCTCAGGATGAAAAGGAGTCCATCGCCACCCTGCATCGGGCGCTGGAGCTGGGCGTCACGCTGCTGGATACCGCCGACATGTACGGCCCTCATACCAATGAGCAGTTGGTCGGCAAAGCCATCAAGGGTAAGCGCGGCCAGGTTTTTCTCGCCACCAAATTCGGCATCGTGCGCGATCCGAATAACCACGCCGAACGCGGCGTCTGCGGGAAGCCGGAATATATTCGCCGTTCCGTTGAAGGCAGCCTGAAACGGCTGGGCGTAGAAGAGATCGACCTCTACTATCAGCACCGTATCGACCCGACGGTGCCGATTGAAGAGAGCGTCGGCGCGCTGGCCGATTTGGTCAAGGAGGGGAAAATTCGCTATATCGGCCTAAGCGAGGCCTCCGCCGAAACGCTGGAGCGCGCTCATAAGGTCCATCCCATCACGGCGCTGCAAAGCGAATACTCGCTGTGGACGCGCGATGTGGAAGCCGACGTTCTGCCCGCCTGCGCGCGTCTTGGCGTGGGATTCGTGCCCTATAGCCCGTTAGGACGCGGTTTTCTCACCGGCGCCATCCGCAGCCCGGACGATCTGGCCGCCGATGATTTCCGCCGCGATAATCCGCGTTTCTCCGGGGAAAACTTCGCTAAAAACCTGCGGCTGGTGGAAAAGGTCAATCAGTTGGCCGAACAAAAAGGCATCGCCCCGTCGCAGTTGGCGCTGGCCTGGGTTCTGGCGCAGGGCGAACACATCGTGCCGATTCCCGGAACCAAACGCCGCCGCTACCTGGAAGAAAACGTCGCGGCGCTGGACGTCGCCCTGACGGCGGACGATCTGGCGGAAATTGAAGCCATCTTCCCCTTCAATGCCGCGGCGGGAGCGCGCTACGGCAAAGAGGGCATGGCGACGATCGATATTTAAGCAAGCGACGCGCTTTAGCCGGCGGCGCGCGGCGTCCGGCCGACGATCGCCTGATAGACCTTAAATCGTCCGGTCTGGGCCAGCACCTCGTGGCCGCCGAACGCCGCGTCCAGCAGCGCCGGATAAGGCAGGAACGCATTGGCGACGATACGCAGCCGCCCGCCGATCGGCAGATGGGCGACCGCACCGCGGATCAACATCTCCGCCGCCTGCAGGCTGGTTTGCAAGCCGTCATGGAACGGCGGGTTGGAAACAATCAGATCGAAGCGGCCGCGAATCTCCGAGTAGACGTTGCTGGCGATAACCTCGCCTTCCAAGCGATTGACGGCCAGCGTGGCGCGGCTGGAGGCCAACGCGGCGGCGCTGACGTCGCTGAGCGTCAAACGTATTTTAGGGGACTGCCGCGCCAGCATGGCCGCCAATACGCCGGCGCCGCAGGCGATATCCAGCACTTTACCTTTCATATGCGGCTCAAAGGTGGAAAGCAGCAGTTGGCTGCCCGGATCCAGTCCGTCGCGGCTGAACACGCCGGGCAGCGCCTTCACCGTTACGCCGTCGATCGCATACTCGCTCCACCAGTCGTCAAGATTAAAGACGCTCTGTTTCTCAATCCGTCCGTGGTACAGCCCGCAGCGCCGCGCGCTGTCGATTTTACTTAACGACGCCGCGCCGGCCAGTATGTTTTCCGCGCTGCGTACGCCGCTGCGGTTCTCCCCCACCACAAAGATTTCACTGCCGACCGGCAGCAGCGACAGCAGGTTGGAGAGCTGAAATTCGGCCTCCTGCTTACTCTTCGGCCAGTAGTAAATCAGCGTGTCGCACCCCGCGACCAGTTCGGCGTCCGCCGTCAGACCATAGCGGACATTCTCCTTCAGCGCGCCTTGCAGCTGTTGCCAGTGGTGAAACTGCGTGGCGTGGACACGCACATCGGACGCGTCGAACCGCGCGGGCAAGACATCTTGTAAATCACCGGCAAACAGCACCCGGCGTGGGATAAATTCGTCGCTATGGCGCAGTATGACTTCGCTGGCTGGGGTTAATGCAGACATCGGGCTGAGGCTCCTTAATAATTGAGCGGGGATTATACCCTAAATAATTCGCGTTGCAGGCAGGCGGTAAGAGAAGGACAAATCCGCCGGGATCTGATTTGAACGCCGCTTTGCGGCGGCCCCAACGGGGCGGGTACACACGCAGCTTGAAGTATGACGGGTATAGCGCTTTGTTGGCGCATGTTCGATGGGTTTGCTAGCATAGGCGGCAAACATAGGCCGAACAGGATCCTCTGCATGACATCGAGACGCGACTGGCTACTGCAACAACTGGGCATCACGCAGTGGATCCTTAAGCGTCCGGCGGTGTTGCAGGGCGAAATCGCCGTCAGCCTGCCGGCTCAGGTGCGTCTGGTTATCGTCTCGCGCGAACCGCTTGCCGGCGATGAACCGCTGCTGGCCGATGTCCTGCGCAGTCTGGCGCTTACGCCCGACCAGACCTACAGCCTGACGCCGCAGCAGGTCGATATGCTGTCCTCCGCGGCGCACTGCCATAGCTGGCGCTTAGGCATCGATAAACCGCTGGCGCTGGAAGGCGTTCAGCTCACCAGCCCGGTATTAACCGAGCTTAACCACAGCGCCGACGCCAAACGGGCGCTCTGGCGACAGATCTGCGAACATGAACGAGATATCAACCCTGACGCCGGCCGATCTGGCGCCGGCCTTGAGAATTGAGCAAGCCTGCCACGCGTTTCCCTGGAGCGAAAAAACCTTTGCCGGCAATCAGGGAGAGCGTTACTTCAACCTCAAGCTGAGCCGCGACGGAGTGATGGTGGCCTACGCCATTACGCAGACGGTGCTGGACGAGGCCACGCTGTTCAATCTTGCCGTACACCCGACCCACCAGCGCGGCGGCCTCGGACGCGAACTGCTGACGCATCTGATTAATGAGCTGGAAAAGCGCGCCATTCTCACGCTGTGGCTGGAGGTGCGCGCATCGAACAAAGGGGCGCTGGCGCTGTATGAAAGCCTGGGGTTCAATGAGGTTTCGTTGCGCCGCGACTATTATCCGACCGCGGCCGGGCGCGAAGACGCCATTATTATGGCGCTGCCTTTAGGATAATAAGCCCCGAGATGGCGTCTGCTCTTATTTCGCACAATCGATTGAAACAAAAATCATTCTCAATTAAAATTTGTGACCTGTCTCTTACTTTTCCTTGCTGTCTTGCTTTCAGGTTATTGACATGTCATCAGTTCCGCTAGATACCGCAGCAGATATCCATCAGCTTTATCACCAGCACCACGGCTGGCTGCAGGGGCTGTTGCGTAAACGCCTGGGCGACTTTTGCGACGCCGCCGATCTGGCGCAGGACGTTTTTTTACGTCTGCTGGTCAAGCCGCGGCAATTCGACAGTCATGCGGGGGCGCGCGCCTACCTGAGCGTGATGGCGCAGGGAATGTGCGTGGATTTATGGCGCCGGCGGGAAATTGAGCGCGCCTGGCTGGTCTCGCTGGCTAATCAGCCGGAGAGGTTTGCCCTTTCGGCCGAAGATAACAATATTATCCTCGAAACGCTGTATCAGGTTGACGCCATGCTGCGCACGCTGCCGGAAAAAGCGCGCGTCGCCTTTGTAATGACGCAGATTCAGGGACTGACCTACCGGGAGATCGCATCCGCATTACAGGTTTCGGAGCGGATGGTGAAAAAATACATGGCGCAGGCTATGTTACACTGCGTGCTACTGGAAGCAGAGCAGGAAGCCGCCGCGCCGGAACACGATGAGTAAACCCAGTTTCACCGCATTACAGCAGGCATCGCAGTGGTATGCCCGATTACGCGATCTCGAACCGAACCACGAACACCACCGCCGCTGGCTGAGCTGGATGGAGGAGAGCGAGGAGCACCGCCGCGCCTGGGAATATGTGCAGAAAGTCAGCCAGCGTTTTCAGCCTTTGCGCGGCGATACCGGGCAGCCGGCCGTCAACGCCCTGCTGCGCCAGCCAGCCGAAATCAATCGCCGCGCCGCCCTCAAACTGACGGCTTTGGTCGGCGTCGGTTCGCTGTTATCCTGGACGACCTACCGCTATACGCCGCTGCGCGCAACGCTGCTGGCCATGGCGGCGGACTACCGCAGCGCCACCGGTGAAATCAAACACTTTGGACTCCAGGACGGTACGCGGATCTGGCTGAATACCGCCAGCGCGATCGACGTACGCTACGATGAGCAGCGCCGGCAAATCGCGCTGCTGTCGGGCGACGTCTTGATCGAAACCGCCCAGGATACCCGCCCGTTTTTCGTTTCTAGCGCGCAAGGGCAAATGCAGGCGCTGGGCACCCGTTTCGCCGTCGAGCAGCGCGATGAAACCACGCGGCTTAGCGTTTATCAAGGCGCCGTCGCCGTCGCCGCGCGTCACGGGGCCGCGCCGCGCCGGGTGGATGCCGGTCAGCAGCTGAATTTCGATCTGCTGGGCCAGGGCTTGTTGCTGCCTAACCGGCCGGCAGACGCCAGCTGGTCGCAAGGTCTGCTGCAGGCGGACAACATGCCGCTGAGCGAGGTTATCGAGCAGCTTGCGCGCTACCGGCACGGCTATCTTGCGTGCCAGCCGGACATCGCGGCGCTGAGGGTGATGGGAACCTTTCCCCTGGCGAATACGGATAAAGCATTGGCGATGCTGGCGCAAACCTTCCCGATTCGCATCAAGCGCCGTTTTTCCTGGTGGGTTACGGTCGAAAAGCGTTAAAACCAATACATTCAAGGCGCGGGCCGCCGCCAGGGCCAACGCGTGAAAAAAATTGCCGAAATTTTCGCTTCCGGGGTTCCCCTTTTGCGCCCCTCCTTCGATTCACAGTAAAAGCACTTTTTTTCACTCTGGGTCAGAAGGCTAAAAATCACTATGTCAACCACACCGTTTTTCTCCGGACGCGCCGCCGGCCGGGCGCCCAAAACCATCGCCGTCGCCATACGGCTTCTGCTGTGCGCCGCGCCTTTACTTATCTCCCCCGGCATGGCGCGAGCGGATGATGTACAAACAACGCGCGCCTACGCTATCCCTGCCGGGACATTAAGCAATCAGCTGAACCAGTTCGCCGCGCAGTCCGGCGTCTATCTGGTCGGCGACGCCAGCCTGGCAAACGGCAAGAGCGGCGCGGCGCTGCGGGGGAATTATCGTGTGGAGGACGGGTTTCGCGCCCTGCTTGCCGGCAGCGGCCTGCAGGCGGTAAAACAGTCTGATAACACCTATCTATTGCAGCCGGCGCCGAAGAGCGATGAGATGCTGGTGATCGCCAATATCAACCAAAACGGCGCCACGGAAGGCACCGGCTCTTACACCACGCGCAGCATGAATACCGCCACGCAGCTCAATCTGTCGCCGCGCGAAACGCCGCAGTCGGTCAGCGTGGTGACCCGTCAGCGGATGAACGACCAGAATATGACCTCGCTGGACGATGCCATGAGCCAGACCACCGGGGTCAATGTGGTGAATCAAAGCTCTTATCAGACAAAATTTCAGTCGCGCGGTTTTTCTATGGACAACGTCAAGGAAGACGGTGTGAGTTCGTCATTCCAGAACAGCGTATCCGGTATGGGTTTCTCCGAGGCATCCAGCGAGTCCCCCGATCTGGCGATTTACGATCGCGTGGAAATTCTACGCGGCGCTTCCGGTCTGACGCAGGGCAACGGCGAGCCGGGCGGCACCGTCAATCTGGTGCGCAAGAAGCCTACCTATGATTTCCACGCTTCGGGCAGCGTCGGCGCCGGCAGTTGGGATAACTACCGCAGCGAAGTGGATATATCAGGCCCGCTGAATGACGATGCCAGCCTGCGTGGCCGCCTGGTTGGCGTATATCAGGACAAACAGAGTTTTGTCGATTATGTCGACAGCGAACGCAAAGTGCTGTTCGGTACGTTGGCTTACGATTTTACCCCCAATACTACCGTCACCGCCGGTATTAACTGGCAGAAAACAGACACCGTTCCCGACCTCTACGGCGTGCCGCTATCCACCAACTACGCCAGTCTCAAACTGCCGCGCTCGACTTTTTTAGGCGCCAGTTGGAACCGGATAACATTTGAAAAAGTTAATACTTTCGCTGAAATTGAGCATAACTTTGCCAACGACTGGGCATTAAAAAGCGCGCTGAACTACACACACTCTGCTAGTGAAGGAAAATTCATCGGGATATTCGGCAATGGCACCAGTGGAGTAGACGGCAGCGGCAACGCCAAGCTAAATAACGCCATCCAGCGGGACAACCAGTCGGACCAATGGGGCTATAATCTGAGCCTGAACGGTCCGTTTGAGCTGTTGGGACGTAATCACGAGCTGGTATTTGGCGGAGATTATCAAAAAGAGAATTTTGATAATCTGTTTGGTACAGTGGCGAATACCAATACCGTCAATATTTACGACTGGAATCCCAGTTCACTGGCCGAACCTGACTGGCCGGATTACACCCGTCGCTATCAGTACAATATCTATCAACGCGCCCTGTTCGCCACCACCCGGTTGGAGCTGACCGATGATTGGAAGCTGATTCTTGGCAGCCGCTATAGCGCCTACAGCTACGATATGTACAGCACTAACCGCACTACCGGCACAACCAACCACAGCAGCGGCTACAAGGTTCGTGACAAGCTCATTCCTTACGCTGGCCTACTGTGGGACTTCGCTGACCATTACACCTGGTATGCCAGCTACAGCGATATCTACAAACCACAGGATTACCTCGATCGCAATAAAACCCTGCTGCCAGCTGTAACGGGTAAAAACTATGAGACCGGGATTAAAGGTGAATTTTTTAATGGCGATCTGAACGCGTCTATCGCTCTGTACCGAATTATTCAAGCTAATCGCGCCGTGGCCGACACCAACTGCCCAGATAGTGATGATTGTTACCGTTCCGAAGGAAAAGTGCGCAGTCAGGGGGTTGAGCTGGAAGTATCGGGCAAACTGGCTGAAGACTGGCAACTATTTGCTGGCTATACGCTCACCAATACCAAATATTTGGAAGCGGAAGAAGATGAACAGGGTCAGAATTATAGCCCGTATACCCCACAGCATATGTTTAAACTGTATAGTAGCTATAACCTGCCCGGTACTCTGAATCAGTGGACTGTCGGCGCAGGCCTGACCGCACAAACCGATACCAATACGACATACAATGTCTATCAGGGCGGCTACACCTTGGTTAACGCCAATATTACCTATCAATACAGTAAAAACCTGAGCTTTAATTTGGTGGGCAATAACCTGACCGATAAGGTCTATTACAAAACCTTGAATAACCGCCATCGCGGTGCTTATAACTACTACGGCGATCCGCGCAACTTTATGCTGACGGCGAAATACACCTTCTGATCGCCGATACTTATTTACCGACAGAACGCGGCCCGCCGACGGTGGGCCGCGGGTTTAATTTAGATGCCGACATTAAAACGCTTTTACCAGTTAATCGCTCCTTTCTGGTTTACCCGGCGCGCCGCCTTTAGCTGGCTGCTGCTGCTGGCCATTATCGCGCTGAAGTTGTCCGTCGTCGGCGTCAGCGTGCTGTACAACAACTGGAGCAAAGATTTTTACGACGCGCTGGCCGACTATTTCCAGCACGCCTCCATTCTGTCGCTCGCCGTACGCTACGGCAGCTACACCGCCCTGTTCGTACTGGTGATTGTCTGTGGCAACTGGCTGAAAAAAAAGCTGATTATCCGTTGCCGTATCGAGATGACGCAAAAATTCGAGCGCCGATGGCTGGCGCGCAGCGCCCACTACCGGCTCGGCCTGCGCGGCGAACCGGATAACCCCGATCAACGCATCGCCGAAGATATCCGGCTGCTGATTGAGCAGAGCCTGGAGCTGTTGCTGTCTCTGCTGCAAAACATCACCTACTTTTTTTCCTTTATCGTCATCCTGTGGCAGCTGTCCGGCGTGCAAACCTTCAGCATCGGCGGCCGCAGCGTGACCATTTATGGTTATCTGGTATGGATCGCGCTGGGGTATGCGCTTATCAGCAGCATTTTCGCCCATCTTTTCGGCCACCGACTGCACGGTCTGAACGTGGCGAAACAGCGCGCCGAGGCCGATTACCGCGCCACGCTGCTGCGGGTGCGCGACAATAGCGAGCAAATCGCCCTCTATCAGGGGGAGCGAGCCGAACAGAAGCGCATGCGGCAGCGCTTTCAGTCGATAGTGAACAACTGGCGTAGCCTGATGAGCCGGGAATTTCGTCTGGAAACCTTCGTCACCGGCTATTTTCGTCTTGGGCTGATGATCCCGGTATTCGCGGTGCTGCCGGTCTACCTGACGCACCAGATCACCCTGGGCGCCATCATGCAGGCCAGAACCGCCTTTGGCTATGTGCTGGACGCTTTCGGCTGGTTCGTCGATTCCTACCGCCAGCTGGTCGCCTGGTCCGCCACCATCGAACGGCTGTGGACCTTTCAGCAAAGCCTGAAGCAGCTGCCGGCGCGGACTACGCCGCACCGGCAAGCGGATGAATTGCGCATCGCGGATCTCAGCCTGCGTCACCCGGACGGCGCGCCGCTCTTCGCCCCGCTCAACGCCAATCTGAAAACCGGAGAGTGGGGCGTGCTGACGGCGGCCAGCGGCAGCGGGAAAACCACCCTCCTGCGCGCCCTGGCGGGATTTTGGCCCATCGCGCGGGGAGAGTGCCGGCTGCCGGCGGGAAAAACGCTGTTCCTGCCGCAGCGGCCCTACCTGCCGGAGGATAGCCTGCGTCAGACGCTGTGCTATCCGCTGGCGGAGGCGCCGGAAGCCGACGCGTTGCGCCTGGCGCTGGAGCAGGTCGGGCTGCCGGCGCTGGCGAACAGGCTGGATGAATCGACCAACTGGAGCCGGGAGCTGTCCGGCGGCGAACAGCAGCGTTTGTCGCTGGCGCGAGCACTGCTGCTGCGTCCTGCGCTGCTGTGCATGGATGAGGCCACCAGCCACCTGGACGACGCCGCCGCCGTGCAACTGCTTACGCGGCTAAGAACCGCGCTGCCGGATACCATCGTGCTGGCGGTGAGCCATCAGCCGGCGGTCAGCGCCCTATTTGAACATTTAATCCCCATGACGCCCTGCCGCGAACGGGAAAATGATACCGCTATGGCGGGAAGCGCGCCCGCCGTCGGCGCGGACACGGTGTAAGCGGCCGCGGAGATGGCGGGTAATTAGCGGGGAATGGCGGGTAGCAGGCGGGGAATGCCGTTGCAAACCGGCATTCCCCAACAGGAAAGAGCAATCTTATTCGCTATCGCCCAGCAGAACGGACTCCAGCGCGATTTCGATCATCTCGTTAAACGTGGTCTGACGCTCTTCGGCGGTGGTTTCCTCATGGGTGCGGATATGATCGGAAACGGTGCAAATCGCCAGGGCTTTGGCGCCGAACTCGGCCGCGACGCCGTAGATCCCCGCCGCTTCCATCTCCACGCCCAGAATGCCGTACTTTTCCATCACGTCGAACATTTGCGGATCCGGCGTATAGAACAGATCGGCGGAAAAAATATTGCCGACGCGCACGCTGACGCCGCGCGCTTTCGCCGCGTCAACGGCGTTGCGCACCATGTCAAAGTCCGCGATGGCGGCATAATCGTGGTCTTTGAAGCGCATACGGTTTACTTTGGAATCCGTACAGGCGCCCATGCCGATCACCACATCGCGCAGTTTTACATCGGCGCGCACCGCGCCGCACGACCCCACGCGAATAATCTTTTTCACGCCGAATTCGGTGATCAGCTCTTTCGCATAGATGGAGCAGGAAGGAATGCCCATACCGTGCCCCATGACCGAAATCCGGCGGCCTTTATAAGCGCCGGTAAAACCCAGCATACCGCGCACGTTATTCACTTCACGGGCGTTTTCCAGGAAGGTTTCGGCAATATATTTTGCCCGCAGCGGGTCGCCCGGCATCAGAACGACGTCCGCGAAATCACCCATTTCCGCATTAATATGTGGCGTAGCCATGCTTGTATTCCTTATCAATCAACCTAAAAAAATCGCATTCGGATAAATGCGAAAAAATCCGCCGTCACATCTTCGTTTTCACGCCCGCGCGGAACTCGCTCGCGCGGGGTGACGGCGCCGCCGTACAAACGACGGCGCCGCCGTGCTCCGAAAAATACGCGGACGGCTACAGAATCGTCTTACCGTAATCCATCGGCGATAGGCCGAAATAGTTCGCCACCGTCTGACCGATATCCGCAAAGGTGGCGCGGTGTCCGTAGGAGCCGGGCTTCACTTTCGGTCCGTAGATCAATACCGGCACATTCTCGCGGGTATGATCGGTGCCCCGCCAGGTGGGATCGCACCCGTGGTCGGCGGTCAGGATCAGAATATCCTCCCCTGTCACGCGCGCAAGCATCTCCGGCAGGCGGCGATCGAACAGCTCCAGCGCGGCGGCGTATCCCGCGACGTCCCGACGATGGCCGTACGCGGAGTCGAAATCGACGAAATTGGTGAACACGATGGTGTTATCGCCCGCCTTGTCCATCTCTTGTAGCGTGGCGTCAAACAGCGCGTCGATGCCGGTGGCTTTCACTTTCCGGGTAATGCCGACCTGGGCGTAAATATCCGCGATCTTGCCGATCGACACCACCTCGCCGCGTTTTTCTTCCACCATCTTTTTCAGGATCGTCGGCGCCGGCGGTTCAACGGCCAGATCGTGCCGGTTGCCGGTACGCTGGAAATGACCGGGCCTATCGCCGACAAACGGGCGGGCGATCACCCGGCCGATGTTATAACCGCCGTTCGTCAACTCCTCGCGCGCGATTTCGCACAGCGCATAGAGCTTATCCAGGCCGAAGGTCTCTTCATGACAGGCGATTTGGAAAACCGAGTCGGCGGAGGTGTAGAAAATCGGCTTGCCGGTTTTCATATGCTCTTCGCCCAGCTTATCCAGGATTACGGTGCCGGAAGAGTGGCAGTTGCCCAGATAGCCCGGCAGGCCGGCGCGCTCGACCAGCGTATCCAGCAAGGCCTGCGGAAAACTGTTCTCTTCATCCTTGAAATAGCCCCAGTCAAACAGCACCGGCACCCCGGCGATTTCCCAGTGGCCGGACGGCGTATCCTTACCGGAAGAGATTTCGCTGGCATACGCATAGGCGCCGATAATTTCGGCTTGGGAATCCAGACCCGCAGGAAAAGTTCCGGTCGACTCCTGCGCCGCTTTCCCCAATCCCAAACGGCTCAGGTTAGGCAGGCGCAGTTCACCCTTGCGGCCTTGGTCGGCCTTCCCCGCCGCGCAGGCCTGCGCGATATGGCCCAGCGTATCCGAACCGGTATCGCCAAAGCGTTGCGCATCGGCGCTGCTGCCGATGCCAAAGGAATCAAGCACCATGATATAGGCACGTTTCATCGTTCATCTCCTGCATTGTTGCTCGCGGCGGGCTCAGCCTGCCGGCGTTGGAATAGTTGCATCGTCCGCGCTCATGCGGCGATAAATAATCGGCGTTTTTTCCGCCGGCGCTTCGCCCAGCGTAATCGCGGCCCGTACCGCGTTCGCCGCCCGCTGCCATTGGGCTTCGCTGTTGGCGTGGATCACCGCCAACGGCCGCTGACGGTCGACGCGCTCCCCCAGGCTGACCATCTCATTGATGCCCACGCTGTGATCGATGGCGTCGCTGGCCTGGCGGCGACCGCCGCCCAAAGCCACCACCGCCATGCCTAACGCGCGGGTATCCATGGCGCCGACGATGCCGTCGCGCTCGGCGAAAACCGGCTTGCTCAATATCGCCGCCGGCAGATAGCGCCGGTAGCGCTCCACAAAGTCGGCCGGGCCGCCCTGCGCCGCCACCATACGCCCGAACACCTCCGCCGCCTTGCCGTTGTCCAGCGCCGCCTGCAGGCGGTTGCGCGCTTCGGCGGCGGAGTCCGCCAGCCCCCCGGACAACAGCATCTCTTCGCACAGCGCCATGGTCACTTCATACAGCCGCGGATTGCGATGCTCCCCGGTAAGAAAACGCGCCGCCTCGCGAACTTCCAGCGCATTACCGGCGCTGGAAGCCAGCACCTGATTCATATCGGTAAGCAGCGCGCTGGTGCGGCAGCCGGCGCTATTGGCGACCGCGACGATCGCCTGGGCCAGTTGTTCGGAAAGCGCATAGGTCGGCATAAAGGCTCCGGAGCCTACCTTAACATCCATCACCAGCGCATCCAGCCCTTCGGCCAGTTTTTTCGCCAGGATGGAGGCGGCGATCAGCGGTATGGAGTCCACCGTGGCGGTAATGTCCCGCGTGGCGTAAATGCGTTTATCCGCCGGCGCCAGAGAGTTGGTCTGTCCGATAATCGCCACGCCGACGCGCTGAATAATCTGCCGGAACTGATTGTCGTCAGGGTAGATATTCAGTCCGGGGATCGACTCCAGCTTATCCAGCGTGCCGCCGGTGTGCCCCAGCCCCCGTCCGGAGATCATCGGAACATAGCCTCCGCAGGCGGCGACCATCGGCCCCAGCATCAGCGAGGTGACATCGCCTACGCCGCCGGTGGAGTGTTTGTCCACCAGCGGGCCGTTCAGATTAAGCCCCTTCCAGTTCAGCACCGTGCCGGAATCGCGCATCGCCAACGTCAGGGAGACGCGCTCCGCCATCGACATATCGTGGAAGTAGATGGTCATCGCCAGCGCGGCGATTTGCCCTTCCGACACCGTATTGTCGCGCACGCCGTTAACAAAAAAGCGTATCTCTTCATCGCTCAACGGCATTCCGTCACGCTTTTTACGAATGATTTCCTGAATCAAAAACAAAGCAGGCTCTCCTCAAATCGACACGCGCCCCACGCCTTTACCACACGCGATCCTGCGAGGCTAATCTAAATTCTGAAGCGCATATGATGAATATTTGAACACGCCATGCCGGGTTGTTTTGCGTTCTCATTCACATTTAATGTAAAGGCTATGTAACCGCGCTAGATTATATGTGATTTACCTCGCAGAGATAATCCGTTCTCAGCGTATTCCTCCGATTAATGATAGCGGCTTATCCCGACGGAAATGGCCGGGCGGCAGGAATAGATCGCTAAAAACAGGGCGGGACTCAGCCCGCCGTTGGCAGGAAGCTAAGGCGCGACGGCGTTGATTTCCACCGTAATGTGAACCAGCTCTTCGTGTACGGCCAACCGCTGCTTGTAATAATCGGGCCCGACGGGCCGGTCGGTGATCAAACTCAGGATGCAGGCATACTTCGCCGTTCCTACCCGCCAGACGTGTAAATCCGCCAGCTCGGCGGGAATGGGACTGGCGGCGATGACCGCCTTGATTTCCGCGACCACCGGCGCATCCATTTCCGCATCCAGCAACACCTTGCCGGACTGGCGAATCAGACCGTACGCCCATACGCCGACAAGCACGGAACCGACGATCCCCATGAGCGGATCCAGCCAGTCCGCGCCCCACAGCTTGCCGCAGATCAAAGCCGCAATAGCCAGAACGGAGGTCGCCGCATCGGCAATAACGTGAATATAGGCGGAGCGCAGATTGAGATCCTGATGCCCGTCGTGATGGTCGTGATGGTCGTGATGATGATGGAGATGATGGTGACGATCGCGCAGCAGCCAGGCGCAAATAACGTTAACCAACAGCCCGACGACGGCGATGGCTATCGCCTGATTGTAGCGGATCGCCGTCGGATTAAGCAGCCGATCGACGGATTCGTACATCATGACAAAAGCGACCATCGCCAACAGGATGGCGCTGGTAAAGCCGCCGAGAATCTCGATTTTCCAGGTGCCGAAGGCAAAACGGCTGTCCGCCGCCAGCCGTCTGGCCGCCGCATAGGCCAATACCGACAGTCCCAGCGCCAGCGCATGCGAACTCATATGCCAGCCGTCCGCCAGCAGCGCCATCGAATTGAAGTACCAGCCGCCCAGAATCTCCGCCACCATCATCACTGCCGTCAGCGCAGTGGCGTAGCGGGTATTTCTTTCCGCCAGCGGGTTGCCTTCATCAAAGATATGGGTGTGCGTAACGTTTATTTGTGGTAGCGACATCGTTGTAATCCGCCTGTTTTTATACTCCCCCCTAGTATAATCCTTAAAGCGAGTAAAATGCGCCGGCCGCGATAAGAATAATCGGGAATAAAACCGGGCGGGATAAAAACCAATACCCTAAGTAATGAGTTGGCTGACAAAGTCCGATGGGGGCGATAATGGATGGATCGTAAAGGCGCGGCAAGTACGTCCCTGTAAGCTCGAACCGCGCGAAACCCCCGTTACTTCAGATACGAACGCACCACGGAGACGATCTCTTCCAGATCGCCGCTGCGCTCCTGCGGCGAATGGCTCTCATCCATCAAATGCTCGCGGATATGCCCTTCCAATACTTCGACCATCAGCCCGTTGACGGCGCCGCGAACGGCGGCGATTTGTTGCAGGATATTCAGACAGGGCGTTTCATTTTCCAACAATTTTTCAATCGCTTCCGTTTGGCCTTTGATCTTTCTGATGCGCGCCAGCAGCTTTTTCTTACCCTTAATGGTATGCGACATATCCTCTCCGAATCCCCAAGCAGATACTGGGGACGAGTATAGCGCATCCGTCGGCCGACAGGCATCCGCGGCGATCGGCGCCGCCCAATCACGCGGTAAACTTCACTCCGCGGCCGATGCGCCGTAAACTAAAGCCCACGTTAACGATATGCCGACCACCATGAATGAACCACGCACCGCGGCCTGCTGGCATCTGTACATTTTGCGTACATCCGGCGGCATGCTCTATACCGGCATCACCACGGACGTAAAGCGCCGCCTGAGGCAGCATCAAGCAGGAAAAGGGGCGAAGGCGCTGCGCGGAAAGGGAGAGCTGGCGCTGGTGTTCCAGTGCCGGGCCGGCGATCGTTCCAGCGCATTAAAGCTGGAGTACCGCATCAAGCAATTGAGTAAAAGCCAAAAAGAGAGGCTGGTGCAAGACCAGCCCACGTCACTACTGGATGCGTTCGTCAGAGGCGATTAAAAGGTTCGGCGTAGTCGACCAGGCCGCTCGCCCCCTGGAAATAGTTATCCGCCAGCGGATAAACCTGAAAAGCGGCTGCGCTTTGCGGCCAGCGGCAGCGCAGCTGATATTCGGACGCGGGCACGAAACCCAAGCGGGAGTAATAGGCGGGGTCGCCCAATACCACCACGGCGGTGTAGCCGAACTCATTGAGCGCGTCCAGACCTTCGTATACCAGCCGCTGGCCGATGCCCTGCCGACGCAGGCTCTCCTCCACCGCTAACGGAGCCAGCCCGACCCACTGGCGATCTTCCCCCTCAAGCAACACCGGGCTAAAAGCGGCGTAGCCTACCACCCCGCCTTCGTCATCCGTCGCCACGATGCCCAACGTCAACTGGCCGTCTTCACGCAGCCGATGGACCAAATCCGCTTCGGCGTCCGTCGGAAACGCCCGGCGCAACAGGCTGTCGATCCCGGCCGCATCGACCGGAATTTCCACACGAACTAACATGACGCGGGCGCGCGATCGGTAGATTGCACCACGCCCTCTTGCAGTCCCGCCTCGACGAAATTCGCCAACTGCAGCAGTCCGACGCGCAACGGCGCCGGCATGGCCTCCAGTTCAATGGCATCCATCAGGTTTTTTACATACAGCCCGAGCTCGGTGTCGCCCTCGATCCGCAGGCGACGCTGAAAAAACAGCGTATCGGGATCTTCTTTGCGCGCGGCGATCAGAATAAGATCGTTGGCGTCGGCGCTGAAGCTGACGTCCGCGTTCTCCTGGCCGCTCACCACCAGACGGCTATCGCGCAGCGTCATAAACCACTGCAGACCGACATCCCGCACCTCAATCTTTAACCAACGGCCTTCCAGAAACTCCAGCTCCCCCTCTTCCAGCGCCTGACGAAACTGCCAGCTCAGCATCTGTTCCAGAACCTGACGCTGTAAGGCAAAAGGAGTGAACTTTAAAGGCTTGCCCAATAAACCCGGCCCTTGACGCACAATTTGCGCCCGTAGTTTTCCCAACACTGGCGTACTCCTCTTAAAAACAGTCTGACGGTTCAAACGATCTACGGCTATTTTGCCACATCGCGGATAAACGGCAGCGCGCTATGTCAATAATTTAGCCTGTTCTTCCCTCCGATCGCCAGCATGGATGTAAACCCGCGCCTTTCATTACACGATTAGCTGGTTTAAATCAAAGTCCCGCCATATCAGGTTAATTAAGATTCCCTACCGTTAAAAACATTTATTATTTCATCGCTCTACCAACATCATTGATCGTATCGGTAGCGACTTGCCCGATAGCGTTGATTAATGAAGGAAATTGTATGGAACTGCTTTGCCCCGCCGGTAACCTTCCGGCACTGAAAGCCGCTATCGACAATGGCGCGGACGCGGTCTATATCGGTCTGAAGGACGACACCAACGCCCGCCATTTCGCCGGGCTGAACTTCACCGATAAAAAGTTGCAGGAAGCGCGTGATTACGTACACCGCCACCGGCGCAAACTTCATATCGCCATTAATACCTTCGCCCATCCCGATGGATATCAGCGCTGGGAGCGCGCCGTCGATATGGCGGCGCAAATCGGCGCGGATGTGCTGATCCTGGCGGATTTGGCCATGCTGGAATACGCCGCGCAACGCTATCCGCACATTGAGCGTCACGTCTCGGTACAGGCTTCCGCCACCAATACCGAGGCGATTCGTTTTTATCAACGCCATTTTGACGTCTCCCGTATCGTTCTGCCCCGCGTACTTTCCATTCACCAGGTAAAACAGCTGGCCCGCACCAGCCCGGTGCCGCTGGAAGTGTTCGCCTTCGGCAGCCTGTGCATCATGGCGGAAGGACGCTGCTACCTCTCCTCTTACCTGACCGGCGAATCGCCTAATACCGTGGGCGCCTGCTCGCCCGCGCATTTCGTGCGCTGGCAGCAGACGGAACAGGGCATGGAGTCGCGCCTGAACAACGTGCTGATCGACCGCTATCAGGACGACGAGAACGCCGGCTACCCGACGCTGTGCAAAGGCCGTTACCTGGTCGACGGGCAGCGCTATCACGCGCTTGAGGAACCCACCAGCCTCAATACTCTGGAGTTATTGCCCGAACTGCTGGCGGCGAATGTCGCCTCGGTGAAAATTGAAGGGCGTCAGCGCAGCCCCGCCTACGTCAGCCAAATCACCCGGGTCTGGCGGCAGGCTATTGATAGATGCATGTCCGATCCCGCCGCATTCTCGCCCACCCAGGAATGGATGGATACTCTCGGCGCCGTGGCGGAAGGCACGCAAACCACGCTGGGCGCCTATCACCGTAAATGGCAGTAGCGGGAGACAATATGAAATACGCATTGGGCGCCATCCTTTATTACTGGCCCAAAAACGATATTGAAACGTTCTACCAATCCGCCGTGAACAGCAGCGCGGATATTATTTATCTTGGCGAAACGGTATGCAGCAAGCGCCGTGCAATGAAAGTGACCGACTGGCTCGATCTTGCCCGGCAGGTTGCCGGCCACGGCAAACAGGTGGTGATCTCCACGCTGGCGCTGCTTCAGGCGCCGTCGGAATTGAATGAGCTAAAGCGTTACGTCGAAAACGGCGAATTCCTGCTGGAAGCCAACGATCTCGGCGCCGTCAATATGGCCGCCGAACGCAGGCTGCCCTTCGTCGCCGGACACGCCCTCAATTGCTATAACGCCTACACGCTGCGCTTGCTGCGCAAACAGGGCATGGTGCGCTGGTGCATGCCGGTGGAGTTATCCCGCGACTGGCTGCAGAATCTGCTGAATCAATGCGATGAGCTGGGATTCCGTAATCAGTTCGAAGTGGAAGTGCTCAGTTACGGCCACCTGCCGCTGGCCTATTCGGCCCGCTGCTTTACCGCGCGTTCGGAAAACCGCGCCAAAGACGAATGCGAAACCTGCTGTATCAACTATCCGCAAGGGCGCAAAGTCCTATCGCAGGAAAATCAGCAGGTTTTCGTTCTCAACGGCATCCAGACCCAGAGCGGATATTGCTATAACCTGGGCAATGAGCTAGCCGGTATGGTCGGCCTGGTGGATATCGTCCGCCTGTCGCCGCAGGGAATGGAAACCCTGGCGCTGGTCGACGCCTTCCGCGCCAATGAGCAGGGGCAAGCGCCGCTGGCGCTGGAAAAAAACGCCGACTGCAACGGTTACTGGCGGCGCGTGCCGGGTCTGGAGCTGGTGCAGTAACAATCTCAGGCCGTTCGCTGCCGGCGCCGCCTCAGGCGCGGCGGCGCAGCAAACGGCGCAATCGTCCCGTGTTATGCAGCAGCCCCACCCCCACGCCAAGCAGGGTATAAACGGCGCCCAGTATCAACAGCATCGCCACATCGCGCCCCACTTCGCTCAGCGGCAGATTCATCTGGTTGACGCCGGCGATGGCCCGGGTCGCCCAGGTGGAAGGCAGCATCGACGAAATCGCCCGAACCCAGCCCGGCATCGACTGTACCGGCCATATCGTGCCGGAAAGGTAAAAGACCGGCATGGTAATAAACGACAGCGTCAGATAAATCATCTCCACGCGGCGCAAACACTCTGTCACCAGCTTGCCCAGCCCCAGCACCGCCAGCAAAAACGGGAAAGTCAGCAGCAAAATTTCCGCGATATTCGCCGTCTGCCGGTAGCCCAGCACCCAGGGCCAGAGGACGAACAGCACAATCGACAGAAACAGCCAGATCGGCAGCAGCGCCGACAGCCCTCCCAGATAGACGGCAATGGTCGGCTTACCCTGGGGAGAGCTCTTCAGCGCGATGCTGACCCGAACGCAGGCAATCAACAGCGAGTGCTGCAACAGCATCACCAGCAAGCCGGGAAAGATAATCGCGGCGAAACTGACGCCGGGATTAAACAGCCCGAGCTTCTGCCCGACCACCGGCGTCAGAATGATTTGCGCCTGCCGGTCGCTATAGCCGCCGAGCAGCAGCGTTGCGCGATTATAATCGGCCAGCAGCTGCTGCCAGGCCGCCATTACATCCTGCTGAATCTGGCCGTTGGCCAGACGGTTGGTGGCATCGCCATAGGCGGGAATGGTGATGGTCTCGCCGGCGAGGATCTTTTTTTCCAGATCGAGCGGCAGAATGATGACGGCAAACAGCTTACGCAGTACAAGATCGCGCTGCGCCTCCGCCAGGCCGTCATAGGTTTTAACCGCGATTTTCGGCGTGGCGTCCAGGTCGCGCATCAGCTGGCGGCTGGCGCTGCTGTGATCCTGATCGATCACCGCCACCGGTAAATCCCACACCGAGTGATTGGCATAAACCAGGCTCATCACACAAAGCGACGCCAGCAGCATCAGCCACATAGGGCGTTCCAGCATACTTATCAACACCCGGCTGAAAGTCTGCCAGTAACTTTTCACGGTTTATTCTCCGGCTGGCTTAAGCGCTGGTACAGCCGGTTACGCACCAGCAGGCCGGTCGCCAGCGGATAGGCCAGCAGCAGGGCGCAGGCGCCGAGCACCGAAGAGAGCGAAACCTGGCGCAGGAAGATATCGAACATCGCGTACAGCGCATGCGTTAACGGCTCGATTTGCGCAATAATCTGCGCCGGCAGCGGCATGGAAAGCTCCGGCACCGCCAGACCGGAAAAGGTCAGCGCGATACTGACGATGATCCCCATCATGGTATAGGCCGTCAGCGCCGTACGCGTAAAAGCGAACAGCAAAACGCCGACGCTCTGCGCCGCCATCACATAGAAGAACCCGACCAGCAGCATATACAGCGGGTTGCCGTTCACATGCGCGTCGGATCCCCACACCAGAATGGCGATCTCAACCAGCAGCAGCGCGGTATAGCACAGCGTGTAGGGCGCCAGTTTGCCAAGCATCGCCGACGCAAAAGGGCGGCGGCTAACGATATTTTTGCTGCGTTCCAGCACGTAGATCATGCAGGTGACGGCGAACAGCTGCAGCAGGTGGATGGTGGCGGCGAACTGTTGATAATAGATATAGCTGCCGCTGGCGTTGAACAGGCTGCCGTACGCCAGGCTGACGTCGGCCAGCGCCGGCAGCGCGCGGCCGAACTCCGCGGCGATCACGCCGCGATACCGGCTGTTGATCTCCGCCATCAGCGCGCTGAAATCCTGGGTGGAATAAAAACCGGCGCCGTAAAACAGGGCATTGTAGTAAAACGAGACGCTGGGCTGACGCCCGGCCAGCGCATCGGCCTCGAAGTTTACCGGGATAGAGATCAGGCCGTAGTCCTGAGCGCTGCGTAACCGCTGCAAGGCTTCGGCCAGACCGCCCGGACGCGGCTCGATGCGGGCGTGGGATCCGGCGTCCAGCTTGCGGATCAGCTCGCGCGACAGCGAACTGTGATCGTTATCGATCGCCGACACCGGCAGATCCTGCATCGTCCCGACGGAAAAAATGCTGCCCAGCAGAACGAACAGCAGCAGCGGAAACGCCCAGAGCAGCCAATGCGCCACCGGGCGGCGCTTGGCCGTATTGACTTCCTCGCGGAATGAGGCGCTGAAACTGCGCCAGGCGACGGTTACTCTTGCCACTGCCATAGCGCGCTCATCCCCGGCCTCAACCCTTCCTGCGGCTGCGCCGGATACAGCCGGACTTCGAAGGTCTTCAGGTCGAAGTCCCCGGTCGCCCGCGTGGCGCGCTTGGTGGCGTAGTCGCCCAGCGGGGCGATGTAGCGCACCTCGGCGTCGATCATCCGGTTATTCAGCGCCGGCACGCGCAACGCGATGCGATCGCCTTTGCGCACGCCGGCCAGAATATCTTCGCGCAAATTGAAGACAAACCAGGCTTGCGAAACGCGCACCAGCGTAATAAGCGGACTGGAAGCGTTAAGCAGCACGCCCACCTCGGCCGGAATCGGCCCGACCTCGCCGTCTACCGGCGCCCTGACCTGCAATTCGTCCGACTGGGCTTTAATCTCCAGCAGCTCCTGCTCGGCCTGACGCAGCGCGGCGGCGTAGTTTTCCCGCTGCTCCGGCCGATCGCCGTGCAGCCCCTCGTCCAGATTGGCCTGCGCCGCCTTAACCTGCTGCCTGGCGCTATCGCGCGCCTCGCGCGCGCTGTCCAGCGCCGAGGCCGAAACATATCCCTTGCCGGCAATGCCGGCCTGACGCGCATACTCCTGCCGGGCGTTTTGATACTCGGCCTGCGCCTGGGCCAACGTGGCCCGCAAATTACGAATACTCTCTTCCCGCGTGCCGTTCTCCGACTGCGCCAACAGCGTTTTCGCCCGATCCCGCGCCGCCTGCGCCGCGCGCAGCTGCGCGACCAGTTCAGCATTCTCCAGCGTAATCAGCAGCTGTCCCGCCTTAACGTCGTCTCCGCGCTGTACATGGCGCTCCGCGACCCGCCCCGAGGCTTTAGAGGCGACAATAACCTCTTGGGCATCGACTTCGCCCTGCAGCAAAACATCTTTATTATTCGCCCGAAACAGGACGGCGAGCGCGATAACCACGACGACCAGCAGCAGCGTCAACCGCGTCTTTTTATTCATTTATTCATGCCCCGAACTTGCCCTGTGCGCACACCATGCCGCGACGCGCCCCGCGATGCCAAACAATTAACCAACATTTAACCAACATTAAAAGACAGACCGTTACATTGTAGCGCGATAACGCCATCGTGCTAAAACCGAGAGAACTTATCCCTGAGATTCACTCTTTCGGAGCCGTCGCAGGCGGCGTTCAGCGGCGTTGCCGACGCCCTTGTCCCTAGCGCCGCCGCTTCGCGCTTCCGCTGCGTTATCACCGTTCGATAAAGAGGGAGCTTTATCGACAGCCGGCAAAATAGGCAATTCGGCCAAATCGCGCGATACTAAAAATATCCGAACCCGATAAAGCGAACGCCGACTATGCCTGTAAATTCTCAGTCTATCCCTTTTTCCATACTGGATCTGGCGCCGATAGCGACCGGATCTACCCCGCAGGCGGCCTTCAACCATGCGCTGGACCTGGCGCGGCATGCGGAAAAATGGGGCTGCCGCCGTTACTGGCTGGCCGAGCATCACAATATGACCGGCATCGCCAGCGCGGCCACCGCGGTATTGATTGGTTACATCGCCGCGGGCACGCAGCGTATCCGGCTCGGCTCCGGCGGCGTCATGCTGCCCAACCACGCTCCGCTGGTAATCGCCGAACAGTTCGGTACGCTGGAGTCCCTTTATCCGGGACGCATCGATCTGGGGCTGGGCCGCGCGCCGGGCACCGATCGGCAAACCATGATAGCCCTGAGACGCCACCTTAACGCCGATATTGACGACTTTCCCCGGGACGTACGGGAGCTACGGCGTTACTTCGCCGATGCGCAGCCCGGCCAGGCGGTTCAGGCCGTGCCCGGCCAGGGGTTACAGGTTCCCATCTGGCTGCTGGGCTCCAGTTTGTATAGCGCGCAGCTGGCCGCCTCGTTGGGATTGCCCTTTGCGTTCGCCGCCCACTTTGCGCCCGACCTGCTGCTGCAGGCGCTGAAAGTTTATCGTGAAACCTTTCAGCCGACGGCCGAACATACCAAACCTTACGCGATGGTTTGCGTCAACGTCGTCGCCGCGGATAGCGATCGCGATGCCCGCTTCCTCTTTACCTCGATGCAGCAACAGTTTATCAACCTGCGCCGCGGCACGCCCGGCCCGCTTCCCGCCCCGGTGGAGAATATGGACGCCGTCTGGTCGCCGGCGGAGCAGTTCGGCGTTGAGCAGACGTTGCGTTTGTCGATCGTCGGCGATCGGAAGAAGGTCAGACACGGCTTACAGAGTCTGCTGCGCGAAACCCAGGCCGATGAGGTGATGATTAACGGGCAGATCTTCGATCATCAGGCCCGAATTCATTCTTTCGACATCGCAATCAACGCATACACAGCTTGAAGTATGACGGATATAAAACAATGGTTTTATCAGCCGGTGAGTGAAACAACTATGACTATGCGCGGGCGTTGTTGAATAAATCATTTTTGAGGTGCGGCAAAACCCTTTCCTCATCTATTAGGCAATGCGCACGCTGACCGGCATACCCAGCAGCGTCATTTTATTCAACACCTTCACCCGCGCCATTGCTTCACCCACCTGCGCATCATAATCACGCAGCGACAGCCGCTCTCCGTACATCATCTTCATCCGTGAAATCGCCGTTTCCGCCAGTGACGCAGGTGGTTGCCGACTTTCTCTTTAAGACAGTCGTGGCAGTAGCGCACATCGTAAGCCCCGTCCGCCTGCGCTTCCTTTATCTTCCGCTGCGTCTGGCTCATCAGCCCCGGCAGCTCCTGCGCGTCCGTCACCCCGCTGAGCGACAGGTCGGCGCACACTATCTCATGCGTGTTCGCGTCCACCGCCAGATGCAGTTTGCGCCACACCCGCCGCTTCTCCGCGCCGTGTTTTTTGACCTTCCATTCCCCCTCGCCGAACACTTTCAGCCCGGTGGAATCAATGACCAGATGGGCGATTTCGCCGCGCGTCGGCGTCTTGATATTGACATTAACACTCTTGGCACGTTTGCTGACGCTGGTGTAATCCGGGCAGCGCAACGGTACATCCATCAACTGGAAAACGGAGTCGATAAGGCCCGTAGCGCAAGGTGGAAGACGCTCTTGAGCATCAGGGCGGTGGTGATCGCCATATCGGAGTAGCGTAAGGGCCTGCCCCGACGTTTGGGTTCAGCGCTGTCGTACCATGCGGCGGTGGCGTCATCGCCAACCCAGACCGTCAGTGAGCCCCGCTGGCGGAGCGCATGGTTATAGGTTTTCCAGTTGGTGATTTTGAACTTCTGCTTTGCCGCGATGCGCCACGCGCTGTCATGGTAGGGAATGATCTGATCCTATTTGCCGCTAAAAGTTCGATTTATTCAACAACACCACTCGCCAGACGCTATGACTCCCCACCTTGAATTACGCCCCTACGAGGCCTTAATTTATTACAGTGAAAGGTAAATAGCGTCAGATATCGAGATACATTTCGATTTATGCGGCCGTAACTTTCCAGCGTTTTCTTGCGTAGGCTTTTCCCTGGCCTTCAGCTATAACGCTCATCGGCGGTGAACGGATGACGCAACAGGGATGCGCATGCATCCCTGAGACGGCGATATTATTGCGCGCCTTGCGCCGTTGCCGGCAGATCGTCAAACGAACGCAGCGCCTTTTTGTCGTAAGGATCGCCAATCCAGCGTACGCTCTGTTTGAAATCGGGGTTGACCAGACTTTCCGCCGGTTGGTAAAAATCATAGCTCAGCCCCGCCAAATCGGACCAGGTATGGATCAGATGGGCGCTGCTGTACGGGCGATCGGTATATGGCGCATAGTTAACGCTATGGTTTTCCCGCCACTCCGGCGATATCCACAGCATAAAGGGAATGGTGTACATGGTACGGGTCGGAGTGGCTTCGTTACGGCCCAGCACGGTATGCGGCGGCATTTCATAAACTTCTTCGCCATGGTCGGAAAAATAGAGTAAAAAACCATTCGGCTTATGCGCCGCAAAGGCGCGGATCAGGCTATCAACGATATTATCGTTATATGTTTCCGCATTATCGTACTGATTATACACCTCCGCCTGCGCATCGCTCAGATTGGCGGGCACGCCGGCGCGATCGTGGAAGCGGTCAAAGGTTTCCGGATAGCGATATTTGTAATTCATATGCGTTCCGAGCAGATGAACGACGATAAATTTCTTCCGCGCCGGATCGGCCATAACGTCCTCAAACGGCGGCAACACCACATCGTCGTACTGCCGGGCGCTCTGGGTTCGCTGGTTGTTCAAATAGTACTGTTTATCCGTCTGCCGGGAAAAAACCGTTAGCATGGTATTCCGTTTGGTCATGGTTTGCTGATTGGTGATCCAGAAGGTTTTATACCCCGCCTGTTTCATCAGATTCATCAGAGAGGGCCTGGTCAGATACAAATCCGGATTCTGCTCGTCGGCAAACGTGAGCGCCTGCTGCAGAATTTCAATGGTATAAGGACGCGATGTCACCACATCTTTAAATACCACCAGGTTCGGATCGGACTGGCTTAACGCATCCAGACGCGGCGTGGTTGGGCGGGAGTAGCCGTACAGGCTCATGCGGCTGCGGGTGGTGGATTCGCCGATCACCAGCACCAGCGTGCGCGGCGTATCGCCATTGGCGTCTTTAAGGTTTTGCAGCGGCGGAAGGGCGGCGTTTTGCCGCAGCATCGCTTCCATACAGCCCAACTGCTGGCGGTACTCCAGATAGCTGCTCATAAATTGCCAGGGCGCCGTGGTGCCCATCCGCCCGGCCAAATAGTCGACGGTATCTTCGAGCGAGAGCTCATCCGCCACCATTTTTTTATACACCGGCGCGCCGAACAAAACGGCGAGAATGACGACGGAGACGCCCGCCTTATACCTGAGCGGCAAATAAACCGGACGCACCCTCGTCCACAGGAAAACGGCGATGGCCGAATAAGCCAGTAATATGCCAACCACTTTCAGGCTGAAATACTGGCTCAGATATTCGCCCGCTTCCGTTGTATTCGATTCGAACATAACAAACAGCACGCTTTGCGAAAACTCTTGCTGATATATCGAATAATAACCGAGAGCAACGACCGAGGCGGCCCATAATACAACACCCAGTACGGCGGTAATTATGCGCGTCTGACGAGGAAAGATGAATACGGGAATCAGCCATAGCAGACTAAAAAGTAACGCATCTCTTAATCCAGTAAATCCGCCGTGTCCGGTTAATATAATCACCAATTGTAATGCACAGGAAAAATACCAGAAGAAGAGTAAAAGCCATCCCAGCCTTCTCCATTGAAAGCGGTTTTCACTTAAAAAATCAGACATTTATTTTATTCCAAAGCTACACATGTAATAAAAGATGTAAAAAGATATTGGTATGTAAATTTCCCAGAAATATTCTTTCAATAATTATTTTTATAATAAAATCGGCGCCTATTTTGTGCCTATTAATACGCGATCACAATAGCGCCCGTCCGCACCATGATGCATAAATAACCATATTGGGCATATATTTCCTGATGCCCCAAAAAAAACGGCCCTCGAAAGGGCCGTTTGCGTTTACGGTGAAAATTTAAAGCGGTCTCAGGCGCAGCGGCTATCTTCCGCTATAACTTTCCATTACGCGTCAGCGGAACGACGGCGCGGAGCGGCATCACGGCTGAAGCTGCGTCCGCGACGCTCGCCTGCATTCCCTTCGCGGCGTTCGCCATTGCTGTAGGAACGACGCGGTGCGCCGTCACGGCGATCTCCGCCAGGGCGTCCGCCGCGACGTTCGCCATTGCCGCGGTCGTGCGGTTTGGCATCGCCCAGCAGCTGCATATTCATCGGTTTATTCAGAATACGCGTACGGGTGAAGTGGGAGAGCAGATCGCCCGGCATGCCTTTCGGCAGCTCGATCGTCGAGTGGGAGCCGAACAGCTTGATATTACCGATGTAGCGGCTGCTGATATCGCCTTCATTGGCGATGGCGCCCACAATATGGCGTACTTCCACGCCGTCGTCGCGTCCGACTTCGATACGATACAGCTCCATATCGCCGACATCACGACGTTCACGGCGCGCGGGACGATCGCCATCGCGACGACGGTCGCCGTGGAATTCATCGCGATCGCGGAATTCACGGCGCGGACGGCGATCGAATACCGGATCCGGCGGCAGAATCAGCGGACGCTCGCCCTGGGCCATTTTCAGCAACGCCGCGGCCAGGGTTTCGATATCCAGCTCTTCCTCCGGCTGCAGTTTAGACAGCAGCGCACGGTACATATCCAGATCGCTGCTTTCCAGTTGCTGCTGAACTTTCGCTGCAAACTTCGCCAGACGACGTTGGCCCAGTAGCTCGGCATTCGGCAGTTCCACTTCCGGAATGGTCAGCTTCATGGTGCGTTCGACATTACGCAGCAGGCGGCGCTCGCGGTTTTCGACAAACAGCAATGCGCGGCCGGCGCGGCCGGCGCGGCCGGTACGACCGATACGGTGAACGTAAGACTCGGCATCCATCGGAATATCGTAGTTGACGACCAGGCTGATGCGATCGACGTCCAGGCCGCGGGCGGCCACGTCGGTGGCGATCAGAATATCCAGACGGCCGTCTTTCAGACGCTCCAGCGTCTGTTCACGCAGCGCCTGGTTCATGTCGCCGTTTAACGCAGCGCTGTTATAACCGCTGCGTTCCAGCGCTTCCGCCACTTCCAGCGTCGCGTTTTTCGTGCGCACGAAGATAATCGCCGCATCAAAATCTTCCGCTTCCAGGAAACGCACCAGCGCTTCATTTTTACGCAGGCCATGCACCGTCCAGTAGCTCTGGCTGATATCAGGACGGGTATTGATGCTCGACTGAATACGAACTTCCTGCGGATCTTTCATAAAACGGCGCGTAATGCGGCGAATCGCTTCCGGCATGGTGGCGGAGAACAGCGCGGTCTGATGCTCCGCCGGGATCTGCGCCATGATGTTTTCCACATCTTCAATAAAGCCCATGCGCAACATTTCATCGGCTTCATCCAGCACCAGACCGCTCAGGTTGGAGAGATCCAGCGTGCCGCGCTTCAGGTGATCCAACAGACGTCCCGGCGTACCGACGACGATCTGCGCGCCGCCGCGCAAAGCGCGCAGCTGTACGTCATAACGCTGGCCGCCGTACAGAGCGACCACGTTCACGCCGTGCATATGTTTGGCAAAATCATTACAGGCTTCGGCCACCTGTACGGCCAGTTCGCGGGTTGGGGCCAGCACCAGCATCTGCGGCGCTTTTAATTCGGGTTTGAGATTGTTCAGCAACGGCAGCGCAAACGCCGCCGTTTTACCGCTACCGGTCTGCGCCATGCCCAGCACATCGCGCCCGCTCAGTAAGTGAGGAATACATTCCGCCTGAATCGGCGAAGGTTTTTCGTAGCCCAAATCGGTCAGGGCATTAATAATCGGAGCGCACAGCCCCAGATCGGCAAAAGAAGTTTCAAGCTCAGTAGTCATGTACACGTGCCTCATAGATGGCGGCCAGTCTACATAACTCGTCGAGAAAATTTTCAGTCATTTTCATTGAAAAGTGTGAACCGGCTCATATTGGATTAAAAAGCGAACAAAAAAGCCCTCACCCGCGAAGGCGATAACCGTAGTTTTAGGGCTGATAGAGTTGTTCGTCAGCTATTGCTGGTCCGATCCTGATAGGTCGTCTTGCTCTTGGCCTAATAGCGCCAATTCCAACAATGCATAGCGGTGCTCAACAAAATTATGAACATTGTTGGCAACCGTCAGCTTGAACAGCGCCAAAGCGGTGTTCTTGTCCCCCAGACTTAGGTAGTGCTTACCTAAATAGAAGTCAGTTTCACTGAGATGCTCAGCGAGCGAAGTGTTATCCGTAGCCTCTTCCTGCAAACGGGTCATCAGCACTTTTTCACTGATACCGTCCAGGTAGAATTCGACAATATTCCATCCCCATGGCCCTTTTTGCGCCCCGTCATAGCGTTTCTGCAACGCTACTTTGGCCGTCTCCGGATTGATTTCTCGCTCCGCAAGATACAGCCACAACGAACGGAAAGGATCATTGGGATCGTCTCGATAAAACGCCAGCAGATCATCCTGCGCTAACAGGTAACGACCGCCATAGTACAAAGCGATGCCCCGGTTTAAACGCGCGTAATTGTAAGTTGGATCAAGCTCTAGTACAGAATCAAACGCTTCATAGGCAGCATCAAAATTGCCTGCCTGCGTTAAATAAATACCCAGATAGTTAAAAACTTCCGGCATATCGGGGCGGATCGTCAACGCCTGTGAAAAATCATTCCGCGCTAGCGCCCGCAACCCTAAACTATCATACAGCACTCCGCGCTCATATAATAGCTGTGCTCGTTCATCATCGGTCAATGCCCGGCTGGCAAGAATTTGTTCCATGCGCGCCAGAATAACTTCCTGCTGTAAAGTAGGCTGTAATGGAATTGCCAATACTGCGTCTTTACGCCAATTCGTGTTGCTGCATCCTGCCAGCATAAGAGCTGTCGCAACATAACACCAGCGCAAGAAAGGCTTCATTTCCCACTCCCGAAGACAAACATTGGATGAACATCCTGTCCCGGTTTGCTCAACATAAGGACGTCCGCTCCTTACGATCGCAGCTCCTTACCTTGGGTAAGGAGCCGCACTACTGTCGTTAACAGTTATTCTCCCTCAGAAGGCGCTGCCGCGGCTTCCTGAGGTTGAGCATTGGCTTCTTTAATGCTTAGGCGCACGCGGCCCTGGCGGTCGACTTCCAGTACCTTGACCGGAACTTCCTGACCCATTTGCAGGTAATCGGTCACTTTCTCTACTCGCTTATCGGCGATTTGAGAAATATGCACCAGACCTTCCTTACCGCCGCCGATGGCGACGAAAGCGCCGAAATCGACGATGCGCGTCACTTTACCCTGATAGATTCGGCCGACTTCGATTTCAGCCGTAATCTCTTCGATACGGCGAATCGCGTGCTTGGCTTTCTCACCATCGGTTGAAGCGATCTTAACCGTACCGTCGTCTTCGATCTCGATGGTGGTGCCGGTTTCTTCGGTCAGCGCGCGGATAACCGAGCCGCCTTTACCGATAACGTCTTTAATCTTATCCGTGCTGATCTTAATGGTGTGGATACGCGGCGCGAATTCGGAAATATCGCCGCGCGGCGTGCTGATCGCCTGTTCCATCACGCCCAGGATGTGCAGACGCGCGCCTTTGGCCTGGTTCAGAGCAACCTGCATGATTTCGCGGGTGATGCCTTCGATTTTGATATCCATCTGCAACGCGGTGATGCCTTCGCGGCTGCCGGCGACTTTAAAGTCCATATCGCCCAGATGGTCTTCATCGCCCAGAATATCGGACAGCACGACAAAGTTCTCGCCCTCTTTCACCAACCCCATCGCAATGCCTGCGACAGCGGCTTTAATCGGCACGCCGGCATCCATCAGCGCCAGAGACGCGCCGCACACGGAAGCCATAGAGGAAGAACCGTTGGACTCCGTAATCTCGGAAACCACACGCACGGTGTAAGGGAACTCATTGGCTTTCGGCATCACGGCCAGCACGCCGCGTTTCGCCAGACGGCCATGGCCGATTTCACGGCGCTTCGGCGAGCCAACCATACCGGTTTCCCCAACGGAGTACGGAGGGAAGTTATAGTGCAGCAGGAAGCGATCGGTACGTTCGCCGGTCAGCTCGTCAATGGTCTGCGCATCGCGCTCCGTCCCCAGGGTCGCGGTAACCAGCGCCTGGGTTTCGCCACGGGTGAACAGCGCGGAGCCATGCGTACGCGGCAGCACGCCGGTGCGCACATCCAGGCCGCGGATCATGTCTTTTTCACGTCCGTCGATACGCGGTTCGCCGCGCAGCACGCGGCTACGCACCACATTTTTCTCGATGGCGTGCAGGATTTCGCCCAGCTCGCTTTCATCCAGCGGCTCGTTTTCCGGCTGTTCGGCCTGCAGGGCGGCGATCGCCTCCGCTTTGATCGCGTCGATCTGCGCGTAACGTTCCTGTTTGTCGGTAATACGATACGCATCGCTAAGGCGAGACTCGGCAAAGGCCGCCACGCGCGCGTTCAGCGCGTCGTTCGCCAACTCCGGCTGCCAGTCCCAGCGCGGTTTCCCCGCTTCCTTCACCAGCTCATTGATGTTCTGAATAACCACCTGCTGCTGCTCATGGCCGAACACCACGGCGCCCAGCATCTGATCTTCGCTTAACAGATCGGCTTCGGATTCAACCATCAGCACCGCGCCTTCAGTGCCGGCGACCACCAGATCCAGACGACTCTCTTTCAGCTCATCCGTGGTCGGGTTCAGCACGTACCGATCGTTCAGGTAGCCGACGCGCGCCGCGCCGATCGGGCCGTTGAACGGAATGCCGGACAGGCTCAGCGCGGCGGACGCGCCAATCATGGCGACGATATCGGGGTTTACCTGCGGGTTAACGGAAACCACGGTGGCGATAACCTGAACTTCATTCAGGAAACCATCGGGGAACAGCGGACGAATCGGGCGGTCGATCAGACGCGCGATCAGCGTTTCACCTTCGCTCGGACGGCCTTCGCGACGGAAGAAGCCGCCGGGAATTCGCCCCGCAGCGTAAGTACGCTCTTGATAGTTAACGGTTAACGGGAAGAAATCCTGACCCGGTTTAGCTTTTTTAGCGCCGACCACGGTCACGAATACTGCGGTATCATCCATGCTGACCATAACGGCGGCGGTAGCCTGGCGAGCCATCATACCGGTTTCTAACGTGACGGTATGCTGCCCGTATTGAAATTTACGAACGATCGGATTGAGCAAAATAATATCCTTAACTTGGGCGCATCATACCTGTTCAAGATAGACGCGCCGGTGAACTCCCGATCTTTGCATCACATCCTCGCGACTAATGACAACCTTTATTCCGCCCATGCAGATAAAGCCTCTCATTAGCCGCGCGAACCTCTGCAATGAAAGATCATAATTAAAACAACAACTACATTACTCTGTTTTACTCACGCTTCCTAGAAGAAAGGGGCCTGCAAAGGCCCCTTCCCACTGAAACTCAGAAAGCTTAGCGACGCAGACCCAGACGTTCAATCAGGGTGGTATAACGCGCTACATCTTTACGCTTCAGGTAGTCCAGCAGCTTACGACGCTGAGAAACCATACGCAGCAGACCACGACGGCTGTGGTGATCTTTTTTGTGCTCGGCAAAGTGACCTTGCAGGTGGTTGATCTGCGCAGTCAGCAAAGCAACCTGAACTTCGGTAGAACCGCTGTCGTTAGCGCCGCGACCGAACTCTGCAACGATTTTAGCTTTAGCTTCAACACTTAGAGACATAGTCATACTCCAAACATTATAGATAAAAAAACAGGCGCCGATCTCTAATTCAGCCACCCAATAGTCAAGCCGCGCTATTCTACTCTTAGCCTCACCCGATAGCAAGGCGCCAACAGGCCGACTTACTCCTGAAACTCGACGACCAAACGGCGGGGAGCCACGCGTCCTTCGTCGTCGATCTCGCCCATGCCGATGAACTTACGCGCATCGCCTTCGGTAATCCGCACCATGCCGTGCGCCGGCGCGCCGGAGGCCTGAACCGCCTGCCCCAACTTCAGATAGCCGGCGGTAACAGGGGTCAGATTGACTTCGGGAAAGCCCATGGCCGGGCTCTCCATCGGCATTAACAAAGGATCGAGACTCAGCGCCGGCGAGCGCGCCTCGGCCTGCGCCTGTTCCAGCAATGCGTTCAGCTGGTCCAGCGTCACCATCCGTTGCGCCGGATAGGTCGCAACCTGCAGGCGGCGCAGATAAATCACGTGCGCGCCGCAGCCGAGCCGTTCGCCTAAATCATCAATAATGGTGCGGATATAGGTGCCTTTCGAACAGTGAATCTCCAGTTCAAGCTCATCGCCCTCGCAGCGGATAAACAGCAGTTCATAAACGGTAATATCGCGCGCTTCTCGTGGAACGACCTGCCCTTGACGCGCATATTCGTAGAGCGGACGACCTTGATACTTCAGCGCCGAGTACATCGAGGGAACCTGTTTCGTCGCGCCGCGAAAAGCGTCCAGCGCCGCGTCCAGCTCAGCGGAAGAAAAAGCGATCGGACGCGTTTCAATCACATTACCATCGGCATCTGAGGTATCCGTCCGTTGCCCAAGACGGGCAATAACGCGATATCGTTTATCAGAATCCAGCAGGTAGCGCGAAAACTTTGTCGCTTCGCCCAGGCAAATGGGCAACATCCCCGTCGCCAGCGGATCCAAGGCTCCCGTATGGCCGGCTTTATTGGCGTTGAAAATCCGTTTTACTTTCTGCAAAACATCATTGGAGGACATGCCCTGCGGTTTATCCAATAGCAATACGCCGTGCACATCACGGCCGCGGCGGCGAGGACGGCTCATTAATCCTCCCGATCTTCGCCCGTCGCCGAACGACGCTCGGCGTCATGTCTGACAACGTTCGTGACCAGATTGGACATACGCATCCCTTCCACCAGCGAATTATCGTAGGAAAACGTCAGTTCCGGCACCACGCGCAGACGCATCGCCTTACCCAGCAGCATGCGGATAAAACCCGAGGCGTCTTGCAGCGCCTTAACCGCCGCTTTCACCTGCTCCGGTTCGTTGTCATTCAGAAACGTCACGAACACTTTGGCGTAAGCCAGATCGCGTGAAACCTCAACGCCGGATACGGTGGCCATGCCGATCCGCGGATCTTTCACTTCCCGTTGAATAATAATGGCGATTTCTTTTTGCATTTCCTGCGCTACGCGCTGGGTGCGGCTGAACTCTTTTGCCATGTTGAATCCTCAAGTAAAAATCGGGGGGCGCAAGGCCCCCCATGAATAACTTATCGCATCGCTTAACGCCGATTTAGGCAATCGTACGTTTGATCTCAATCGTTTCAAAAACTTCGATCACGTCGCCGGCACGGACATCGTTGTAGTTCTTAACGCCGATACCGCACTCCATACCGCTGCGAACTTCGTTGACGTCATCTTTGAAGCGACGCAGGGACTCGAGCTCGCCTTCATAGATGACCACGTTTTCACGCAGTACGCGAATCTTGTTGTGACGCTTAACCACGCCTTCCGTCACCATACAGCCGGCGATGGCGCCGAACTTCGGCGATTTGAATACATCGCGAACTTCGGCCAGGCCGATGATTTCCTGTTTGTATTCCGGCGCCAGCATGCCGCTCATGGCCTGCTTAACTTCATCAATCAGGTCATAGATAACCGAATAGTAGCGCAGATCCAGATTTTCAGACTCAACGATACGACGCGCTGACGCATCGGCGCGGACGTTAAAGCCAAGAATAATCGCATTCGACGCGGCCGCCAGCGTGGCGTCCGTTTCGGTGATGCCGCCCACGCCGGAGCCGACGATTTTCACCTTCACTTCTTCGGTGGACAATTTCTCCAACGCATCGGAAATCGCTTCGCAAGAGCCCTGAACGTCAGACTTAAGCACGATATTCAGCTCGGAAACTTCGCCTTCGGTCATGTTGGCGAACATATTCTCCAGCTTGGACTTCTGCTGACGGGCCAGCTTGACTTCGCGGAATTTGCCCTGACGATACAGCGCCACTTCACGCGCCTTTTTCTCGTCACGGACCACGGTCGCTTCGTCGCCTGCCGCCGGCACGCCGGACAGCCCGAGGATTTCCACCGGAATGGACGGACCGGCCGCGGTAATTTCACGTCCCAGTTCGTCACGCATTGCGCGAACGCGTCCGTATTCAAAACCGCACAGCACGATATCGCCTTTGTTCAGGGTGCCTTCGCGCACCAGAACGGTCGCGACCGGGCCGCGGCCTTTATCCAGGAAGGATTCGATCACCACGCCGCTGGCCATACCGCTGCGGATCGCCTTCAGCTCCAGCACTTCGGCTTGCAGCAGGATGGCGTCCAGCAGTTCGTCGATGCCGGTGCCCGCCTTGGCGGATACGTGTACGAACTGAGATTCGCCGCCCCACTCTTCCGGCATGATGCCGTACTGGGACAGTTCGGTTTTCACACGGTCGGGATCGGCTTCCGGCTTATCGATTTTGTTCACCGCGACGACAACCGGCACATGCGCCGCTTTGGCGTGCTGGATGGCCTCGATGGTCTGCGGCATTACGCCATCATCCGCAGCGACAACCAGCACCACGATATCCGTCGCCTGGGCGCCGCGCGCGCGCATCGCGGTAAACGCGGCGTGTCCGGGCGTATCCAGGAACGTGATCATGCCGTTGTCGGTTTCAACGTGATAAGCGCCGATATGCTGCGTGATGCCGCCGGCTTCGCCCGCGGCGACTTTGGTTGAACGGATGTAGTCCAGCAGCGAGGTTTTACCATGGTCGACATGGCCCATGATGGTGACTACCGGCGCGCGGGACTCAGCGGCGGCCCCGGTGTCGCGGTCGCTCATTACCGCCTCTTCAAGTTCATTCTCACGGCGAAGAATAACTTTATGGCCCATCTCCTCGGCAACCAACTGCGCGGTTTCCTGGTCAATAACCTGGTTAATCGTGGCCATGGCGCCCATCTTCATCATGGCTTTGATAACCTGGGAGCCTTTCACCGCCATTTTATTCGCCAACTCGGCGACGGTAACCGTTTCACCGATGATGACATCACGGTTAACGGCCTGAACCGGCTTGTTGAATCCCTGTTGCAACGAACTGGGTTTGCGTTTTCCTTTGCCGCCGCGGGTAACGGCGCGGGCCTCTTCGCGATCGGCTTTGGATTCGGACAGACGGTTGCCTTTTTTCTGCTTGGTCACTTTACCGCGGCCGCGGCTGCGGCGTTCGCCTTCAACCTGACGATCGTTTTCATCTTCCGCCTCGCGGGCATGATGCGAAGTGGTCACATGATAATCGGCAGACTCTTCAGGCTTGGCGCTTTCAGCTTCCCAGCGTCCGGCGTTCTCTTCCGCCATGCGACGGGCTTCTTCAGCCATGCGCCGCGCTTCTTCTTCAACCTTGAGGCGAGCGGCTTCTTCGGCTTTACGCTTAAGCTCGGCGGCTTCGGCTTCACGTCGGGCTTTTTCAGCCTGAGCAGGCTTGGTTATATTATCGTTTTGTTGATTAATCACTTTTTCTTTTTCCGCTACATCACGCTTAGCTTTTTCGGCGGCTTCACGTTTGGCTTGCTCTTCAGCAGCGCGCTTTGCTTTCTCAGCGGCCTCACGCCTGGCTTTTTCTTCCGCCTCGCGTTTGGCTTGCTCTTCAGCAGCGCGTTGTGCCTGTTCTTCCGCTTCACGCCGTGCCAGCTCTTCCTCTTCCGCTTTTTGAGCTTCGAGAGGATCGCGTTTTACATAAGTGCGTTTCTTGCGGACTTCAATCTGCACCGACTTACTTTTTCCGCCGGTGCTCGGAATATTTAACGTGCTACGCGTTTTACGCTGCAGTGTCAATTTACCTGGCGCATTTCCACGATCCCGGTTCAAGTGCGCCAATAATGTTTCTTTTTCATGCTGGGTCACAGAATCCGATGCAGACTTGGTAATTCCCGCATCAGCAAACTGCTGTATCAGGCGGTCAACCGAAGTCTGAATCTCTGTGGCCAGCGATTTTACGGTTACATCTGTCATGCTGTTCCTTTCCTGCTACAGTTCGTTATTCGTTTTCGTCGCCAAACCAACAGATATTACGGGCGGCCATAATCAGCTCGCCGGCTTTTTCGTCATTAAGCTCTTCAATATCCGTCAGGTCGTCGACGCCCTGCTCAGCAAGATCTTCCAGCGTGCAAATGCCGCGCGCGGCCAGCTTAAACGCCAATTCACGCGACAGGCCAGGTAAACTGAGCAAATCGTCTGCGGGTTGGCCGTCGCCGCGACTTTCTTCATCCGCCAACGCCAGCGTCGTTAACGCGGCCTTGGCTCGCTCACGCAATACCTCAACGGTCTCTTCGTCCAGCCCTTCGATTGCCAGCAGCTCTTTGATCGGCACATACGCCAGCTCTTCAAGCGAGGAGAAGCCTTCTTCAACCAGCACGGTGGCGAACTCTTCGTCGATATCCAGATGCTTGGTGAAGACATCAATCGCGGCATGCGCTTCAGCCTGATGCTTGGCCTGAAGATCTTCCACGGTCATAACGTTCAGTTCCCAACGATCGTCCGAACGATGCTGTTTCAACAGTTGGGAAGCCAGACGCACGTTCTGGCCGTTGCGGCCAATCGCCTGAGCCAGGTTGCTGGACTCCACGGCGATATCCATCGTACAGGTATCTTCGTCGACCACGATGGAAACGACATCGGCCGGGGCCATGGCGTTGATAACAAACTGGGCGGGATTATCATCCCACAGAATAATATCAATGCGCTCGCCGCCAAGCTCGCTGGAGACGGCCTGAACGCGCGCGCCGCGCATGCCTACGCAAGCGCCGACCGGGTCAATGCGTTTGTCGTTGGTTTTCACCGCGATTTTCGCACGGGAGCCGGGATCGCGGGCCGCAGCCTTGATCTCGATAACTTCTTCGCCGATTTCCGGAACTTCGATACGGAAGAGTTCGACCAGCATTTCCGGGCGGGAACGGCTGACAAACAGCTGAGCGCCGCGGGCTTCAGGGCGAACGGCGTACAGCACGCCGCGAATGCGATCGCCGGGGCGGAAGTTTTCCCGAGGCAGCATATCTTCACGACCGATAACCGCTTCCGCGTTATTACCTAAATCCAGAGAGATGTTATCACGGTTAACTTTCTTCACGACGCCGGTGACAATCTCGCCTTCCTGTTCGCGGAACTGATCGACGACCATGGCGCGTTCGGCTTCGCGCACTTTCTGTACGATAACCTGTTTTGCGGTTTGCGTGGTAATACGGTCAAAGGTGACGGATTCGATCTGATCTTCGACGTAATCACCGATGCCGAGAGCGGGATCTTCAAACTGCGCCGCTTCCAGGGTAATTTCACGCGTTGGCTGGGTAACTTCCTCGACCACCAGCCAGCGGCGGAAGGTATCGAAATCGCCGGTTTTACGATCGATACTGACGCGAACATCGATTTCCTGTTCGTATTTTTTCTTCGTTGCTGTCGCCAGTGCGGTTTCCAACGCCTCGAAAATCTTTTCACGCGGGACGGCTTTTTCGTTGGAAACAGCTTCAACAACAGCCAGAATCTCTTTATTCATCCTAGTTGCCTCATCCAAACTTTAAAAGTGGGGTACCAGGTTCGCTTTCTGGATGTTGCTCAGCGCGAACACTTCGTCTTTGCCTTCCACTGTTATGGTGATCATCTCGCCGTCAACGGCCTTAATAACCCCTAACCATTTGCGGCGATTCTGGACTGCCATACGCAGCACCACCGTCACCTCTTCACCGATGAAACGGACATAATGTTCCGCCGTGAACAAAGGACGCTCAAGCCCCGGAGATGATACTTCCAGGTTGTAGGCGACGGTGATGGGATCTTCAACATCCAACACGGCGCTGACCTGGTGACTGACATCAGCACAATCATCAACAGTGATCCCATCTTCACTATCAATATAGATACGCAGCGTCGATTGGCGACCACGGATGAACTCAATGCCAACCAGCTCATAGCCTAATGCTTCGACTGGTGCTGAAATCATCGCTGTTAATTTTTGCTCTAACGTGGACAAGCCCACCCCCAAGACATAAAAAAAGGGCTTAATAGCCCAGTAATTCTGTTACCAAATAACAAAAAACCCCGATATATCGGGGCTTTATGCAACTGGACCCTATTACCGCTAAACAACGCGGCCTAACTTTCGGTTAAGGATTCTTTCAAAACGACTGCGGAAGCGATGAAAACTTAATGAACAGCCTATTTGAAAAAACGCTACCCGGAAAGTTAAGTGGTTGCGGGGGCCGGATTTGAACCGACGACCTTCGGGTTATGAGCCCGACGAGCTACCATGCTGCTCCACCCCGCGTCCGAAAACGTGGCAAATACTACGCTGACAACCGCCAAAAAGCAAGTTATCTATAGGATTGGTACCGAGGACGGGACTTGAACCCGTAAGCCCAATCGGGCACTACCACCTCAAGGTAGCGTGTCTACCAATTCCACCACCTCGGCATCACAATTACTGCTGCGCGACAACAGCGGCGGTCGCCGTCGTCGGTACTACTTAAAACTCAAAACGATTACTGCGGAATATCGCTCGCTGGCGCAGAAGGCGCGGCAGGCGTCGTGCTCTGCTCGACTTTTTCCGGCTGGCTCAGGTTATCCCATACGCCGCCGGCCTTACCGTGCCGAGTGCTCATATTGCCCAGCACCAGACTGATAATGAAAAACAGCGTCGCCAGTACCGCCGTCATGCGGGTCATGAAATTCCCGGAGCCGCTCGAACCGAACAAAGTGGCGGAAGCACCTGCTCCGAACGAGGCTCCCATATCAGCACCTTTACCTTGTTGCAGCATGATCAAGGCAACCAGCCCGATCGCTATCAACAGGAAAATGACTAACAGAGCTTCGTACATAGTTGTACCTGTAACCGTTTTCCCCATTATTTATGGGAATTTTAAATTCTTGCGGAAAAAACCGCGCGTAATCCGCTAAAGCGAATGAAAACATCATCCCTTATTAAGCGGGTCTGAATACTAACCAAAGGCTGTAGCGTACGCAAGGGTAATTTAACCGCCGTTGGCTGATTGAAGAAAAAAACAGCGTCTTTCGCGACATAATCGTCGTTGAACGCCTTATCTGCTTGATTGTTAAGGTTAGCCAGTGGCGAATCGAACCCGAATAAAAAACCGCGGCGGCGTTTCTCAGCCTCGCCGGCGACGAAGCGGAAGACGGCGGGCAGGGGAGCCCGCCCCGGCTAATGCCGGCCTGGTTTAAACCGCTTTGACCGCATCTGCGATGCGATTGGCCAGTTCGATAACCGTCGTTTCATTTTCACCTTCGACCATCACGCGGATCAGCGGCTCCGTGCCTGATTTGCGCAGCAATACCCGTCCCCGCCCCGTCAGCTCTTTCTCCACGTCGTGCGTTATCTGCTGAACCCGCGTGTCCTCAAGCGGATCGTTCTCGCCCGAGTAGCGAACATTCACCAGCACCTGAGGAAATAGCTTCATGCCGCTGCACAGATCGTGCAGACTCATGTGGTTTCTGATCATGGCAGTAAGCACTTGCAAACCGGCGATAACGCCGTCGCCCGTCGTTGTTTTATCCAGAAGAATAACATGACCGGAGTTTTCAGCGCCGATACGCCACCCCTTGGCCTGCATCATCTCCAGCACATAGCGATCGCCGACTTTAGCGCGGGCGAATGGAATGCCCAGCTGCTTCAGCGCCAGCTCCAGCCCCATATTGCTCATTAACGTTCCCACCGCGCCGCCGCGCAGCTGCCCCTGGCGTAGCCCCTCCCGAGCGATGATATACAGGATCTGATCGCCGTCGACTTTATTGCCAAGGTGATCCACCATAATCAATCGGTCGCCATCGCCGTCAAAAGCCAGCCCTACGTCGGCCTTTTCCGCCAGAACGCGCGCCTGCAACTGCCGGACATCCGTGGCGCCGCACTCTTCATTGATGTTCATGCCGTCCGGCTCGCAGCCAATAGCGATGACCTTCGCGCCCAGTTCGCGTAGCACGCTGGGGGCAATGTGGTAGGTTGCGCCATTCGCGCAATCAACCACGATTTTCAGGCCGTTCAGATTCAGCTCGCTCGGGAATGTCCCCTTGCAGAATTCGATATAACGTCCGGCGGCGTCAACGATGCGGCTGGCTTTACCCAGCTCCGCCGATTCAACGCAGGTCAGCGGCTTCTCAAGTTCCGTTTCGATCGCCTCTTCAACCTCATCTGGCAGTTTGGTGCCGTCGATGGAGAAGAATTTAATGCCGTTGTCGTAATAGGGATTGTGGGAGGCTGAGATAACGATACCGGCTTCCGCCCTGAAGGTGCGGGTCAGGTAGGCCACCGCCGGCGTCGGCATGGGGCCGGTAAACGAGGCGGACAATCCCGCCGCCGCCAGGCCGGCCTCCAGCGCAGACTCCAGCATATAACCGGAAATTCGGGTGTCCTTACCGATGATGATCTTACGGGAGCCGTGTCGCGACAGCACTTTTCCTGCCGCCCAGCCCAGCTTCAGCACAAAGTCGGGGGTAATCGGACTATCGCCCACTTTTCCCCGAACGCCATCGGTCCCAAAATACTTACGGTTACTCATAATAATTTTTATTCCTTTGCTGAAAGAGTCGCTTCAACTATGCGCATCGCATCTACCGTTTCCTTTACGTCATGGACACGAATAATTTGCGCGCCCTGCATCGCCGCAATCACTGCGCAGGCCACGCTGCCCTGCACCCGCTGCACCGGGGGAACCTTGAGCAGTTGTCCAATCATCGATTTCCTCGACATCCCCACCAGCAGAGGCAATCCGAAGCGATGCAATTCCCCCAGGCGGGCCAGAAGCTGGTAATTGTGGGTCAGATTCTTGCCAAATCCGAATCCGGGATCCAGCAACAAATTACTTTTCAGAATATTGCCGTTCACGCAGCGCGCGATCTGCCGCTGTAAAAAATCCCCCACCTCGCTCATCAAGTCATCATAGTGAGGGTTATGCTGCATGGTTTTTGGCAATCCCTGCATATGCATCAGGCACACCGGTAACCCGGTCGCCGCCGCGGCAGCCAAAGCGCCGGGTTCTTGCAATGAACGAATATCGTTAATTAAGTGAGCGCCCGCTTGCGCCGCAGCCGTTATCACTTCAGGCTTTGACGTATCGACAGAAATCCATACGTCAAAACGCCTCGCCAGCGCCTCGACGACGGGAATCACGCGCTCCAGCTCCTCCTGCACGCTAACCTCGTCGGCGCCGGGGCGGGTTGACTCTCCGCCAATATCAATCAGCGTCGCGCCGGCGGCGATCATATCCTGGGCATGAACCAGCGCCGCATCCAACGTATTGTGCCGGCCGCCGTCGGAGAATGAATCGGGAGTGACGTTGAGAATGCCCATAACGTTGGGGCGAGAAAGATCCAGGGTTGATCCTCTGGCGATCAATTGCATGCTTATCCCTCAAATCGTTGACTATATTAAAACCTATCCGGCTGATAATTAAGTAAAAACCCCGGACAAGTCCGGGGTTTGGCTTAACGACGGCTACCCTGTGATACAGCGTCGATCGATTTATTTCTCGCCTAACTGTTCAGACATCGTGCCGCCCGGGTTAGTCGTGCGCGGTTCATCAACCGGCGTCGGCGACTTCGGCGAACCGCCGCTGCCGGAGCTGCTGCCTGAACCAGGCTCTTCCCAGCCCGCGGGCGGACGCACATCTTTACGCGACATCAAATCATCGATTTGCGGCGCATCGATGGTTTCATATTTCATCAATGCATCCTTCATGGAATGCAGGATGTCCATATTCGCCATCAGTAACTCACGCGCGCGCTGGTAGTTACGTTCAATCAGAGATTTAACTTCTTGGTCGATGATTCTGGCGGTTTCATCGGACATATGTTTGGCCTTGGCGACGGAGCGCCCCAGGAAGACTTCGCCGTCTTCCTCCGCGTACAGCAGCGGACCGAGTTTTTCGGAGAAGCCCCACTGCGTGACCATGTTGCGGGCAATAGAGGTCGCGACCTTGATATCGTTCGACGCGCCGGTAGAAACCTTCTCCGCTCCGTAGATGATCTCTTCAGCCAGACGACCGCCGTACAGCGTGGAGATCTGACTTTCCAGCTTCTGACGGCTGGCGCTGATCGCATCGCCTTCCGGCAGGAAGAACGTCACGCCCAACGCGCGTCCGCGCGGAATAATCGTCACTTTATGCACCGGATCATGTTCCGGCACCAGCCGACCGATAATCGCATGACCCGCTTCATGGTAGGCCGTCGACTCTTTCTGCTGTTCCGTCATCACCATGGAGCGGCGCTCCGCCCCCATCATGATCTTGTCTTTCGCCTTTTCAAACTCAACCATGGAGACAACTCGTTTATTACCACGGGCGGCGAACAGGGCCGCTTCGTTGACCAGGTTGGCCAAATCGGCGCCGGAGAAGCCGGGCGTGCCGCGCGCGATAACGGACGCATCGATATCCGGAGACAGCGGCACGCGGCGCATATGCACTTTCAGAATCTGTTCACGGCCACGCACGTCCGGCAGGCCGACCACGACCTGACGGTCAAAACGGCCCGGACGCAGCAACGCCGGGTCAAGCACATCGGGACGGTTGGTGGCGGCGATCACAATAATGCCTTCATTGCCTTCGAAACCATCCATCTCGACCAGCATCTGGTTCAGCGTCTGTTCACGTTCGTCGTGGCCGCCGCCCAATCCGGCGCCGCGTTGACGGCCTACCGCATCGATTTCATCGATAAAGATGATACAAGGCGCGGCTTTCTTCGCCTGCTCGAACATGTCGCGAACGCGGGAAGCCCCTACACCGACAAACATTTCAACGAAGTCTGAACCGGAAATCGTAAAGAACGGAACTTTCGCTTCGCCGGCGATCGCTTTCGCCAACAGGGTTTTACCTGTCCCCGGCGGGCCGACCATCAGAATGCCTTTCGGTATCTTGCCGCCCAGCTTCTGGAATCGGCTGGGTTCACGCAGATACTCAACCAGTTCGCTGACTTCTTCCTTCGCTTCGTCGCAACCGGCGACATCGGCGAACGTCGTTTTGATCTGGTCTTCCGTCAGCATACGAGCCTTGCTCTTGCCAAAGGACATGGCGCCTTTACCGCCGCCGCCCTGCATTTGACGCATGAAGAAGATCCAGACGCCGATCAGTAGCAGCATCGGGAACCAGGAAATAAAGATCGAAGCCAGTAAACTCGGCTCTTCCGGCGGTTCACCAACGACTTTCACATTCTTCGTTAGCAGGTTATCCAGCAGCTTGGGATCGTTGACAGGAATATAAGTCGTGTATCTGTTGCTATCTTTTTTGATAACACTGATCTCACGCCCGTTGATACGTGCTTCACGGACCTGATCCTGATTCACTTCAGTTAAGAAGGTTGAATAATCCACCCTACGGCCATTCGACTCGCTGGGCCCAAAGCTCTGGAATACGGACATCAGCACGACTGCGATGACTAACCAGAGAATCAGGTTTTTCGCCATGTCACTCAAGGGATTAACCTCATTATTACAACTGTGTTAAAAAACAGCGTTAGGGTACTACAGTTTGCGCCCTGTCGCTACGATATACACTTCACGAGATCTGGAACGCGAAGCGTCTGGTTTACGAATTTTAACCTTCGTAAACAGGGAGCGAATTTCCCGCAGGTATTCATCAAAACCTTCTCCCTGAAACACTTTGACCAGGAAACTTCCGCCTGGCGCTAAAACATCCCGACACATACCAAGTGCTAATTCAACCAGATACATCGCTTTCGGAATATCAACTGCCGGTGTACCGCTCATGTTCGGGGCCATGTCAGACATCACCACCTGAACCTTGTTGTCCCCGACTCTTTCGAGAAGAGCGTTAAGGACTAATTCATCACGAAAATCCCCTTGCAGGAAATCGACACCGACAATAGGATCCATCGGCAGAATATCACATGCAATGATGCGACCCTTACCGCCAATCTGCGTCACAACGTACTGCGACCAGCCGCCGGGCGCCGCGCCTAAATCAACAACCGTCATGCCGGGTTTAAACAGTTTGTCGCTCTGCTGTATTTCATCAAGTTTAAACCAAGCTCGAGAGCGGAGCCCTTTTTTCTGCGCCTGTTGCACATATTTATCGCTAAAGTGTTCCTGCAACCAGCGACTGGAACTTGCAGAACGCTTTTTAGTGGCCATCTATTTCCCAACCATTCTGAATAAGGCGCTAGGGGTAAGTAGAGACGGCTCTCCGATCTCAATCCGCACAACCAAATTGGTTATAATCATGAGATGGCGGTAGAATGAACCGTTTTCAATCCCAACCTAAGCAAAAAAGACAATGAATCTAAGTAATAAACAAAAACAACACCTGAAAGGTCTGGCGCACCCGTTAAAACCGGTTGTCATGCTGGGCAATAACGGCCTCACCGAAGGTGTTCTGGCTGAGATCGAACAAGCATTAGAACATCACGAACTGATCAAAGTTAAGGTCGCCGCTGAAGAAAGAGAGACTAAGACTTTGATTATTGAAGCTATTATTCGTGAAACCGGGGCCAATAACGTTCAGGTTATCGGTCATACGCTGGTACTCTATCGTCCTTCGAAAGAAGGTAAAATAGTGTTACCACGATAGCATTTTTTATTTCAAGATACGCTGTTTTAACGGAAAGGTGCCATGCCTCTCTGTGAGAGAAAAGGCCGCAAGCGGCCTTTTTCTTTTCTTTACAAACTTTGTTGTTTTTATCATCAAGATAACGAAATTACAGGTATTCAACGCTGACGATTTCGTACTCTACGTCGCCGCCCGGCGTACGAATCACAACAATGTCGTCCTGTTCTTTACCGATAAGCCCGCGGGCGATCGGCGAGTTAACGGAGATCAGATTCTGCTTAAAGTCAGCCTCGTCATCGCCAACGATGCGATAAGTCTGCTCTTCTTCCGTGTCCAGATTGACGATCTTAACGGTTGCGCCAAAGATGACGCGCCCCGTCGCCGTCATTTTAGTCACGTCGATAATCTGCGCATTGGATAATTTGGCTTCTATATCCCGGATACGCCCTTCACAGAACCCCTGCTGCTCGCGCGCGGCGTGGTATTCCGCATTTTCTTTCAGATCGCCATGCTCGCGGGCTTCGGCGATCGCGGCAATGATTTCAGGCCGGCGAACGCCCTTTAAAAAATCCAGCTCTTCGCGTAATTTTTCAGCGCCGCGCAACGTCATCGGAAATTGTTTCATAATTGTCTATACCTCTAGAAAATCCGTACGCCTCAAATAATCGTCATCCATCCTGACGCGTTAACAATCAAATACGACGGAGTATCTACTTATATGCCAGTGCTTTCTGGCAATTAAACAAAAGTAACCAGCCCCGGAACAAAAATTTCCAGGCCGGAAGCGGTTTTGCATTTTGATACGTATTTTAACCCAGAGTTCCATAGGGATCATCGTTTACTTTAGGCCTTGTTGCGCCGTAGTATGACCGCACGTTACCCCGTTGTTAGCTGAGATTATGCGTTTTTCATCGATCATTCCCGGACTTGCCTGCGCTTTTGTTCTGCATGCGAATGCAGCAACTGTTGAAGATCACATTCAGTATTTGCCCGATGGCGCCAATCTGGCTCTGGTTGTGCAAAAAATTGGCGCGACTACCCCTACGTTAGCCTTTAACAGTCAACAGATGGCGCTGCCCGCCAGTACGCAAAAAGTGCTGACCGCGCTGGCGGCGCTCCTACAGCTAGGACCAGATTATCGTTTTGCGACCACGATGGAAAGCCATAGCCCGGTCACTAACGGCCAATTGCGGGGTAATCTGATCGTTCGCTTCAGCGGCGACCCGACGTTAAAGCGCCAGCAAATACGCAATATGGTGCAGGAATTAAAAAAACGCGGCATCCGGGAAATCGAGGGCGATGTGATGATCGACACCTCGGTCTTCGCCAGCCACGATAAAGCGCCCGGCTGGCCCTGGAACGACATGACGCAATGCTTCAGCGCGCCGCCGTCCGCGGCAATCGTCGACCGCAACTGCTTCTCCGTTTCGCTCTACAGCGCGCCTAAGGCCGGCGACAACGCATTCATCCGCGTGGCCTCTTACTACCCGGTGCAAATGTTCAGCGAGGTGCGCACCCTGGCCAAAGGCTCCCCCGAGGCGCAATATTGCGAGCTGGATGTGGTACCCGGAGAGCTGAATCGATTTACGCTCACCGGCTGCCTGACGCAGCGGCAAGACCCGCTCCCGCTGGCCTTCGCCATTCAGGATGGCGCCAGCTATGCCGGCGCGATTGTCAAAGACGAACTGCTGCAGGCCGAAATTAGAATAAAAGGCAGCCTGCGCCGGCAGACTCAGCCCGGCCCGGCCGGCAGCGTACTGGCACAGACCCAGTCCGCGCCGCTGCACGACCTGTTGACCATTATGTTGAAAAAGTCCGACAACATGATCGCCGATACCGTTTTCCGCACCATCGGCCACGAACGGTTCAATGTTCCCGGTACATGGCGGGCCGGCGCCGATGCGGTGCGTCAAATTTTACGCCAGAAAGCCGGGGTGGACTTAGGCAACAGCATTGTGGTTGACGGCTCCGGCCTGTCGAGACACAACCTGATATCGCCGGCCACCATGATGCAGGCGTTGCAGTATATCGCCCAGCATGATAACGAGCTGAATTATATTGAGATGCTGCCGCTTGCCGGCTATGACGGCACCCTACGCTATCGCGGCGGATTACATGAAGCGGGCGTAGACGGTAAGGTTTCGGCGAAAACCGGCGCCCTGCAAGGGGTGTACAACCTGGCGGGATTCATCACCACGGCCAGCGGTCAGAAAATGGCCTTCGTCCAGTACCTTTCCGGTTATGCGGTGCCGCCGGAAGACCAACGCGCGCGGCGGGTTCCGCTGGTGCGGTTTGAAAGCCGCTTATACAAAGATATCTATCAGAGTAATTAAACGGATACGGGGCGCGATCGCGCCCCGTATCGCCAGTCTCAGGATGGCCTGCCTCGGGCATTTATCCGTCAATATCCCGAAGCAACCGGCAAGGGCCGACTCAGCGCTTTGCCGGAAAAACCGCGGTTTTCCGGCAATGAGATAGGGCGAGATCAGCGTTGATAAATGGTTTCGACGCCCTCTTCGTCCTCGTCGTCCCAATCATCATCCCACTCTTCCTCGGCTTCATTTTCTGCCGCCGCCAACTGCTCACGGTGATAGTCGTCCCACATGAATTCGACTTTCTCCGGCGCGCTGGCTTCGACCGCCGCGGCTTTAGGCTGTACTTTCAGGAAGTTCATCACATCCCAGCACAGTGCATTCACCCCTTCACGGTTCGCCGCTGAAATCAGATAATATTTCTCTTCCCACCCCAGCGCCGCCGCGATCTCTTTGGCGCGTTTTCCAGCTTCGGCCTTGTCGATCAAATCAACTTTGTTGAACACCAGCCAGCGCGGCTTTTCAGAGAGAGCCGCGCTATATTGCTGTAATTCATTGACGATCACTTTGGCGTTTTCTATCGGTTCGGACTCGTCAATCGGCGCCAAATCAATAAGATGCAGCAACACCCGGCAGCGTTCCAGATGTTTGAGGAAGCGGATGCCCAAACCGGCGCCGTCGGAAGCCCCTTCGATCAAGCCCGGGATATCGGCGACGACGAAGCTCTGTTCGCTGTCCATGCGCACAACGCCGAGGCTCGGCACCAGCGTAGTAAAGGGATAGTCGGCCACTTTGGGCTTGGCCGCCGAGACGGCGCGGATAAAGGTGGATTTACCGGCGTTAGGCAACCCCAGCATGCCGACATCGGCCAGCAGCAGCAGCTCCAGCATCAATTCACGCTCTTCGCCCGGCGTACCGTCGGTTTTCTGACGAGGGGCCCGGTTAACGGAAGACTTGAACCGGGAGTTGCCCAACCCGTGCCAGCCGCCTTTGGCGACCATCAGCCGTTGCTGGTGACTCGTCATATCCCCCAGCACTTCGCCGGTTCCGGTATCCAGCACGCGGGTGCCGACGGGAACCTTGATAGTGATGTCTTTACCACGTTTCCCGGTGCAGTCGCGGCTCTGGCCATTTTGTCCGCGTTCAGCTCGAAATGATTTCTCAAAACGGTAGTCGATCAGCGTGTTCAGGTTTTCATCGGCCAACAGATAAACGTCGCCGCCGTCGCCGCCGTCGCCGCCGTCAGGGCCGCCGTTGGGAATATATTTTTCTCGGCGGAAGCTGACGCAGCCGTTACCGCCATCACCGGCCACAACCAGAATCGTGGCTTCATCTACAAACTTCATTGACTCTCTCCGCAAAAAACCAATAGAGAACATCTACTTGTTTTAGGCTATTTATTGGTTCTTTTTGGCGTGATTTTGCGCTTTCAAGGAATGCCGGCTTTATCGCCGCCAACCATTAAAAACTGACGCACCAGAACCTATTTCCGGCAAAGGGGCGGATTGTACCCGTTTCCCCCAATATTTTCATCCGTATTAAAAATACACAATGATTTCGAGTTGCAGGATAAAACGTTGCCGGCAACTGAAAAACGGCGGCTATGAATGGATATTAGTACACCGCTCCCCATCCCCGCTACGAATGCGCATCGTTTTTTCGTTTAGACACGCCGCCTACTTGAGCGCCGCTATAGAAACGGGCTCTTTTCTTACAGGGAAAAAGCGGTGTCCTATCGCGGAAAACATGGCGCCGGCCACAACGACCAGAGCGCCGATATATCCCGCTAAATTCAGCGCCGTAATCTCAAAATGCACCGGCCAGATAAGCGCCAACGCGTCGGAGAAAAGCAGCGAGAATAGCGGCGTAAGCGTAATGACCGCACTCACCTGAGCAGACTGCCAACGCGCCATCGCTTCGGCCAAAGCGCCATAGCCTATCAGCGTATTCGCGCCGCAGAACAGCAAACAGGCGAGCTGCAGCCCGTTGAGCCGCAGGATAACCTCCGGATGGGCAAATGGCGTAATAAACGCGATGCAGATGAGGTAAAGCAGCAATAGAATCTGCTGCGACGTTAAACGACGCAGCAATATCTTCTGGGCGACGCCGTACGTTACCCAGACTCCGGCGGCGCACACGCCCAACAGAACGCCCAGCGTGTAATCGGTAAGCCGGGTGAAAATTTCAATCAGGCTGGCGTTAAAAAATAAAATCAGTCCGCAAACCAACGTCACCGCGCCAATAACCTGCGTCACCCGCATCTTCTCCTTCAGGATGAGTACGCTGGCGAACATCATACCGACAGGCGAAAGTTGACCGATAACCTGGGCGGCGGTAGGACTCAGGTATTGCAGCGATGAACTGAAGAAGACAAAGTTCCCCAGCAAGCCGCAGGCGGCTATCGATAAGGCGATCAACCATCGACGCCGACGAAAAATCCGCAGCGGAGGCAGCTGCCCTCGCGAGGACAACAACAGGCCTAGCCCGATAGACGCAATGAAAAATCGATACCAAACAACCGTATAGGGCTCCATGACGACCAGAACCTGCTTCATGGCGATCGGTAAAGCGCCCCAGCATATCGCCGTCGTCAGCGCCAGACAAAGACCGATGCCAGCCTGCTGTTTACTCTTCATGTTCGTCCAGGCGATCGCTTGGGATCAGAATGTAAAAAGCCCCGCAACGAATTGCGGGGCTTAAATCCGTAAGACCTAACGCGAAAAATTATTCAGCGACGATACTGATATATTTACGATTTTTAGGGCCTTTGACTTCGAACTGAACTTTACCGTCAGACAAAGCGAACAGAGTATGGTCTTTCCCGCAGCCTACGTTGCTGCCAGCGTGGAATTTGGTCCCGCGCTGACGAACGATGATGCTGCCCGCCAATACTGCTTCGCCGCCGAAACGTTTTACGCCCAGGCGTTTGCTTTCTGAGTCACGACCGTTGCGGGTCGAACCGCCAGCTTTCTTGTGTGCCATTTATCCGCTCTCCTAAATCTTAAGCGCTGATGCCGGTGATTTTCACGTCAGTGAACCACTGACGATGGCCTGCTTGCTTACGATAGTGTTTACGGCGACGAAACTTAACAATCTTAACTTTCTCGCCACGACCGTGAGCAACAACTTCAGCTTTAATTTTACCGCCATCGACGAAAGGAACGCCGATTTTGATCTCTTCACCATTGGCAATCATCAGAACCTGATCAAACTCAATAGCTTCACCAGTTGCGATGTCCAGCTTTTCCAAGCGAACGGTTTGACCTTCGCTTACTCGGTGCTGTTTACCACCACTTTGGAAAACTGCGTACATAAAAAACTCCGCTTTCCGCGCACTCAACGTATGATTATCCAGAGCGCGCTATAAATATTCACAATAGGGCGCGAATTCTACGCAAAAAACCCGAGGATGACAAGTGCAGAATCGAAGGATGTGCAGAAAAAGAATACAACGTATTAACTGCCGTTTATCTCGCTCATTTTTCCAGTACAATCAACTCAACAAATTCCATCATATGCCGATATGAGACAGCAATAATCTTACGGCGATGTTGAAGAAATCAGCTGGCACAAACCATGAATCTAGAACAAATCACATCGTTAACCGCCCAGGATATGACGGCCGTTAATAACGTAATCATTGAACAACTGAACTCTGATGTCGTTCTTATTAATCAACTCGGCCATTATATCATCAGCGGCGGCGGCAAGCGCATCAGACCGATGATCGCGGTGCTGGCGGCCCGAGCGCTGGCCTATGAAGGCGACAAACACGTCACCGTGGCGGCGCTGATCGAATTTATTCATACCGCCACGCTGTTGCATGATGATGTCGTCGATGAATCCGATATGCGCCGCGGCAAAGCCACCGCCAATGCCGCTTTCGGCAACGCGGCCAGCGTGCTGGTCGGCGATTTTATCTATACCCGCGCATTTCAGATGATGACCAGCCTGGAATCGCTGCGCGTGCTGGCGCTGATGTCCGAAGCGGTTAACGTGATCGCGGAAGGCGAAGTCCTGCAGTTGATGAACTGTAACGACCCCAATATCACCGAAGAAAGCTACATGCGCGTGATTTACAGTAAAACCGCGCGCTTGTTTGAAGCCGCCGCGCAGTCATCGGCGATTCTGGCGAATGCGACGCCTGAGCAGGAAAAGGCATTGCAGGACTACGGGCGCTATCTGGGAACGGCCTTCCAGCTTATTGATGATTTGCTGGATTACAACGCGGACGGCAAAACGCTGGGTAAAAATACCGGGGACGATCTTAACGAAGGCAAGCCAACGCTGCCTTTATTACACGCGATGCGCAACGGTAACGCCAAGCAGAGCGCCATGATTCGTCAGGCGATAGAAGAAGGCAACGGACGTCATCTGCTTGACCCCGTGCTCGCCGCCATGCAGCAATGCGGTTCGCTCGACTACACGCGCAAACGCGCGGAGGAAGAGGCCGACAAAGCGATTGCCGCGCTACGGCCGTTGCAGGAAACGCCATTCCGCAAGGCGCTGGAAGGCCTCGCTCATATCGCGGTGCGGCGTGATTTCTAGCGGCGTAAACAGACTACAGCGAATCGTTACGCCGTCCGGTCATCCGCGCCATCATCCAGACGGGACAGCATCGCAACGGCTCCCTCACGCAGGATAAAGTTTATCAGCCGTGATTGTTCGCTTTCCGAGAGCTGGTGAAAAATATGTATCCAGGAGGCCAGCAGCGCTGGCTCCTTTTTCACCTGATATCCAGGCGCCTCCTCTTCTTTCATCAACAGCTGGTTTCTCACCTCATCGGGGAGACTGTGAATCGAATACTCGACGCCGCGCCCCTGCACGCCCTTGCGTTTCCGTCGCTCCCAGCCGCCGTCGCGCGCGCGTTTGTTTAATCCCTGCGGGGATTTAGGCAACCCGCCGAGACCAAGCAGCTCATTCGTGGCGAACCATTCTTTGTCCATAGCCTCACTCTCCTGCTTACTGAAAGGACAGCATCGATTTGCACCGAGCGTTTCCATATAGTGAACTAATATTACCTAAACATTTAACATCTACGCGTTATTAATACCACTAAAAGATGCAAAAAATATCGATGTTGCGTGAAGATAGCTAGATTTTTCAAGGTAAAGGGCGGGTTAGACGCTGAAGATATAGAGCAAAAAATAAGGGAGATAATGGGAAAGAGGAGAGGTTCCGTCATATTCCCGCGAGGAGCAGATGACGGAATAGGCTCTATTCGGCCATCGCCGTGGGATCGGTTTTCTCATCGGAAGGGAAAATGCCCAACTGGTTCAGCGTGGTCGACACGCCCACCCTCAGGATATGGGAGATAAGTTTATCTCTTTCTGTTTCAGATAGTTGATCGTATATCTGCATCCACACGGCAAGCGTGGCGGACTGTTTTTCCGCATAGGCGGGAGAGTCGCTCTCAAGTAATAACGATTTTTTTACCGTGTCAGGCAGGCTATGGATCGAGTATTCCACGCCTCTTCCCTGGACGCCGCGACGACGTCGCTTCTCCCACCCGTCTTCACGAGCGCGCTTATTTAATCCCTGCCTTGATTTAGGAAGCCCGCCAACGCCGATCAGCTCATTGGTAGCAAACCACTCTTTTTTCATAGCCTTTCATCCTGATAGCGCCATCCCTAACAAAAACAGGTTTATTAGGAAATAATTTGAGAATATTATAGAAAATAGATGCTATATTATTTCCAAATAATCATGTCATATTAGCTCGGCATATAACGAACTCACGTTATTTATACCACTAATACACAGTCGTCTTATAGCAATAAGGGAAGGATTATGACTTTAAGGAAACATGACTGGCATCCCGCAGATATCATCGCCGCTCTGCGTAAAAAAGGCACAACGCTGGCAGCGGTATCCCGCGCCGCAGGGTTAAGCTCGTCAACGCTGGCGAATGCGCTTTCGCGCCCTTGGCCTAAAGGAGAGTGGCTGATAGCCGATGCGCTGAATATCCACCCATCCGAGATCTGGCCTAGCAGATATTACGATCCGGAAACCAACGAGCTTATCGATAGAAAAAAGCTGATCCGGCCCCGGTAAAAAGAAAAGCCGGAGATCGATCTCCGGCTCGGGTTCGCGTTGCCGCGAGGGATTGTTGATTAGCCTTTGATAAAGGCTTCGCCTAATTCGATATCCTGATTCAGCGTTTCCAACATATTTTTGAGCGCATCTTGTTCAAACTGGCTCAGCGCGCCGATCTCTTTACGTTCGGCAATACCGTCTTTACCCAACAGTACCGGCTGTGCGAAGAAACGGGCATATTGACCATCGCTTTCCACATAGGCGCACTCCACCACGCCGCTCTCACCCAGCAAGGCTCGCGTTAACGACAGGCCAAACTGCGCGGCGGCCTGTCCCATCGATAGGGTAGCCGATCCGCCGCCGGCCTTCGCTTCCACCACTTCCGTACCCGCATTCTGGATACGTTTCGTCAAGTCGGCGACTTCCCGATCGCTGAAGCTGACGCCAGGCACCTGTGACAATAGCGGCAGAATGGTCACGCCGGAGTGCCCGCCGATAACCGGTACGTTGATCTCCTCCGGCCGTTTGCCTTTAAGTTCGGCCACAAAGGTATTGGAGCGGATAATGTCCAGCGTGGTCACGCCGAACAGTTTGTTCTTATCGTAAACGCCGGCTTTCTTAAGCACTTCAGCCGCAATAGCGACCGTGGTGTTGACGGGATTGGTGATAATGCCGATACAGGCTTTTGGGCAAGTGGCGGCAATTTGCTCGACCAGATTACGAACGATGCCGGCGTTGACATTGAACAAATCGGAACGGTCCATGCCCGGTTTACGGGCCACCCCGGCGGATATCAGCACGATGTCCGCACCGGCCAGCGCGGGAGTCGCGTCGGTGCCGCAATAGCCTTTGATGTTTACCGCGGTAGGAATATGGCTCAGATCGACCGCGACGCCCGGCGTTACCGGCGCGATGTCGTAAAGGGATAACTCTGAACCTGAAGGAAGCTGGGTTTTGAGGAGAAGAGCAAGGGCCTGACCAATACCGCCGGCTGCTCCAAGAACTGCAACTTTCATCCTAAACTCCTTATTATCGTAAAGTACAAAAAACGCCGTGAATTCGTTTAACAAAAGAATCAATACAAGAGAAAAAGCGTATTCGCTTACCGCCAGTGGATATGACTTAAAGACCGGGAATACCCTATGCCTATAATAATAAGCCATAAGCGGCTATTAATTAGAAAGGTAAGTAAAGTTAGTGGCTTCGGGTTAATAACGTACTCATCATGCATAAACCGTTAAGTAAAGATCGGCGGCGCATCATCTCTATCGATACTCGTCATACTTCAGGCTGCATATGCGGCGGCCTTTCTGCGACTCGAATTATTTAGAGTATATGCGCCATATAAATAACATCATTTTGATAACATTTGCTTCACTTTTATGTGACTTATAGCGCATTTTTTAGACTCCGCATATTCAAGTTCCCGCCTCCGCTTTTTTCAAACGGCCAACGGCCGCGGCTGGCGATAATATACGCATTATAGTTGCATAAAAATTCACTAATCTGCATAATATTAACCAAATAACCCTATGAAATTGGTGCAGAATGCGTAATTCGACAAAACAAGAAGACTTGGTTAAAGCGTTCAAAGCGCTGCTGAAAGAAGAAAAATTCAGCTCCCAAAGTGAAATTGTTCAAGCTTTGCAAGACGATGGATTCGAAAACATCAATCAGTCCAAAGTCTCGCGCATGCTGACCAAATTCGGCGCGGTGCGTACGCGCAACGCCAAAATGGAGATGGTTTACTGCCTGCCGGCGGAGCTCGGCGTGCCCACCACCACCAGTCCGCTCAAAAATTTGGTGCTGGACGTCGATTTCAATGATGCCGTCGTGGTCATCCACACCAGCCCGGGCGCCGCCCAGCTTATTGCTCGCCTGCTTGACTCGCTGGGCAAATCGGAAGGCATTCTCGGCACCATCGCCGGCGACGACACCATCTTCACCACCCCCGCCAGAGGATTCAGCGTCAAACAGCTCTATGAAGCCATTTTGGTGCTGTTTGAACAAGAGCTGTAGCGTCAGGGGCGGCAATAGCAAAATCGCGTATACTTCCCTGGCGATGCGCCCCCGTCAATAGCCCCCGCTACTGACGATTCTCCGTCTCAAGGGCGGGCAGTTCAGCCAGCGGCCAGCGCGGACGCACCGTCACGCCGAGATCGCGAGAATCCCCCTGCCGCAGACGGATGGCGCCCGCATAGGCAATCATCGCGCCATTGTCCGTACAAAACTCGGGACGCGCATAAAATACGCTGCCGCCCCGCTTCGTCATCATCTCGCCCAAACGTTGGCGCAACGCGCGATTAGCGCTGACCCCGCCCGCCATCACCAGCCGGTTAAAACCGGTTTCATCCAACGCGCGACGGCACTTAATCGCCAGCGTATCCACGACGGCGTCTTCGAAAGCCCGGGCGATATCAGCCCGAGTTTGCGCATCATCGCCATTGCTGCGGATGGTATTGGCAGCGAACGTTTTCAGGCCGGAAAAACTGAAATCCAGCCCTGGACGATCCGTCATGGGGCGCGGAAAAGTGAAGCGCGCGGCGTTGCCGGCCTGCGCCATTTTCGACAGCATCGGCCCGCCTGGGTAATCCAGCCCCAGCAGTTTCGCCGTTTTATCAAAGGCTTCTCCCGCGGCGTCATCGATGGACTCGCCAAGCAACCGGTACTCGCCGATACCGGTTACGCTGATTAGCTGCGTATGTCCGCCGGAAACCAGCAGCGCGACGAAAGGAAATGCGGGAGGATTATCTTCCAGCATCGGCGCCAGCAGATGCCCCTCCATGTGATGCACCGCGATGGCCGGAACATTCCAGGCAAACGCCAGCGCCCGGCCGACCGTTGCCCCGACCAGCAGCGCGCCCACCAGACCGGGGCCGGAGGTATAGGCGACGCCGTCGATATCGCCGGCGGTTACATCGGCTTCGCGCAGCGCGGCCTGAATCAACGGCACGGTTTTGCGCACGTGATCGCGGGAAGCCAGTTCGGGAACAACGCCGCCATAGTCGGCATGGAGTTTTATCTGGCTGTATAACTGATTAGCGAGCAAACCGGCCTGAGTGTCATAAATGGCAATTCCGGTTTCATCGCAGGATGTTTCGATACCCAATACGCGCATTGCTGTTCCTACTCTTATTGCGGTACAAGCCCGGATTGAATGCGGCTTGCTTCATACGGCAGATAGTCTACCATAAGCGCCCCGGGTTCTGCGCAGGCGGAGGCTGAGCGTTTTATGATCGCCCGCCCCTTTACAAGGGCGCCCTATTTGCAGTAGAATTCCGCACCATTTTGAAAAGGCTGGCACAAGGCCAGCGGCAAACCGAATTTATTGAGGTGAGAGGCACATGCCGGTAATTAAAGTACGTGAAAACGAGCCGTTCGACGTAGCTCTGCGTCGCTTCAAGCGTTCCTGCGAAAAAGCAGGTGTTCTGGCTGAAGTTCGTCGTCGTGAGTTTTATGAAAAACCGACTACCGAACGTAAGCGCGCTAAAGCGTCCGCGGTAAAACGTCACGCGAAGAAACTGGCTCGAGAAAACGCACGCCGCACTCGTCTGTATTAATTTTCAGGAGGTTTTCCTCCGCCGCGTGATTAATCCGCAGACTTAGTAGTTGCATACGAAGGCCGTGCTTTCCGAAAGGAATGCGCGGCTTGCTGTCGTTTATAAGCTATCGTTTATAAGTTAGAAACAGGGGCTTATGGCTGGACGAATCCCACGCGTATTTATTAATGATCTGCTGGCTCGTACCGACATCGTCGATCTCATTGACGCGCGCGTCAAACTGAAAAAGCAGGGTAAGAATTATCACGCGTGCTGCCCGTTCCACCACGAAAAAACCCCCTCATTTACCGTAAACGGTGACAAGCAGTTCTATCACTGTTTTGGCTGTGGCGCCCATGGCAACGCCATCGACTTTCTGATGAATTACGATCGTCTCGAATTCGTTGAAAGTATTGAAGAACTAGCTGCCGCGCATGGCCTTGAAGTTCCCTATGAAACCGGCGCCGGGCCCACTCAGCTTGAGCGTCATCAGCGGCAAAGTTTGTATGAGCTGATGGGGCAGTTGAGCGAGTTCTATCAGCAGGCGCTTAGCCAGTCTGTCGGCGCGCCGGCGTTGCATTACCTGCAACAGCGCGGACTGAGCGCCGAAGTCATTAGCCACTTCGCCATCGGCTTCGCGCCCGCCGGCTGGGATAACGCCTTGAAGCGTTTCGGCCGGAATAACGACGCTCGCAGCGCGTTGAACGATGCCGGCATGTTGGTGACTAACGAACAAGGGCGTACATATGACCGTTTTCGCGAACGCGTCATGTTCCCCATCCGCGACAAACGGGGACGGGTTATCGCCTTCGGCGGCCGGGTATTAGGCGATGGCGTGCCGAAATACCTGAACTCGCCGGAAACTGAAATTTTTCATAAAGGCCGCCAGCTCTATGGCCTCTATGAAGCGCAGCGGAATCATTCCGAACTGAAGCGGCTGCTGGTGGTTGAAGGGTATATGGACGTGGTTGCCCTGGCGCAGTTTGGCATTGATTATGCGGTTGCATCACTGGGAACGTCCACCACGGCCGATCATATCCAGCTGCTTTTCCGCGCCACCGATCAGGTCGTTTGCTGTTATGACGGCGACCGCGCCGGGCGGGAAGCGGCATGGCGCGCGTTGGAAACTGCGCTACCCTATTTAAACGATGGTCGGCAGCTACGCTTTATGTTTTTGCCGGATGGCGAAGACCCCGACACGCTGGTGCGTAAAATAGGCAAAGAGAGCTTTGAACAGCGGATGGAGCAGGCGTTACCGCTGTCGCAGTTTCTGTTCGAAACGTTGCAGCAACAGGTGGATATGAGTTCGCCCGACGGTCGAGCGAAGCTCAGCACGCTGGCGCTGCCCTTGATTGGCCAGGTGCCGGGTGAGACGTTACGCTTATATTTACGCCAGCAGTTGGGTAACAAACTGGGGATTCTGGACGACAGCCAGCTGGATCGGCTGTTGCCAAAAGTGGCCGAACATGCGCAACCCTACCAGCCGCCCCAGCTAAAAGTGACAACTATGCGTATACTTATAGGGCTATTGGTTCAGAACCCAAGGCTTTCAGCGGAAGTTCCCGAACTGACGCTGGAAGGAATAGAAGAGAGCAAAGTGGCTGGCCTGAGCCTGTTTCGGGATTTGGTAAAAACCTGTAACGCCAGCCCGGGAATGAATATGGGGCTGCTGCTCGAAAAATATCGCGACAGTAAGTACCGGAAGCAGCTTGAAACCATGGCTTCCTGGAACCATATGATTGAAGAAGATGAACTGGACGACAAGTTCAGAATCAGCCTGGCGGAGCTCTACGATCGGCTGCTGCTGCAGCGACAGGAAACATTGATTGCCCGCGAGAGAACCCATGGGCTCGATGCCAAAGAGAAGCAAGAACTTTGGTCATTGCAACTGGCTTTAACCAGAAAAAACTGATTACCGAGGCTTAATTGCCGATAAATAGCAAGGTAAACCTTGCCAAGAGCCGCTACAGGGTCCGCGGCGATTAGAAAAAAAGCCCTAATGTTATTGTTGGCGAATGACGCCGACCAACACCAACCCAAATACTCTGAAGTGTGGATACCGTCTTATGGAGCAAAACCCGCAGTCACAGCTCAAGCTGCTTGTCACCCGTGGTAAGGAGCAAGGCTACCTGACCTATGCCGAGGTCAATGACCATCTGCCGGAAGATATCATCGACTCCGACCAGATCGAAGACATCATCCAGATGATTAATGACATGGGCATCCAGGTGATGGAAGAAGCACCTGATGCAGACGATCTGTTGCTGGCAGAAAATACCAACGACGCGGATGAAGATGCGGCAGAAGCTGCTGCCCAAGTGTTATCCAGCGTTGAATCGGAGATTGGCCGCACCACCGATCCGGTTCGCATGTACATGCGTGAGATGGGTACCGTTGAATTGTTGACGCGTGAAGGCGAGATCGATATCGCCAAGCGTATTGAAGACGGTATCAATCAGGTTCAATGCTCCGTCGCTGAGTATCCGGAAGCGATTACCTATCTGCTGGAGCAGTACGATCGCGTCGAAGCCGGCGAAAGCCGCTTATCCGATCTGATTACCGGATTCGTCGATCCTAACGCGGAAGAGGATATCGCGCCGACAGCCACGCACGTCGGCTCCGAGCTCTCTACTGAAGAGCTGGACGACGACGACGAGGACGAGGAAGACGACGACAGCGATGACGATAACAGCATCGACCCTGAACTGGCGCGCCAGAAATTCACTGAACTGCGCGAGCAATACGAAACGACGCGCCAGGTCATTAAGGCCAACGGCCGCAGCCATGCGAAATCGGCGCAGGAAATTCTGAATCTGTCCGAAGTCTTCAAACAGTTCCGTCTGGTGCCGAAACAGTTTGATTTTCTGGTTAACAGCATGCGCTCAATGATGGACCGCGTGCGTACCCAGGAACGTCTGATCATGAAGCTTTGCGTCGAACAGTGCAAAATGCCGAAGAAAAACTTCGTCACCCTGTTCTCGGGCAATGAAACCAATGATTCCTGGTTTGCGGCGGCGATAGCGATGGCCAAGCCATGGTCTGAAAAGCTGAACACCGTCGAGGAAGACGTGAAGCGCGGCCTGCAAAAGCTGCATCAGATTGAAGAAGAAACCGGTTTAACCATCGAACAGGTTAAAGACATCAACCGTCGCATGTCGATCGGCGAAGCGAAAGCCCGCCGCGCCAAGAAAGAGATGGTTGAGGCCAACCTGCGTCTGGTTATCTCTATCGCCAAGAAATACACCAACCGCGGCCTGCAGTTCCTTGACCTGATTCAGGAAGGGAATATCGGTCTGATGAAAGCCGTGGACAAGTTCGAATATCGCCGCGGCTATAAGTTCTCGACCTACGCCACCTGGTGGATCCGTCAGGCCATTACCCGCTCCATCGCCGACCAGGCGCGCACCATCCGTATTCCGGTGCATATGATTGAGACCATCAACAAGCTCAATCGTATTTCCCGCCAGATGCTGCAGGAAATGGGGCGCGAGCCGACGCCGGAAGAGCTGGCCGAGCGCATGCTGATGCCGGAAGATAAAATCCGTAAGGTGCTGAAGATCGCCAAAGAGCCGATCTCGATGGAAACCCCGATCGGCGATGATGAAGATTCGCATCTGGGCGACTTTATCGAGGATACCACGCTGGAGCTGCCGCTGGATTCCGCGACATCGGAAAGCCTGCGTTCAGCGACGCACGACGTGTTGGCCGGCCTGACCGCGCGCGAGGCGAAAGTTCTGCGTATGCGCTTCGGTATTGATATGAATACCGACCACACGCTGGAAGAAGTGGGTAAACAGTTTGACGTTACCCGTGAGCGTATTCGTCAGATCGAAGCCAAAGCGTTGCGTAAACTGCGCCATCCGAGCCGCTCGGAAGTGCTGCGCAGCTTCCTGGATGATTAATTCACCCCGCAATGACTGATGTCGCTGAAATAACCCCGGTCCGCCGGGGTTATTTTTTTGCCGCGGCCGCGCCCCGTTTCATGCGCCGTCATGCAGCGCCAGATACAACGCCTGATAAGAAACGACCAGCGACTCCAGCGTCGCGCGGTTCAGTCCGCTGGGGTTAGGCAGCACCCAAACCTGCGTTTTGCCGATCGTCAACGCCTGGCGCCCCCATCCGACCTTCTTCACGCCGAAGGCCTGGCTGAACGCTTGCTTCCCCAATACCGCCAGCGCTCGAGGCTGGTAGCGCTCTATCTTTTCAATAATGGTCGCGCCGCCGCGCAAGAGCTCGCTCTTGTTCAGCTCAGCCGCCGCCGTCGTCGGCCGCTCCACCAGCATGGTGATGCCGCACCCGGTATCCAGCAGATGACGCTCCTCTTCCGGCTTAAGCAAACGTTCGGTGAATCCGGCCTGATGAATCACTTTCCAGAAGCGGTTGTTCGGATTGGCGAAATGATATCCCTGGTGGGCGGTCGATAATCCCGGATTGATTCCGCAGAAAACCACCTGAAGATCGGCAGCCAGAATATCCTCGAACATACACTCTCCTTTAGCGCGCGCTTTTCGCTGTTATCGCAAAATCCGATAATAATAACAACAAGCTATCCTGCATAGAAAACAGACATCCGACGGAACAGCTATAGACCTTCCCCCGCACATTACCGTATAATCGTCGCCCGTCAGGCCCCTTAGCTCAGTGGTTAGAGCAGTCGACTCATAATCGATTGGTCGTTGGTTCAAACCCAACAGGGGCCACCAGAATTTCAAGGAGTTACGTTAATCGCGTGGCTCCTTTGTTTTTTCGGGGATATTTGCGCGATACCGCGCAGCGGCTGCTTCATACGCCATTGGGCCGGCCATTTTGAGTCGACCATAGATAGTCGCCCCGCGCAGGGCGGGGCGAGACTGGCCTATTTTATCAGGGTAACCGCAGGCGCGGGCCTACCCACTGGCTCGAAAGCGTCCTGTTCGGGAAGACGGAACGAGGCGACGAGCGAAGCCAATTGTTCAGCTTCTTCTTTCAGCGTCTGCGTACGAGCCGCCGCATCATCGATGAGAGAGGCATTTTGCTGAACGGTACTGTCCATCTCGGTTACGGCGAGCGTGACTTCAGAGATTCCTTTACTCTGCTCCTCGCCCGCTACGCGAATTTCCCCCACGACCTGCCGCACCCGCCGCACGTTGTTTACCAGCTGCCCTAACCGAGAATCGGTATCCTGTACCCGATGGCTTCCGGTTCCCACGCTTAACAACGATGCGTCAATTAACGTTTTTATTTCCTGGGCGGCGGTAGCGCTGCGCTGGGCCAATGTCCGAACTTCAGAAGCCACGACGGCGAAACCTCGCCCCGATTCTCCCGCCCGCGCGGCTTCCACCGCCGCATTGAGGGCCAGGATATTAGTCTGGAAGGCGATGCTGTCTATCACGCCGACGATTTCTCTCATTCGACCGGATGAGGAATTAACTTCATCCATGGTCGTAATCACCCCCTGCATCGCCTCGCCGCATTCGTTAGCCGTTTTGGCCGTATTCTCAGCCAGCTCGTCCGCCAACTGGGTATTGCCCGCATTTTGCTGAACCGCGGCATTAAGCTGCTCCATCGCCGCCGCGCTCTGCTCCAGCGCGGCGGCCTGCTGCGTGACTCTTGAAGACAGCTCCATATTGCTGTCGGCCAGATTTACCGCATTGCTGGCAACAATAACGCTGCTATTACGCACGGCAAGCAGCACGGCCGCTATCTTGTCGACGAATAAATTAAACGCCAGAGCGATGTCCGATATCTCATCGCGCCCCTTGATCTCCAGCCGACGGGCGAGATCCCCCTCCCCCTGGGCAATATCATCCAGCGCCCGACGGGTATCATCCAGTCTGGCGATCAATCGGCGGACCATCAGCCAGGAAGCCGCCAGCAGTATTGTCATGACCGGCAGCAGCACGGCCAGCACATCCCTCATCATGACCCGCGCCAAACCGGTGATACGCGCTTCCGGGGTCACCAGACCGACCACCCAGCCGGTATCACTCATAGAGAACAGCATGGCGCTGGATGGACTCCCCAGCAATTCGTCGCGCGCCAATGGCACGGAAGATACGCCCTCGTTATTCCCCCGCGACTGATTAAGGGCGTCCGCGATGGGACTCAGCCAGTCCGATTGTTTAGCGAGTTGGTTAAATGTCTGAAATTTACCGCTGTCCGTTTCAGGGAAATAGAGGATCTGCCCCTGCCGATCGACGATAAATGCGTAACCCCCGGTGCGGTCGCCCTGCTGTTGCATAAACGCCGCTACATTATCGAGCCGAACGTCGGTGGTGGCGACGCCGGCGAAGCGGCCGGCATGCCGGTACGGCACGCTACAGGTGACCATATTCACCCCGGAGACGGTATCCCTGTAAACGTCGGACCATACGCATTTATTAACCGACTGGTTTTTCGCTCCCGTATACCAACTTTCGTTGTGATAACCGGTTCCGCTTTGCGCATTATAGTCATCGGAATAAACCAGCTTGCCGTCAGCGCCGCGCGCCCAGAAAAAACTTCTGCGCGCCACGCCCGGCGTAAACGAGTCCGGCTCCGGCCAGATTCCGCCGCCGGTGATGACTGAATTATCCTGACCGTCAATCAGGCGGGGAGCCACCTCCCGATATAGCGATTCCTCTTTGGGAAGCGCCTCCGCCAGACGGGCCAGGCTTACCGTTTCACCTTCAATACGCGACAGCACTACGCTTAACTGACGCGTCAGGCCCTGTCCCGTCTCTTCAATCAACGTAGTGTTGAGTTCAACCACCCGGGGCTGTCCTCGCCATAACATACTGATAAAAATAACAAACACCGTAACCAATAGGAGCAGGACTCCGCCCACGGTCAACCTGGCTGATATACGTGCAGGATACCAGTTCATACTCTCTCCTTTCGTAATAAACTGACTCTATATACGTATCGGCACCTTACCCACCAGCTTTATCATGTTATTCTGCCGTAACCGCCAAAGATGAGTGCGATAAGCCGTCGCACCCCGCTTCTCATAAACGTTTTGTTCTACAAAACACAAAAAGCTGACAGATAAATTCGCCCGCACGCTCTCCGGTCAATCGAACGGCGCGGCAATCGTATTTCCCTCTCTGCGCGAAGAGACCGCGGCGATGATGACAACGGCCAAAACGAGTCAGGCGGTCGGGAGCGTTAGCGAAGCGCCTCTCCCGCCGCGCCATCACGCCGCCAATGTTCACTATCCCGTCATTCAACTGACATTTTCAGTAACTAGCCTTACACGCAGCAAAAATGAACGCGCGTGCAAAACTACCCGCAGAATGAACGCAGAGAGGAGAAGAACCCGATGTTCCAACGCACCATCATGGCGGCCGCGCTGGTCGCCACCACGTTTGGGGCCATGGCCGATGAGCTGGTTATCGCAAGCCGCGACAGCAGCTACGGCGAGGCGATGCAATATGTGGTGAATGAATATCAAAAGGCGCATCCGGAAACAAAAACCACGCTGGTGAAACGCCCCAACAAAGGCCTCTATGAAAGCATCGTGCTGTCGATGCGTGAAAAGAGCGGCAGCTATGACGTCATTCTAATGGACGATACCTGGGCTCCCGAGTTTTTCGCCAACCGATGGCTGACCCCGCTTTCCCAGGACGTCGAAGATAAAGACTTTATTCCGGCGCCGTTCGATATCGGCCGCTATCCGGAGGCAAAAGGCCCGGTTTACGCCATGCCCATGGTCGGCAACGTCGCGCTGTTCGCCTGGAATCGGGCCGTATTTGATAAAAACCGCCTGACGCCGCCTAAAACCTGGAGCGACGTGCTTAACGCGGCGCAGAAAATCAGCCAGACATCCGGCACGAACGGCGTAGTGTTCCGCGGCGTCAAAGGCAACCCGATTGTGACCGGCTTTCTGCCAATCCTTTGGGGCTATGGCGGCGATGTCGTCGACCGGCAGGGTAAAGCGACGCTGGATACGCCGCAGGCAAAACAGGCGCTGACGACGTTTCTGGCGATGAAGCAATACGCGCCGCGCGGCGTGGATGTGTATAACGCGGATGAAGTGCGCGACGCGCTGCAAAAAGGCAGCGCCGCGATGGGCATTGAAGTATGGCCGGCGTGGATCCCCAACCTGGATAACCCGGAAGTGTCCAAAGTCGTCGGCGAGATGGAGATTACCGCGCCGCCGGCGGAAACGGGCCGGCCCGCGCCGATGCTGGGGATCTGGCAATTGGCGATTCCAGCGGATGCGAAAAACAAAACCGACGCGGCGGCTTTCCTGAAATTCGCCACCGGCGCCGACATGCAGAAAAAACTGGCGCTGAACTACGGCATACCGCCGACGCGCCAAAGCGTCTATGTCGACAAGGACGTGGTGGCGAAATACCGCTGGTACCCGCAGCAGGCGGAAGCGCTGAAAACCAGTAAGGCGCGTCCGCGCATCCAGAACTGGGCCGAGGTTGAAAGCGTGCTGGGCGACTACCTGCAAATGGCCATGATGGGACAAATGACGGCGGAACAGGCGTTGCAGCAGGCGCAACGCCGTATCAGCCGCATCGTCAAAGCATAATCGTCTTTCGCCTCGGCGGCGCCGCTTTGGATTTCGCTATGTTATTTGAAAACCGTAAACACTTAATCGCCCTGCTGCTGCCCGCGCTGGCCATTCTTGGGCTGTTGACGGCCTATCCCATCGCTTCCGTGATTTACCACGCTTTTGGCGCGGCGGGCGACGTCGGCCAACGCTACCAATTCGTCGGGCTGGCAAACTTTCGGGGGCTATTCGACGACTTTTTCTTTCTTTCCGCGATCGAAAACACGTTCGTTTTTACTCTGGTCGCGTCCCTTGCCCAGGTGGGCATCGGGTTGTGTCTGGCGCTGCTGTTTCATCGCCAGTTCCCGGGACGCCGCTTCGCGCTGCCGATAATTATCTACCCGATGACGATCTCGACGCTGGTGTGCTCCGCCATCTGGCGTTCCTGGTATCACTACGATTTCGGGCTGCTCAATACGGCATTGGCCGCGCTCGGCCTGCCGGCCCAGGAGTGGCTGTTTAATCCCCATCTGGCGCTATACGCCATCGCCCTGGTGGATACCTGGCAGTGGACGCCCATGGCCTTCCTGATCATTCTGGCCGGACTGCAGTCCATTCCTAAAGATATCGGCGAGGCGGCGCTGGTCGACGGCGCCAAAGGCTGGCGATCGTTTTGCCATATCACCCTGCCGTTGATTAAAAAGCAGGTGATGCTGGCATTTCTGCTGCGCTCGATCGATACCTTTAAACTTTTTGACAAGGTTTACGTTATGACCGGCGGCGGACCGGGTAATTCAACCGAAACCCTATCAATGTTCGTCTACAAATACGCCTTCCAGTTTTTTGACCTCGGCATGGCCAGCGCCTCCGCGCTGGTGATGCTGGCGATCTCGCTGGCGATGACCCTGTTTTACGCGCGCAAAGCGATGCAAGGAGACAAACCATGAACGCGCGTATTCACAGCCTATGCGTGTGGCTGTCCGTCGCGCTTTTTATCCTGCCCATCATCTGGATGTTCGGCACCGCCTTTAAAACGCCGGGCGAGATTCTCAACGCCGGCGCGCGTCTGGTTCCCGAGCGCCCCACGCTCGCCTCTTTCACCGCACTCTGGCGGGGCGATTTGCCGACGCTGATTGGCAATACTCTGTTTATCTCGCTTTCCGCGACGGCCATTTCCGTCGTTATCGCGTTTTTTGCCGCTTATGCCCTGGCCCGCTACCGTTTTCCCGCCAGGCTGGATAACCTTTTTCTGCTGGCGGTGCTGGTTATCAAAATGATGCCGCCGATCGTCATCGCCATTCCGCTCTATTCGCTGATGAACCACCTCGGCCTGCAGAATACCCGGTTCGGTCTGGTGCTGGCGTATCAGGTGTATACCCTGCCGTTTTGCATCTGGATGCTGCTTGGATTCGTACGCGATATCCCACTGGAGATCGAAGAGGCCGGCGCCATGGACGGCGCGCATCTGTGTAAACGTCTGGCCTATATCGTATTTCCACTCTGCGCGCCGGGGCTGGTGGCCACATCGATTTTCGCCATGATTCTGGGATGGAACGAATTCCTGTTTTCGCTGCTGTTTATTTATACCCCGGACAAATTCACCATTCCGCTGTTTATCTCAAATTTCATGACCGAAAACGGCACCGCCTGGGGCGAGCTGATGGCCGTCGGTATCGTTTCATCTTTGCCGATGCTGGCGCTCGCCGGCTATATGCAACGTTATCTGCTGCGCGGTTTCTCGATGGGGCTGAAATAGGAACGAACGATGAAAAAACTCGAACTGAAAAACGTCCAAAAAACCTATAACGAACAGACGGTTATCCAAAATGTAAACCTTTCCGTCAATAACGGCGAGTTTGTGGTTTTCGTTGGGCCGTCCGGATGCGGCAAATCGACGCTGCTGCGCATGATTGCCGGTCTGGAATCGAGCACGCGGGGAGAAATCAGGCTGAATGGGAAAGCGCTAAACGGCGTTCCGCCGTCGGAGCGTGAAGTCGCCATGGTTTTTCAGTCCTACGCGCTCTATCCCCATATGTCGGTAGAGAAAAATATCGGCTTTCCGTTAAAAATGGCGGGGATGAACAAGCGTCTGATTGAGAAAAAAGTGCGTCAAACGGCGGAAAATCTGCAGCTGACGCCGCTGTTAAAACGCCTTCCGGGCGAATTATCCGGCGGCCAGCGGCAACGCGTCGCCATTGGCAGGGCCATCGTACGCGCGCCGCAGCTCTTTTTATTTGATGAGCCGCTCTCCAACCTCGACGCCAAACTCCGCGGCGAAATGCGAACCTACCTGAAACAGCTGCATCAAAAACTTAAATCGACCATGATTTACGTGACGCACGACCAGGTTGAGGCGATGACGCTCGCCGACAAAATCGTGGTGCTCAACCGGGGCAACATCGAACAGATCGGCTCGCCGGAAGAACTGTATAACCAGCCGGCCAACCAGTTCGTGGCGGCGTTCATCGGTTCGCCGGCGATAAATTTTCTGGATGCGAGGACGTTCAGCGCCCTGAGCCCGCGCGCAACATTGCCGGGCGGCGCGGCAGCCATCGGTATTCGCCCCAATCAGGCGGTGGTCGATAAAATGCACCCCGATTGCGAAATGAAGATTGACGTTGTCGAACCCCTGGGCCATGCGCGCTTATATTACGGCCATCTGCATGGGCAGCCGTTCATCGTTGAAAGCCCGGCGAATTACCGACTCGGCGACACGCTGATGCTGAATCTGGCCGACTCCGTATTACACAGTTTCGACGCCGAACGGCGGCGCATTCGGACGACAGGGGGGGCGAATGGGGCATAAATTTCGGCTCGACGTTATCGGCTGCGGAGATGCCTATGACGGCCGGCACGCCAACGCCAGCATCACGATCGGAGAAAACGGCTACCGGCTGTTGATCGACTGCGGCCCGACCGTGCCGGCCGCACTCTTTAACGCCGGATTAGACCCCGAGTCGCTGGATGCCATCTACCTGACCCACGCCCATCCGGATCACTGCCTCGGCCTGACGACGCTGCTGAACTGGATGGACGCCAGACGGCGCAAGCGCCCGCTCACCCTCATCGCGCAGCGGGCGCAGTGGGCGGTTATCGAACCGCTGATCCGCTTTGCGCACTGGCCCGCGCCCGCGCCGGGTTTTGTGATTAGCCGTCAGGATACGGAATCGACATCCGCCATCGGCCCCTGGACGATACGGACGTCGCCGACGCGCCATGCGGTAGCGAATCTTAGCCTGCATATCACCACCTGCGGCGGGCATCAGCTGTTTTACTCCGGCGACGGATTGCTGTCGCCGGAGGGAAAAGCGCTGGCGTCGCAAAGCGACTGGGTGTTTCTGGAGTGTGAGATGCTGGCTCGCCATCCCAGCCACGGTTCCTGGCAAGATATCGCGCTTTTGCCGCGCAAGCCCGGCAGCCGCTGGCGCCTGTATCACATCGCCCCGGAGCTGCGCGCCGCCTTACGCGACAACATTTCCACCGTCGGCGGGTTGTCGCTGGCCGAAGACGGCGAGACACTTGACGTGGCAGCGGAAGAAACCGTCGGCGACTTTGAACAGGAATAACATCATCATTAATACCAAGAAGAGAGTGACCGCGTCGGACGTCGCGGCCCATGTCGGCGTCTCCCGCTCTGCGGTATCGCGCGCCTTCACCGACGGCGCCAGCATTCATCCGGAAAAACGCGCCAAAATTATGGAAGCGGCGAAGGCGTTGGGCTATCAGCCGAACTTCTTTGCCCGCACGCTAAGTACGCCGGCACGGCGTAAGCGCTCGAATCTGGTGGCCATCCTCATCAGCGATTTCTCTAGCCCTTATCAGTGTTATCTGTTTGAAGAGCTGTCGGCCGTCCTTCAGCTATACGGCAAGCAGCCAATGCTGCTCAACGTCAAACAGGCGGAAGATCTGGACGACGCGATCCTGCGACTATCCGGCTATCAGGTCGACGGCGCGATCGCCGTGGTGGGGTCGCTTCCGGCGGAGCGCTTCGGCCAGTGCCTGAAACTCTCGCTGCCGCTGGTCACATTAGGCCGCACCGATGCGCGCGGGCTGATTCCTTCGGTGCAGACCGATAACCTCAAGGCCGGTAAACTGGCCGCCGCTCGCCTGATCGCCCAGGGGCTCGTCAGACTCGGTTTCGTGGCCGGGCGCAGCGACGGCCAGGCGTCCAACGAGCGCTATCGCGGCTTCAGCGAAGGGGCGTTGTCCCACGGGTTGGCCGCGCCATATCGGCTGGATGCCGGACACTACAGTTACCGGGCGGGTTTTGCGCTGGGCGAGCGCGCTATTGACGCATTGCGCGGGCTGGAAGGGGTGTTCTGCGCGTCAGATGCCCTGGCGATGGGGCTGATGGATAGCTGCCGCGAAGTCGGCCGTTTATCCGTGCCCGGCCGACTAAAGGTCATCGGCTGCGACGACGTGCCGCAGGCCGCGTGGCAAGGCTATCAACTCACCTCCGTCGCCCAGCCCGTCACGCAGATTGCCGAACAGGTGATGCGCCTGCTGCACATCATCTGGCGTGGAGAAGAAGAGATTCCGATGCTGACCCGGCTTGAGCCGCAGCTCAAGGTACGCCGCAGCGGATAATCGCCGCCGGCTCGACGCCCCCGGACGGCGAATTCAGACGATTGCCGGCCGTCGGCCGGGTTCGCGCCTATCGCTTTTCCCCGTGCTTCGCCAGCCACGCCTGCATCTGGTCAATTTCCGGCTGCTGAGCTTTGATGATATCTTCCGCCAGCTTACGCAGTTCCGGATCTTTACCGTATTTCAACTCCGTCTTGGCCATATCTATCGCCCCCTGGTGGTGGGCGATCATCCCTTTGGCGAATGCCACGTCGGGATCGCCGGACTGCATTCCCTCCTGCATCCGGGCGTGCATTTGATCCATGCCCTGCATATAAGATTGCTGCGAATCGGTCGGATTCGCGGAGTGATGGCCGCCGTGAACGCCGTCCGCCGCCAAAACGGACAGCGGCGCCAATAAACTGCCGACGATCAGCAAATGTATTTTTTTCATCATTACCTCTCTTTCTGGCCGGTTGAGATACCCGGTTAAAGGTAGGCCTTCCCCTAAGGGGAAGGTCAAGAAGACGGGCGAAAAAAATAGCCGTCGGCGACGGCGCCTTAAGCGATTTCACAAAAGAAGAAGTGTGTACGAAACCCCATCCCCGCGACCTGCGCGCCAGGCTAATTGTCGTGATAAAAGTCACATAACCAAAGGATGATATTGTCGCCGGCGTATGGGATCGTATAGTGTTCCTTTAGAAGACGTTACCGCTGCACGCGGGCGAGACTTGGGCAAAGGCGAGTGTATTTCACTCGTCTTTGCCCAAGTTTTTTTTTGCCTGCGTTCCGGGCGCCATGCGGCCGGCCGGCAAGGGTTACGATGACACAGAGTAAAGAGGAGAGACAAAATGAAAGCATTCCCCGCGGGGTTCTTATGGGGCGGTTCGATGGCGGCCAATCAGGTTGAAGGCGCCTGGAATAAAGAAGGTAAAGGCGTGTCTACCTCCGACCTACAGCTTCAGGGCGTACATGGCCCGGTCACCGAGCGGACGGAAGAAATCAGCTGTATCAAAGACGTCGCCATCGATTTTTATCATCAGTACCCGCAGGATATCCAACTGTTTGCGGAAATGGGGTTTAAGGTGCTGAGAACGTCCATCGCCTGGACGCGTATCTATCCCGAAGGGGACGAAGATCAGCCGAACGAAGCGGGATTAGCGTTTTACGATCGCCTATTTGACGAGATGGCAAAACACCGCATCCAGCCGCTAATTACATTATCTCATTATGAAATGCCCTACGGCCTGGTTAAAAAGCAGGGAGGATGGGGCAACCGTGCAACCATTGATCACTTTGAAAAGTATGCCCGCACCGTCTTCACTCGCTACAAAGATAAGGTGAAATACTGGCTGACCTTTAATGAAATCAATATGGCGATACACTCGCCCTTTACCGGAGTCGGCCTGAGCGGCGAGCCATCAAAGCAGGATATTTATCAGGCGATTCACCACCAGCTTGTCGCCAGCGCCCGGGCGGTGAAGGCCTGCCACGACATTATCCCCGACGCGAAAATCGGCAATATGCTGCTGGGCGCGCTGCGCTACCCCATGACTTGCCATCCGAAAGATGTGCTAGAGACACAAAAGAAAAACCGGGAATGGCTGTTTTTCGGCGACGTGCAGGCGCGCGGCGCTTATCCGGTCTGGATGGCGCGTTATTTTAAGGAAAACGACATCGCATTGGATATCAACGCGCAGGATAGGGAAGATCTGAGCCATACGGTGGATTTCGTCTCCTTCAGCTACTACATGAGCGGCTGTGCGACCTTCGAACCTGAGAAGTATCAATCTTCGCGCGGCAATATCATCCGGCTGATTCCCAATCCGCATCTGGAAGCCTCCGAATGGGGCTGGCAGATCGATCCCGAGGGGTTGCGCTTTTTACTGAACGAACTCTACGATCGCTATCAGAAGCCGCTGTTTATTGTCGAAAACGGGCTGGGCGCGCGGGATGTCGTCGAAGCCGACGGCAGTATTAATGACGGCTACCGTATCGACTACCTGCGTCGGCACCTGGCGCAGGTACGCGAGGCGATTGCCGATGGCGTGGAGCTGTTGGGTTATACCAGTTGGGGGCCTATCGATCTGGTGAGCGCCGGTACGGCGCAGATGTCAAAACGCTACGGATTTATTTATGTCGATCGCGATGACGCGGGGCAAGGAACGCTGGAACGCCGGCGTAAACGTAGTTTCTACTGGTATAAGGAGGTGATAGAAAGCAACGGCGAATCACTATAGCCGCCGCGCGCGTCATCCGGGAAAACGCACAGTTTGAGTTTACCGACAACCCGCTCCACGGATCGAGATACGCGGGGCGGCCACGGGGCGAGGCGTCGTAAGCGGGAGCCTTCCCCCGTGTTTCCCCGACAAAACGCGTGCGTTTTTGAACGCCGCTGGCGGCGGCCCGCAGGGAGAGCCCAGCCAGCGGGGCGAGTAATGCCTGATTTTGTCGGCAGTCCGATAGTTTGCCGCTACTTATCTATTCTATGCGCTTTCACGCCGCGAACGCGGTTTCACCGCTCGGCTGGCAACACCGTCACAATCGCCCGTCGATAAGAGGTTAGCGCCGGAGAACCGTCGTCTTTACCTTCCAGAATAATATGGAACGCAGTCGCCACCTTAACGTCCGGCGCGGTAAAGCTGGTTTCGCCGCCCTCGCTGTGGGACAGCTCAATACCTGGCCCGAAGTGCAATCCCAGCGCCGTTGCGGTCGGTTCTTTATATTGCCACCAGCGGTACGCCACCTGATTGCCGTCGACATCGCCAGATCCCCGCGCCGATAGCGTCACCCGCTCGCCGGACTTCACCTGCCAGGAGACGATTTGCGCGCCTGGACGGCCATTTAGCACCAGGCTGGGATTATGGTTCGCCTTCTTCCGCTCCCCGGTCAGAGACCAGTCCATTCGGGCGGCAAAATCGTTCTGGAATGCATCACGCCAGCGCCAGATCGTCGCGGGCGCCGTGCGGTATTTTTTCCCATCCGCGCCGATGGCCTCATCCGACGTACTCACGCGCAGCCCGCCGGCATCATCCGGCGCGATGGCGGCATAACGCCCTCCCCAGCCGCCATATTCCGGATGTTCGGGATCGCCAAGCCCGGTGCGGAGCAGATACAGGAAGGATGGCGAATCGCCTTCCATCGAATAGACTACCGCCGGATAGACCGCCCCCAGCGGGCCTTTGCGCCGAATGTTCTCCGAGAGCCAGTCGTTATTCACTTTACTCATATCGCCGCCGCCAGATATACGCCCAATGCAACAGATTTCATACCTTTAGCCGATAAGAACATATTTTCTCCTTATTAGAAAACCACTTCGGCCTGGACGCCAAAACTGATTTGGTAATCTTTTTCATCATTAAAGGTTTGGTTATCGATTTCATTTTCCAACGCTTTAAGATAGCTGGTATAGAAACGGATTTCCGGACGCGAGTTCAGCAGGCTGGTATCTACTTTGAAGATATGCGCCAGCGTCACCTTATAGCCGGATTCATCATAATTAATATTATTATTGCGATTTTCCTGAGTGAAATAACCGAGCTCCAATGCCGTTTGATTCGCGCTATTCCAAATATAAGAGGGGCGAATCACCGCCCGCATCGTTTCAAAATCCGTGTGCGCCCCTTTATTGACCGAGTACAAATCGTTGCCGCGGCCATACACTAGCGCATGGGCCATAATAACGTCATCGCGCAGATAGATTTCTCCTTGACTCACCAACCGCCAACCGATGCCGTCGCTGTGCACGCCATAATAGGAGCTGTTGTAATCGAAGTCAGGGTTGGAGCCGGAAATACTCATAAATTGGCTGGCCAAAGAATTATTGGCCACCTGCGCGGTTAATTCATTAAATCCGCCCCAAAGCGGTTGACGTAAAATAGCCTGCCCCAGCCACGATGATTTCACTGTATAATCATCGCCGGAAGTTTGCGCCGCTTTTTGCTCATCGGTCTGATTAGCAAAAGCATATTTCGCGCCGACCTCAAGCGACAGTTCTTTACTCAATGGGATATTTTGGTATCTAACTTCGGCAATATTGACATTAACCTGGGTGGTATCATCACATGTCGAGGTTGTACAGGTCGTACTGTAGTTATCGATATCATTACGCGTCAACGCCATACTGAGCGAACCGACAGGCAGTTTCCACCCCTCAATGCCCAGCCCTGCGCCGGAAAGCGTCCGATTGCTTTTCCAGTCCAGCATTTGGATTTCATATTGCGGCAGCGTGTGTTTACCTATCCAAAATTTCGCTTCCGGAGCGAATGGCAAGAACCCTGTGGTTTCAACGAACAGTTTACTAAGTTTCCCCATGCCGCCGCCGGACATTCCCTTTTCAAACGATTCATTACTCTGCGATAATCCCAAGTCACCTTCAAACTGCACGTTGGCCCATACCGATTTATTACCTTCCCGCCAGGCGCGTTTCTTTAACGATAAGTTATACCACCCGTCATATTCATTGCCGAACCGCCCTAGCGATCCTACGGCCCAGGATTTAGGGCCGCCATTCGTTGTCGAAGCATATCCGGTACGGAAGTAACCGGAATATTTAAAGCCGGCGTCATCCTGAACATATTGACTGATTTTTTTCAGCGTTGATTCGGATAAGACCGCATCGCCCTGCAATACCGCAGGTTTCGTCTGCGCGGTTAGCGACGGCGTCGCCGTTGTTTCACGCTCGGCGCCTTTGCCGGCGGCAAAATCAGCACCCGATGCTTGCTGCCGGCGTTTTTCTTTATCCTCATAAGCCTGTAATTTTTGCTGAGTCTGACGCAGCTTCTCTTCCAGCAATTCCATACGCTGCTCAAGCGTTAATTTTTGCGCCATTACGTCCGGCGCCAACCCATAGCAAAAGAGCAACATAAGAACCATGGTTTTTTTCTTAAATACCTTTTTTCTCACCATCATTATTTTATTCCTCATTATTTTAATCGCGGCCATGAAGAGGCATAGCCGCTTTTTTCATAATTTTTATTATCACGTTCACACTGTGTCGAATAACCCTGGTGTTTTCTCGCTCCTGTGAAAAATAGATATAAAAAAACCCGCCGCGTACAAATGCATTCGTCAGCTGTACGCGGCGGGTTTCGCCTGAATAAATTCAGTTACGTCCCTTTTGCTACTAAAATAAATTTTTTATCACCTAATTCCAATTCTCATCGTTGCGTTCTGTGAACGAAATCACCTCGAAAATCACATTCAGTCATTACGTAGTCGATTAATATGAATAGTCAAAAACATAATTTCGTCGGTTGTGAGCTGACATTCATAATTCTTTTCCACATAATCGTACACTTTCATCGCACAAACGTAGGCTTCCTGCATCAACTCTTTTATTCCTTCGTAGATACTATTGTCTGCATGGTTAATCCCTTCCCGATTCAACAATCGTAGAGCAAAGAACTTAAGATGCGTAACAAATCGTTGATAGTCTAAAGAGCTCTCGTCATACTTTATTCTCAGGTCATACTTTACGATGCTCAAAATATCCTTGATAAGCGTTGCGCTTTGCATTGTACTTTGCATATCGCTATTGTTTCTCGCATTCGCCAAGTGCAGTGCAATAAACCCCGCTTCATCTTCCGGTAGCGTGACGTCCAATTTCTCTTGGATCAGAGATAACGCCTCCATACCGACAAGGAACTCGCTGGCATAAAACCGCTTGATGTCCCATAACAAGAAATTTTTTATTTCCAACCCATTATTGCAGCGTTGAATCGAGAAATTTATATGGTCGCTTAACGCCAGAAATAGGGTGTCCTGTGCGGTAATGGCTAGCTTTTGCTGCGCCAGCTCAATGATCTGTTGCGTTACCGCTAAATAAGCGGGCGGAATCTCGGCCAATAATTGAGAGAATACTTCCGTCAGCCCTCCCCGGCTCTTTATGAACTGGCTTTCGATCTGGCCGGCATCAATCATATCCCCGTATTTTTTACCGAACCCGATCCCTCTGCCTATTGCCACTATCTCCTCATGGTTTTTATTGATCAATAGGACTGCGTTATTGCTTAATATTTTTTCAACTTTCATCACAGTCATCTCAATATGGAGTTTATTTATATCAGGTCTATGGGAAAAACCAACTTACGTCAATGAATAAAGAAAACGGAAGATAACCCCTTTATCCTCCGTCGTCCCTATTCTTATCCTACGCTAATACGATTATGGGTTGCCCCGCCTTCTGGTAACGCTCTGCGCTCAGGCTGAATACGCGGTAATCATCCGCATTGGTGATAACGATGGGCGTCACCGCGTCATATCCCGCTTGCTCTATTTCAGCCAAATCAAACTCAAGCAGCAGCTGACCTTTCTTTACGTCATCGCCTTCCGCCACCCGTGGATGGTAGTACTTACCTTCCAGCTGTATTGTATTGATGCCGACGTGGATCAAGATTTCAGCCCCGCCAAGTGAACGGATGCCAATCGCATGTCCGCTAGCAAACGTGCTGACGATCTTCCCATCCACGGGCGAATAGACGCGTCCCTCATGAGGTCTAACGGCGATCCCCGGCCCGACGACGCCGGAAGAGAACACTTTGTCGTCCACTTCCTCCAGCGGAACCATTTCGCCCGCCATCGGAGAACCGATCTGTTCACCGGACGCGGGCATAGCCTTCGGGTTCATCGCCGTCGCCTTTACGCCCTTGCCGACGGAAGGCGATGCCGGCGTCTGCGCCGCGGACTGCGGCGCGTCCGGTTCATCAAATCCGACAGCCAGGGTTAAAATCAGACTGACGACGAAAGCGGTCACGCAGCCGATGATAAACCCCAGGAACCCCTCGCCGTAGAAGATAGGCAGCGTCAGTAATCCGGGCATCCCCATGGAGATCGCCGAACTCTTGGCGTAGCCCGCTATCGCGCCCCCCATGGCCGCCGCGATCACCGCGCAGACAAACGGTTTTTTCAGCTTCAGCGTAACGCCGTACACGCCCGGTTCGGTGATGCCGAACAGCGAAGCGATAAAGGTACTGCCCGCCAGCGCCTTGAGTTTTTTATCCCTGGTGCGCAGCATCACCCCCAACAGCGCGCCCGACTGAGCAAAGACCGACGGGCTGGACGCGGCTTTGAGATAGCTCTGCCCCATCACGGAAATATCATTGATGAAGACGGTGACAAACCCCCAATGCACGCCGAAAATAACCAGGATCTGCCAGGCGGCGGCAATCAGCGCGCCGGCGAGAATCGGGTTGAAGCTATAAATACTGACAAACAGCGAGGCGATGGATTCGCTGGCGGAAATGCCAATCGGCCCGATGGTCATTAGCGTCAGCGGCACCATCAGCGCCAGCAGGAAAAACGGCGTCAGAATATTACGTACGCTTTCATGAATGTGGCGGTTCAGAAAACGCTCGATATATGACATCAGCCATACGCTAAAAATAATCGGGATCACCGAAGAGGTATATTTCATCATGATCACCGGCAGGCCGAAAAACGTCACCGCTTGACCCGCGTCGAACAATCCTTGAATCGAGGGGTAAACCAGCGCGCCGGCTACCGATACCGCGACAAAAATATTGGTCTCAAATTTACGCGCGGAAGTAATGGCCAGCAGCATGGGCAAAAAGTAGAACAGGCTATCGGACGCCGCGTGCAAAATGACGTAGGTGCTTTCCTTGTTATGCATCCATCCCATGGCGATTACGATGGCCAAAACCCCTTTCAGCACCCCGGCGGCGGCCATGGCTCCCAGCAAAGGGGTAAAAATTCCCGCCACCAGGTCAATCAACCGTCCCATGACGGAGACGCTCTTTGCGGATTCGGCAGCCGGCCGCTGTTTATTACCGCCGTCCTCAAGCAATCCTGAAATCGGGCCGAAAGCGCGATAAACTTCCGGCACCCGGTTGCCGATAACCACCTGCAATTGCCCGGCCCCATTGACTACCGTAATAACGCCGTCCAACGCCTCCAACGCAGCCAAATCCACTTTCGCGTTGTCAACGATCTTAAAGCGCAAACGCGTTGCGCAATGGACCAGCGTCGAAACGTTCGCTTCTCCCCCAACCAACCTTAGAATATTTTCTGCTAGCGCTTTGCTATTCATGATGACACTTCCCGTTTCGTAAATGGCTGCTCTGCCCTATACAACTTGTCTTGCTTGCGTCCGCTGGCCAGCTGGAAAAAAAGCAAAAAAAAACCTGGATAAACCAGTGTTCCACACACTGTTTTATCCAGGTCTCGCCCAGAAAATTCTGGTGACGTCCTCTACGCGCTTTGTAACAAGCCGACGCCAAGAAAGCTACTGCTGAATTTCATTTTGTGAAAAATGTCACTATATTTTTGCGTTGGCTGACAAACCCGTCCGTCGGATCGAGATACCCGGTGCGAGTCATATCCAATGTTATCAACCGTTTGATATTTTTACGATGAACGCCGCCATCGGCGCGCGCCAATGGGAAAAAGGAAAACCGCCGGACCTATCCGCCGCGGTGAAACATAAGCGGTGGATAAATCCGGCGGTCTTAAGGGTATGTTATCGCTTACTCAGCCGGCTTCGGCTCGCCGTTCTGCCTTGGCGATTGGGTCAAACGTTTTTCAAAGTTGTCTTTGTACTGCTGTTTCTGTTCCGGCGTCAGGATATTGTAAATCTTATTCTGGGTTTCCAGGCCGTTCAGCCGCATCGCTTTGTGATTGGCGTCGGCTTTATCCAGCAGCGCCTGCGCCTTGGCCGAATCAAAAGCGTCGGCAGTGACCAGATTGTTCATTTCACGCCGCTCATCCTGCATACGCTTGCGCATATCGTCGTGAGACGCCTTCACAATCTCTTTAACCTGCTGTTTTTGAGCTTCCGTCAGGTTCAAATCTTTCAACATCATTTCATGATGCATCATGCCGCCGCGAGGGCCGCCCTTACCGTCTTTCGCCATTCTGACTTCATGATGGCCCTTGGGCGCATCGTTAGCCTGAGCAATGCCCGCCGTTCCCAACGCCAGTGAAGAGGCGATTAAAAGTGCCGTTAATTTACGCATAATTTATCCTTCCATATCTATCTGAATCGTCGTGAATGACCATGGTCGCGCTGTCGGAAAGAAGTATAGGCGCCACAGTTTCAGTTAATTAGAGCAAGGGTAAATATCTGCAAGTAATTCATTCACATTTCCGGCAAATATGAAGAATACGGAGAAAATCTGCAGGAAATCGATCGGATTACGTTAAGCCGCGCCTCATCCTCGGCCGGAACGAACGGCACGCGTCGGTAGGATCAAGGCAGCGAGCGGAGAAACTCCGACGCATCCTTAGCCAGCGCATCAATATGGGCGCTGATGATTTTGACTTTATGCAGCAACGGATTGCGCTCCGGCGAGCTGTCCATCGCGTTCAGCTGGGCGACAAGCTGTTTAATCTGTTCGCCGAGCTGCGTTTCACGCCGTTCGGCCTGCGCCAGCTGCTGCTGTAGGCGCTGATAATCCCGCTGCCAGCTTTGCTGCTGTTGCTGAACGCTTCGCTCCAGATCCTGAAACGCGCCATCCAACCGCGTCTCCAATTCTTCAATCCACATAGAGATTCCTTCGCCTGATTATCCAGCGAATTATAATGGCACTCTCCGCCGACAACAAACAATCCGGCCGGCCATTATCCATCCGCGCGCTTTTCCCGGCTCCGCCTGCGGGAGAGGACGGCGATCGCGGACGCGTCGGCAATCGAACGCGCCCCGACACGCCGTCAGGCTAGCGGGCCGTCGAGGTTTTCACCGCCCGCAGCACGACGAATTTCGCGTTGCCGTCGACCACCTCACAGTTGCCGAACAGACGTTTAAGCTTGTGGAAATAGTTGAGATGGCGATTACCGACGATGCGTAATTCGCCCCCGACCTCAAGACAGCGGCGGGAGTCGAGGAACATTTGCCAGGCGATATGGTCGGTCACCGCCTGCTGCTGATGGAACGGCGGATTGCACAGCACGGCCCGCAGGCTGTCGCGCCCCACGCCGGACAGTCCGTGATTGACGGCAAACCCGCAGCGCTCGCTATCCTGCGGACGGTTAACCGTAACGTTCATCCGGCTGGAAGCGACCGCCATATAGGATTCATCGAAAAAGCTGACGGCGGCATCCGGGTTGAGCGCCAGCGCCGCCAGCCCAATCACCCCGTTGCCGCAGCCTAAGTCGACGATCTTCCCGTCGATATCCCGCGGCAGATGCTGCATAAAGAAACGCGCGCCGATATCCAGCCCGCCGCGTGAAAAGACGTTGGCGTAGTTATGGATCCGGTAGCCGTACTCCTCCAGATCCCAGACCGTGGTCGGCGGCGGCTCGCTCACCTTCAGATCCGCGACCTCGCAATGGATCAGGCGCGCTTTTTTCCAAGCGAGAGACGTCTTCGTCGGCCCCAGGATGCGTTCGAACAGCTGGAGCGTCGAGGTATGGATATCCCTGGCTCTGGCGCCGGCGATAATGCGCGTCTGCGGCGTCGCCACCTTCCTCAGCTTACGCAGCTGATCCTCCAACAGCGCCATGGTTTTCGGTATTTTGATCACCGCCAATGCCGGCGCCGCGGGTAAATCGGCCAGGCTATCCAGCAGCTCCACGGAATCGGCCTTCAAGTCATTCAGCGCCAGGTTATGCCGCGTAGCCAGCTGGCTCATGTAAGAATCGCTGATGCTGACCGGCGACTGAGCCTGCAATCCGCAGGCTAGCGCCCCGAACGCGTCATTAAAAATCAGGCGCGCCCCGGGCGCGATCTCCATGGACGAAAGCTCCCGCAACAGAAATTCATCCGCCGCCTCCCACGCCTGTAACGCCGAATTATCAGCAACCTGAGGATAACGCACCAGCGTCAGATTACGCGTTTCCAGTTCGAGCTGGCTCATTGGCCCCTCCTGAATCACAAAATTTGCGCTGTTTATCCCTTAAAAACGCGCGCCAGTAAATGCTTTTACCAAACAAGCGGGCAAAAACATCGTAATTGTACTTCAACCGCCGCGCTATCTTGCTATTTTACGCAACTCACGCTTTCCTTTAACAAATAGGCGTCGATGTGAGAGTGACGATATTTATTTGACCTGGATCATAAATTCGCCTATCGTCTGGTCAGCAAAGGGGAGTAACTTTTTCGCCGGTTAATCGTCATTACGGTGCGCAGCGCATCCGGTTGCCGGGCAACTTTAATCAGACTACTGCATTAATGTTGTAAGTGAGACCTTGCCGAAAGGCGAGGTGCATTTGCAGCTTAAATGATAAGCGGCCAGCGCCTTTCGACGTTGGCCGTTTTTGTTTTCGTTTAAAGGATATCGCTATGCACACCATTGGCACGCCATGGCTATGGGGCAGTTTCGCTATTATTGTTATCGTGATGTTAGCTATCGATCTGCTCTATCAGGGGCGTAAGGGATCGACGGTGATGACGTTCAAGCAGGCCGCCGTCTGGTCTATCGTTTGGGTGACGCTTTCTTTGCTGTTCAACGCCGGCTTCTGGTGGTATCTGGACGGCACGCTGGGGCGCGAGGTCGCCAATACGCAAGCGCTGGCCTTCCTGACCGGTTATCTGATTGAGAAAGCGCTCGCCGTCGATAACGTCTTCGTCTGGCTGATGCTGTTCGGCTATTTTTCCGTTCCGCCGCAATATCAGCGCCGGGTGCTGGTTTACGGCGTGTTAGGCGCGATCGTCCTAAGAACGCTGATGGTCTTCGGCGGCAGTTGGCTGGTCACGCAGTTCCAATGGCTGCTGTACGTATTCGGCGCATTCCTGCTATTCACCGGGATCAAAATGGCGTTGGCCAAAGACGACGACGCCAACATCGGCGACAAACCGCTGGTGCGCTGGCTGCGCGGACATTTGCGCATGACCGACAGTATTGAAAACGATAAGTTCTTTATCCGCCGGAGCGGAATACTGTATGCCACGCCGCTGTTCCTGGTGCTTATCTTGGTCGAAATCAGCGATGTGATTTTTGCCGTCGACAGCATCCCGGCGATTTTCGCCGTGACGACCGACCCCTTTATCGTATTAACCTCGAACCTGTTCGCCATTCTGGGCCTGCGCGCCATGTACTTCCTGCTGGCCGGCGCGGCCGAGCGCTTCTCGCTGTTGAAATACGGACTGGCGGTTATTCTGGTCTTTATCGGCGCCAAGATGATGCTGATTGATATCTTCCATATCCCCATCGCCATTTCGCTGGGCGTGGTCGCGGGGATTCTGGTCACCACCATGCTGATTAATATTTGGGTCAACCGACGCGCGGCGCAGTAACCGCCCGGCGACCGGTACGCCGATTGATTCAGGGGATAGCCGCTGCCCGCGGCGGCCATCCCGATTTTTCGCTCAGGCTTTGCCGGCCCCCTCACTCTCCGCCTGAAACGGATCGATACCGTGTTTCTGCATGTGCCGGAAACGGATAATAGTAAATCCATTCATCAGCAGAAAACTGCTTTCGATCATCAAACCGCCGATCGACCCCAGCCAGATGTTATGCGCCACCCAACATGCGGTCGAACACCATATTATACCGCGCGTGGTTAAACCGGAGGTACGAAACAGCGCCCAGGTACTGGCAACCGTACCCAATATCGGCAGCAGCTCCATCACATGCCGTATATTGGCCAAGCCGAAAACCAGCGTCAGAGAGATAAATAACAACATCACGGCGATATTGTGCGTTTTAATCGCAATCAGGGTACGCGCGGAGTTCAAGAGCGCGCTAACTCCCGCCGCATTCGCGCCCATGAGAAAGAAATGACAGCCGATAACCGCGCTATAAACCGAAAGCTGTATTTTAAATTTCCGATCATTACGATTAAAAAACATGGTAATACCGACCAAAAAGGCCAATATCCCCACCGACTGGGCAAACCAATAATGTGTCATGATCCCTGCCTATAAAAACATCGCGGAAAAGCAAAACGGCGCATACTAAATGAAACGACGTTTTATTTTAAATACAATGCGCAAGGTTTACAACGTTACGCCGCGTTGAAAAATAGTCAACGCGCGAAAGTCGCCGCCCCCATTTTTAGCCGGTTTATTATGAGGTTGCCGGCAAAGTGCGATAAGCGGCAAAATGATCCATACGTTTTTCAGCGCCGCGCGGCGTGAAGTCATCACGCTCCAGCAGGGCATTAGCGCGCTGCCAAATATCTTTCGCCGTTGACGGCGACAGCCGTATTCCGGTACGGCGCAGTTCCTGATGAGTCCAGTGAGAGAGGGGATTGCCGATAGTATGCGCTACGGTGGCGGCCCAGGCCGCGAATGGTAGCCCCGTTGTGCTGTAACGGCCAGAGAATAAAGTCAAAAAGCGTCGACTTCTGTCAGCCAGTGTAAAATATGACGGAAACGCCAATATTTCATCCATAACATGTCTTAAATCAACCCGCTTGCTGTGATATTTTCCTGTCTCGGCATCACCCATTTTGTTACAGTTAGAAGATGTTTTTTACTTTTAATCGCGGCTTTGGGGAAAAACAGACGTCAATGGCCGAGAATTCACGTCCGGAGCGGTCTAGCGCGAATATCGGTCAAATATTCGGATGACGCGGATAAAAAGCAAGAATTCTGCCAAACCCCGTACTATCATCAGCATGGCCCAATCGAATAAATCATTAAGAAAAACGTTGGATTATGCCGTTTATTTAATAGACCCGTTACGCCCTCAATAATACGAGCCGCAGGATAAAACGGTCGTTTGTTGAACAACGCAAAGCGTCGGCTATTTACGGGCCGCCCCGTGGATGGAGCGCGCGTAAAGCCGGCGCACATACGGCTCAAAGTATGACGGGGATCGATTTTAAGAAGCAGAAAGGGGCCGAGTCATGCAGCAAACACGCCAGCGGTTTGAAAAATAGCCGATACAAACCGTATCTACCCTCATCACGACCGGGAGCGTTCGCATCGCCACGGGTTACATGTCATGCAGCAGTATTAGGAATAGCGGATGGATATTATTAAAGAACTGTTAAACGCACTCTGGCTCCAAGATTTCGATGTGTTAGCCGATCCTAAACTGGTGTGGACCATCTATATTTTACTGTTCTTAATTCTTTTTCTAGAAAACGGCTTATTGCCGGCGGCGTTTTTGCCGGGCGATAGCTTACTTATTCTGGTTGGCGTACTGGTCGCCAAAGGCACCATGAACTACCCGTTCACCATCGTCCTGCTGACGACGGCGGCCAGCCTGGGATGCTGGGTCAGCTACATTCAGGGGAAATGGCTGGGTAATACGCGCATCGTACAAGGCTGGCTGTCGCATTTGCCCGCGCACTATCACCAGCGGGCGCACCAGCTTTTCCATCGGCACGGCCTTTCCGCGCTATTAATTGGGCGTTTTCTGGCGTTCGTACGTACACTATTACCAACCATCGCCGGTCTGTCCGGCTTAAATAACGCCCGTTTTCAGTTCTTCAACTGGATGAGCGCGCTGCTATGGGTCGTCATTCTGGTGTCGCTCGGCTTTGCATTAGGGAAAACCCCCGTTTTTCGGAAATATGAAGACGAACTGATGTTTTTTCTGATGATGCTGCCGCTGGCATTGCTGTTTATCGGCCTGTTTGGATCGCTATTTTTGCTTTGGCGCAAAAAGCGCGCCGCTAGCGCGGGAAAAGGAAATTAACGGTGCTAATCCGCTGGTTTTACCCCAAAAAACTATGGCGCATTGTGCTGCTGGTGGCGGTGCCGCTCTTTGCGCTAATGCTGGTTCCTCATCGCTCTCAGGATGAGGCGCAACTGCACATTCAGCCGCTCTATCAGGGCGCGGCGCTGCCCGACGGTTTCTACATTTATCAGCGACTAAATGAACGCGGCATCGCGATAAAAAGCATCACGCCCGCGGAGGGCAGCCTGATTGTACGTCTAGCGTCGCCCGCGCAAAGCGCCGAGGCCAGAAATATTTTGCGTACCTCATTGCCTAAGGCGAGCATCACGACGCAGCAAACCATCAATCCGCCTCCTTTCTGGCAGCAAAAGCTGACGCAAAAACAGTCTAATTTAGGATAACAACATGAAAAAACATCATGTAATAGCAGTCATGGTATGGGTTTTCTCCGGCATCTCGCTGGCTCAGGCGGCGAATGTGCAAAGCGGCTGCGCGCAAAAAGAGCGGGAAATCCAGCGCCAAATCGAACACGCCCGTCAAAACGGCAATCAGCATCGGGTCGCGGGGCTGCAGAGCGCTTTGGATGGAGTCAAATCCAACTGCAGCGATGAAAAGCTGGCAGCCGAACGTCAGGATAAGATTGCGGAAAAACGCGCCGAAGTCGCCGAGCGCCAGCGCGAACTAAAAGAGAGCCGACAGGACGGCGACGCGAAAAAAATTCTAAAACGAGAGAAAAAACTGGCTGAGGCGGAACAGGAATTACGGGCGTTGCAAATAAAGTAAAAGATGGCCGGTATACAATAGGTTATAAGCACTATCTGCCACACCCCGACGGGCAGACATCGAAATTTAGGCTATAGTTACTATTCCAGGCTTATAACATGAAGGTTATCTAAGATGGCTAAAGATCAAAGTTCCGAAGTTTTACGCGCTGAATTGAAATCACTGGCGGATACGCTGGAAGAGGTATTAAGCACCTCAAGCGACAAATCCAAAACGGAATTGGATAAGCTCCGTAGTAAAGCTGAAACAGCCTTGAAAGAAACGCGTTCTCGCCTGAGCGATACCGGCGAGCGGATCGCCAGCCATACGCGGGAAGCGGTAGGCTGCGCCGATGACTATGTCCGTGAAAATCCCTGGACCGGCGTGGGTATCGGCGCCGCGGTCGGCGTCGTACTTGGCGTTCTGCTCTCCCGTCGTTAATTACTCTGACAACTATGACTGATAAACAACGTCAAGGCCCCGCTAGCGGGGTCATCTCCTCTGCGCAACGTATCATCACCATTCTTGTCAGCATGGTTGAAACGCGCCTCCGCCTGGCGGTGATCGAGCTGGAAGAAGAGAAAGCCAATCTGATTCAGCTGCTGATAATGGCCGGGCTGACGCTGCTTTTCGCCACGTTTGGCTTAATGAGCCTGATTGCGCTGATTATCTGGGGGGTCGATCCGCAATATCGCCTGTTCGCATTAGGATGCACCACCGCCGCGCTGCTGGGGCTATCCGTCATCATCGGCATATGGACCTTGCTGAAGGTGCGGCGCTCGACGCTGCTTAAAGCGACCCGCAAGGAGCTGGAGACCGATCGTATCCTGCTGGAGGATGAACCCAAATGAGCCAGGCGCAGCGCGATAAAGAAAAAGCCCGGCTCCTGCGCAAAGTCCAGCAGCAGCGGCTGGATTTATCGGCGCATAAAAAGTACCTGCTGGAATCAACCGCGCCTTACGATCGCTATTGGCGCAATCTGCTGCAATGGCGCAAATATTGGGTCGTTGGCTCCGGCCTTATCGCCGTTTACGGCATACGCCACCCAAGCCGCCTAATCCGCTGGGGCCGTCGCGCGATCGGGCTGTGGGGAACCTTGCGCTTTTTTCGCAAAACCCTCTCCGGCCGCTAACCGCCGCCACGCATCCTGGCCGCCGTCAGACGCCCGCGGCGCCTGCGTTTGCCGTACCGATCGAGCAAACATCAATTTTTCTGAAATAAACCGACAATTATACTCGCTGTAACCTTCTGTCATCTCTCTATAGTATCAGCCTCATGACCTGGCGGCAGGACAGATGTTCGATAAATACCTGCTACTACACATACATGGCGCGTAGAGCCTTTTAAAAAAGAGACTGGAGAGATGATGAAAAATTTAGAAAGTATTGCCCTGTTAGTCGCCCGTATTTTAATGCCGATTCTGTTTATCGTTGCGGGTTACGGCAAGCTGGGCGACGCCTATGCCGGCACCCAGCAGTATATGCAGGCGATGGGCGTTCCCGCTTTTCTGCTACCGCTGACGATTTTGTTGGAACTGGGCGGCGGTCTGGCGATCCTGTTCGGCCTATTGACGCGCACCGTATCGCTGTTCACCGCGGGCTTTACGCTGCTGACGGCGCTGATTTTCCACACCAACTTCGCCGAAGGCGCCAACCAGATCATGTTTATGAAAAACCTGACTATCGCCGGCGGTTATATACTATTGGCAGTGACCGGTCCCGGCTTATACAGCATCGACCGCATCCTGAACAAAAAGTGGTAAGGAAAGTCATTTCCCTGCCGGCTTAATGCACGCAGCGGCGACAGGCGCACTTCAGCTCTCTTGCCGTCGTTGCGTCGGGTTTAATAACGGGAGGAATCATGGGACAACTGGTTGATGGCGTATGGCACGACACCTGGTATGAAACAAAATCTACCGGCGGTCGTTTTCAACGCTCGGAATCACGCTTCCGCCACTGGATTACGCCAGACGGAAAGCCCGGCGCGACCGGCGACGGCGGGTTTCCGGCGGAATCCGGGCGTTATCATCTCTATGTTTCCCTCGCCTGCCCCTGGGCGCACCGCGCCCTGTTAATGCGCCATTTAAAAGGGCTGGAAACGCACATTGCCGTTTCCGTCGTGCATCCGTTAATGTTGGATCACGGCTGGACATTCGGCACCGATTTTCCAAGCGCCACCGGCGATTCGCTCTATCAGCACGAGTTTCTCTATCAGCTCTATCTACACGCCGCTCCCGACTACAGCGGGCGGGTTACCGTGCCGGTACTGTGGGATACCGAAAAACATACGATAGTCAGCAACGAATCAGCCGATATCATCCGCATGTTCAACGGCGCTTTCGACCCCATCGGCGCCAAGCCGGGAGACTACTACCCGCTGGCGCTACATGCCGAAATCGATGAGCTTAACGGCTGGATCTATGACAAAGTCAACAACGGCGTCTATAAAGCCGGCTTTGCCACCAGCCAGTCGGCTTATGACGAGGCCGCCACGGAAGTGTTTGCCGCCCTCACCAGGTTGGAGTCGATCCTGGGTCAGCGACGTTATCTGACGGGCCCGAGTCTCACGGAGGCGGATTTACGGCTGTGGACGACGCTGATACGTTTCGATCCGGTCTACCATACGCACTTTAAGTGCGACAGATACCGCCTAAGCGATTACCCAAACCTGTATGGCTTCCTACGCGATATCTACCAAATGGACGGCGTAGCCGATACCGTCAATATGGCGCACATTCGGCACCACTATTACCGCAGCCACGGCACCATCAACCCGCACGGAGTAATATCGCTGGGGCCGGAGCAGGACCTGAACCGCCCTCACGGGCGGGAAGCGCAATTTGCCGACCGGTAAATTAAGCAGGGGGAAGGCGTGGAAACTTCATGCGTCCCCCGATATTCATGCCGGAAAGTCTCAGGGGTGGTTCAATAATTTGGGAATTTCCCGTAAAAACCAGGATTTCGCCTCTCCCATGCTGTCCCGTCGCCAGGCCATGATGATCTGGCTCTCCATCGAGTATTCGGGGCTGACGACGCGCAGCCGTCCTTCCGCGATGTCCTGCGCGACCAGGGGATAAGGCATTGTCGCTACGCCCAGCCCGGCCAGCAAAGCGCGCCGTTTATCGTCAATCGAACTGACGGTCAGGCGCTGCTGTTTATCCAGCAGCTGTACGGTTAATACCGGACGTTCGCGCGCGGTATCCGCCACGGCGATCCCCCGGTATTTCACGCGGGTTATTTCGGAAAGCGGCTCCGGCTCCTGATGTATGGGATGGTCGGGGCTGGCGACATAGATATTTTTCAGCGTATACAGTTTACGCGTGTTCACCTCGGAAGAGGCGCGGAAATGCATATCCGGCGCAATAACGATATCCGCCCGCCCCTGCTCCAGGCGCTCCCAGGCGCCGGCTAATACTTCCGTCAGCAACGAAACCTGCGTATTGGCCTTCTGCGACAGTTTATCCAACAGCGGGAAAAGTCTTTCGGTTGGAGTGAGCGCCTCCGTTACGATGGTCAAATGCGTTTCCCAGCCGCGCGACAGCGCCTCCGCATCCGTGGTCAGCTTATCGGCCGCCTCCAGCAGAATACGCCCGCGATCCAGCAGCATACGGCCGACATTGGTGAACTTGGTGCGGTGCCCGGAGCGATCGAACAGCACGACATCCAACTCTTCTTCCAATTTTTGCATGGTATAGCTAAGGGCCGACGGCACGCGGCCTAACTCGTCCGCCGCCGCCGCAAAGCTTCCCCGACGTTCAATCGCATCCATGACTCTCAGCGCTTCCAGCGTCAACGCGCGTTCTTTTGACATTTTCGACTCGTTCAGGAATTTTGAATATACTCACCAGATTAACTAGCTAACAATCCAGCGTCCACACAATTACCATCTGTTTACGTAATATTCTCCGGGCTTACTCGCATGATTATAAAAAGAGCGGCAGAACAGTGCGGTCAGGCAGACTATGGCTGGTTGCAGGCGCGTTATACCTTCTCTTTCGGCCATTACTTCGACCCGCAACTGCTGGGCTACGCTTCGCTGCGCGTGCTGAATCAGGAAGTATTGACGCCGGGCGCATCCTTCCAGCCGCGCGCCTATCCGCGCGTCGATATTCTTAATATCGTCCTTCAGGGCGAGGCGGAATATCGCGACAGCCAAGGCCACCACATCCATGCCGAAACAGGCGATGTGCTGCTACTCTCCACCCAGCCCAATATCAGCTACAGCGAGCACAATACCAGCGGCAGTAAGCCGCTAACGCGGATGCAGCTATGGCTCGATGCCTGCCCGACGCGGGAAAATAGCCCGCTGCAACGGTTAACGCTGAATAAAATCGGTCGTCATCATACCGGCCACCGTTTATTGGCCTCGCCGGAAGGGGAAAACGACAGTTTGCGGCTCCGCCAGCAGGTATGGATCCATCACATCGAACTGCAAAAGGATGAGCGGCAGACCGTCAAACTGCGCGGCAACCGCGCCTATCTTCAGTCGATTCACGGTTCAGCCGCCGTCAGGAGTCCAGAGCATAACGGCGTCACGCTATATTGCGGCGACGGCGCCTTTATCCGGCAGGAAACCGAGTTGACCATCCAGTCCGAGTCCCCGCTCCGCTTTTTGCTGGTTGATCTGGCCGTTTAGTTTTTCCCCGCTTATCGCCGCCCGGCTATTCAACCCAACGTCATCGGGTCTACGTTTTCTTTCAGCCGTGGTAAGATGTCTCTCTTCTTCTCTTATACGTCGGGGTATACGGCAATGGATTCAACCAATCAGGACAAACTGCTTGCCCAGGCTGAACAGATTTGTCAGCACCGCGGCGTACGCCTGACGACACAGCGGCTGGAAGTGCTGCGCCTGATGGCGCAACAGACCGGCGCCATCAGCGCATACGATCTGCTCGATCTGTTACGGATATCCGAACCTCAGGCGAAGCCGCCGACGGTGTACCGCGCATTGGATTTCTTGCTGGAACAGGGTTTTATCCATCGGGTGGAGTCAACCAACAGCTATGTGCTTTGCCATCACATTGAGGATCACAGCCACACTTCAGCGCTGTTTATCTGCGATCGCTGCGGCCTGGTCACCGAACGCCAGACAGAAGGCGTAGAAGATACGCTGCGAAACCTGGCGCAACAGGCGGGATTCACCTTACGCCATAGTATTATTGAAGCGCATGGGTTTTGCGAGGGATGTCAGGAGGTCGCATCCTGCAAGCACCCCGAACAGTGCGATCACGACCACTCTGTTCCGATCAAAAAGCGCTAACGCCGGGCGAGAGGGGGATGGGTGGGGAACATCCGCTGTCCCCGTTATATCGCTGAAACCGGACCTTCGCAGTCAGCAAGAGCTATCTCTTTTCCAGACCTGCATTCCGCCGCAGCCGCAAATACGCTGAAATGGTCAACACCTCGACACAGGATCCATTTATTCATATTTGCGCGTGTCGGCGTTACCGGTTAGCAGTCGCGCTTATTTTTTCTTTCCCATACCTTTACTTCTTTTATCAACCGGCTATTCGGCTGGCTTAAGGTTGCTACATCACACCACCGGTTAATCGCTTTCGGATTATCGCCGCGAAGCCATTATGTTATTAGCCGGCTTATGCCGTCGCGCTTCGCGCCGCCGGTGGTACGGTTCGCCTCCTACCGCCTGTTAAGTATAGTCTCTACTGACTTGCTCCTTATGCCTAGCGATATCGCCCTATGCACAATAAATTTCCGCACTATCGGCAACAGTCAGTAAAAGATAGCCAGATGAGAGGCGAACTTGCCGCACTCTTAGCTACAAGATAACGCTCTCCATCTCCTATTTATCATGCCGTCTCAAGCGCCGCTACGATTAATTTACCGCCGCCGTACTTCAATTGCATAAGCGCCGGCGGCTTGGGGGATGGCGGCAATAAACAGCCTCGCCTCAGAGGCGAGGCGAAAAGGCGTCAAATAAAAAATAGCGTTTGAGATGGGGGGAGGGTTGCAAACGCCGGAATCAGCTCCAGTCGCTGTTACGAATAACGCCGACCGCCAATCCTTCGATGGAGAAACTCTGTTGCCGCAGATCGACGACGATCGGCGCGAACTCCTCATTTTCAGCCAGAAGATGAACGGTATTGCCCTGCTTCTTCAAACGTTTAACCGTGACTTCATCTTCGATGCGCGCCACGACGACCTGCCCGTTATGGACATCCTGCGTTTTATGCACCGCCAGTAAATCGCCGTCCATAATGCCGATGTCTTTCATCGACATTCCGCTGACGCGCAATAGAAAATCGGCGCTGGGCTTAAACATCGAGGGATCGACCTGATAGTGGCATTCAATATGCTGCTGAGCTAACAGCGGCTCACCCGCGGCGACACGGCCAATCAGCGGAATGCCGGCCTCTTCCTCCATCAGCAGGCGGATGCCGCGCGATGCGCCGGAGACAATTTCGATAACGCCTTTACGCGCCAGCGCCTTTAAATGCTCTTCTGCGGCATTCGGCGAGCGGAATCCCAACTGTTGGGCGATTTCCGCGCGCGTCGGCGGCATGCCGGTCTGTGCAAGATGATCGCGGATCAGGTCATAAACCTGCTGCTGTCTGGCCGTTAATGCTTTCATTCCGCCCCCCTGGTTGTTTATACAGTTTTGCTGTGAGTATATACAGCTAATCGCCAATTGGGAACCGGGATGTGAGTAAACCTCGGTTTTTTATTACTTTCCGCAAGCTTTCACGCAAAGTGCCGCCAAAGAATGCTGCCCCAGACGACGACGGCCAGGAGGATGGCGATAAACACTGCGGCCGAACCGATATCCTTCGCCCGGCCTGATAACTCGTGGCGTTCAGTGCCAATGCGATCGACGACCGCCTCGATCGCGCTATTGACCAGTTCAAACAGCATAATCGACACAACGGATCCGATAAGCAGCAGTTTTTCAACCAGGGTTACGGACAGCAGACAGGCGACGATCGCCCCGACGATGGCCAGCACCGTTTCCTGGCGAAATGCCGCTTCGTGCCGCCATGCCTGTTTCAATCCCTGCAGGGAATAGCCGGTCGCTTTGATTATCCGGGTTATCCCCGTTGCCTTATTCATCCGCCCTCCATTATTTATTCGCATTCGGCGACATTTTAACGCCTAACCGTTGTCTTATCACAACAGATCTCCAGCGCAGTTTCTGGTATCCTTGCGACGCATTGCTAACAAGAGGCTTCTAGTTGTTATGTCAGGTTGGCGTAAAATTTACTATAAACTACTGAATTTCCCACTAAAATTGTTAGTGAAAAGTAAGGTCATTCCCCTGGATCCCGTGGCTGAATTGGGGTTGGATCCCTCGCGCCCGATCCTCTATGTGCTGCCTTACAATTCTCAGGCGGATTTACTGACGCTCAGGGCGAAATGTCAGACGCTGGGTCTTCCCGATCCTCTCCGTCCGGCCGACATCGGCGGAACACAGTTGCCCAGCCACGTTTTCATTAACGATGGTCCGCGCGTTTTCCGCTATTACGTTCCCAAAGAGGAATCGATAAAGCTGTTTCACGACTATCTGGATCTGCATCAGAGCAATCCCGATCTCGACGTACAGATGGTGCCGGTTTCCGTCATGTTCGGCCGCTCCCCCGGCCGTGAGGGACAGCAGAATCAGGAGACGCCGCATCTGCGCCTGCTAAACGGCATTGAGAAATTTTTTGCCGTATTGTGGCTGGGCCGAGACAGCTTCGTCCGTTTTTCCAGCCCGGTGTCATTACGCTACATGGCGACCGAGCACGGCACGGATAAGACCATCGCGCACAAGCTGGCCCGCGTGGCGCGCATGCACTTCTCCCGCCAGCGCTTGGCCGCGGTAGGCCCGCGTCTTCCGGTACGTCAGGAGTTGTTTAATAAGCTGCTGAACTCCAAGGCGATCAAAAAAGCCGTCGACGACGAAGCGCGCGGCAAAAAGCTCTCTCATGAGCGGGCGCAGCAAAACGCCATTGCCCTGATGGAAGAGATCGCCGCCGACTTCTCTTATGAAGCCGTGCGCTTATCGGACCGCGTATTAGGCTGGACCTGGAACCGTCTTTATCAGGGAATTAACGTCCATAACGCCGAACGGGTGCGTCAGCTGGCGCAGGACGGACACGAAATTGTCTATGTTCCCTGCCACCGCAGCCATATGGACTACCTGCTGCTCTCCTACGTGCTTTATCACCAGGGGCTGGTTCCGCCGCATATCGCCGCCGGGATCAACCTGAACTTCTGGCCGGCCGGCCCGATCTTCCGACGGCTGGGGGCGTTTTTCATCCGCCGCACGTTCAAGGGCAACAAGCTCTATTCCACGATTTTCCGCGAATATCTGGGCGAGCTTTTCACCCGTGGCTACTCCGTCGAATATTTTATGGAAGGCGGACGCTCGCGCACCGGGCGCTTGCTGGAGCCCAAGACCGGGACGCTGGCGATGACCATCCAGGCCATGCTGCGCGGCGGTACGCGCCCCATCACCCTGGTACCGATTTACGTGGGCTATGAGCATGTTATGGAAGTCGGAACCTATGCCAAAGAGCTACGCGGCGCGACAAAGGAAAAAGAGGGCTTTGTGCAGATGGTGCGCGGCCTACGCAAGTTGCGCAACCTGGGTCAGGGTTATGTGAATTTCGGCGAGCCTTTGCCGTTAACCACCTATCTGAATCAGCATGTGCCGCAGTGGCGCGATGCCATCGACCCGATTGAAGCGCAGCGCCCAAGCTGGCTAACGCCGACGGTGCAGGCCGTCGCGCTGGATATCATGACGCGCATCAACAACTCCGCCGCGGCAAACGCCATGAACCTCTGTTCCACCGCGCTGCTGGCTTCGCGCCAGCGTTCTCTCACCAGAGAGCAGATGCATGAGCAGTTGGATTGTTATTTGCAGCTGCTGCGCAACGTTCCTTACCATAAGGACATCACCGCGCCGCAAAAAACGCCGGCCGAATTGCTGGAACATGCGTTGGGTATGGATAAATTTGAAGTCGAAAAAGACAGTATCGGCGACATTATTATCCTGCCGCGGGAGCAGGCCGTGCTGATGACCTATTACCGCAATAATATCCAGCACCTGCTGATCCTGCCGTCGCTGATCGCCAGCATGGCGATCCATCACCGTCGGATCACCATGGCTGAATTAATCCGTCAGATCACGCTGATCTACCCTCTACTGCAGGCGGAGCTGTTCCTGCGCTACGGCAAAGAGGAGCTGCCGGCGGTGTTATCGGCGCTGACGCACGAACTGGCGCGGCAACAATTGCTGTGTATTAAAGAAGAGACGCTGCTGATCAACCCGGCGCGTATCCGTACGCTACAACTATTGGCGGCCGGGGTGCGCGAAACGCTGCAGCGCTACGCCATCACGCTGTCGTTGCTGGGAGCGAACCCGGGCATTAATCGCGGAACGCTGGAAAAAGAGAGCCGGAATATGGCGCAGCGGCTGTCGGTGCTGCACGGCATCAATGCGCCGGAGTTCTTCGACAAAGCGGTGTTTTCAACGCTGGTGGCGACCCTGCGCGCCGAAGGCTACATTACGGACAGCAGCGAGGCGCCCCAGGGCGATATTTTGGCGATTTACGATACGGTGGGCCATTTAATTACCCCGGAAGTCAGGCTGACGATTGAAAGCGCCAGTTCGCCCGCTGGATCCGAAAGCCCGAAAGCCGAGCTTCCCCCGCCTCAGGCGTAATCACTAACCGGAAAGGCGGCGAAGTATCGCCGCCTTGCGCCCATTTCATCCAGAGCGCTTACAGGCCGAACAGCACGCCGATAAACAGCGCCATGCCGACATAGTTATTATTCTTAAACGCACGAAAGCACGCATTCCGCTCCCGCCCGGCAATCAGCGTCTGCTGATAAATAAATAGCCCGGCGGCAATCAGCAACGCCAGGTAAAACACCGGCCCCAGCGCCGCCATATAACCCAGCGCCGCCAGCAGCAGCAGCACGCCCAACTGCAGCAGGCCGATAATCAGGGTATCGAAGCGGCCAAACAAAATAGCGGTGGATTTGATGCCGATCTTGAGATCGTCATCCCGGTCAACCATCGCATACTGCGTATCGTAGGCGACCGTCCAGCAGACGTAAGCCAGAAACATCATCCAGCAAGTAGCGGGCAGCGACTCGCTGACCGCCGCATAGGCCATCGGTATCGACCAGCCGAACGCCGCGCCCAGCACAAACTGCGGCAAGTGGCTGACGCGTTTCATAAACGGATATATCCACGCCAGCGCCAGCCCGGCGACGGAAAGCCAGATCGTCATCATATTCAGCGTCAGAACCAGGCCGAACGCCAACAGGATCAGCACGACAAACAAGATCTTGGCGGACTGCTCGCTGACCATGCCGCTGGGCAACGGACGCGAAGCGGTGCGCTTGACGTGCCCGTCGAAATGACGATCGGCGTAATCATTGATCACGCAGCCGGCCGCCCGCATCAAAAAGACGCCGGCGACAAACACCAGTAATGTCCACGGTTCTGGAGCCCCGCGCCCAGCCAGCCACAACGCCCACAGTGTCGGCCACAGCAGCAGCAGAGAACCTATTGGCTTATCAATACGCATCAACCGACAGTAAGCCAGCCACTTCCCCGCCGTTACACTTCTTTCCAACGGACTAATCTCCTCAATTACCGGCTAGCCTTCACGACTCTCCGTCAAATAAAGCGGCGCCTCTGGTAAAAATAGCTCGGTCAACAATAACGGATGACCAGAAAGACGCAAACGGGAACGCCGCGCCCACAGCCCTTCACAGAGTCCGACATGTATATAATCACGCGTCAGAGCGTCATGCTGAAAAAGATAACGCCCCAGCGGTACGCTACCGATGTTCGTCAAGTCGATGCCGGCGCCGGCCAGCGTTTGCCGGGGAATCAGGGTACGACCGAATAACCAGGGACGCCCGTCGCCATAAAGCACGACTTCGCGCAGCCAGTAACGCTCACTAACCGGCAGGTGGGCGCATTCATCATCCGGCTCCCCCGGCGTGACAAAGCCTTCACTGCGGATAGAGACCGTCAACCGAACGCAATGCGCCTCAAGGCGCCGCGTCATTGAATGCGTTTCCATCAGCCAATCCCGAACGCGCGCGGGAATTATCGCCGGCTGCCCGGTAAACCATTTGGCCGCGCGCAGGGAAAAATGCGCTCCATCAGACATTATCCCTACTCCGCTCAGGGGGAATTCGTAAATAAAGTAAGCGACTCATATTGTAGCGCAGAATAGCGTCCTGATAACACGTTCGCCCTGATTGATACCGAATACGGCGACATTGTAGCCGCTGGACCGAGGCGGTAAAAAGCCCGAAAAAGGAGAAAAAAATCAAGAAGAAAACAATCAGGAAAGACAAACCGGCGACGAACGGGCGAGACATAAAAAAGGCGCCGGCCGGTGTTTTCCACCAGACAACGCCTTTTGTACGGCATAGAGGAAACAGATGTAAATCGGCTCAAGCCGCCATAAAAGCAGGACGCCTCATGGCGACTCTCGTCGCATTACATCATGCCGCCCATACCGCCCATGCCGCCCATACCGCCGGCTGCACCTAAATCCGCTTTTTCTTCTTTCGGCAGATCGGTCACCATACATTCGGTGGTGATCATCAGGCCGGCAACGGAAGCCGCGTATTGCAGAGCGGAACGGGTAACCTTGGTTGGATCCAGGATACCGAAGTCCAGCATGTCGCCATACTCTTCGGTCGCCGCGTTGTAACCGTAGTTATCTTTACCCGCTTTAACATTGTTAGCGATAACGGAGGCTTCTTCGCCGGCGTTAACCACGATCTGACGCAACGGAGATTCCATCGCGCGCAGCGCAACTTTAATACCCACGTTCTGGTCTTCATTATCGCCTTTCAGGCCAGAAGCGGAGACAGAGGAAGCCGCGCGAATCAGCGCAACGCCGCCGCCGGCGACCACGCCTTCTTCCACCGCCGCGCGGGTGGCGTGCAGCGCATCTTCAACGCGGGCTTTCTTCTCTTTCATCTCAACTTCAGTCGCCGCGCCGACTTTGATCACGGCTACGCCGCCGGCCAGTTTAGCCACGCGTTCCTGCAGTTTTTCTTTGTCGTAGTCTGAAGTCGCGTCTTCAATCTGCTGACGAATTTGAGTCACGCGGCCTTCGATGGTCGCCTGGTCGCCCACGCCGTCGATGATGGTGGTGGTATCTTTGTTGATAACGACGCGTTTCGCCTGACCCAGATCTTCCAGCGTGGTTTTTTCCAGTTCCAGACCGATCTCTTCAGAGATAACCGTACCCGCGGTCAGGATAGCGATATCCTGCAGCATGGCTTTACGACGGTCGCCGAAACCAGGCGCCTTGACGGCGGCCACTTTCACGATGCCGCGCATGGTGTTGACCACCAGCGTAGCCAGCGCTTCGCCTTCAACATCCTCTGCGATAATCAGCAGCGGTTTGCCTGCTTTGGCAACGGCTTCCAGAACCGGCAGCATTTCACGGATGTTGGAGATTTTTTTGTCAGCCAGCAGAATGAACGGGCTTTCCAGCTCGACGGAACCGGTTTCCGGTTTGTTGATGAAGTAAGGAGAGAGGTAGCCGCGATCGAACTGCATACCTTCGACGACGTCCAGTTCGTCCTGCAGGCCGGTGCCTTCTTCAACGGTGATAACGCCTTCTTTGCCCACTTTTTCCATGGCTTCGGCAATCAGTTTACCCACGGTGTCGTCGGAGTTCGCAGAGATGGTGCCGACCTGTGCGATAGCTTTGAAATCAGAGCAAGGCACGGATTGTTTTTTCAACTCTTCAACCGCGGCGACAACGGCTTTATCGATACCGCGTTTTAAATCCATCGGGTTCATGCCCGCGGCGACGGCTTTCAGGCCTTCAGTGATGATGGACTGAGCCAGTACGGTGGCGGTGGTGGTGCCGTCGCCCGCCGCGTCATTCGCTTTGGAGGCGACTTCTTTCACCATCTGCGCGCCCATGTTTTCGAACTTGTCTTCCAGTTCGATTTCGCGCGCCACGGAAACGCCGTCTTTAGTGATGTTTGGCGCGCCGAAGGATTTATCCAGTACCACGTTACGGCCTTTCGGGCCCAGGGTAACCTTCACTGCATCAGCCAGTACATTTACGCCGCGCAGCATTTTTACGCGAGCGTCATTACCGAATTTTACGTCTTTAGCTGCCATTGGTGTATTTCCCTTAAATTCGTTCAGTTCAGATGAGTTACGCGCAATTACGCTTCAACAATCGCCAGGATGTCGCTTTCAGACATGATCAAGACTTCTTCGTTATCAATCTTCTCTGCCTTCACGCCATAGCCATCATTGAAAATAACGATATCGCCTACTTTCACATCCAGCGGTTTAACTTCACCGTTTTCCAGGATGCGCCCATGGCCGATGGCCAGTACTTCACCACGGGTAGATTTACCTGCGGCGGAGCCGGTCAGAACGATACCGCCAGCAGATTTGGACTCAACTTCTTTGCGCTTGACGATCACGCGGTCATGCAATGGACGAATTTTCATTGATAGCTCTCCTTTGAGAAAGTCCATATCAGTTTAGGATAAACGCCGGATATGCCGTCATACTCGGCCTTGTGGTGTTTTAAGTGGGGGCGATCCTTTTCCCTTCAAGGGGGAAATTTATTTTTTTTTGCATCTCGCGATGATTTTTGTGGCGAAAAAACAAAAAAACAATATTTATCAATAAGATAAATATTGTTCGTTTTGTGATTAATCTAACACTCAGCGATCGTCGTTTTGATCCCGCCGCTCAATATTTCTGCCGGCGTCATCTTTACGTTGATACTCGCCTTCGAACGTATTGCCGCCGGAGGCCGCGGCGCCGGGGCCGGAACGCCAGATATGCAAATGCGGCATCAGCTTGAGGGTCAGGCGCTTTTGCACCGGCGGCAACAGCAACAACAGCCCCAGGAAATCGGTGAAGAATCCGGGAACCAGCAGCAGAAACCCCGCCAGCACCAGCGATACGCTTTTTACCATCTCCGCCGCGGGACTCTCTCCCTGCGCCATTTTTTGCTGCATCTGCACGATTGTCCGCATTCCCTGGTTACGCACCAGCGACACGCCGACGCAGGAAGTGAACACCACCAGCAGCAGGGTTATCGCGACGCCGAGCACCTCCGCCACCTGAATAAACAGCGATATCTCTATGTATGCGAAAAGAAAAATTAATAACAACGGTAACCAGCGCACCGGACTCTCCTGTTTTGAGAACGCCTGTTGTTAAAAACAAACGCTATTGTTGTAAACAAATTATGTTATTGAAAACAAATATGACCAGGCATCGCTGCACTGCACATTATAATCTACTGAGATGGTAGCGTGATTGACTGTTTTCAAGCTATGCCATAACTATTTGTTGCCTGAAAGCGGCGAGCCATGACGACTATCACGGTTCATTTATCTGAGCCTAATGGAAAGATTCAGATAGTGATCCAGACTACTATTTTACGGGAATAAATCAGCACATAATTACGGAAACGAGCTTTTATCTGGTTAAATATCCCGAAATGATATCAATAACAGCGCAATGCGTGCGCACGAATTCCAGTCAGCAGATATATAGAGAAGGCTCTCATGTCAGATAATATTCGTATTGAAGAAGACCTGTTAGGTAGCAAAGAAGTTCCCGCGGATGCCTACTACGGTGTTCATACCTTACGGGCTGTCGAAAATTTTTACATCAGCAACAGTAAAATCAGCGACATTCCGGAATTTGTGCGCGGTATGGTCATGGTGAAAAAGGCCGCCGCGCTGGCGAACAAGGAGTTGCAAACCATCCCGCGGAAAATCGCCGATGTCATTATTCAGGCGTGTGATGAAGTGCTGTACAACGGCAAATGCATGGATCAATTCCCGATCGATGTTTATCAAGGCGGCGCGGGCACCTCGGTAAACATGAACACCAACGAAGTATTGGCGAATATCGGCCTGGAGCTGATGGGACACCAAAAAGGCGAATACCAGTATCTCAATCCAAACGACCATCTGAACAAGTGTCAATCAACCAACGACGTCTACCCCACCGGATTTCGTATCGCGGTTTACGCCGCCACCCTGAAGCTGGTCGACGCGCTGACGCGGCTCGGCGACGGCTTCGAACGTAAAGCCAAAGAATTTGAGAACATATTGAAAATGGGGCGAACCCAATTGCAGGACGCGGTGCCGATGACGTTGGGTCAGGAATTCCACGCTTTTAATGTGTTATTGAAGGAAGAAAATAAAAATCTGCTGCGCACCGCGGAACTGCTGTTGGAAGTGAACCTGGGCGCGACGGCGATCGGCACCAAGCTGAATACGCCGGACGGCTATCAGCAGCTGGCGGTAAAACGGTTGGCGGAAGTCAGCGGCCTGCCGTGCGTTCCCGCCGAAGACCTGATCGAAGCGACCTCCGACTGCGGCGCCTATGTCATGGTGCACAGCGCGCTTAAGCGCGTGGCGGTAAAGCTGTCGAAAATCTGTAACGATCTGCGCCTGCTCTCCTCCGGACCGCGGGCCGGTTTGAATGAAATCAACCTGCCGCAGCTGCAGGCGGGCTCGTCAATCATGCCGGCCAAAGTTAACCCGGTGGTTCCGGAAGTGGTCAACCAGGTCTGTTTTAAAGTGATCGGCAACGATACCTGCGTCACTATGGCCGCCGAAGCCGGCCAGCTTCAGCTAAACGTCATGGAGCCGGTTATCGGCCAGGCGATGTTCGAATCAACGCATATCCTGGCCAATGCCTGCCACAACCTGCTGGAAAAATGCGTCAACGGCATTACCGCCAATAAAGAGGTCTGCGAAGCCTACGTATTCAACTCCATCGGCATCGTTACCTACCTTAACCCGTTTATCGGCCACCACAACGGCGATATCGTCGGCAAGATCTGCGCGGAAACCGGCAAAAGCGTGCGCGAAGTCGTTCTGGAGCGCGGTTTGCTGACCGAAACCGAGCTGGACGACATCTTCTCTACCCAAAACCTGATGCACCCGGCCTATAAAGCCAAACGCTATACCGACGAAAACGAACAGTCGTAACGATCCGTCCCAAGGCGCACCCGTTTCCCGCAGGCGGCGCGCCTCTGCCTGATAGCGCGCATTTCCCCTCATAAGACAAAGCAAGGTATAGTGTTCCCCATGTTCACTTTAAACGGAGGCCACGATGTCGGACCGCCCGGCTTGCGATGCCGTCGTCATACTCTGTACCGCGCCTGACGAGCCCTGCGCGCAGCGGCTTGCCGCATCATTGCTGGAAACGCGGCTCGCCGCCTGCGTAACGCTGCTGCCCGGCGCTCGCTCCCTCTACTATTGGGAAGGCAAACTTGAGCAGCAGTCGGAAGTACAAATGCTGATCAAAAGCGATATTTCACATCAGCAGGCTTTGCTGACCCATCTGAAACGACACCATCCTTACCAAACCCCGGAACTGCTGGCGTTACCGGTATTGCATGGCGATAGCGATTACCTGACATGGCTCAACGCATCTTTACGCTGATTATCCTGATCTGCAGCGCGCTTGGCTCTGCCGCCGCATCCTCCCCTTTTGGTCAATCCGGCATCGGCAATAGCCCTGGAACCGCGTTTCTATCGGTCGATCGGGCATTCGCTTTCGACTTTCAGCAGCGCAATGACCAATTAACCATTAATTGGGAGATAGAGCCCGGCTACTATCTCTATCGCCAGCAGATAAAGCTGGAAGGCAGCAACGTGCTGCTGGGCGACGTCAGCCTACCGGAAGGCATCAGCCACCGGGACGACTATTTCGGCCAGGTTTTCATCTTCAAACGCCACGCGGCGCTGACCGTGCCGCTGCGCCAGGCGAGTGAAAACGCCACGGTCAAAGTAACCTATCAGGGCTGCGCCGAAGCCGGATTTTGCTACCCGCCGGAGACGCGCGTCATCCCGCTGCGCCAGGTCGTTCAGGCCGCGGCCCCGACGGCCGCGCCGCAGCCGTCGCCAATGCCGCCTTTCTCCCCCTGGTGGGCGTTGCTGATTGGCATCGGCGTCGCCTTTACGCCCTGCGTATTGCCGATGTATCCGCTGATATCCAGCCTGGTGCTGGGCAGAAATACCCGATTGACGCTTCGGCGCACCTTTTGGCTGTCAATGACCTACGTACAGGGGATGGCGTTGACCTATACGCTGCTGGGGTTAATCGTCGCCGCCGCCGGACTACGCTTCCAGGCCGCGCTGCAGCATCCGTACGTTCTCATTACGCTCTCCGCGCTGTTCATCGCGCTGGCGCTGTCGATGTTCGGCCTGTATACCCTGCAATTGCCGTCCGCCGTGCAAACCCGGCTGGCGGAGTGGAGCAATCGTCGGCAAGGCGGCTCGCTGACCGGCGTATTCGGCATGGGAGCGCTGGCGGGATTAATCTGCTCGCCCTGCACCACTGCGCCGCTTAGCGCCATCCTGCTGTATATCGCGCAAAGCGGTAATATCGCCGCGGGCGCCGGAACGCTCTACCTGTACGCGTTCGGCATGGGCCTGCCGTTGATTCTGGTCACGCTATTCGGCAACCGACTGCTGCCGCGCAGCGGCCCATGGATGCAGTACGTCAAAGAAGCCTTTGGTTTCGTTATTCTGGCGCTGCCGGTTTTTCTTCTTGAGCGCATACCGGGCGAAAGCTGGGGGGCCAGGCTGTGGAGCCTGCTGGGCGTCGCCTTTTTCGGCTGGGCGTTCGCGCTGAGCTTACGCAGCCGTACAGGCAGGGCGCGCGGCGTGCAGATCCTGCTGCTGGCAAGCGCGTTAATCAGCGCCAGGCCGCTCCAGGATTGGGTATTCGCATCAGGCGCGCCCGAACGGCAACGCGCGGTTTCCGCCCTTAGCTTCACGCCCGTCGCCGACGCGGCCGGCTTAAAACATGCGCTGGCGAACAGCCATCGACCGGCGATGCTCGACCTTTACGCCGACTGGTGCGTCGCCTGCAAAGAGTTTGAAAAATACACCTTCAGCGATAGCGGCGTGCAACGCCATTTATCACGCATGACGTTATTACAGGCTGACGTAACCGAAAACCGGGAGGAGCAGAGCAATCTGCTGAAACAGTTACAGGTTCTGGGGCTGCCCACCATTCTGTTTTTCGATGCGCAGGGTAACGAAATCCCCGACTCGCGCGTCACCGGTTTTATGGATGCGGAGAAATTCCAGGCGCATTTGCAGAAGCTCGGCCCATAAACGACACTATTCTCTCTGGCAACCGCTCTTTTGGAGGAAACCCAATGCAACGGGAAGAGGTTCTTGAACAAGCGCTCACACTGTTAGAGCAGCACGGTTTCGCCATGACCACGTTGGAAATGCTGGCTAAAAAGCTGAACGTTGCGGTCACGGAGCTGCTGCCGTTCTGGCCCGATCGCGAAGCCCTGCTTTATGACAGCCTGCGCTACCACAGCCAACAGGTTGATATCTGGCGGCGAAAGATTCTGCTGGATGAAACGAAAAGCCCCGAGCAAAAACTCCTGGCGAGGTATCAGGTTCTGCATAACGCGGTAGAACAACAGCGCTATCCCGGCTGCCTGTTTATCGCCGCCTGTAGTTTCTTTCCCGATATCAACCATCCGATACACCGGATTGCCGAGCAGCAAAAACAGGAGTCTTACCGCTACACGCGCGCACTGCTGGAGGAGTTGGAAACAGACGATGCGGAAATGGTGGCTCAGCAGATGGAACTGATTCTGGAAGGCTGCCTGAGCAAACTGCTGGTCAAGCATCAGGCGTCCAGCATTGCAACGGCGCGACGGTTGGCGGAGGATGTCCTGCGCTTCTCCTTATGCCGCAAAAACGGCGCGTTAACCTGAATCAGCAGGGCGCGGCGCCCCGCGCTTTGGCTGAAAAGTCGGCAGTCGGCGGGATTTTCCGCTGTTTAACCAACAAACCCGTTGACGCCGCGCGGGCAATACGGTTTAATGCGCCCCGTTGCCCGGATAGCTCAGTCGGTAGAGCAGAGGATTGAAAATCCTCGTGTCCTTGGTTCGATTCCGAGTCCGGGCACCATATTTTTGTTTTGGGACGTTCCTATATGTCCGGGAACATAGAAAAATCAGTAAGTTGATGAAGATCTGGAGTACCTCAAGGTACTACCAGATTTTTTGACATCCGTAGTTTTTGGGGACTTAATTGGGGGCCTGTCGGTTCGATAAACTATGAAGCCCCCACCATGCATCTGACTGATACCGCCATCCGCAACGCCAAGCCGCTCGATAAACCTTACAAACTCAGCGACGCGCAGGGTCTGTACCTGCTGATTAAACCCAACGGTTCTAAACTCTGGCATCTCAAATACCGCTTCGGCGGCAAAGAGAAAAAGCTGGCGTTCGGCGCTTACCCCCAGCGACTCTTTTGTTTTTAATACAACGCCATAATCCTCTTCCCACTATAGTGTAAATATTCTGGCACTTTAAAACCAATTTCGCAGTAATACTAACATCTCACTCATGTTTTCAGGTTCGCCACAACGCTCAAGCTCAACAGATATGCTAATATTATGGCGATAATTAACTCATAAGGATAAAATACTTCCACTATGGCGAAGAAAACGGCCCCCCTGCTTCCTGATACTCACCAGTTGCTTGCTGACTTTGGCGAGCGACTTAAGCTGGCGCGCCTGCGGCGTAAGCTGACGGCTAAACAGGTCGCTGAACGTGCGGGCATGTCGCCAATGACGTTGCGTTCGCTTGAAGCGGGCGGCGCAGGTGTGACAATGGGCGCTTATTTGTCCGTCATGCAGATTTTAGGGCTGGAAAACGATCTGAATAAACTGGCGGCCGAAGACGAGCTGGGACGCCAGCTACAGGATTTCCGGATGATAAAAAAAGCGCACGCCTCCCGTACTTCTGCAACCACAGGGAAACGCGCTTCCAGAAATGCGTCTACCGATACTACCGTTAAACATGACACATCCGGCAGGCGGGAAACGTCTAGCTCAGAATTATCTTCAGAAGAAGCACCGGTAAAAACGTCGGGCATCACATCTGCATCGCTGGCGGCCCTGTTAAAGCCAATAAAGAACCCCATAAAAGGTAACTAACGATGGCAACAATCAGTGTATACGCAGACTGGGAGGGGTTGCAGGGACCCAAACGAATTGGCTCTCTGCGCAGCCGTCGAACCCGAACACGCGAACTCTTTGAATTTCAGTATGATCCACAGGCGTTAAGCGATCCTGAACTTAATTTTCTACAGCTTGATCCAGAAATCGGGCTGTTTGAGGGCGCTCAATATCCAACTTCGCCACGAGATAAGTTCGGCGTATTCGGCGATTCCAGCCCTGACCGCTGGGGACGAATGCTAATGAAGCGCCGTCTGGAACGGGATATTCGTGCAGGTATTCAGGCTGAAGGTACACGGCTTTACGAATCGGACTATCTGCTTGGCGTACATGACCTTTACCGGGTTGGCGCTCTGCGTTACAAGCTGGAAGATGAAGGTGAATTTCTCGATAGCCGGATAGATGTTGCAGCCCCTCCTTTCACCGAAATTGGCGCATTAGAAAGAGCCAGCCGGGCGCTTGAGGACGATCCTGATAATACCGCCTTAGTGGGTCAGGAATGGCTAAGAATGTTGATCGCACCGGGTGGCTCATTAGGCGGCGCACGACCAAAAGCCAGTGTCGCTGATAATAATGGATGCCTCTATATCGCTAAATTTCCAAGTACAAGGGATGAGTACGATGTGGGCGGCTGGGAGATGGTCGTTAACGCGCTCGCCACAGGCTGTGGGCTCAACGTAGCCGCGGCAGAAGCCCGTAAATTCGCCAGCGATTATCACTGTTTTATGGTCCGTCGATTCGACCGGACGGAAACTGGCCAGCGTCTGCATTTCGCGTCGGCGATGACGCTAACCAGACATCAGGATGGCGAGGATGCGTCAACAGGCGTCAGCTATCTGGAACTGGCGGACGTTCTGATAAGGCAGGGCGCACAAACCAACGTCGACCTGAAGGAACTCTGGTCGAGGATCGTTTTTAATATCCTTGTCTCCAATACCGACGATCATCTGCGCAACCACGGATTTATTCTGGTTCCCGGCAGAGGCTGGCGCCTGTCCGCAGCCTACGACATGAACCCTACGCCGTGGTCTGATGGCCTAAAACTCAATATCACCGAGGCAGATAATGCACTTGATCTCGAATTAGCACGAGAAGTAGCCGGGTACTTTCGCCTGAATCAGGCAGCGGCTCATGAGATCATTGCTCATTTCTGCGGGATCGTCAGCCAGTGGAGAACGATTGCGGACAGACTGCACCTTCCGCTTCGGGAGCAGGAACAAATGGCGGAGGCGTTCAGGGTGGCGGAAAGATAAGTGGGCTATCACTTATGTCCATTCAAAAACAATTTTGTTTGGTTATCTTAAAGGCTGTATGAACACATTTTAAAAACAGAATGAAAATTACATTTAATCATAATGTTAAATCATACAATGGTGATATTTATCTCAAATACACCCTGAGCAACATATCAAATACCGGTTTGAAAGACGTTAAATTCAGAGGGTATCAGACCATTGTTTGCACGCGATGAACTGTGGGTATAAAGGTTGTGTTTTTAGCGTCGTAATGTGTGGAGCCCCTACTGTTATATTATATGGGGACTTAATTCCGCACATACCAACGCCCCACGCCCTTAAACACCGATTCCTCGTGATAACCATCAAAAAAACAAAGCGATTTTTTATGGGGCTTTAGTGGGGGCGCTGTTTCAACAATTTCGTAACAAAACCAATAATAAACAGCACGTTAATCGTAGATATGATCCCGAGTCCGCCACCTTTCCTTTTTTATGCCTCCTTATCAATCCCTATGTGTATGTAATTCAATAAGTTGACGTAAAAAACTTTTCCGATGCGTTTTGATTTATCCCTTCGTATCGGGGAATTTGTGGGTCAGATTGCGGGTCGTTCAGTTCGATGAACGAAGGAGACCCTCACATGGCCCTGAATGACAGCAAAATCCGCGCAGCCAAATCCCGCGCAAAATCCTACAAACTTACTGATTCGCAAGGCCTGTATCTGACGATATCGACCAGCGGCGCTAAGTTATGGTATTTCCGCTATCGCTTCGGCGGTAAGGAAAACCGTCTGGCCTTTGGTCCTTATCCACGAATCGGGTTTATTCAACACGCTCCTTTTAAATATTAAAACGGTAATACTTTCCAGCTATGTTCCATTACATACTGTGTCAACAGAGCCTGATTGCCGACACAGACTGGCGACCAACGCATTCCAACATTGGAATATCTGAAGCATCATCACCATAGGAATAACATTCCTGCAGGTTGATATTATGATCCACACAACGGCCAGGGACAGAGCCTCTTTTGTATACAGATCTCCGACCCACCTTTGATTTGGGGCGCTAGCGTAAAATCCGCTTTCTAATAGGCGTTCTGACACTGATAGACCATGCTCACGGTGGCTAATCGGACTAAACCTTCGCGACGTTTTCGCTCTGATCTCTTGCCGATATGAGAATAATTTACAACATACCAATAGTATGTTACTGTCTCCGCATCACGGTTTTATCCGCGTACAGACGGCGTAGCAAACGGAGCCGCGCCTGCGGGAGCGGTGTCCTGCAACGTCTGATTGCAATGGCGAGCTAAGCCGGCTCGCCTTCCCGACACAGGATAGGAGCCCGAAGAATGCATGCGCTGATCGTTGTTGCTCATCCCGATAAATCCTCCTTCACACACGCCGTCGCCGGCGAGGTCGCCCGCGGAATCTCCCTTGCCGATACGGAAAATAGCCTTGAGATAGCGGATCTGACGGCGGAAGGTTTCGATCCGCGGTTTTCCGCCGCCGATCTGGCTTTTTTTCGCAACCAAGGCCCGCGTTCAGCAGATGTCGTCGCCGAGCAGGAGCGAATCGATCGCGCTGACGCACTGGCGCTAATTTATCCTGTTTACTGGTGGTCATTTCCAGCATTGATGAAAGGTTGGATAGATCGCGTGTTTACCGGCGGGTGGGCTTATGAGGATACGCCTGACGGTAAATGGCGCAAAAAACTCGATCGCCTTCAGGTCCATCTGGTCGGCATTGGCGCGGCCAATCTGCGTACCTATTCCCGTCACGGCTATTTTGCGGCGATGAGAACGCAGATAGATCACGGTATATTTGATTATGTCGGCGTTCGGGTGGTGACGTCCGAGCTGCTGCTTATCCCGGACGGCCGGTTCCCCGAAACGCATCTGGATGTCGCCCGGGGAATCGGCAGGAAAATTTTCGCCTAGCGGATATTTCGCCAATACTTCGTGAAGGATTAACAATGAGGACGGAATATGTCAAAACGCGTTGCCGCTGCGCATGGGAATAGCGTCAGAAAACGCCGGCGGCTTACCAGGGAAGCGCGTTATTCCCAATTGATCGATACGGCATGGAAAGTGATTCATGAAGAGGGGACGGATGCGCTGAGCCTGGGAAGATTGGCCGAAGCGGCGGGCATCACCAAACCGACCGTATACGAACATTTCGGCACGCGTCACGGTTTGCTGACCGCCTTATACCAAGATTTTGATTCCCGCCACGGCATAATGATTGATGACGCCATCGCCGCCGGTAAACCAGTTTTGCAGGATAAGGCGCGCGTTATCGCATCAAGCTACATCCGCTGCGTGCTGAATGAAGGGCGTGAAATCCCGGGCGTGCTAGCGGCATTGAGCGGTTCGCCGGAGCTGGCGGAGATGTGCAAGAAATGCCAGCACGCTTTTCTTGAAAAATGCCGGCAGGCGCTTGCGCCGTTTCTCGGGACGAAAACACTCTCCGCGGCGGCGCTGTGGGCGATGCTCGGCGCGGCGGACGCTCTCGCGTCCGTCGCCCTGAGCGGCGAAGTCAGCGAACGGCAGGCCTGTCATGAGCTATACGAAATTATTCTGGCAATGGCGCATAGGGCCGTCTGAGTATGCGCGCAGGCCGTTGAACGGAGGGTTAAATGCCAACGGGCGCCCCGTTGATGCCGCCCAGGCTCCCGCCGGTCGCCAAACGGATACCGGCCGGAATAAAAATCACCTCACGCATCGCGCTGCGCCAGCGGAACGATCGCCCAGCCGTCGGGAGAACGATCGGGCAGAATCCACATCGGAACCGCGTTGCCGATCCGCGGCCCGTAAGGCGAGCCGGTAGCCAGCAGACTAAGGACGCGGAACACGCCGGAATGCGCGATAACCAGCGGCGTATCGTATTGCCGCAGCAGTTGATTAAGCGCGTCGATAATGCGGGCGCAGAAGTCGCCCCAGGATTCGCCGCCGGGCGGGGTCGTTTCATAAGGCGGCTGTTCCGCATAGGGCCTGAGCTCAAGATCGCCCCAGTCCCGTTCACGCAGGTCGGAGACGATCAGCTTGGGCGCGCCGGGAACCGCCAGCGCCGCCGTTTGCCGGGCGCGCAGCCTATCGCTGACGGCAATACGGCTCCAGGTATGGCGCGCCAATAGGGGCGCCGCGTTGCGCGCCTGTTGTTCCCCCTCTTCGGTCAGGGGAACATCGGTGCGTCCGCCGATCAGCCGATCGCGGTTAAGCGGCGTTTCGCCGTGGCGCAGGAAGACAAAAGGCTTGCAGATCAAATTCATAGTTCCATCCTGATGGCCGGGCGATCGATAATTTCGCATCCCAGCGCCTGACGCCACGCCGCCGTTGCGTCAATGGGCGTAAACAGCGGCGCCAGGGCGCGGCATTCCAGCATCGCGGCCAGCCGGCGTAGGCACTGCCGGGTAGGGTGCACGTTCCAGCGGCAGAAGTCGACTTCGCCTGCGCGCCACTGTCGCCGGGCATGTTGATTGAGATGTCCGGTGAACAGAACGCGGTGGCCGAAGCCGGGCCGCGCCCGCAGTAGGCCGGCGGCGCCGCTCTGCCCATCCGGATTAGCCGTCAACAGTAGCGGCATGTCTGGCGAAAAAGGCGGCAGCGCCCGCGCCAGTCGCTGCAGCTCATCCTGTACGCCGGGCTGCAGGCTGCCATCGTCATGTTCCGCCATGCGTTCCAGCATCGTCAGGCAGGCGTCATCCAGCGCCATGCCGGCGGCGTTGCCGCGCCGCGCCAGCAGCAGCGCCATTTCCACCGCCCGGCCGGAGGGCGGCACCGGACACAGCGTCGGCCGGACCAACTGCGAAAATATCGTCTCCCGCTGCTGGCTCTGCGCAACGTCGTACAGCGCGTAGGAGGCATCCACCAGCGCCACACGCGCCGTCGGCGGCCGATCAAAACGGAACAGCGCGGACTCCAGGCTGACGTCGCCGCTGTAAAACAGCCCCCCGGCCAGATCCAGATGAAACCAAACGCCGCCGTAGGCATGGCCGCTGCTGCCGGTGGTGACGCTCAGCGAACCGAGCTGGAATCGCCCGCTGACCGGGATCGGCCGTACATTCAGACCGGCGGGCAGCGCCCGCGCCGTGACGCCTGTGCAGTATACCGGCGTCTGGGGCGGTAAACGCATCAGGCCGCCGATGTGATCCTCATGATCGTGGCTCAGGAAGATCGCATCCAGATCGTCCGGGATCGGCCAGGGTTCGGCGTCCGGTTCCAGCGCGCCCCCGGCGTCGAGCAGAATGCGTAGCGATGGCGTAGTCACCAGAATGGCCGCGGGCGCTTTGCCGTGCTGGCCGCTGAGAATTTCGATATTGACGCTCATGCCGCCTCCAGCCGCCAGCCCTGATGCAGGCGCACCGCGACCGGCTGCCGTTCGTTCAACGGCGCATGGTGATAGGCGGTAAGCGGCTGACCATCGCTCAGGCGCAGTTGCAGCAGATAGCGCTCTCCCTGATAAATACAGCTTTCCACCGAGGCGGCGACGCCATCGTCCGCCACTTCCACATGTTCGGGACGAATCAGAATCGGCCGGCGGCGACTCGCGGCGCAGGTAGAGGCCAGCGCCAGCCCCTGATGCAGCTGCGCGCCGTCCACACGGGCGGCGTCTTCGGCCACCGGCAGCGTCAACACGCTGCCTTTGCCGATAAAACGCGCGACCCAGGCGCTCTGCGGATATTGATAGAGCTGCTGCGGAGAGCCCCACTGCATCAGCTCTCCCTGATGCATCACCGCGATATGGCTGGCCAGCGCCATCGCCTCGGCCTGATCGTGGGTTACGTAGATAAAAGTCGCGCCGGTGCGCCGGTGAAAATCGCGGAATGTCTGTTCCATCGTGGCGCGCAGATGGCGATCCAGATTAGCCAAGGGTTCATCCAGCAGCATCACCTGCGGTTCCGACACCAGGCAGCGCGCCAGCGCGACGCGCTGACGCTGTCCGCCGCTCAGATCCTGAGGGGAACGATCGGCGCAGGAGACAAGTTCAACCTCTTCCAGCGCCTCCATAACGCGCTTTCGCCGGGCTGCGCCGTCAATTTTCTTCAGTTTCAGCGGATAACCGACATTCTCCGCCACCGTCATATGCGGCCACAGGGCATAAGATTGGAACACCATCCCCATATTGCGCTCTTCGGGGGGAAGATGGCGCTGCCGATCCGCCAGGATCTTGTCGCCTAACAGCAACCGCCCCTCGCTCAGCTGTTCCAGACCGGCCAAAATGCGCAGCGTAGTGGTTTTCCCGCAGCCGCTGGGCCCCAGCAGCGCGGTAAAGGCGCCTTCGGGAATGGTCAGGTTCAGATCGCGCACCACCGCCTGTTCGCCGAACCGTTTGCCTATCCGTTCCAGTTTCAGCTCTGCCATGGGATAACTCCTTTGGGAAGATAGCGGCCCAAGCCGCTCAGCAACAACATAACCAGCGCGACCAGCGCCACCACCATCACCGACACGGCGGAGGCCAGCACCTTATTGCCGCTCTCATCCAGATTGAAAATGACGACGCCGAGCGTCTCGCTCCCCGCGCTCCACAGCAGGGCCGAGACGGTCAGTTCATGAACCGCCGTCAGAAACACCAGCAGCGCGCCGGCAAAGGCCGCCGGCGCCAACAGCGGCAGAACAATATGGCGCAGCCGTTGCGAAAAGTCGGCGCCCGCCAGGCTTGCCGCCTCTTCCATCGCCGGATCCAACTGCAGCATGCCGCTATGCACGGGTTTGAGGCACACCGTGAGGAAACGCGCCAGATACGCCAGAAAAATGATCGCCAGCGTGCCGTACAGCGTGATATCCACGATGGGAAGCGGCCGCGCGAACAGCAGAATAAACGCGATGGCCAGCACCACGCCGGGCAAAGTGTAGGGAATATCGATGGCGTTGTGCAGCCAGCGTAGCGGGCGGCTGGGATAGCGCACCAGCAGATAGGCGAGAGGCAGGCTCAGGATCATCAAGACAACGGCGGCCGAAACAGACAGCAGCATACTGTTGCTCAGCGCGCGCCAGGTGGCCCCCTGCCCTTCCAGCATGGCGCCGTAAGCGGCGAAGGTCAGCGTCTTCCCGTTCAGCGGCACGCCCAGCGTCGGCACCAGCGAGGTGGCGATCAGCGCCAGCAGGGGCGCGGCCAGTATCATGAACAGCACGCTCCCCATGATCAGCTCCGTCGGCCAGCGCCACGCGCCGAGCCTAAACGACAGCGCGCGGCCGGCCATACCGATCAGCGGCAGGGCATGACGCCGCTGCAGCCGGCTTTGCAGTATAACGATCCCTACCGCCAGCACGCCCATCAGTACCGATAGCGCCGCGACCTGATTGATCATGGAAGCGCCGAAGCCGGACATAGTCTGATAAATCTGCGTCGGCAGCACGAAGTAGGAAATGGGAATGCCCAACATCGCGGGAATGCCAAAGTTGCCCAGCGCCGACACGAAAGCGATGGCGCCGCCCGCCCACAGCGTGGTGCGGCACAGCGGCAGGACGATATCGCAAAACACCCGCCACAGCGAAGCGCCGTTCAGACGCGCGGCTTCGATTTGCTCTTTGGGCAGGCAGAGCAGTTGGGTGCGCAGCGCCAGAAACACCAGCGGCGCATGCTGAATGCCGAGCAGCAGGGCGATCCCTTCGGCGGAATAGAGCGGGTTGGCGCTGCCGAAGCTCGGCGCTATTCCCAGGCTGTTCAGCAGGATGCTGCTGGGCCCGAAAAGTTGCAGCCAGCTTAGCGCCGTGACCTGCGGCGGAATCATCATCGGCAGCATAAACAAAAATATCCATATCTGTTTGGCCCGAATATCGGTCAGCGCCAGACAGAAAGCGAAAAGACTGCCCAGCAGCACGGAGAACAGAGTTCCCACGCCGCTGGTATATAAACTGTTGTACAGCGCTCCCCAGGTCGATTGACTGGATAACACCCGCCACAGGCTGCTGTCGGCGCCCTGATGCCAGTCCAGCAGCGCCGAGGTCAGCAAACGCAGGCTGGGCAACAGGCTGAGCAGCGTCACCAGCCCCAGCAGCAGCCAGAGCAACCCTCTGGGAGGGTTGCCGCCGTAGGGGGAACGCACGGTCAGGCTACTCATGTTTTAGTGGCTTCCGAAGAGTTGGCTAAAGCGCTGTTTGTTCTGTTCGGACTCGGCCAACGCCTTACCGGCGTCGAACGCCATTAGCTTGATCTGGTCGCGCGGAGGAAAACCGGCCGGAACAGGCAGGTCGGCGCGCGCGGGCAGATAGCCCTGTTTCAGCACCAGCCGCTGTCCCTGCTCGGACAATACGAAATCGATAAAGGCTTTGGCGGCGGCCGGATTTTTCGCCGTTTTCATCATCGCGACCGGTTCGGTGACGATACTCACGCCCTCCTGCGGAAACAGAAACTCAATCGGCGCGCCTTTGGCCTTCTCGCGGATAGCCATGAAATCCACCAGTACGCCGTAGGCTTTGCTGCCGGATGAGATCGCGCTCAGCACCGCGCCGTTGCCGCCCTGGGGCATGGCGCCGTTCTCTTTCAGCTTCTGGTAATAGTCCCAGCCGAGCTGCGGATTGTTGGTCAGCGTCGCCAGATGAATCAGCGCCGCGCCGGAATAGAGCGGGCTGGGCATGGTGCTCATGTTTTTCAGTTCGGGCTTGAGCAGATCCTGCCATGAAGTCGGTTTGACCGGCGCCTGACGATGATAGGCGATGCCCGTGGTGATCAGCTTAGTGCCGTAGTAATAGCCGTCCGCATTATAGAGCGAGGCGTCGTAACGCGCGGCTTCGGGCGATTTGTACGGCGCCAGCAGATTCTGCTGCTTAAGCGACTCCATCGTCACGCTGTCGGAGATCAGCAGAACATCCGGCGAACCGCCGCCTGCGGCCAGCTCCGCCTGCAAACGCGCGGTAAGTTTGGTGGTTCCATCGCGGATCCAGTTCACTTTGATATCCGGGTGCGTCTGCTCAAAGGCGTTGACGGTCATCTGGGCGTCTTCATTAGGCTGGCTGGTGTAAAGCATCAGCGTGGTTTTCGCTACTGCGGACGCGCTAAACAGCGTCAGAAACAGAGCGGCAAGCGTTAATTTTTTATACATATCGGCGTTCCCCTGGTTTTCGTTGCGATGATTAAAACAGGGGAATCTGACAAAAATATGACTATTCAATTTCGTAGTAATAACTTAATACTTTCGATGTAGTATTCGCGAAAACATCAAGACAAGGAGAGAATGATGACGCCGGAATCACGCCGCCGCGCAATTACTACAATGGTGACGGAACAGGGAGAGCGCAGTATCGAGCAATTGGCCGAGCATTTCGGCGTTTCGCTACAGACCGTGCGCAGCGATGTGCGGGAGTTGACCGAGCAGGGTCTGCTGCTGCGTAGGCACGGTCTGGTGGCGCCCTTCGCGCGCGAGAATATCGGCTATCAGCAGCGGGAGATCGTCAACGTCGGCGGCAAACGCTGGATCGGCGAGCAGGTTGCCGCGCTGCTTGGCGAATATCAAAACTGTTTTCTGGGAACGGGAACAACGGTGGAAATGGTGGCGCGCGCCTTGCCCTCCGACGTTCGCCTGGCGGTCTTCACCAATAACCTGCACGCGGCGAAACCGCTTAGCCGTCTGCCCGGTTGCGATTTGATCGTGGCCGGCGGACAGGTGCGTAAACGGGATCTGGATATCATCGGCGGCGATGCGCTGGCGTTTTTCAGCCGCTACCGGGTGGCGATAGGCGTGGTGTCGGTGGGGGGAGTGGGAGAAGCGGGCGAACTCTACGATTTCAATGATGACGAAGTGAAGGCGCGCCATGCGTTGCTGGCCGGCGCGGCGGTCAAGGTACTGGTCGTGGACAGCACGAAATTCGGCCGGGCGGCGCTCTGCCAAAACGGCAGCATTGCCGATTTTCACTATGTGGTCAGCGACAGGCCGCCATCAAAACGGCAGCGCGACGTTTTGCAGAGCGCCTCAACGCGCTGGTTGTGCCGGGAAAAATTCGAGGCATGACGAAAAAAGAGCGTCACGAAATAGGATTGAATCAAAGGGAGAAACAGTATGCGTATAGCATTGGTGGCGGGCGGCGCGGGCGGATTAGGCTACGCGACGGCGACGCGTTTTGCACAAGCGGGCATGGCGGTGGCTATCGCCGATCTTGACGGCGAGGCGGCAGGGAAACTGGCGGCGGCGCTTCCCGGTCAGGGACACTGCGCCATCCCGTTCAACATTGCCGACGAGGCGAGCGTGATTTCGGGCTTCGAGCGAATCGAACGAGAGATGGGAGCTGTCGCCGTGCTGGCGCAGTTTGCCGGTATTATCGGCGCCGGCGGGGCGGGAGCGGGCATCGCGCTGGCGGACGCCACGGTTGAGGACTGGGATCGCGTTCAGTCGGTCAACGCGCGCGGCACTTTTCTGTGTATTCGGGAAATGGCGCGCCGCCGTCGGCATCTTTCCGTCGAGCACGGCCGCATCATCACCCTCTCCTCCGGCGCTGGCCAGCTCGGCAGCGTACAGTCCGGCGTCGCCTATTCGTCTTCCAAAGCCGCCATCATCGGCTTGACGCGCGTAGCCGCGCGCGAGCTGGCGCCGCTCGGCATTACGGTCAACAGCATCGCGCCCGGCCCTATAGACACGCCGATGCTTGCTCTGGCCATCAGCGCGACGGGCGAACAGCGCCGTTATTCCTCGCTAGATGCCGTTCCTCTGCGCCGTATCGGCAGGCCAGAAGAGGTCGCTTCGGCCGCGGCCTATCTGGCCTCTCCTGAAGCGGATTATGTCACCGGCACGACGCTTGACGTAAACGGCGGCATTCATATGCATTGAGGGAAATGTGTTCTTAGGCGGGCCAAGCCCTTGGCCGCAGCGGCGATGCCGATGCGTTCAGCGGGCTTCAGCGTTTCTTCACGGAAGGCTATGCGTAGATTTTGCGGGGGGGGGATTGCCGGCTGGGCGGCTCCGGTTTCGCACCGGGAAGCGGCGGAGAATAGGGGCGGCGCCGGCCGCCCCTGGAGGGAATTACGACACCCTGACGTCAATCATCGGCGGAATATAGCCATAATCGAACTCTTCGACCATAAAGGTCTGGGCGCCTTTCAGTTTGATCTGTACCGTCGGCGCTTCGGTGCCGCCGATACGGTAGGTGTCCTCGCCCGTCGGCACGGAGTCGATAAAGGAGGTCACCAGCCCGTTAGGCATAACGTAGTGCGAGTAGGTCTGGTAAGGCTGGGAAGCCGGGTTGCCCAGCACCAGGCCGGAGCCGTTCAACGGCACGTAAGGCCCGAACAGATCCTCGCTGACGAAACCGTACACGCCGTCCGGTCCGGTCAGGCCATCGCCATAGGTGAATTTATGGCTGATGGTGAACAGGTAATATTTTCCATCCTGGAAAACGAAGTGCGGCCGTTCCGTCTGGTCGTTGACGCCGACGGCGGTAACCAGCGGCGGCAGCATTTCCCAATCATCGCCATCTTCATCACGGCATACCGCGATACCGATGCACCCGGTCTGGTAACGGGAATTGCCCACATCGTCATAACCCGGAGGCACATCCCCGATCTCTTCGGGACCGACGACATGGCTACCGCGTTCGCCGGCGACGTTACCTTCAAACAGCATATACAGCTTGCCGCTTTTCGGATCGCGGAACGGGCAAGGATCGCGAAAACCCCAGTACGGGTTTTGGCTCTCGGTCTGGTACATTCTGCCATCCGCTTCGAACAGGCTTTTAACCTTGCTGAAGCCCACCATTTCCACCGCATTATCGGTGGTCACCACCCGGCCGCGTACTTTGACGATAGTCGCGCCCGGCGTCACCGCGGTGTAGTAGAGATCGATCTCGCCGCGCTCGTTCAGAAGAATCGGCGTACCGGCCCATTCACGCGTGGTCGGCGACACCCCGTCGGCCATCACCCGGCCGCCCATAATCCAATCCTTACCGGTGCGGGAGTACCAGAAGTACATCTTCGCCCGGCCGTGACGATCGTTCCAGTCGCTGGTGATATCGTAATTCCCGTTCTCATCCAGATACTGCGGATCGGTTGGGTTACGATTGGCGGTCAGCGTGAAGATAACCGACCAGCCGTTAACCGATGCGATATTGCCGTCCAGATCGCGCAGCGGCATGGTATCCCAGATAAAGACCTCGTCGCTCATCACCGGGAAATCACCGCTGACCAGCGGCTGCGTCGTCGTCGGATCGTCTTCCGTTACTTTCAGCGCATCGGCCCGCGACCAAATAGACGGCTTGTGCGGCTTATTGCTTTTCAGGGAGGTTTTTTTATTCTGTTCAAATGTATTCATAATATTTCTCTCTTTATAAAAAAATAAAAGCAGACCAGAACATTAAATTTAATCTCCTGGTTACCGCTTTCTTTGTGGTGGATGATTTTTACATAATTACGGGCATAAAAATGCCCTTCCGTCGGTATAACGGAAATATCAATTTTAGGGTTCAACAAAAAAACGGATTTATTTCAATCAGCGTTATCAGATAAATAGATTCTTACACCTCCTTTATATGAATTGAAAAAAAACAGCATAAGAAAAAAACGCATCAGGTAACAGAAGATTACCCGATGCGTTTATTTCTTGGTCTTTTTATCACTATCAAACCGGTCGTTTAAAAATCTCAATATACCGCGGCGAATATGTTCAACGCCGATAAAACCGATCATGCCGCCCAACGCCGGCGTCAGCGTTTTGGGCAGAGAAAAATACTCCAGCGATGAAACCGCCGTCAGCGTCAAAGCCCCGCACAGCGCGCCCTCAAGCAGCATGCGCTGCCAGCCGCCGCCGGTATAGGCAACGCGAAGTATGGCGATAAATATAGATAACAACACACCCCCAGTAGGGACATCACCTCGCCACCAGGCGTGTATTAACTCGTAAACACCGGCCCAACTGAAGATATTGATTTGCATATTTCCCCTTCTAAAGAGTTGATTAAACCAATAAGAATTCTCTTATAAAAACCGTTAAGCATAAATAAGAAATAAAAAAGCCCCGGACAGAGCCAGGGCTAGAATAAAAAAAGGCCTGCTAAAAGCAGGCCTTAAAATGTGTTTTGTTTTTCGATGGGGTAATCACTTCATCTCCATCATGGGGATTAATTTAACCAATTTTGGACAAGAGCGCAAGCCTTAATTTTAAAAATTTTAAATTTTATTTTGTACGTCTAATTCTGCGGTGATGTCACCGTGGAGAAGAGCTTTTCTGCCGCCGTAGCTTCCTGATAACACTGGGCGATAAGCGAGTCATAAAATACTTTCCAGTTTCGTGACCAGGTGCGCTGCGTTAAATCAGGCACGACGGTTTTAATCACTTTATAGACGGTTGCCGATTTAACCGGCTTCATCCCGGAACCGCCGCAGCGGGGGCACACTTTCTCTACGGTTTTGCCGGCTGCGCGGGAAGCCTCCAGATCCGTCACTTTACCCCGGCCTTTGCAACGGCAGCGATTCAGCGGATCGTCCGCGGTTCTGCCGTACTCTTCCACCGCCATTTTAGCCATCAGGACGATACAGCGCGCCATCTGCCGGCCGGCGGCTTTTCCCACCAGCTTCGGCGCCTGTTGCATAGCAAAGCGGGCAATCCCCTCGATCGCTCTGTCTTTTTCATCGGGATCTTTGTTGTACTTGGCCAGAATCAGGCTCAGCCCCAGCGCCTCCCGCGCCTGAACGACCCCCAGAGCCAGCAGAACGTCGCCATAGCCGTCCCGCGCGCCTCGAGAAGTTACGCCGCTGGTTTTAGCCCGGCTGACAGGTTTGCCGCTGCTTTGCGGCCGATAAACATACGTAGGCGAAGCATCCCTGCAGGTAAACATTAACGAGGCCGATTTGGGGCCGCACAGGCTGAGCGCATGTTCAATCTTCATCGTAAAACCTCCGTATAACAAACAGAAACGCCAGATCGCTTAAGCGCGCTGAACCCTGTTGATAAACCGCGGCCTGATGTTCGCCGCGCCGTTGTATCCCTATAATGCTTACCTCCTCTCCGCGCTATTGTTCCGGTAAGACAAACGCCCGCTGGTAATCGGTTCAGGTCAGCGGGCCTTGTTCGCAACGGACGTATTGTCGATTTAAACTCCATAGCGTCTTTCCTTTAAATCTTATGGTTAAATCATATGAGCAGCCTTGGCGCGCGGCCCTATCGCCTATGCGCATCGCCACGCGTCTGGTCAAAAATTCGATCATTTTTTTGTTGATTTTATCATCCTTAAAGCAGACTATAGTCAACGCAGATCAACAATACAACGAAAAAATCCACGCCGTGTTTATTTTTTAAGTTGGTGCAAATGACAGAGCTAACCGAACGCCTGCGCTACCTGATGCGCGAAGAGGGATTAAAACAAAAGGATTTAGCAGAAATCGTCGGCACGTCGCCGCAAACCGTGAACAACTGGTTGAAGCGGGGAACGCTGAGCCGCGAGTCGGCTCAGGCCATCAATGAGAAAACCGGTTATTCGCTGGACTGGCTGCTTAATGGCGCGGGTCACCCGAAACCGGAGAGCAGCAATGTCAAAGCATCCCGTTTGCATGTTACCGAGTGGGAAGGAATTGATAATGATGACGATGAATTCGTGGAGGTGCCATTGTTAGGCGTCAGACTATCGGCCGGAGGAGGTGCATATGATATCGATGAAGATGAAGTGTATGCGCTTCCCTTTCGTACCCATACGTTAAGGCGGCTCGGCATTCGGGTGGAAGACACCCGCGTGGTTACCGTAATGGGCGATAGTATGGAGCCCAAGTTATCGGACGGCGATAAGGTCGCCGTCAATCTGTCCGACAGGGAAATCCGCGACGGCAAGATGTACGCTATCCGCATGGGCGAGCTGCAGCGCGTAAAGGCGCTGATCAAGCGTCCCGACGGCGGTATCATCGTACGCTCCTACAACCCGCTTTATGAAGATGAGATCGTCACCAAAGAACAGATCATCAACGGCGAACTGGCCGTCGTCGGGCGCGTGTGGTGGGTTTCCGCGCTGGTGTAAGGCGCGGAGCGTCATTCCGCCCGCTGGCTCAGCAGCAGATAAAGGTTGTCACGTCATCGGCTCTTTGCAGGTAGGTTCCTGTAAAACGGCGTCCGGCGCAAAACTCCGGCGTCAAATCGGTCAGCAGCTCCAGCTCAAAGCGCTCTCCGGCGCGATCCAACGCCACCATCCTGGCGTCAAAAAAATCGAAATAGTGTTTAATCCGCGGATAGAGCGCCTTAAACAGGCTCTCTTTCGCGGAAAAATTCAACGTCAGCAGACGGCGGAACTCATCATCCTGCGCATTCAGCCAGTGATATTCCTCCTCATCCACCAGACCCGGCCAGAGCGCCCGCGCGCGATTCTCCGACATAAACGTTTCGATATCGACCCCGACGCAGGAGACCTCGCGGCTGCGGATATGCGCGGCGCACAGTACGCTATTGGTATTGTGGCTTAAGGAGCCGGAGACATGTTCAGGCCACTGAGGAGAGCGATCTTCCGCGCTGTTAAGAACGAAATTCGCGTAGCCGAGCTTACTCAGAACCCGTTTCGCCAGACAGCGGCCGGCCAGAAACTCCGCCCGGCGTTTCGGCACCGAGCGCACCAGCGCATCCGCAAAGGGAACCTCTGCCTCGGCAAACAGTTCGTCGGAATAAGCGGACACATGAAAATGGGCACGGGCGCCGAAACCAGGATATGCAACGCCATCCTTAGCCTGTGGGAATCTAATCCATTCAACGTCATCGATAAAAGCAGAGAGCATGTCGCTTTACTCTTGAAGGCGAAATTACTTTCAGGGCATTCCAGCACCTCAACCCTCAATGAATAATGGGCGGCTCCCGCCCATTATTGTGGCTAAACAGAGAACCATTACAACGCTAAAAAGAACCCGGCGATGCTGGCGCTCATCAGGTTGGAAAGCGTACCCGCCGTTACCGCTTTCAAACCGAACCGGGCAATATCCTGACGCCGATTCGGCGCCATGCTGCCTAGTCCTCCAATAAGGATAGCTATCGATGACAGGTTAGCAAATCCGCAAAGCGCGAACGAAATAATCGCCTTGGTGTGATTGGACAGAACCTGCAGACCGTTCCCCGCCACCACGTCATCGGCTTGCAAATATTCGCTGAAGTTCATATAGGCGACAAACTCATTGACGATCAGTTTTTGACCGATAAAGGAGCCGGCAATGGTCGCCTCATTCCAGGGAACGCCTATCAAAAACGCCACGGGCGAGAAAATCCAGCCTAAAATCAACTCCAGCGACAGCTGTGGATAGTTCAGCCACCCGCCCACGCCGCCGAGGATCCCGTTAAGCAACGCGATCAGCGCGATAAACGCCAGCAGCATCGCCCCCACGTTCAAGGCCAGCTGCATACCGGAAGCCGCGCCGCTCGCCGCCGCATCAATAACGTTGGCGGGACGATCGTTCTCATCCACAAAGCCGACCATTTCCTCCCGGTCGTGGGTGCTTTCCGTTTCGGGCACCATCAGCTTGGCAAACAGCAATCCGCCCGGCGCCGCCATAAAAGAGGCGGCAATCAGGTACTCCAGCGGCACGCCCATCTGCGCATAACCCGCCATGACGGAACCGGCGATAGAGGCCAGGCCGCCGCACATCACGGCGAACAGCTCCGACTGCGTCATCCCGGCGATATAGGGGCGAACCACCAGCGGCGCTTCCGTCTGCCCCACGAAAATATTCGCCGTCGCGGACAGCGACTCCGTGCGCGATGTGCCCAGCAGTTTCTGCAATCCGCCTCCCAGCAAGCGAATTACCCATTGCATAATGCCCATGTAATAGAGCACGGCGATCAGCGAAGAAAAGAAAACGATAATCGGCAGCACGCGCAGCGCAAAAACAAAGCCGCCTCCGCCGAACACCTCAAACATTTTGTCAGAGACCAGACCGCCGAAAATAAAAGAGACGCCCTGATTACCGTAGGAGATAACGTTAGCCACCCCTTCGGTCATACCGCCTAAGATCCGGCGTCCCAGCGGGACGTACAACACTAATGCGCCGATGCCAATCTGGAGCAGAAAGGCGCCCAGTACCGTACGGAGTTTGATGGCTTTGCGATTGCTGGAGAGCAGGACGGCGCACAGAATGAGCGCCGCCATGCCGATAAGACTCATAATGAGTTGCATGTGAAGTTCCCTTTAGCCAGGAATAATGTCGATTGGAAATAAAAATATTTTTATAAAGCTATATAGGTAAGGGGCCAGCAGTCCGACCGCACCCAAATCGATACGATCCACTGAAACGATTATAGATGCAGGCTCTGGATCGGGGCCGACTTATGTCACAATTATATACAACATCAAATAATCAAAAATATGTAATAGCGATCTATATCACGTTTTTTTCGTTTATGACCTGAAATTACGCCGGCCGCTTTTCCCGCGATGCGCGCCCGCCGGGCTGAAACGCGATATCGCCGGCCTTAGCCCGGCTTATGACAGCGCGAACAGACGCAGAGCGTTGTGATAGAGCGCGGCGGCGACGACATCGGCGGGTTCAGAACGCAGTTGGCATAGGGAGTGAAAAACCGCGGCTATCCGCTCAGGGCGGTTCGGCTCCCCCTGATGGCCGCAAACCGGCATATCCGGCGCATCCGTTTCCAGCAATAAACTGTCGAGAGGCAGCTGGGCAATCGCCTGACGCGTCTTATTCGCCCGAGGATAAGTGATGGTGCCGCCAACGCCGATGCAATAACCCAAGCGGACAAAGGCCCGCGCTTGCTCCAGGCTTCCGGCAAACCCGTGAACCACCCCCGTACGCGGCACCGCCGCGCGGCGCAACAGCTGCGCGAGTCGATCGTGGCTGCGGCGCGAGTGCAAAATAACGGGGTAATCGTAGCGTTTGGCCAACTTGAGCTGGGCTTCAAGCAGTGCGAGTTGCCGCGCCAACTGCGGCTCCGGCATATAAAGATCCAGCCCTATCTCGCCCACCGCCGCCAGCTTCGCCGCGCGTTGCCGCAGTTGCGCTTCCAGCGACGCCAGGTCGGCGTCTTGATGACGGGAAATATAGAGAGGATGCAGCCCAAGCGCGGCATAAAGAGAGGTATGGCCGCATGCCAGCCGCAGCACGCGCGCAAAGTAACGGGATTCAACCGCCGGGATAACGATACGTTCAACGCCGGCGGCGGCGGCCGCACCTAAGCTTGCCGCGATGTCTTCGCTGAACGGCGGAAAATCGAAATGGCAGTGCGTATCGATAAATGCATATCGGGTGCCGCTGTTGCCGCTAAGCCTGTTTTCTGTTGTCATCGCCTTGGCCGGTATGGTAAGTCTGCCGGATGGAACCCGCGGTTAATGCCGGCAGACTGGCAACAGAAAAGCGCCTCGTCAATATTTATTTCAGTGTATGACGCGCTTCTCCGAGGAGGCTTTCTCATACTCTTTGCCGTAATCTTCCTGCAGCACGCCGGATAAATAGCCATTGTTCCCTTCCAGCCATGCGCAGTCGCTGTCAAACCACTCGGCCCACATTGCCAAGAAATTCCCTTTCAGCTGTTTCCATTTGCCGACAACGATATCGCTATTCATCACACACCTCCCGCTATACCCAATAGATTTCAAGGTGCAGCCAATCAGCGGCGAAACCGCTCCTACGATTAACCCAGGGCGCGATCCCGTTATAACGCCAACACCGCTGCAACTTGAAAGATGCGAGGTAATATTGCCGAAGCCAAATGAGTGCCGCGGTTCACAGTGTGCGGGTAAAATATGACAGCCACATGGCATCGCCGCCGATCACCGTCATACTTCAAGCCGCATGGGCGTTGTGACTCGGCCCATCCGTGGGTCTCGCCCGCCAGCGCTGTGCAAAAACGCGTTGGCGTTTTCGTCCTGCGGCTCGATAATTCTCCCCTTATTTGATGCTAAGGCCGTCTGCGGCCGGTGAACACGCTCACCAGGAACAGGATGATACCAACCACAAAGACGATTTTAGCCGCCCCTGCCGCGGTGCCCGCCAGCCCGCCAAAACCCAATGCGGCGGCGATCAGCGAGATCACTAAAAAGATAATTCCCCAACGTAACATACGGGCTCCTCATCAGAAAACTGAACGGCGTGGCGGCAATCGAAACCCGATGCCGATTGCATAACCACATTATGGAGATGGTGCTTTACTGGTTATTGCGGGTGGTTTAGCGAAATAAACCACCCGATTTATTGACGGGTCATCATGCCGTTGACTTAAGCCGTAGAGACGAATTCGGGACGACCACCGGGGTGAGGCGTTCCTACGGGAGCCTCCCCCCGAGCTTCCCCTAAAAGCCGGCTTAAGTGATACGCCATTAGCCTATTCGGGATCGGCGTATTACGACTTAACCGTTAAGTCGTTTTTAACGCTTTTCACGCCGCTGACGCTTTTGGCGACGCTTTCAGCGCGCGCGGCCTGGGCCTGATTGTCGACTTCGCCGCTCAGCTGCACCACGCCCTCGTGGGTTTCAACCTTTACCTTACGGGAAGGAACGATATCGTCCGCCAGCAGTTTGGCTTTAATCGAACTGGTCGTCATCGCGTCGTCGGCGTAGGCACCGACGGACTGCGTGTCGTTGTCCTTAATCTGAAGCTTGTCGCTGACGGATTTCACGCCTTCCGTTTTGCTCGCGATCTGCACCGCGTGCGTTGCGGCATCCTGGCTGCCGACAAACCCGCTCAGGGTGACGACCCCGCCGGTGGTGGCAACGGAGATATCGCCGCTCTTAATGGTTTTATCTTCCAGCAGCGCGCTCTTTACCTTCGCCGTGGTCGTACTGTCGCCGATGTAGTCTGATGCTTTATTGACGGAACTATCGACTTTCTCACCCGTGGTATCTGCGACGCGCTGTGCTTTTTGTCCCAGGGTATCCTCAGCCAGCGCATTGCCGCCGACAAGAATAGAACCCAGAACAACCGCGAGCAGAGATTGAGTCAGTTTGGTCTTTGTCATCGATTTCTTCCTTTTGCTGTTTTTATATGCCCGACAAAAAAGGTCGGGCGAATCAACGCGGATGATTAGGCATGCAGCGTCGGTGATTGTTTCTGGCCCCATACGGCGCTTCGCTTTATGCCTTCGGCATAAAATCACATAAACGACGAGAAAACAGCGTACCGTTTTTATAAGCAGCCAAAAGTCAATACAATGCACTGCCAGTAATCGCGTTAATAGTTAAACAAACTAAAATCATTAACACGTTGTTAACTATAGACCACCGGATCGGAAATCGCAGGGGAATATCGAGAAAAGAAGTGGAATCGGGGGGAATTCAGATTTGTCTGTGGCCTGATTTTCCGGCGCGGCGGGGGAGCAAAATTGACATAACATACTGATAAAAAATAAAATAAAACGCCCGAAGCGGCCATGCTCTTCGCGGCCGTTTCGGGTATGGAAATTTAATCCGCTGAAAGCGCGAATTAATTAATGTTCGCGCGTTTGATGGAACTGCACTTCCGGGTAACGTTCGCGCGTCAGATTCAGGTTAACCATGGTCGGGGCGACGTAAGAGAGGTTGTCGCCGCCGTCCAGCGCCAGGTGCTGCTCGTTCTTGCGCTTGAACTCTTCGAACTTCTTCACGTCATCGCATTCGACCCAGCGGGCGGTGGACACGTTAACGGATTCGTAGACGGCTTCCACGTTATATTCGCTCTTCAGGCGGGCGACCACCACATCAAACTGCAGCACCCCCACCGCGCCCACGATAAGGTCGTTGTTGATCAACGGACGAAAAACCTGCACGGCCCCTTCCTCCGAAAGCTGCACCAGCCCTTTCAGCAATTGCTTTTGCTTCAGCGGGTCGCGCAGACGGATACGACGGAACAGCTCCGGCGCAAAGTTGGGAATACCGGTGAACTTAATATCCTCGCCCTGAGTAAAAGTATCCCCGATCTGAATGGTCCCGTGGTTGTGCAGGCCGATAATATCGCCGGGATAGGCCTCTTCGACATGAGAACGGTCGCCGGCCATGAAAGTCAGCGCGTCGGAAATCACCACGTCTTTGCCGGTACGCACCTGACGCAGCTTCATCCCCTTCTCATATTTGCCGGACACCACGCGCATAAAAGCCACGCGGTCACGGTGTTTAGGATCCATATTGGCCTGAATTTTAAACACAAAACCGGTGAATTTTTCCTCATCCGCCTTGACGACGCGGACGTCGGTTTTTCGCGGCATCGGCGCCGGAGCCCAGGCTATCAGGCCGTCCAGCATATGGTCGACGCCAAAGTTGCCCAACGCCGTACCAAAGAAAACCGGCGTCAGATCGCCGGACAGGAAGGCCTCCAGCTCAAACTCATGCGAAGCGCCTTTTACCAGGTCCAGCTCTTCACGCAGTTGCAGCGCCAGCTCTTCGCCGATAGCTTTGTCCAGATCCGGGTTATCCAGCCCTTTTACCATACGCACTTCCTGGATGGTATGGCCCTTACCCGTCTGATAAAGATAGGTTTCATCTTTATAGAGGTGGTAAACGCCTTTGAACAACTTGCCGCAGCCGATTGGCCAGGTAATGGGCGCGCAGGCGATTTTCAGCTCGTTTTCCACCTCATCCAGCAGTTCCATCGGATCGCGGATATCGCGGTCGAGCTTGTTCATAAACGTCAGGATCGGCGTGTCGCGCAGACGGGTGACCTCCATCAGCTTACGGGTGCGATCTTCCACCCCTTTCGCCGCGTCAATCACCATCAAGCAGCAGTCCACTGCGGTCAGCGTACGGTAGGTATCTTCGGAGAAGTCTTCGTGCCCCGGGGTATCCAGCAGGTTAACCAGGCAGTTATGGTAGGGAAACTGCATCACGGACGTGGTAATGGAGATGCCGCGCTGTTTCTCCATCTCCATCCAGTCGGATTTGGCGTGCTGATTCGACCCCCGCCCTTTTACCGTACCTGCGGTTTGCAGCGCCTGTCCGAACAGTAATACTTTTTCCGTAATGGTGGTCTTACCGGCGTCGGGGTGAGAGATGATAGCAAAGGTCCTTCGCTTATTGATTTCATTAAGAAAATCTTGGTTTGCCATGTATAAATTCTTTTAGTTTGTACACGGATTTGTACACACTTTTGGAAGTACTCTATTTTCAGTTCTTCGCTTGTCAAATCCGTCGTGTTAATCGTAATTGGCCGCTATTTTCGCTGATCTTGACTTTATAAACAATCAATGGTTATCTAATCTGTTACCATTTACTCTCAGCGTGCGCCAATGCTCAGTTGTAGCTGTTTGCAATCGTTGCTTCTTCAGCTCATGAACAACTGTGGCTAAACCACAAATTCCTTCGCTACCAGAAATCGATGATAGCTTGTCGTACTACACCGATGATGGTGCAGTTGCCGTTGATCGGTATTGCAGGGTATTGCGGGTTCAAAGGTTTTAGGTACTTCTGTTCACCATCAATAACTAACTGCTTAAAGGTTGCTTCTTTCGAATCATCCAAACGCGCAACAACCAATGAACCTGAAGAATAAGGTAACTCAGGATCAACAACGATCACTGCCCCCTCAGGTATGGATTTTTTTCCGCTTGGATTTTCCATACTGTCGCCTTTTACGCGAAGTGCGAAACAACCCTCATGTGCTTTCCCAGTGACTTCACGCCACTCCTCAGCATCTTCATGGGCAAATCCCTCCGCTATTTCAGTCCAATCACCGGCCTGAACCCAGTTAATGAGAGGAATTCTTCCCTTAATGTCAGGCCCGACTTCTACATTACCGACCCCCAAGCCAATCTCGCCATCACCTGTGGCGAGCCAATGAGCATTCACGCGAAGCGCCTCCGCGATCTGCATGGTGTAACGAGACCTAGCCGATTTACCAGAGCAAATCTGGCTGATCGACTGCTGTTTGATACCAATGCGACGAGCCAACTCAGACTGAGTCACCCCAGTAAGCTGCAAGGCATGGTTTAGTCGTTCGGATAAAGTTTTCATAAGCCCGTATTCTACAAATAAAACTGTAGCCTTTCAACAATTTTAACTGTTGACTAATCTACAGTTTAAACTGTAACATTCAATCTTGTAACAGTTATTATTGTAACAGGAGACGGTATGGAAGTGTTCAACACGACACAAAAACATCTCCGCCGTGCCATTGACTTGGTCGGCGGGCAATCAGCATTAGCACGAGCCATCAACTCAAAACAGCAAAACGTCTGGTTTTGGTTGAATAAATCAGGGCGTGTTCCCGCTGAATTCGTTTTACCAATCGAACAAGCTACGCAAGGACAGGTAACCCGATCCCAGTTAAGACCGGACATCTATCCCGAATGCCCAAGCGAGCTGAAAGCCAGTAACCAGTAGGATTAAGGGCAAATAATGGTCAGCATTTTACGTAAACACAAAAGCGAGTTCCTCCATGCGTGATTATGGCAAGGTCTATACCCGCTTTTGGCTAAAGCAAAACGTTTTGTCCTGGAGTGACTCAGCGAAGTTGCTAGGACTGTATTTGCTTACATGCCCACATTGTAATTTGCTTGGCTGCTTTCGATTGCCGATTGGTTACGTTGCTTCTGACTTGAACTGGGAAGAGCAACAGGTTGCCAAGGCTCTAAATGAGTTAGAACAAGATCAGTTCCTCATTCGTTGCGAGGAATCCGGTTGGACTTTGATTAGGAGCTTTCTGAAGCACAACCCAATCGAAAACCCGAACCAAGGTAAGGCAGCCTTTCGGTTGCTTAAAGATGTACCTGCCGACTTCGTTGGTATGGCATCGCTTTTGAAATCTCTTGCCGCTTTTCAAGCTCGGCTTCCAGAAGAATTTTCATCATTGTTTATGCCTGATGGCAACCCGGTAAGGGACTCTCAACGGTCGGATGACTCTGAGAGAAGCAATAAGCCAACAGTTAAAACTGTTAACCAGATACAGTTCGAAGACTTCTGGGATGTACAAATACGCAAAGAAAAAAAAGCGAAAGCCAAAGAAGAATGGCTGCGCATGGGCCTCAATGAAGATCATGAACTCGCCTTGGAAGTCCTAACACGCTGGAAAGAGCAACGAGACAACCGATTGCAGTATCAAGATCGGACTAAGACCCCTATGCCACATAACTGGCTTTTAAACCGGCAATGGGAAGACGAGTACGTTCGCATTGATGAAGTACAGCAATCATCGACGAGCCTAAAGGGCAGCAATCACCAATTGAATATTGAAGAAAGCAATCGCCGCATTGCTGAAAGCTGGGCCGGACCAGGTATTCGGGAGGTTCGTTCAAGTGCAGGAGGTTGATAAACGCGAGTTTGCTGAAGTTTGGGGAGCAGCTTGGGCCATGTATGGCAAAAGCGTATCACCACAATTGCTATCCATCGCATTTGAAGCCCTTCGTGCTTATAGCATTGAAGAAGTGCGAATCGGTCTGACTCGGCATATTCAATCACCGGATACTGGGCAATTTTTTCCAAAGCCCGCTGACGTCATCAAGCATATCGATGGCAACTCGGGTTCAAGAGCCATGGTTGCTTGGAACAAAGTTGACAAGGCTGTTCGTCAGGTTGGCGCTTGGACATCCGTGATGTTTGACGATGCGCTTATTCACCGCGTGATTTCAGACATGGGTGGATGGGTTGAACTCTGCAAGGTTGATGACAGGGAATACCCCTTTAAGCAAAAAGAGTTTTTAACACGCTACCAGGCTTACTTGCTACGGGACGAAGTGGGTGAATACCCAAGGCTATTACAGGGTATTGCAGACCATCAGAACCAGCAAAAAGGATTTGATATGCAAGCGCCTGTTGCCGTGGGTGACTGGTCAAAAGCGGCACAAGTTTATACGAGAGGCATCGCTGACTTTAGCGCAGTGCCATTAAAAAGAATAAGCCCGAAAGCCATTCAGGCGCTTCTCGGAAATCAATTAGAGGACAAAAATGAAAACGATTAAAGCAAAAACCGTTGCCCTAGTGATAGCCATGTCCGCAAGCACTTCAGTCTATGCGTTTCCGGGCTATCAGTGGGAAAAAGCAGCACAAAATGTTGGTATTGATCCAGTCATGCTCTACGCCGTTGCCTTGGCTGAGTCGGCCTCACATCGAGGTCTTAACATGACCAGTCCATGGCCATACGCAATTCGCAATGGTTCAAACGCAACCTACGCCAAATCTCAGACAGAAGCGGAGCAACTGTTAAACCAAGCACTGCAAGAGAGTGAAAAATACCAGCTCGATATTGGCCTAATGCAAATCAATTTGCATTGGCACGGACATCGGGTGAGCTCAGCGGCGGAACTGCTAGACCCCATCACCAACCTTACCGTCGGCTCCAGTATTTTGGCCGAAGCAATCAAGTCTTCACCTAACGATTTAGAGCTTGGCATAGGCCGCTATCACAGTTGGAACGAAGAGCGTGCACGCTGGTATGGGCAAAGAGTGCTTTCTATTTATCGCAATATTTTACATGAACTGGAGGTCCGTCAATGACAACCAATCAACAAGACTTCTATCAATTAAACTTGGCGTACCTGCACGCAGCACGGGAATTGGCGCGCATTGATCCGCAAGAGGCTGTCTTGCGCTTTGGACTTACACGCGACGTGGTGGATGCACTGATTAATGCCGGTGTTGACGACCTGCAACGAGTTGCGACCTCATCATTCATGCTGTTTCAACCAAGGGGTAACCAAAGCCAACTGATTGAGATGGTGAAGAGCAAAGGCACAGGTATCCCAAGAATCGCTTATTTATTATCAACCCTAAACAACAAGGGGGATGCATGATTGATAACCTGTCCAAAAGTGAGCTGTTTACCCGAGCCTCGCTGCTTATTAAATACGGATTTCGAACAACCATTATCGCGCTCGATACTGGTTTGCCAATCCACATTATCAGAAGGCTGCACAAAGAAGTGACTGGCAAGTCACCTTGTCCTGGTCAATTACCAGAATCTGATGCCATTGTTAAAAGCAGAAGAGCCCTAGTTGAAGGCTCCCTGCTGATGGCGCTTTATGTCAATATTGGTGGTGATAATGTCTACAAGCAATTAAATATCGATGCTTTGATGAAGGCTTACGATGCGTATTTGGTTGCAAGAGAAGAAGCAGATCTTCCAGCTGAGATCCCCTGGAAAAAACTGACCATCAATGAAGGTTGGGTTCTAGCTCGTGATTTAAGATCACAGCTTGCATCCTTACACCGGTGTCGATGCGGCAGTCTGTATTTGACGGTATCACAACAGCGCATTCAGCTTAAATGCCCTGTGTGTGAGATTATGGCCGAGCAAACCACTAGAGCACTTTTTGAGAACTAACATGCTGATGCATGATTTGATTGTGCACCGTCTGTGCACTTTGAGAGTACTAAGAAGATGACAAACTTACTTAAATCTTTACCAGCACGCTGCTGGTTTATATCACTGGGGCTTTTTCTGGCGACTTTGGCAGCGGCTCATTTTTTTCCATCAGAAATATTAACGGCATCTGCCAAGTTAGCGGCTTTGCCATTTCTGTTCTGCACCGTCGTTTTTTTCAGCTACTTGGGATTCAAAGCGACCTGTAATCCCATCGGACTTATAGCCATAATCACTATGCTTGTAGCAATCGCATATTGGCAAGCGAGTTGGACAATTGTTGGTTTGGGACTCTTTTTCTTAGCTATTTGTACTGGAATTAGATTCTTGAGTAGCCAAGTTAAAGATTCGGGTAGAACTTTGAGCATTGAAGAAAAATGGTATTGGTATAAGCTCCATTCGTTTTTTGATGGCTTTTATCCAAGGTATCCCAAAAAGCCAAAAAAATAGCCAGCCAACCACAAGCTGGCTACCTTCTATTTTCAGTTCCTTCCTGATGCCTGGTTATAGGCCCTAATATCGATCAAGTTGTTCTGAGCATAATCTCCCGCAAGCGATGCATTTGAGATCACCGCTATCTGCTTATCCACAAATGCTTTATCTTCTTCGGACACACTGTCAGGAATGTAAGCGCCACTCTCATCCTTTTGACGATACTCATTTAGCATTTGCTCCCTTAGACCTAGCATTTCAGGCGACCAACTCGATGAGTCTTCAGAGTTGAATACGCGCCCCGCCAAACCTTCATTGAAAGCTTGAGCAAACACTTGACTTTGAATCGGGGTCAATCCCATTCTCTGCCCTTCGCTGTATGCTTCCTGTTTAAAATCATCGGCGTACTGTTCTAAGAACTCACCGTATCGATTGTTAACTGCCGCACCGAATGCCCCAGCCAACATGGCTTCAGACTTAGTGCCCCAGTTAACTTCGGAGGCATACTGCGAACTCGATCCACTGTATGCATCATTAAACGCCGTCAAAGGATTTTCCAAAGAGGTTCCGGCATCAACGGCTGCTTTTAACCCATCCCATGTTGATTTGCTGGCCACCGTTGCATTGTGCAAGAAACCTCGTGAGCCAGGTTCTGCAAGGGCTTGCTCCTTGTAACTCTCATAGTCTCCGCCAAAATGATTCAAGGTATGCAATGCTGCATCAGTATGCTTGCCACTGAAATCACCAATAGCACTGGCGCTGTTGAAGAACATTTCAGCACCAGAGACTCCGCTATCATCAGCCATAATGCGAGATCGCCACTGAGAGCCAGCTTCACTGTTTAGTCCAGATTGATAGGTACTTGTGTCAGAAGCTACGGCCTGCTGGGCTTGTTGCTGATGCGCATTCAGCTGTCCATCTACACCAGAAAGATTGGTTTGGTAAGCAGATTGAGCCGAATTGAACTGCGTTTGAACTGTTGCAGCATCCTCATAGCCTCCCAGAACACCGGATTCAACTTGGCTTTGAGTGCCACCAAAAGTAGGTGCCGTTGATGACAAGCCTTCATTAGAGCGTGGCTGAATAGATCGTAAATCGGCTCCGGTAGCCATCGCCATAACAGTCATTGCTGCTTGATAGTCATTGTCTCGTTCAGCGGGCGTAGAGGAGTTGCTATAGGTTAAAGACTCCATAGCTGCGGCCACATACGCCTGATTATCATCAGGTAGCAAGCGCTGATACATTGGAAGGTTTTCACGTAATCGGTTACCTGCTTCAACATGCTGGTTCATATAGCGACCTAAATAATCCATGACTTCAGGATTATCCGCTGCTAATCGAGTTAACGTCGCACCATCCGTGTTCCTTTGTCCTGATAGACTGTAGCTGGCCTGATCAAGCTCACTAAAGCGGTTTGATGCCGTGACAACGTCTTGTGCTGAACTCTGAAGAGACTGATAGTCTTGGTTAGACAAGGACATCTCAACGCCAGAACGTCTTGAATCTGAAAGGTCCTTAACCATTGCATCGCGATACTCAGCACGTCGTGAATCACTTGATGCCAAGCTTTGCATCTCCCCAGTGAGCGTATTTGCGGTCGTTGACCGAGAGCTGCCTTCTGACGACTCAACTTGGCCACTAAAGTTACCACCTAAATCCAAGCCTGCTCGTACCCTTGATAGTTTTGGTACACGAGATGAGTCTGGCTTATCGACTCCTGGCAAGTTGCCCTGTGGAGAATCATTGCCGCCAGTACCAAGAAGCCTTCCAAGAAAACCCTTATCAGCAACTTCTTTCTCACCGGGATTAGTAATAGTTCCATCGCCACCGACCCTTAGGCCTCCCGATAGCACGCCCGATACCAAGCCACGTACAGCGTCTTTTTTATCGTCTCCGAAACCATACCGTGTTTGCAGGTCATCAGTGACCTGATTAACAACGGCGCTAGATGCGGAATTAGAAGAACCGATTTGACGTCCAACTGAAGATAGATTGTCGTAACTTAGCTTTTCACCAAAGGTTCGACTCATGGTATTGCCAACTTGACGACTAAAGGCTTGAGTTGCCTGAGTCATGGATTCTTTTGCAGAGCCGACCATTGAACCCACTGCGTTTCCGACAGAGAAACTGCTTAGTAAGTTTGACGCACCGGTCATTGCAGAACCAGTGAGGGCTGAATTTTGGAACATTGACTGTGATTGCATCACCGGTGCATTTTTCGAGACATCTGGACTTGCCATCTTTTCATCAATGGCATCACCGTTTTGAAGACGTCCAGCCAAGTGGGTAGCGGTTATTGCTGAGCCATACACAAGCATGAGCGAAATCGCCGGAACACTCGACGCCAACATGCCGCCAGTAGCTATCCAGGTTTGCAGCACTGAATCCATCTGCATCATCCCAGCAAAAGATGGCACTTCTGTACCTGCAAATGCATCAAGAGCCGACATTTTCCCTGCAACGGTTAAATGAATATACAGGTTAATGATGGCCATGACAGGCATCCAAAGTTGAATCCAAAGCAGGATTAACAAGTACTTCCCGGCCATTCGCATCCCGATTTGGCCAAGGGCAATCACAAAGGCCATCAATGGGGTGATGGCGTAAATGAAACCCTCAAAAAACGTCATCATCGGACGAACGATGCTTTGGAACAGGGTCTGCTCCGCCGCCCATTGCGTATTGCGCTGCTCAATCGCTTGGTTAACCATAACGGCGGCGGTGAAAGCTTGATCATCCATATATTTGCCCGTCACGCTTTGCTCATAGATAGGCAAAAGCACCGACGCGGTCATGTACTCTTGGGTGTTAACCGAAGCCAAACCAAGGTTATTCAGTGCATTTCGGATCACGTCATCAGTATCCGTTGCTGACGAAGTTCCCAATGAGGCCGACAGAACCTGTTTAAGCCTTGGAATGAAGGTTGATTCTGTCATGAGTTTCAGTTGGCTGTAGGCATCGGTGCAGTCCAGATCGCTACTGCTACCACTGAGCATGATTCGAGTGCCATAAATGCGCGAATCAAACCTAATCGCAGTCATCGGGTTAGGATCACTCAGCACCTGATCGAGGTTCTTTTGGCCAATGTCGATACCAATCAAGGTGCACTCTTTGATGTAGTTAAACCACGATTGCTCGATGTCCGAACCGGCGACACGATTTGCATCACCCAACCCAGAGCGATCCATCACCTGTTTTCTCACTTTAATCAGTGACTGTAAACTGGATGCAAAGCCGTATTCCGTCATGGCGGGAGTTGAGAACGCCGTTTCAAACAATCGCGTGATTTGAAAGCCAACAGTCGAAATCGTACTACCTGCGGCAGCAACACCGATGGGCACATTATCAACCACTCGAACTTGCCCCGTGTACGCATCCTCAATGCTCACTCGGGTACTGGGCCCAAACATGGTTGCAAAGACTAGCCATGAGACTAAAACATGTTGAAAGTTAATCCCACGACCACCTTGCATTAAGGCCTGAACAGAGACCATCAATACCCCAATGAGCAAGCCAATGCGAACCATTGAAGTGAAATCGCCTGTACCAGTGATCATCGCGACAGCGTTCAGGACCTGCTCTAAAAAAGCCGAATCCCCGATGGAATAGATTTCCCACATGACCTATTCCCCCAACGCCGTAGATTTAACGGTGTAATAACGCTGTTTGCGAATGGTCTGAATCACTTGGTTAAAGTGCGCCAGCAATTCTTGCTCTGAGCCGTATCTTCGCTGTAACGCGGCGTATTCCTCATTGATTTGGCGACGTGCACGTTCAAGGTCTTCAGTTAACAACTTCGCATAGGCATGATCTTCTACACCAGAGGTACTTCTAGCTGCATTGAGCATGTCTTCAACCAATGCTCGGGCCATCTCAACAGCAATAAATGGCGCCGCTCGTGAAGCAAACGACCTAGCAGCCCCTTCATTTAATGCAGAAAGTGTTCGAATCATGCCGCCAATGCTCGCAGGAGCCGATGTCATAAAAGCCTTTTCGGTGGTGCTAGCAGCTCCTGTATTTCGAGCAAACTTAAAAATAATGCCGTTACTGGAACCTGTACCAAGAAGTAAATTTTCTACTTGGGTTGATAACCCCGTCAGGGTCACGTTAGTGATTGTCGGACTCAGACAGCCGTCTTGTGTCACTGTGTCACATCGGTACATAGCGACGTTACCGCCGTGAATTAGATGCTCAATAGTCACTTTATTGCCATTCAGTCTGGTCAGTTTCGGGGCTTTACCTTGGCCATCAGCGGCATTAGCTAGATCACCAACAATGATCGAACCAGTCACCGACATAACTGCTTCAAGAAAACGGTCATCCCCCGATGCAAACCAGCTTGATGCCGAATGACGTTTCAGTGCTCGCCAAACCAAATTACCTTTAATCGTTCTGTTTACATCAGATGCCGCGACACTCGAAGCGTTCTCATATGGGTTCTTACCATTGGACTCACTCCAACTGGTAAAAATGTCCCCAGCCCCTTTAAGTGAGCTCAACATGCTGGCTTCTGTTTGCCCCTTTTTACCAAAAGCAGCCAGGGTATCGTTCACGACTCCCTGAGCCATTTGACAGGAGTTACCAAAATACTCGTTCAACTGCTGGATTTTCTTTTGCAGTGTCTCCATGTGCTGTGAGCATTTCTCACACATAGCACTGAGCGCCAATTGGAATGCATACCCCTTGGCGTTTGCAGCAACAGAGCGAAGTAATTGAACAAACTGATCCGCGTTAACAAATGACAAACTTCCCGCGAACATATCAATGCCGCCACAACCGGCTTGGAATGACGGTGGCACCATAGAGACGAGGTTCTCGTTCATGATCCTGTTACGAACAACAACGCTTCCGCCAGATATCACACCACGCCGTTGACTCTCAAATACGCCAGGCGCAGTGGTGTTGGTCATTGAACCAAACAACTGGTTCATCTCCTGTTGCAAGCTTGCTTGGCTCATAGATGAAAAACCAATCGCACAGGCGATTAGCGATACTCGTAATACTTTTTTCATTGTTATAACCCTCCTTGTGCACGCAGATAGCGAACAAGGAACTCAGGGTCCTGTAATATTTTTTCGTTAAGCTCTTGAGCTGACATCGCGAGTGACACGCCGGGCTGAACAGGTCTGGTGGTATAGTAAGTTTGATCGTCAATCCAACCGGCTTGATGGGCTGCGAGAATAATTCGATTATTGAGCTCATCAAGGCTCATTGCGCCTTGCCCAATCGGAGTAATGACGTTAGGCGGGTCAACTAAGAACACGGCAGGGACAGTCGTAACGGACAAGGATTGTGCTTGTCCTGAATCGACTTTGTAATTGGGAAACTCTCCACCGGGTAAAGGCAAGCCATCGACAGCAATAGCAAACACCTCGAACCCATAGTTTAAGGCCATAGATTCGATGATAGGCGCTTGAGCATGGCAATAAGGGCAATCTGAACGATAGAAAAAGAACAATCCAGCCCGTTTTGCTACCTCACCTAAAGCAACATCCCGTTGAGCGCCAGCTTCTCGATCCATCCGATTGGCAGCATAGGTCGCCAAGGGTCTGCGACTGATTTCATCCAAAACAGGATCGCCCATGACCACCTGCTGACTAACATCAGCAAACTGTGAGCCCTTATCCATCATGACGCGCTGGAGATACAGATAGGCTCTGACGTTCTCATTCGTCGGCTCATCAATTGCCTTGTCCATGAACGACTGCATGTGCTCACGAAACCAAGCTGCACTGAAGGGCTTTAGCTCGTCCTGACTGGACTCAACGGAACCAAATTCCTGCTTTAATAGCTCTTTAGGCTTCGCTGGCTCAGGAATGGCCTGATACCAAAACCAGCCTTCTTGACCACGCTGATAGAACGGTCCATCACTGGCATGGGCGGGCAAGATGAATAGAAAGAAGATAATGATTGGGATGGTCATCCATAGGATGAACCAAGGGAACAAGGGGGTTCTCATTGTCAGCTCCAGAAAATTTCATAGAGCTAACATGCTAAAGATCCCCTTAAGAGTGACTGGCCAGATAGATGAAGGAATCGTGTGTGTTTCTGACTACCTCTTGGGCCTTCATAAATCGAATTTCGCCAATGAGTAAAGTTCGAAACCAAGAAGAAAACTGATTGATTTTCTTCTATGAGTGTGAAGCAGACAATTCCACATTTGTCTGATAGTCTGAGATAAAATTAGATTCCGACCCCAAACGGACTTCAAGTAGTTAACAATTAAGGATAAATATAGTGTACCTAGCCGAACTGAGCATTACTAACTTTAGATCATTTGGCCCTGACGGCATTAAGGTTAGATTTCGCGAAGGAGTAACAGCTCTTGTAGGTGAAAATGACTCTGGCAAGACAGCCGTAATTGATGCTCTAAGATTTCTCCTCGGGACAACTGATCAAGAATGGCTTCGATTTAACGATGATGACTTTCACAAGGCAATCAAAGATAACTCAGAATCAAATGAAATTAAAATATTTGGAACATTTAAAAAATTAACACCCAGCGATAAATCAGGATTCGCAGAATACTTAACATACGGGGTTAATTACGAAGATGAACCTATCCTTCACCTTACTCTTACAGCAAAGCGCATGGGAACTAGGGCAGGAAGGCCATATATCGCCACAGACATTCGATCTGGTAAGAATGGAGATGGCCCAAACATTGACAACAATTGCCGTTTATTGCTTGCAGCTACATATCTAAGGCCACTACGTGATGCTGAGCGAGAGCTATCCTCCGGACGTAATTCTAGGCTTTCGATGGTGTTAAATTCACTCAATGGCGCAGAAGTAGGTAAGCTCTTTGACGCCGTAAATGCTGATCTTTCTCTACTTAGCTTCGAGGAAATTAAAAGTCTGGGATTACTAGGATTAGGTGATTTATTCAATAAGCTTATTGAAGTTCACCCTCATATTGAGAATGGAAAGTCAAAAGTAAATAGTCATTTAGAAGAATTGCAACTTCATGGGGATTCACTAAAAAGCTCGATTTCTGTTAGTCAGAATGGCTCTGATTCCCAAAGACTTAGACAACTCTTAGAGAAACTAACTCTCAATGTGGACAACACATCTGGGCGATTGGGACTGGGATCAAACAACATCCTTTTTATTGCATGCGAATTAATCCTTTTAGCTGATGAGCAAGAGCATTTTCCGTTATTGTTAATAGAGGAGCCTGAGGCACATGTTCATGCACAACGTCAACTTAGGCTAGTACAGTATTTGCAAAAAATAGTTGATTCTCAAAATTATAAAGAAAACAAACCACAAATAATAATCACCACACATAGCCCAAACCTAGCATCTGAAATTAATCTTAATAATTTAGTTATTATTCGGTCTGGTAAAGCTTTTTCTACTGCTGATGGTGAGACTGAGCTTGATTCAAATGATTATAAATTCCTCTCGCGTTTTCTAGATGTAACTAAAGCTAATCTATTTTTCGCTCGCGGTGTCATGATTGTAGAGGGGGACGCGGAAAATATTTTGATGCCTACCTTGGCTAGGTGCATTGGTAAAGATTTTACGGAGCATGGTGTTTCTATAATCAATGTCGGAGGAGTTGGACTACGTCGATACGCTAAAATCTTAATGAGAAAAAATCCTGATCAAGATGGAATACAAACTGTTCCTGTCGCTTGTGTCACCGACTTGGACGTTATGCCGAACTGTGGTCCCTATATTACTAAGATCATCAAAGACGATAGTGATTGGCCGACATTAGGGGACGGAGAGGAGAGAAAGTGGCGTGCTAAACGGGATTTTCCAGTGACAAAATTAAATGAACATAAGGAAAAGATTAAATCCAAGGCCCATGGGCAAAATGTTAAGTCATTTGTAGCAGATGAGTGGACGCTAGAGTATGACTTAGCATTTGCAAACGACAACGCTTTGGCTGAAGAAGTCTATATTGCTGCTCAATTGGCAATATGGGATGAGGGTGATAATTACTCTGAAAAAACAGCTGAGGAAAAATTTGAGAAGGCCCAAGCTAAATATACAACCTTAAAGGAAGAAGCTGACAAACTTGCAGCAGATAAGGGCTGGGACAAGAATGAAGTTTTAGCCAGTAAAGTCTATGCAATGTATGTCACAGGCTCTAAAGCTTCAAAGTCCATCGCGGCACAATATTTGTGTGAAATTATCTTGAATAAGAAAAAGTGCGACAAAGATTATGATTTAAGGGCTAAGCTCCCGAGCTACGTTGTTGAGGCAATAGACTACGTTACATCGAATCTTAATAAAGCATCAGGAGGAGATTCGTGAAAGTTGATCTGCCAAAGATAACGGATGATGATATTGCTTGGGTTGTGAGAGTGTTAGGCTTACCCGATGATGCCTTTTCCCCGGAAAAAGATGACGGCGCGAGAGAGCGAATACTTAAATCTATTGGAGAAACATTAGATGTATCGGCTTGCCCCGGCAGTGGTAAAACAACTTTGCTTGTTGCAAAGCTGGCAATACTTGCACGTAACTGGCCTTACCGACGTCAAGGTATGTGTATTTTATCGCATACAAATGTGGCGAAAGAGGAAATTGAAAAGCGTCTAGGAGGAACAGAGGTCGGCCGGTCGCTTCTATCGTACCCACATTACATTGGAACTATACATGGATTTATTAATGAATTTATGGCTCTTCCTTGGTTGAGATCAAAGGGATTACCCATAAAAGTTATTGATTCAGAATTCGCATATAGTTGGCGCTGGAATAGATTAAAATCCTGGACTAGGGAAAACGCTGAAAAAGCTTTGGTGTCTAAAAATGTAATAACGGCTACTAATAGTCAACTCTCTATTGGTCAAGTGTTTTGGGGGAAAGGCGTACTGGGTGTAGATAAGAAACCATATAAGGACATGTCAGACTCTTGTCGAGAATCTATCCAAAAATTTGGTATTCATACGCATGATGAAATGTTTATGTGGGCAAATGATCTTATGGATTGTTCACCTTCTATAAAACAGCATATTCGAGGCCGCTTCCCTCTCGTATTCCTTGATGAAGTTCAAGATAACAGTGAGGCTCAATCATCCATTCTTCACAGAGCATTCATAGAAGGTGATGGCGCTGTTTGCCGTGTACGATTCGGTGATAGTGATCAAGAAATATTCGATCATGCTGGTGAGGTTAGTAGGGCAAAAACTGATAGTTTTCCATCAGATGAAGTTAAGTATGACCTCCCAAATAGCCATCGCTTCGGTCAATCAATAGCAAATTTAGCTTCTCCCTTATCTGTAGGGAAAATGAGATTGTCAGGCCAAGGACCTAAGGTCGGTTTATCAAAAGACGCAGCTCACGCTATATTTCTAATTGATGAAGGTAGCACCGGTGCTGTTTTAAAAGCATACGGGCAGTATCTACTCTCAGTATTTGATGAAGAACAAGAATTGTTGGATCGATTGACTTTTACTGCTGTTGGAGCTGTACACCGAGATAAAGATGGGGCTGAAAAAAATAAACCTCACAATTTATCTCATTACTGCATTCAATACGATCCAGATATCGCAAGCAAAGACCCAAAGCCTAAAACTTTTTTGCAATATGTCAATGCTGGTCATAGGTTGGGAGAAAAGTTTGCCGCCGTAGGGTCTGGAGGTGAATCATTCACTACAGTTGAGCGTATTACTATAGGGATAATTAACTTTGCTAAAGATTTATCAACACAATTCGATCCTAAACCAAGGAAAAGAAATCATCGATTCATTTTGGATTCGCTAAAAGATGACAAAGTGAATTGCGATAAATACCTTAAGCTTATAGGCTATCTCGCTGTTGACCGGAATTTTCCTTCTGAAGCTGATTGGAGCGCCACATGGAAGGATATTGTTATTGATGTAGTAACTTCACTATCCGGAGTAGCTCCACAGAGCGACCACCCCTTTCTGGACTATCAACTACCTGAAGATTCTTCTTCAAATCATATTGGTACTCGGAACAATACATATACTGTAGAGAACGACGGACGGAAAGTGAATATCAAGTTAGGTTCAATTCATTCCGTTAAGGGCGAAACACATACTGCAACTTTGGTGTTGGATACATTCAATAAATCACATCATTTAAAAATGATTTTTCCATGGATAAAATGCAAACCCAAAAATAAAATCTCCGATTCTGATGTCAAGCGATTAAAGCTTCATTACGTGGCTATGACACGGCCATCTCATTTACTTTGCTTAGCAATGAAAAGGAGCCATATCGAAAGTAAGAGTGGAGAAATAAATCAAAAAGAAGTCGATTCATTGAAGAAACAAGGATGGAGTAAAGTGGCTGTTGTCGATAACACTGGTGAGTGTGATTGGTTGTGACGTAATTAATATTCGATTTTAGCACTTAAAGAACACTCGCAAGCAGCTACAGTTAATTCAACAAATCATTTAACCGAGAAAACTGTAACCAAGGTTTTTGTTTGGTCACTTGGAACCAAAACGAAGTGCAATTTACTGCCAATATGTTGCCAGAACTCGGCCTCTTGAGCATATTTTTTTGCTTTTTGAATAGCGACGTTTTCTGGCAACTGAGTTTTAGTTAGCCCCGAACATAGCAGCTTTGAGCACAAAGCCTTCCAAGGATGCTTAGGAGCACCGTCTGAAAGCCGTTCCACAAACCGTTCCAGTGCATGACGAGTCACCACGACAGGTCCAATGTTCGGAACGTTGATGATCTCATCGATTTCTCTCACTGTAGCATTATCGACGCTGTATTCTTCGAAGGAATGTGAGAGCCAATCGTCCCGCTTCTCTACCGAGATCTGTGCTTCCTGGTATCGAGTGAGCAAAAACCTAGTCAGGCTGTAAAGTGAATGCTGGGTTGAGCGTTGTTTCTGTAACTTTTTGATAGCTCCTTTACTGACCCGGATTTGAAGCCCATTACCGCTTCGGTTACCCCCCATCACCTCTTTCACTGACAGTAGGTGATGAATAGCATAAACCTCAGCTGCAATTGGCTTTTGCTGCTCAGGTAGCTTGTCGTATTGCTCACCTAAATCGACCTTTAGCTCACCACCTCTTCGAAGGCCGGTCTTCCAGTAAACCGTAAACTCACCATCAATATGCTTTGTTAACAGGGTTAATACCATCATGTTTGTTTCTCCTATTGGTTATCTATTTTTCATTCTCCATGTTTTTTCAAATATGCAAGGCGCAAAAAAAGGGGCCGAAGCCCCTTGGATCAGATATGAACTTTCGGAAAGCCCATGGCACCGTAAACATTCAGCACATCATTCCAATCCCAACTTTTCACGCCGAGTGACGTTGGTATCGGAGGGATCAAGATTTGTGTCAGAATGCCTTTTTGCCAGGCTTTTTTCTTGAGTTCATTCGCTGCATTCAGGCCGGTCTCAGAGAGATCGTGGTCTGCCCAGATGTACAGCATTTTCACATTACTTGGTGGTTCAAACCTAGCCAGTAGCGTTGCATTCACAACCGACCAACATGTCTGTCCCGTAGCTCTGGTAACCGCTAAAGCTGTTTCGATGCCTTCAGAAACACCTAATACCTCACCAGGCTCACCTATCCGAATGGCACCACCAGTGATTGTTCTGTCACTTGGTATCGGCATCATCTTTTTAGGCTTTTCAACCGGCGCTTTGAATCCATCTTCACTTAGGTAGATCCGATGAAACGTGGCCGAACGCCCTTGCTGAGTAACGATTTTACCTAGCAGCGCTGGGTAGCTATCGATAAACAGGCCATCTTCATCATGGTAAGGCAAGTTTGGATGAAACCTCAGCACCGAATCCCATTCAGGGCGAAGCCGGGTAACAATGCCACGACGATGCAAGTAGTTCCAAACTGGTTGCGCACGAGTATCTGCAAGAGAAAACGTTTCTCCCCAGGTTTGATTCAAGCGATAGATAATCGCTTTGTCCTCTTCCTGCTTTTTAGCCTTCCAATCAACAGCGTTACTCGGTATTGGCCGAGTAGGCGCTTGTATTTGTCCGGATTGAATACCAAGAACCTGGCCGATTGCCTCAATAGACTGAGCAAAGTTCCATCCATTGATCCAAGACAACAGTTCAAAACCATCATGAAAGATACCGCAGGTGTTACAAACGCCACCTCCGGTATATTCAGCATCTTTGAACAGCCTAAAGCCATCACGACCGCCATGAACAGGGCAAGCCACATGACGGCCTTTTCGAGCAATAGCGGCATCAAGTTCTGGCACCAATGCCGCCAATACCTGAAGCCATTGACCATTAAGATATGGCCTCACTGTTTCAATCTGTAAAGGTATCGCCATATAACCTCCTTAAGTAAAAAGCCGACTCCTACCACAGGTGGTAAAAGTCAGCTTGGGTCCTGCATTCAGCCGTTTGGTTAATGCAGGAACGTTAGTCAAGCTGGATACCATGTCGTCTTAATAGCCACATGATGGAATCACGAAGCACATCAGGATCGACAACCGCAGCCATTGCGCAAACACGAAAGCAAAATGGCGCTAATTCGTCATTTTGAATCCACGACAACACATCCTTGCGCAACCGAGTACTGACGCGACCATCCAGCAATACACGGATCGCATCCAATAGAATGCCTTCGCGTAACTGCCAGATTTCCGTGTCAGACCAAGTGACTGGGGCATCATCAAACTCAAATAGAAATTCGAGCTGTGATGATGTGTGTTGATGGGACTGCTTTTGTGATGGAGGAGAATGGGCAATGCGCCCATTCATCAAAGATAACCGCGTTCGGCAAGCGAAACACAGCCCTCGGATGCGACCACAACATGGTCAAGCGTTCGAATATCAACAAGTGACAAGGCGTCACGAAGTCGATGAGTAATGCGTTTATCAGCTTCACTGGGTTCAGGATCACCCGATGGATGGTTATGAACCAGTATCACTGCTGCCGCATTAAGTTCTAGCGCTCGTTTTGTTACTTCCCTTGGATACACGCTCGCCGCATCTAAAGTGCCTTTGAACAGCTCTTCAAATCGAATGACGCGATGCTTTGTATCAAGAAACAGCACACCAAAAACCTCGTGCTCATACTCGTGCATCAGTGTTTGCAGGTATGAGAACGCCGACGATGGCTGTTCAATTTTTCGACCTTTACTCAATCGACCACGAGCAAGCTTGAGCGCCATATCTAATATATCCGCTTCGGTCACCTGCTCAGGAACGATGTAAGTACCGGCTTCTTCGCCAGCTAAGAATTTTTTGTTTTTCATAGGAGTCTCCAAAAAAAACGGAGACGAACCCATGCCCTGAAGGGGACGGAATCGTCCCCGGAGGGTGGTAAAATTGATGTGGTTACTGAATTAACAGTTGTTGTGTTACTTCGAATAACTCACGCTTCAGATCTTTGACGTCGTTAATCACGATGCTTTGAGGAAAGAATTTCTCAACACTGCGTGTTTGAATCCCTATTCCCAGCAGCTCAAAGCCACTTCGTCTGCACCGGTCAACAATGTCATGCGTGGCAGCCCAATCATCTGGGTCACCATCCGTTAGCACTATCATTAGCTTTCGCTTCTGTTTTTGCGCTAACAAACTGTTTGCCGCAAACCACATCGCTTGTGCCATAGGCGTACAACCTCGTGGTTTTTGGTCAAAACAGGCGGCCCGATGTCGAACCGATTGCTTGGGCAATAACGCGATAGAAACTTCCTGATGAATACCAGGAAAATAACTGACCGCAGGTACAACACCAGGTATGCCTTCCAGTGCCATGGCCAAAGCCAAAGCGGCTTCATTAGCAACATGAAAGTACTTTCGATTACCTTCGCCAATGGGCTTACCCATTGAGCCCGATATATCGACAAGCAAGTGCACAGCAGCATTGGGCGCAATGCGAGGCTGCCTTTGAATAAACAATCTCGACTCACCTGCTTGTGAAGCGGCAAGACGATGAGTTGCAACTCGAAGACCGTGCCTTTTGGCATGATTCCGATTGTCCTGACTGGACTGAACCATGCCCCTAAGTCGGGCTCGAATTTGAGCCGACTCAGACGCCGATAAGGTCAAGATGGCCTCATCACCCAACATAGCTTGCTCTGCTTGGGGCAAACTGAGAGGTGTGACGCCCTGATGTCCTTCAGCTTGTTCCGACAACACTTCTGCCACTTGGGCAAAGGTATCGGGTTCAAACTGAGCGGCACTGGCCTCTAAGGCTTGTCGCAAAGTGTCAGCTTGATCAGAGTTATCAGAATCACTCGTTTCAGCAGCATCCCCTGTTGCAGACGAACCTGTTTCCGGGGTTTGACTGTCACTACTGCTATTGCTGTCATTACTCACATCTTGTCCAATGTCATCACCGCCATCAGCATCCGACTCATCCTGTGGTGGACGAGATTCTTCTTCCAACATGGCAACGATGGCATCGACAAGTTTCAGCACTTCACCTGTAGATGCCAGGCTAGGCACTGCTGTCAGCATGGCGCTTAACCGGCTCATCGCTGCGGCAGGAAAGAGTTGTCTCACTCTTTCATCAACAGCTTGATACAAAGGCGTCAGCGCTTTCTGGTCCAGAAAATGGCATCTCAAGCGGAACAACAACCAGGCTTGCAAGTTAGATGCAGGCTCAAGCTGTTCAGGTACACACATTTGCTGTGTGTCCACCATGTACTCAATCACTTGCGAAATACTGCGCCGGGTTCCGGGGTAATCCTTTGCCAATTCGTTTTCAATGCGAACATCCTCAATGATATTGAGAAGTGCCTTACGGATCGGTTTGGACGACGCCTTCTGCACCATGTCAAAATTAGTATGCCGAATATGCGCCGCTTCATGAGCCAGATAACCCCAAGCAATCTGTTGATAGTGTGGGTCGTCTGGGTTTGCTGTTGGGATCACAATCCGCTCACCATCGGTAAACGCATCTTGTCCTTGAATAAGCACCTTCACACCAAACTTTTCACCATAAGCTGCGGCAACGATTGGCAGTGCGTTTTTTAATGGATGATTCATGGGAGTCTCCTAATCATTAGGGGGAATACTCCCTCAGCGGGAGCGTTTCCCCGCTGGGAATGTGGGTGTTTAAACCTGTGCTTTTAGCTTATCCAGGTCGTATTTTTGACCTAACCAAGCCACCAATTGAGCTGGACTCTCGTGCTGCTCAAATGACGTTTTAAGCTGGTCTAAACTCAGGATGTCATCCAATGTCAGACCGTACTGGTCTTGTAACTGAGTTGACACCTCGTGTTGATATTGCAGCCAGGCCCGCTCATAAGCGGTTTGCTGCAATGCCATGTTTGGAACAAATACCATGGCCGTTACCCAAACTCCTTGTGCGTCCGCATCTGCGATCAAAACAGGGTTCTTGGGGATCACGACACTATGTGTTGAGTACGACCGTTGTACTAACGTTCGACAACACGCCACTTCTGGTATCGATTCACTTTCAACCGCATCAGTCACACCACGAAAATGTGCTTCAAACTGGTTCAGTTGGCTGGGGTTATGGATGGTTGATTGCATAATTTCCTCTTACATAGTTCAGAGGACATGCGCCCTTAAGGGCAACATGCCCTCAAGGACGTTAGAAATAAAATGAGTTTGGAACAGTCGAACCAAGGTTTGGTCTGACGGTTGGTTGTGGTATTGCACGTAAGTTATCTGCCTGAGCAGATACCGGCTGTGCGGGTTTAGGTTCAGGTTTGGGCATCAGTTGTCTGATATCCAATTGACCTTCACCGTGCATTCTCATCTTGTCTGGATCAGACAAAATTAAAATGGTCGCCATCAGTTCGTGATAGAGATTGTCTGTCACAGGGCCGGTCTTCGGCAGACGAACAAATAAATTGTCCATCGCTTCGACCATCGGCTGAACTCGATGATCCAGGAATGACAAACCATCCAACTTGTCTCTTAACCGTTTGAGAGGGTTAAGGGCTCGCTGACTGATTTGATTCTTGCCTGCAACGGAACGCTCAAACAGTTCATTGGCATCACGAGCCACCTCCCTAAAGAGGGTGTGTCCCATACCATTGACCTTGTCATCTAAGCCTCCAGCTTGTTCAGCCGGTTGCATTCGATAGATGGCATAATCGAACTGAAGCCGTTGTTCCACGTCTTCGATGGGCGATAATGCACGTCGGATTGCATCTGCAAATTCCGGGTGTTTCGCAACCCAGTCAAACGTCACCTGATCATAGTTGTCCAAGAACAACTGCTTACACTGCGCAAACTCCTGACCGATCCGGTCAAGCTCTGGAACAATCTGATCAATTCGGTCTTCAGGGACGGCATAGCCACCTAAAAACCGCACACCGACTTGCTCACACAAGCGCTGCGCTTCTTTCTTAAGCCTTTCAAAGTTCGCCAATGCCTCTGGGTCGCAAATTTTTTTACTCCCTAAGCTGGCAACATCCTTCGGTGGAAGTTGGCTGCCATTGGCTAATCTGAAATCTTCAGGCCTTAGCTTTTTTCTACCGCTCCAGATGGAACAGTCGATGTGACAAATCAACAGTTTGTCGAGGGTTTGAATACTCATAGTGCATCCTCATGTGAGATGGGGACGCACCACTCCCAACAGGAGCAATGGCCCCCGTTTGGGTGGTAGTAGTTGACGCGCTAATGGCAATACCACTATCAGAAATAGTAATTTTGCGAATCAGGCGACGATTGGTTGAGATCGATTTTCACAGGCATTAAGTCCAGTGCTTCAGCTATCGGGCGAACCCGCTCTAAATCACTGCCTAGCAACCGCAATACATCTTTTTCCAACTTCAGTTGGTCGGATACTTCTATCCCTTCAGGACTCGCTACTGTGAGCGAACACAGTGGTGGTAATTGACGCTTAAAAGCCAGTAACAGCAACAATGGCCACGGGCCATCATCAGTGTTAACAATGCCAGCGCCTTCACCTGACACCATGCTGATTTGATTGGTACTAGGTAATCCGCTTTTGCAAAACCCTAATGACCATTCTCCAATCCTGACTTGGTTATCATCAATAACAGCCAAGCCATAGGCTTCAAGCAGCTTTGCCATATCGAACAACGCTTTTTGCGCCAGCGAGATTTGGCCATTGACGTCCTTGCGAGTACGAAACTCCCAACTGACGTTATTGGCGCACGCGACGCTATCAAGCGCATTTGATAGTTCAAATGGCCGCCCTTGATGATCAATGCCGACTTGTCCAACAAATCGATAACCCTTGTTGATTTTCTCATTGATTCTTCGGTCTGCTTCTGCGTTAGGATCAGTCGAGTCAATCAATCGCTGCTGCGACAATTGACCTGCTTTTCCAAACCGAACTTCAATCTCCTGGTTATCTGATCCAACGTAAATGGCCCATTCTTTGGCTGTCCCATCAGAATGACTGTAACGGTAAAGAGCAAAGCACTTTTCCATCATCAATCCTCCCAATGGTCACCGAAGACATCAGCGGCAATACGGTGAATGGCTTCTCGTTGCTCCAACTCAGCACGAGCCGTCAAAGACCGAACCAGTGCATATTCCACTGCGTTAGGAGCGCCTTTAAAAGCAAGTGTTAACTTTGCCCAGCGCACTAAGGTCCGAGTAGACATGGTGATACTAAGCTCAGCACCGCCATCCGCTCCCCCAATAAAAAGACGACGAATGTCACCAGCCACCTTCACCATTTTTTGGCGAAAGACTTCTGGCAAGCCAGGCGCAACGTTCTCCAGAATGGCTTCCTCTACAGAAGGCTCTGCATAGGTCGCTTCGATGATTCTAAAGCGATCAAGAAAAGCCAAATTCTGTTGGAGCACACCTTGATACAAGCCCGTTTGGTCACCGCTGCCCGTACTGTTGCCGGTTGCGATAAAACGAAACTTGGTATGTGGCATGATGATCTCTCCGCCATTTTGTGCAATGACCAACGGGGCACCTTCCAAAATGTCATTGAGCCCAGCCAGTTCAGCAGGCTCAGCAAGATCCATTTCATTAATGATCAGCAAATGGCCATGCTTGACAGCCAGTGCCAGCGGTCCATATACAAAGGTCATGTTGCCATTAACCAGCGTGTGGTGACCGATAAGATCGGACAACTCCAATCGACCGTGCGCAGTAATTTGCTGAACAGGCCAATTCAATCGAGAAGCAACTTGGCAAATTAGCGAGGTCTTACCGCATCCCGTGGGGCCTGTAATATACAAACCGTCACCGTCTGGGTGAGACAAGAACGCCAATACATCACGTAAGTCTTCTTTTCTAAAAACATACTCGTCCTTGCGAACGGGAATGTTTGGATGGGCAGTGTCGGCACTAAATCCTTCCAGAACGAAAGCATCAGGAGCCGGGACATTAAACGCTTGATTCACTTGAACCAAAAATGGGGATTGTTCAGTCATGGTAAACCTCATCAGTTTTGACGAGGCCCCATGCCCCAACAGGGAATGAAGTCCCCGTCGGGTGGTGTGTTGATTGTGGTATGGCTGTGTATGTAAGAGTTCAGCTCGCTCTATCATTCGTACCCAGCATTGGCTTCGAGTGAAACTGCTTTCTGATGCACTCGATGTAAGCGCATGAGAAAGGAGCCGAAATCGGCTCCAAGTGAACGTTAAAAATAAAATGAGCTCGGCGAGTCACCTGGCAGAACCAAGTTCTCTTGCTCAAGGCTGATTTTGATTGGTGTTTCAACGGGCTGATCTGGCTTATTGGTGCTGATGCGCAACCGCTCTTGTGGCGTTTTTCGGTAAGCGGCTAAAACCTTTTCATCCAGCTCGCCTAACTTATCGGTGGCCAATTGCTTATAGTCCACCGTGCCCGCCATCATGTAGCGGCTGAGTTTGACCCCAGCATAATCCGCATGAGCGTAGTTACCCATCATGGCGACCAATTTTGACTGAGCGTCTCGCATTTCCTCTTTCAAAGATTTAATGTGATTTTCCAGTCGGACAACTTCAGCATGTGCTGAGCAATACTGTCGAGACAGCGATGTCCAACGGTATTGGGCTTCACCCTTAGGAACAAAACAATCTTGCTCAGGGCATTTTGACGGTTCTTTTTTGGTCTGTACTAACTCCCAAAACTGAAGCGCTGTTTCTTGCAACTCAGTTAAGAACGCCGCGTCTCGTTGTATTTCAAACTCAATCAGTTGATCCTCAAAATAGAATACCAACCAACCACGCGTACTATTGGCGACCAGTATTTGATGCTGTACTTGTACCCAATACAACTGGTACGCCTCGCTTTGTTCTCGGTGAGCTTGCACATCCTCAAAAACTGACTGGCAAGGACATTTCAGTTCAACGGGTTCGCCCGCATCGTTGATGCCATCAAAGCTGGCTCGAAAGATTGCGTTATGATCGGCTTCTGCACATAACGGCAGAAGAAAGTCATTATGCGCATTCTCAAATGCTCGCCTTGCTTGGGGCTCCAACCGTATACCGCGAAGCACATTTGGATTATTCGACAGGTCTTCCGGTAATACGAATCCGGTTTTTTCTGCCCATAATCGCCAAGGTGTTTTGTAGGGTGAACGCCCCATAATAATTGGGGCTTCAGATGCCGTAACCCCTGCAATGCGCCACTGGTGCCATGCAGGAGTACGTTGTGATAGGTCGATAACCTTCATATTGCCTCCTTTGAAGGGAGACTCCCCCGAAGGAGAGAACTCCCCTTCAGGGTTAAGTGGTTACTTTGCAGCTTGTGCTAACGCTGTTTGGTGCTGAACAACACTTGCATGAAGCGAATCAATTGCCGTTTTACCGGCTTGAATCGAACCTACGACAAGGGCAACAACCAATACCAAGCGAAAAAGTGAGGCTGATTTAGTCATGGAAGATCTCCAAAAAAAGACGAGACCTTCCCCCTGACGGGAGAATAATCCCGCCAGGGTTAGTAAAATGAATGCGTGGCTCTAAGAAGCTAAAGGCTGTGTGAGCGCTTTGGCTGCTTGTTGCTGTGCATTAAATATTTCTTGTTTCGCAAACGTCAGTTCAACACCTTGAAAATGTTCATTGGCATATTCCAATGCACTATTCCAAGCGTTTGAAGCTTCCGCCCGCTCGATAAGCTTGTAAACAAGCCCTCGGGTTCGATCATCAACTTGCTCGGGTGGAATCACCGATGGCTCAACAACGTGTGTTGCTTGGCCTTCGATAATTCGCTCCGCTTCGTCTTGATCGAAAATTCCCACAAAGCCAAACGCAATGCGGGAACACTGGATCATGGATTTATGTCTTAGCATTCGCTTAGTGTGCGTCTGCCATGGACCATCCACACGGTAAGGGCCATTTTTGCCGTTACCTTCAAAAGGCGGTCGATAGACTTCATCCAGATACTCAGTGATTTTGACTGGGTGCGAACGGTCGCGCCGATAGATGATGCATTCCATCCATTCAGGGCATTCTTTCGCGCCATCCAGTGAGACTTTGTTTTCTGAAGTCTTAAACTCCATGCCATCAAACTGGTCGTGTTGATTGATGATGCGAGACCATCCATCGACACCTACCACTGGAATAATTCCAGCTTGTTTATCAGGGAACGCAAAAATCTCTTTGGTGAAAGGGTTCAAGCCGTACTGATCTGCAACCACCAAGAGCGCCATCATCTGCTCATTGGTCGGTGCACTACCGTCACGTTGCTTGAATGCTGTTGCTTTTAGGGTATCGAACAACTTGTTTGGATCTACACTAAAGCGCTCAGCAAAGCGTTGGATTAGCTTTGGTTTTTCCATTGTGGACTCCGACAATCAAAGTGGGAGTCTGACCCTGACGGGAAAGTACTCCCGGCTGGGTTAAAGCGTTTTTGCTCGGTTAAAAATCTGGTTCAGGATAAGTTTGTGCCCAATTAGTTTGGGAGCCTGCATCATCCGTCGCTGATGGCTCAGATGCTTTGTTCACACTATCAAGAAGCAGAAACTCGTCCGCGTCCACTTCGGTCAATCGATGCTTAGTGCCATCTTTCTCCCATGATCGCGTGCGCTGAGGCCCTTGAACAAAAAGCTTCGCTCCTTTTTGGATCAAATCTTTTGCTCTTAGCCCTAACTTAAATCCACCACGATCTCGAAAAACAACCCGATGCCATTCCGTATGCTCTTTGAGCTCATTGGATTGACGGTCGCGCCATTTCTCAGAAGTGGCCAGCGAAATGCTGGTCACCAAATCACCTGATGGATAGGCTCGCGTCTCTGGCTCAGCGCCAACGTAGCCTATGAGTGTTACTTGGTTTTTCATGATGTTCTCCTCGTCTTAGTTGAACTCTGTGCACACAGTCGCTTCTACCCGGCTGGGCAAAGAAGACTGACGACGCAGATAGGTTGGTATTTCGAGTAAAGCCATGTCGTACTGATGTGGCTCTTTGTAAAACGCAGATGTCAAACGGGGCATACCAGGAGCTTTAGGCACTGCCATTGGACGACGTTTTGGTGTGGGTGTGAGCAATCGCTTGATTTGAGTAAGTACAAATCGAAACGGGCGCACGCATTGACGAGCAAGCAATCGCAAAAGCGACCAGCTCAGTTTTGCAAGCAACATAATGCCTGCGATTTGGATAATAAACCCGAAGATATATTCCATTGGTGACTCCTTAATTTGGTTTTGAAGGAGTCACCCCCAACTGGGGAAAACTCCCCCAGTTGGGTGGTGAAAAGGCGAACCGTAAGGAACGCATGGTTGAGCATGTAGAAACATGCAGGCTATTTGTTTAAGGAGGCTAGCTACCTCTTAGTGCCACTGAGAAAACTCAGCGGCGGGCTTCCTTTGAGCTCATGCTCTCAGGCGCAGATATCACTGAAACAGATCAGCAATATTTGATAGTCAGTGTAACCGTCTTATCCAGACAGGATAGTCAGAAAGATGCTCAATTCTTCCACCTAGCTGAAAGGCCATTACCTCACAGAGGATTAGGCTAGGGACTGATTATTGTCATATCAGGAGCAAACTTATGGCCCAAGCAAAACCCAATTACTCAAAACCCATCTTTGAACAATCATTCACAATTAACAGCTTACAGGCGCAACGTGTCGTTGACCGTGTTTTTAGACGGACGGTCAGTGCGCTTTATGGAATCGATGTCATCTTGCGCATCATTGGCGATGAGAACGAAATTGATGAAGTGGAACAAATCATTAGCCAGTTGATCGAGGATTGCGCTAAGGCGGTAGACAACGAACAAGCTCGTTTGGACAAATTGATGGAGTCCAACGGCATCGATGAAGTACCTGAATACACCGACCCGATTACCTTTAACGCTAAAATCAGCTCGCCTCAGGTTGGCCAGTTTGTCGGCTTAGTTCGCAAACTCGATGCGTTGATGATCTCAATGGACACACTCTGGTTATCAAGCGTGCTTAGCAACAAGCAACGTGTTGATGGTAACTACGCATGGCAACAGCGCATTATCAAACTTGCACGACGCATTATTGATATCGAAATTCGAGCACGAAAATCAGCCCAAGCTAAGGGTAAAGAAGCAGAGGTTGAACAAGCGGTGCCTTTAACCGATGACGATATCACTGAAGAGGAAACAGATACCCCCGCCAACTAGCCAACTAGGCTCCCATCAACCAGCCCCTCTCGAAGGGGCTCTTCATCTTGCTGTATTTTCTATCAAAATCATTAAAATGAATTTAACTGTCATTTTTGGCCAAGCTACATGAATAGAACTAATTTTTTCGTTACTTTCTTTATAGCGTTGTTCGCTATACCTGCAATTGCAGAACACCCCACATCGTTCAGTCAGGCAAAACGATTTGCCCGAGAAATTTACCAAGACAACCAGAGAACGTTTTACTGTGGATGTAGCTATAACAATGATGGTGCAATTGATGCTACATCTTGCGGATATGAACCAAGGAAGCAACCGAAACGAGGTGAACGCTTAGAGTGGGAGCACGTAGTCTCAGCTTGGGAAATTGGCCATCAACGCCAATGCTGGCAAAATGGTGGTCGTCGGAACTGTGAAAAGAATGATCCTGAGTTTTCTAAAATGGTGTCGGATCTCCATAACCTTGTACCATCAGTAGGAGAGCTCAATGGGGATAGATCAAATTTTCGATTTGGCATGATTCCGAATGAACCAAGAGCCTACGGTCAATGTGATTTCGAAGTTGATTTTAAAGACCGCCGAGCAGAACCACCAGCTAACCGTCAGGGTGATATTGCTAGAATTTATTTCTACATGCGTGATCAATACGGCCTAAGACTAAGCAGGCAACAAACTCAACTATTTGAAGCTTGGTCAAGAATGGACCCTGTTGATGAATGGGAAATTACACGAGACAATCGAATTAAAGCCTTACAAGGCAATAAAAACCACCATATAAAATAGATAATAATAGGGGCAGTATGCCCCTATTTTAGATTTCCACTAATTAAACTGTATTTATCTTGAAATCTCACTTTGCAACTTAGCTACGAATGGATCTATGGATCTATCGTATTCATTGTAGTGATCAATGCCCGCCATTGAACCATATTCATCGTCAGCTTTTTTTGCAACATTGTTGACCTCCGAGTTTAAATCTGTGAAAACCAACAACGAACCATCAACTTCCCCAAAACTCTCACTATAAGTAGGATTTAACAACCTTACAGTGCTAGACAAATTACCTAAAGCCGCATTAAAACCGGAAACGTCTAAGATCGCATCGGCTTTACTTGAGCCATCCAACTTAACAAGTTCAGACTCTCTATCACTAAAAGCCTTTGATATTAGCGACTTCCTATTCTCAAGTATTGCTTCTCGTATGAGTTTTTTCCTTAACTTTGTACGAGTAGACTTCGCAGAAGATAGTGTACTACTTGAACTTGAGCTATATGATGGCTCATCATCTTCAGTAACAGCATCATATATTTTTTTTGCCCCCCATATAACAAGAGGAGCGGCGAACCACCAAGCCATAAATACCTCCCATCAAGAGTTAGTCGCTAGACTTAAGAATTAATAACGTGTCATCGATAAGTGAGACACATACATCAACTTCATCAATATCATATTCAACTTTCGCATCAGCCTTTAAATTTTCAATATACTCATCAGTTTTGATAATTAGCTCATCCAAACCTGCTTTGATTGCCTTATATGTACTATTCCAATACTCAGTTACAGCTCTCTCTATGTCATCAAACACCGACTCTTTACGAATTGCTTCTGCGGCTTTTTTTGCGAGTGATTTTTGCCAACTACCACCAGCTAGTCGATATATTATGTAACCAATTGCCGCAGCAAGAGCTATACCTATGGTAATAGGGCCACCGATGGCTGCAACGAATGAAGTTACTGTAGTAACACTTCCAACCAACCCTAAAGACACCAATACTCCAGCTGCCTTTCCAACTAAAATATAGGCACCTAAATTACTTGCTATAGTCGATACATATAACGCCATAGCTCCAAGACTTCCTAATCCCGCAAGACCTCCAACAAAAGCCGCTCTCGAGTTAAATGCACTAAACTCTGCACCCAATCCAGATATTTCGGTATCAATTCCTGTAGTTGAGATGGTGGGGGCAGCTTCCTGCCATCTCAACAACAAAGAATCTAATTCCGTCGATACGGCTTTACCACTAGTCTTTAATGTGCTTTCTAATTTTGTAGTCAAAAGCTGACCAATATAATTGCCTAACTCAGATTGAGCCTCTTTCTTGTCCGAATAGGTGTCATTGATAAGCTCTTCGAGACCTTCAACAGAAGTATTGTATTTGTAATAGGTACTCATAACATCCAAGTCGTGTTTTTTGTGGCTATTACATGATTCAATGAGGGAGTTAAAATCTTTTATCAACTGAGTAGACAACTCACGAAATCGCGCATCCTTCTCGTTAACCTCCTTAATTCTTTCGAAAGTCTCCGATTTCTTGTTCTTTAGATTATCAATCTCACTCAATAGCATATTTTCGATATTCTTTAGAATATTAGAAATATACTTATCTACTATTGATGCTTGGTTCAAAGTTAGAGACGAAGCCATTTCGGTGATTTTTCGCAATGTATCACTACGATAGTCATTATTTTCACGCCAAAATGGTTGAACTCGTGCTGTTAGTTCTGAACTTTCTGGTAATTGCGTAATAAATCCATCTTCCATCCATGATGAAAATATTAAATTATCTAGTTGCTTTTTAATTCTCTTGAAGGTTACACGACCTACAGCTTCCACATCATCCCTGCTTATTTCAGAGTGACAATGAGACTGAATGAACATTAAATGATCAAGTGGTTTCTCCTTATCCACTGGTGGTCTCTGCCTGATGATATTTGATGCAAACCCTAAATCACTATCTTTGAAAAACCCGGTATGATTTGAAACAAAAACAACACCATCAGCAAGTTCTACACCACCGAGAGCCTTCTCAGTATCAGACTCATCTGAACCGTTAAGATCCCCTGGGGTATCCAACAACCAAACCGAACGAAGTATCTCGGAATCTGAAAAAACAATTGCGATATAAGCCTCATTTAATACATCATCTTCATGATTGTGCACTCCTAATCTATCCAATATTTCTGAACCACCTTGTTCAATTAAATATTTTTCGACATCAAATGGTGAATGAACCATATGCGGCTTAAAGCCCTTCTTAAACACAGCCACATTTCCTGAAATTGTTTCAGGCTTATCTGATTCGTGCATAAGAAGATTAACAACACATGTTGCTGGTTGGTATTTGGTCGGGAGCAATGACTGATTGATAACAGTATTAATCAGTGTTGACTTACCTGCATCAAAATGGCCAAAACATCCAATTACAGGCTTTCTATTAAGTCCATCTACTACAGCCTCAAGCTGTTCAACCTTACTTTTAAGCCCTATTGAATCGATATATTCATGATTGTAGCAATCGATACTATCTTTCACTGATGAAATAAGCGACTTCGCTGCCTCTACCTTAATTTTGATAGTTTGCTCACCAACTTCTGACATAATATAATCATCCTCTTTATAAGTGTATTCCGTTAAAATTTCATAATACTTGCTTGGCTGAATCCCAACAGCTGATAGATACCCAGCAATCTTAATTGCATCAGCATTCATTGGTTGACTTTCAATTCTTGAAACAGCCCGTTGATCCAGTGTTCTTCCAATTCCAAAAACTTCAGATCTTGCAGCAACATCACTTTGGGACAAACCCGCATTTTCTCGGCTTGAAATTAAGAAAGTTCTTAAACGCTCATTTAGTTCATCGTGTTTCATTTTTCAGACCTATGATTTCAGCCACTTGTATATACCGTAAGTTCCAGCACCAATCGCCAATGGAGCTGCCGCAGTAATTGCAAGTCCGGCAACCATTCCACCACCAACTACACCACCTATGGCGGCAAGACCGGAAGTGACACCAGCAGCGCTTAAACCTGCAACGGAACCTGCCGCTGATACGGCACCAATTGAACCACCTACACCGCCGAGGCCACCAACAGCACCAGCAACTTTCGCTTTATCTTCCATTTCCATACCAACCTCTAGACAAATATGACTAACACACCATCAATTTAGACAATTAAGTCTAACATGTCAACAAGTCAGACCTATTTGTCTAAGTTTTTTACGTGAAATGTAAATTGAGAACTGTACAGCTCAGCACGCAAGGAATACAAATTCCAAGGTTGGGTAATGTTTTCTCAGAAGTTCAATGGTTATTTCATATCGATATAGAAGGCTTTGCATCGCAAAGCCTTCTGTTCTAAGAGTGCGCTCAATTATTCCCCGAAATTTCTTCCGTCGCCTCCTGACGCAGTTTCTGGGCATCCATTCCGTTTAGCCGTTCAATGGCTCTGTCTGCGGCACTTTGACGGTTTCCATCCACGTTTAGCGTACTTCCTGAGCCTGTGAGTCTCTCAAGATCCAGTGATGGTATTTCGGGTAGGTTGCCTGTTATCGACAAGATACCTATCCATTCATCCAGATTGACTTGGCTCCAATCCACCTGGTTTAACTGACTCGCGGTCAATCCTTCACAGTTGGGAGATTTCGCACTGCCCCAGCCAAGGCCCAATTGCGGACGTACTTGTTCCTGAATGATCCGTGAAAGCGGCGAAGTAAAGCAGCAATATGACTGCCGTTTCTCAACACAGGCACCTAAGAACTTAGACTTGCAGTAAGAGCCTACATAATGGCAACTCTTCAATACCCGCTTAGCGTTCATTTCAAACTCACTCTGCTCACATTTCCAGATAAGTTGAATGAGGATCATAGTGACTGAATAAATCATGTAGGCCGTCATAACTGTACTCAGAACCGCACCCGCAGCGCCACCCAAGGCAAAGTTACCGCCCGAAACGACACCATCGGCTCCAACCGCGCCACCAACGTTGCTAAACAGTGCCGATTGCGCCCCCGAACCAAAGGTCGTACCTACCCATTCAGCCGTTTTGTTGGTCAATACCTGCATGAAGCCAGTCGCAGCTTGCTCCGCTCCCGCGCCAGCAGCCGTTGATGGCCCAGCCCCTATGAGAGAGTCCCATGCAGACACAAAAGGCTCTTTAACCGCACTCCAGGTACTCGTTATCGGTTCCCTAAGCGTATTCCACGAACCATAGATTGCCGACGACGGATTCATGGCCATGACTGCTGTATCAAGCTTGTTAACTGCCACTATCATCGTGATGTAATCCGATAACGACACGCCACTTGGCTTTTCACAGCAATCCACTATACCGCCAACGGCTTTTTTGCACTGGCCTGCATTACCTTTAAAAACAGTACACTCGACGTTATCTTGGCCATCAGCTCCCGTGCATGACATATCATTGGTCATAAACTGCGCCGCATTAAGCATCGCAGCGGCTTCTGCAAAGTTAGCCTGCTTAATTGACTCTGGCTCTAAACAATCTGTGCCCATACAGCGAACTGGCCCCTCACAGTTGTATTGAGTTTCCATTCGAGCGTTTTGCACTTCAACGCTTTGTCCGCAGTCATACACCAAACTTTGGATATAACAGAAGCCTTCATGACCAGCCCCGCCTTCAGTGCATTCGGTTCTGACATACTGGCAGGCCGGGTTTTGCTCCAGCGCGGAACACGTATTGGTGGTCGTGTTTTGTCCGTTATTGACGATGGTTTGTGTATTACCATTGGCATCTACCCAGCTATCTGAGCTGCCCATGTTGAACTCTGGATGAGCAGTCGAAGCATTGTAGGTCGCTTTTGCCCTCCAGCATGAGAGCCCCAGTCCATCAGAACTGCCGCGACTGGTTAAATGAGCAGGAGACGAAACAACAGCCGGATAAAGGCTTCCAAGATTGGCCAACTCGCCACTACCAACCGTTAACCCGTCGATTCGTTTTGTGCCCGTATCCAAACACTGCCACTGCACCGCAGTAAACTGATCCGTTTGCATCAAGCATTGGTCTATGCCCAGATCACTTGATTGATGAACAACGTCTTGCTCTAAGTATTTGCCAGAGAAGGTCAATGAAGCGCTCAGTTTTGCAGGAGCCAAACACTTCTGAACTTCTCGGCTGCAAGTATCGAAATCGACTTTGTTCCAGCCGGATTCACATCTGGAACGAGTGACTTCCTGAGGTTCATGCCACGAAATAATTGACCCATTAACGACCTTGCACAATGAGCCAACCAAGGTTCCTTTTGGACAGGTCATTTCAGGGTACTTAATGGACGGTTTCGTCTCAGTCACCGTTTCCTTATTGCCCGTCAGTGAGAGTGTCGTTTTCCAACCATTTGCCTTGGATGGCGACTCGGTGATTTTTATCTCAGTATTTTGATTATCAAAAATCCTCAGTGTCGCGTTTCCAGTTTGCATGGTGGTGCTGTGCTGTGGAACAAAACTGATGGTTTCAGAGCTAAAGCAACCGCGCTCAATGGACCAGCTTTGTTGATGGGTTTCAGCGGATACACGTCGCTCTAACTGACACTGAGTAAGCGTGCTGATCTTCTCGCACACCTGGTAATCCGGTACATGCTTGGTTTCAGTAAATGGCGTAATCGTCTGAGTAGGCTCACAAGCCTCAAAACTACTCGGCATAAGATTGGATACCACGCACTTTGGATCGCTGGTTTGTAATCCACAGTCATAAGTATCGGTAAAACGAATGCATTCACCCTTATCATTGGTCTCGGCACATTCTGACGACATGAAGCCACAGGAAGGATTCGCTTCAAGCACTTGGCAGGCCTGATTTTCAATCCCCTTATAGCTTTCGTCATCCACACTGACTTGTACACGCCGACACAAAGGCGATATGCCAGTCACAGGGCTTGGGGCAAAGTAGGATTCACAAACTGAAACACCATTGACCACCGTACATCCGTTGGTTGAAGAAGGCTGATCCGTGCATTGAATGCTGTAGTCTGAAAACTTTGTCGGGATATCCGCTGCTTGTTCGATACAGGATTGTGGCGACCAACTATCATTCATCACTGCCTTGGTTGGATCAAAGCGCACCTTGATGCGTGCATAACCCTCACCACTACCTGTTACCGATACGCGAATTTTTACTGGCACTTCTAAACCGGGCTCTACCGCTTTTAGCTTGGCGGTGAGGTCAGTATTAGGATTGCGCTCCCAACTGGTACTAAGCTCGCAGCGGCCAGCCGTTTCTGGTGGAAAGTTATTGTTCGGCCCAGACCACACTTTCTGATCGCCAAGCCAAACTTGCATGTAGTCATCCCATTTGGCGTACTCAAGAACGGCTGAGGTAATCGCATCGGGGTTCACGACTTTGAGTGTGATGGCCTGTTCAAACACCTTACAACGGCCACTCCAGTAGTTGTCGCCAATTCGTCCTATCCAAACTTCAAGACACCCCTCACCACAAGAGCGAAGATTCATCGGTCCTGAAACATGCTCAATGATGCCAGCCGTGTAATCGTGAGTGATAGTGCAGCTGTTAACCGCTGTATTGAGCCTGTCACATTGCTGGTAATTTGGGCTGCCTTCACCTTGAGACTCACAGCCGGGGAAGCTTTGGGTTAATAGATTGGGGTCAGTTTGAACCGCATCAGTTAATGCCCAAAGCGGATCATTGACCATATCTGGCCGAGACCTGTCTTTGATTTGCTGTAGCGAGCGAAACGCCTCACCCGTAGCGCCACTTTCGGATGCCATGCTCTCTTGGCGCTGCGTCCCTAATTGATTCATGCTGGCATCAGAGCCATAAACGCCCGTTAAGACATCTAATGAGCCTTGATCCATACCAGGAAATAGCTCTTGCAAGTTAATGGACTCATTACCACTGCCACTCGGCACCAACAGTGTATTGCCGTTAAGTGCGGGCATCGTCCAGTTTTGCAGCAATTGCTTACCTTCTTGTTGTCCGCTTAAGCCGGATTGGCGCTGCACATCAGCGGCCACACCATGTAAGGGCAAGCACGCCATAGTGATTGATAAGACACCCGCTAAAACTCGGGTAAAAAGTGTTGGTTTCATAGTTAACCTCCCGAGTTACAGCAGTCTTGCCAGCGCCACAAAATGTAGAGCGCATCTTCACCGGCACCTGGGATTGTTCGCCACTCTCCCCATTTCATGGTGCTTTCACCGATGACATGCGCACTTTCAGTTTCCGGTACAGGGAAGAACATACTCATCTTGTATTGGGATTTCGGCAGCATGGGTTCGATAACAGGTCGGCATAGCGCACTGTTCCCCATTGTTCGCCTAGCAAGACCACGCCTGTGTTGAGCCGCGATTGCACGCGCCGCTAAATGGCTGGTGTTTTCTGCTAATGAGCCAAAGGCTAAGGTGTGGCCAGATAAGGGATAGAGATGGCCCCAACTGCCAGCACACCAAAACAATTGGTCGATGGGTTTACCAAGCGTTGATGAGGCAGCGTCAGCGGTACAAGCCGAAATAGCCAATGGATTGGCAACGGCAGCCGCTTCAGGCTGAGTAAAAAAGGCCAGTTCATCGTTCAGCCATGTTGGGTCCAATTCCGACAAATACATCAAGTCAAAGTCCATGTAACCATCGGCATTGCAATTGCCATCCATGAACAAATCGAGCATGACCAAAAGCGGAAAGGCATAATAATGGTAATGGTAGAAAGCGAGATCACCGGTATCGTATTCACCCTCGCCATGACCACCTTGCAATCGCCTATCACCTAACGGTAAACGAATCCCTCCCAGGGAAGGCGAGCAACCCGGCGTTCTGACCAGTTCAATCAGACGCGCTGGCTCCCACATGCTGGTAACAATACCTGGCCTTGGCACGCCTAAGTTGTCTTCACATAAGCAAAATGACTTGTTTGATGCGCCGCTTGGGACACTGCCAGAGCCAAGTGGAAGACCTGCAACCCGGATAGGAAAAATGCATGACCAGCAAACATCCGTCAGCAACTTACCCGACAATAAACCCGCGTCTGGGCAGGTTAGTTCGGCTTTAGCAGGAATAGATGCGCCCAGGACAAACATGACAACGAGAGTCCGCAACAGACGATACGTATTATTGAGCTTTTTCATGAACAAGCTCCTTTGCTGGAATTTCTTCTATTTCAAACGCGAGTCCCTTTGCTTGAACAAACGATGGGGTGACTTGCAAATCAAAGCGCTGCTTTAGCGAGGCATTGAGAAGGTAAACCGGGCTATCCAATGTCTTTTCGAGCGCATTGAGGCGATTCCAGCCTTGGGCACGGTCGAGCTGCGTGGTGATAAGCGTAATGCGGCGCAGTGTCCTATCTTGCGTCTCAAGCCAATGCGCTACTGCGTCCACTTCTTCAGCGTTCGACGCATTAAACACCACAAGCTGCTGAGTAAACGGCAAGGCTTTTAGCGGGTTAATACGCGTTCCTGCTGGGATCAATGTTCGGCCATTAGCATCCAATAGTGGCCGCTGCATGACGATGGTTGGATCAACCATTCTTATCCGATACTGCGTGGCTTTGGGTAACTCAGTAAATGTTTGGCGAGACCAGAAACGCTCAATGGCTTTTTTCTTTAATGCGCCCAGGTCAATCGACTGTAAGCGCTGCATCGCCACTTGCATCAAATCCAGTTCTAAAATGGAATGAATAGGACCGCGTTGACCCAATGATCCGGTATTGCCTGTTTCAATTTGACGTTGCAACCAGTCCTTGCTGTAAACCCCTAGTGCACTTGCAGTCACCTTGTCATCCTCTATGCGGAATATGGCAGGCACGCTAGTCACCCGCCAGTGCACAAAGGCTTTAGGATCGATTCGAACCTGAGGAACAGGATCAAGCCCTGTCATCAGCGTATGCCAATCACGGATAGCCGCCCCCAAGGTCTTTCCTTCAGGAATTCCCCGAAACAACACAATAGCGCCGGTAGCACTGGCCTCTTTAAATAGCTGCTTCAGTGAGGAATCCCCCAGTGAGGACGACGCAAATATCAACCATTCATCGTCGTGTTTGAACGACGCAGGTTGTTCAATCGGTGAAAAAGGCTCGATAAATTCAGATGAACCATCCACAGCACTGTGTAAAATGCTGCGGCTCATTTCAACGATCTTTTTGTCCTCGGCAGACAACGGATAAGGCTCTTGTGCCCAGGACACTTGAACCCAAGCCAATGGAGCAACCAACAAAAATAAGAGGCATAGTTTTCTCATCATCCACCTCCTACCAAAGCGGCCAAGCGCGACCAACAATCTGCTCGCGCTTAACGGCATTCCAATAGCGGGAGTCAAAACTCGTTGCAGCCTCACCGGAAAACCAATATTCGTTTTCTTGCAGCGTCAATGAGCGGCTAAATTCTATTTCAGCCACACCAAGACGCTGGGCTAATGCCATGCCGGTAGAGACTTCAGCACCGTTCACCAGCACATGCTCAGGCGTCACCTTGACTTCATCCCCTGGCATCCCTGTTAGGCGTTTCAGCATCCGAGTACCGTCGTTATATAACGGAGAGAGTCCTTTTGAGTGGAAGGCATACAGACCATCCTTAACGGGCTCTTTATTCCATAGGTCAATCAGATATATCGTGGTATCAGGCAGGCAGCGCTCTTGCTGGGTATCAATACCTATTCGGTAGCGCATCATGGCGTAGGTGCCTACCAAGGCCATGATTAACGCAAGAACAGTCAACCGGATGAGATATGGCCGCCAAGGCATTCTTTTACGGAGTATCTGCATGAGACACCTCCTTTGAGCCTACTGGCACGAATACAGAATCATCTGCACCCACCACCGCTTGGGCATCCAGCACGATAAAACCGGCTGCTTTTAACTTTTCAATTTGCTGATTGGTCTGAAGCAACCTGGATTCGATGTCTTGTTCGCTGGCATTGGGGCCCAGTGACAACACCGCCTCCCCAAAATCCACGACTGCAATGGGCGTACTTAACGCCAACTGGCTGTGGATGGGTTCGAGTGTTTTCATTAAGAGCCAACTGGTCATTAAACCGCTACCAGCAATAGACAAAGTAATAGAGGCCATAAATGGCCAAAGCGTGGACTTATTCATAGCCTCGCTCCTTTAACAACTGGGAGATGGCATCAGCAACAGAAAGGCCTTTGCGCGTTAACTGCTTAATCGCGTTTACATCTTCTGCACGGGACGAGTACAACAGCTTGTGAAACGGATCGACGATGAGGCGGCCAATCCCGGTGCCCATTTCGGTAATAAAGAAAATTTCGGAATAGACACCCGTGACGGTATGAACCGTTTTCAAGTACTCATAACCGCCTTCACCTAGTGGCAAGCGACCTTCTTTTTTGAGCGCGTTGATGGTTTCAGCTTTTTGGCCAAGCAGGTACATATTGGCCGAGTTTTCAGCGATGGCTTTACCTGTAGGGCTGTCGTATAAATCGTTGACCGACTGCGTTACCGTTACAGCACTGCCTCCATATTTTCGAAATCGACGGTAACCCGTCTCGATGAACTTACCGACATCACCTTGAGTCAGCAGATCCCAGGCTTCGTCGATGAACACAATCTTTCGACGATCACGCTCACCTAAGTACATCTCTTGTTGGATTTGGTAGATAAGCTGAAGCAACACCACTTGTTGTAGATGCTTACGCCCCTTGAGCTCTTCTAACTCCAGAACGGTGAAACGGTTTTTGAAGCGAATATTATTGTGGCCATTAAAGAAGCGGCCATATTCGCCCTGTGTCGTAAACGGATAGAGCTGCTCACCCACGTCTTGCACACGTCGGTCTTCGTGATTTTTCAAGGCCTCTGCCACATCATCAACTAACATGGCACGACCTTTTTTCTCCCACAGTTCACGGGTCTGACGTTTTAAGTTGGCCATCTGAAAATCCGTTAATGACTGCGTAGGTGCGGCCATTGCGGCCAATAACCCAACCAGTACATCCGCTTCTTCGTCATAGTCCTCAACGATTTCAAACGGATTTAAGCAAATGCCACTGTCCCGCCCGAACTGTAAGAACTCACCGTCATAGACTTCACAGAGCTTTTCATAAGAGCGGCCAACATCAATTACCCAGCATTGCCCGCCTTCAGATAAGTAGGAGGAGATGATTTCGTTCACCAGGAATGACTTGCCCGATCCCGATTGCGCCGCGATGCAACAGTTGTAATTACTGCCCGAGTCATAAAGGGACACACTCATGATCTGGCCATTGCGGGAAACAAAGTTAATCACTGGCGTGCCCGTGCCTTTCCAATCTGCAAACAAAGGCAACAGAGGGATCACATGCCGTGTCGCCATGGTCTTGAATCGAAACAAGTCGTTCATCGCCTGGCGATCAGCACCAAATGGCAAAGCATTCAGGAATATGGGCAAACAGAAGTACTTATCTTCCATCAGTTCAAATCCGAGTTCTTTGAAATAGGTTCGAGCATTTGAAACAGAGCTGATCGACGCTTCTTCCGTTGGTGAAAACAGCGTCAAAGTCATATTTGCCCGAATAGGACGATCACCTTCTTGCAAGGCTTCAAAAAGAACATCAAATCCCTTTTTCTTGGCTGCAAGCACCGGCACAAACTTGAGCATTGGGCCATAGGCCTGATTGACCGCCCATTGACGCTTCGTCTCTAGACGAGATCGCATGGCCTCGGCTGAAGGAAAGTGAATGGTGACATTCAGCAAAAAGCTTCCGCGTAAACCGCGACTGCCCGTCATCATATCGCCCGCAAAACTTGCGGCATGACCAAACCAGATCCGTTCAGGCAAGCGCTTAAACGATAAGGTTTTAACTCGGTAATCACCCAACATCAGACCTTGGCTATCCACTTTGATAGCTCGGTCATAATCCAACACTTGCTCTCGAAGTGGTTTATCAGCCTCACTGCGGATTGGTGATGGATTGCGCCAGGAAGCATCTTTTCCCCAGTTAAGCTGCGCACTTAATGCTGCGAGCCAATTTCGGTCAGTCATCTCCGTGACGCGAAAACCAACTGTTGCCAGCGCCTGCGAGAAAGAAGCCCGAAGCGCGGATGCTCGACTCAACTCACGCTCCGTCGGTATAGGACTTTCCAAAGGCAATTTGCAGGTGACGATCAGTTGAAAGTTGCGTACCTGAGTCTGGGTCGATTCTTCTATCGGTTGAACCGTGCCCCCATCGAGGAAATCCGCACGTTTGCGTATCGACGCCCTAAGCAATGGATCGGATTGACGATGCCGTAAGCCCATCATGCGCTGAAGGTCGGTTTGAATATCAGGCGAGGCGTACAGGCCAAATTGCAGCAAAGTGTCTTTTGGCCAGTCGTTGTTGAGTAGAACATTAACCCTGTCTGCAACAGACTCATCACCACCAGGCAATGGGTCACATAGAAAACCAAAGCCAACACTCTGGTCTTCCATGAAAAACAGTTGCTCATCGTCTGAATAGGCCAATACTGGCAAGAGCTCTGAAGCGCGTTGCCCTGAATACAGAGAGGCTTTCATTAACGCCCCTCCAACCAAGCAGAAAGATCATAAGGACGGCCTCGACTGATGCGACCATCATTGGCGACGATGAAAGGCACACCTTGAATGCCCAGGATTTGAGCCGTCACCAAGGTACGCTGCATTGGTTCTAAGTTGCAGGCATCATCCTGTTCTAGGTTACCAATCCGGCCATTGAGCAATGCATCGGTGGCCGCTTTCTTGTCACGCGCACAGCCAAGCTGGCGAACCTGACGCTCTGAATCAGGACCAAGCACTGGCACAGGGAGAATTTGGAAGGTGTATTCTTTGGTTAGCGGTAGGGCTTGTTTCAAAAGCTCATGGCAATGCGGACACCGGGGATCAACAAAGACCACCACTTTCTTTTTGCCTTCACCCAGCGTCAGTGGATTCAAATCATCCATTTTTAAGCCAAGACGACTTAAGTCCAGCGTGTTACCCGCTTCACGAATTTCTTCAAGGCTGGTAAGCGGCTTTTTCGACCAGGCATCATAGAGCGTGCCATCAATGACGAACCGGCCACTGTCTGACATGAAAACAATACGGCCATTGCTTTCGACCGCTTTCATACCGGTGACCGGCAAAGAAACCATGCCGTCAATTTTGCCAACGGGCGACACTTCAGACACAGATTCAGCTTGAACCAATGGAGACAGCGCAAGCGCCAGAATAATTGGAGATAGTTTTCGCATGAGGAGTCCTCGTTAATGTAAATCGAGGCTCCAGTCTATGCAGTTGTCCTATGTGGACTCGGTTAGATAGATTGAAGAATTGGATGCCTTGCTAGGGTGCCACTTGTTGTTGCGCACTATTAGTTCAGGTATAGCTTTCATTCTGGCAGCCTTACAGGCTTCCCCCAATTCATCTAGTTTATATAAACCCGCTTTTTCACACTCTGGGTGTTAAAATTCATCACTGTGTAAACTAACCAAGTCCTTTTAATACCTCCAGAAGTCAAGTTGACAAATTTGACACCTTTTAGCGTCATTATTGTACACTTGTGCTCCGTGAAAATTAAGTCTACACTTATGACATGTTTAAGTGTCATCCTTGATAACTAGAGGCGTATTGTGAAAAAGGCTGAGGCAATTAAAAAGCTCTTAGAATATGACAAGCGTGGTCGCTGTGTTTTTACTAATTCAGATCTGGCGAAAATCTTTCATCAAGACAATGAACGAGCATTGCGTGCGGGAATTAAACGTTTGCAAGACGATGGCTTACTCACCCGAATCATTAATGGTGTGTATTTATACAATTTAGCGCAGTCGAAAGGCAGCGATACGTTGGAGCAAATTGCTAAAACTATTCGACGTGGAGAATATAACTACATTAGCCTGGAGTCTGCACTTTCTGATTTCGGTGTTATTTCGCAAATTCCAGTAGATCGCTTAACGGTTATGACAACGGGGCGTTCCGGTGAATTCAAAACACCTTTGGGTACAATTGAATTTACGCATACGAAACGAGATCCAATCGATATTATAGAAAATACCAGTTTAGTCGGCAGACCACTTAGGTTAGCAACGAAACAAACTGCATACAGAGACTTAAAACGAGTTGGCCGAAATACACATTTAGTAAGCAAGGATGGGCTATATGAAAATTGATCAAGAAAATTTCGCGCTATTGGTGAATAAAGCAATGCAGGTTGAAAATGTATCTCATATGCGTTCAGTGATAGAGAAAGAGCTCTTACACTACGATATTTTATTTGCGCTAGAGAAAGGTGGACTTCTAGACAAACTAACTTTTCAAGGTGGCACGTCGTTACGACTTTGTTATGGAGGCAATCGTTTCAGCGAAGATCTGGATTTTGCTGGCGGGAAGGATTTCAGCTCAGCAATGTTGGCAGACATGAAACATTGTATAGAAAAGTACATTGGCGAACGATACGGGCTTGAAGTGACAGTAAAAGAACCAAAGGATCTAAAGCAAGATCCTAAATATTCTGAATTGAGCATTGATAAGTGGCAAATAGCGGTAGTGACTTCTCCTGAGAGAAAAGATCTGCCAAAACAAAAAATCAAAGTAGAAGTGGCAAACATTCCAGCCTATACAAGAGAGCCGCAACCTCTTCAAATAAACTACGATTTTTTGCCTGATGGATACAGTGATACGCTAATTCTGACAGAAAGCTTGGATGAGGTCATGGCGGATAAAATCATTTCTTTACCTGCCACTACAAGGTATGTCCGCCACCGAGATATATGGGATTTAGCTTGGTTACAGCAACAAGGCGCGACACTCAATATGGACTTAGTTAAAAACAAGGTGTCAGATTATAAACTTGAGCACTTCAACAAAATGTTGGAAAACTTTCTCGAACGACTTCCTGATATTGTGTCTAGTGAAGCGTTCATTGCAGAAATGAAACGTTTCTTACCAACAGATGTATTTGATAGAACCCTAGCTCAGGATAAGTTTCAAGTTTACCTGCAAAATACTTTGGCGAAACTATTTAAAACTGTGAGTAACGAGTTACTAGGCAACGTTACAAATAATGAATTTAGAATGTAAAAATTGGGTCCACAAAGCAGTGACTTTGTAGACCCAAACCTTTTAAAGGTCTCTATAGAGTTTATCAGGTGCCCAGTAAAACGGCGCTGATTGCTGGAACAGTTGTGCCAATAACTTCTTGAGTGCTGGCAACAACAGGTAAGGTTGCAGACATAACACTTTCAACGACTGTTGGTGTGTTGTAGAGACCCATACCGCCACCAATGCCCAAGGCAAAAGCCATCAAGCTTTGGCGAGCGATACCGCCCACAATACCCACCAGTACCATGGCTCCCGCTACGATCCGTCCCAAAGTACCTTGGGTCCAATCTTTTAGGGTATCCCACACATCAGTGAAAGCATCACCACCGGTGCCCGCAAATGAGGGCTCCGAAATCATTAACGCCATCAAACCAAGCGCACCAATGGTCATTAGGCGCTGAGTCTGAATGCTGCGAACTGCATTTGTCATTCGTTAGTTTCTCCGTAGATACTCAAGTTATCGCGCTTACCATCAGCTCCCGCTGAGGCTGAATCGCTTTGAGTCTGAAGTGGACGTAGCACTGGCGAAACCGTTCGAGGTGCGGACACCCCAATATCCCACCGGCGCGGTTCAATTTCGGTAAACACGTAGCTGGATAAATTCAGATCCCCACGATCATCCTCCCAAGGCGCAATCCAAATCCGCATCACCCTTGAAGGAATGCGAATAGGTGCAGATTGCTGCGTCTCAGGTAATGCTGGATGGCTCAGCAGTCCTGTCTCTAAATCAGATTGTGAATACCCAGAGGGAGAACCAATTCGAGTCGCCACAGCATCAATCGTCTTGGGTGAAGCGCCATTACTGGTAAGCTCATAGACTTCACGAGCGGATAAACAGCGCACACCGTCAGGCATACCTGGGCATCCATATTCACTACTCCCAAGACCCAATGAACTACAGCCAGACAATAAGGTTGAGCCGACTGCCAATAAAAGTAATCCAGCTTTAGACCACTGTTTTGACTGGTGCTTTGGGTTGTTCTGCATTGATGTCGTCATGGTTAACTCTCCTCTGGATACACATCTTATTGTCTGAAACGGACTTCGATCGGTTAGCAACATGCAGGATTTTTTCATCTTCTTGCACCTCCCCCTTGCGAAGTGGCCAACGACAACGAGGCCCCACGAGTGACTATGACTTCAATTTTCCTTGCAGCGTCTACCTCTATAACTGGGAACATATTTTCAGCCATGTCCAAATAGAACTTGGCCACTCGATCCAATGCTTTACCTGTGCCTTTAATCGCAGCGCCTTGTAATGCTTCTTGGCTCATGACTTGCTGGTACAGCTGAGTATCACCGGCATTACCCGTCTGAATCGTTGGTACAGGATTCACATCAAATGCGCCTGCCAAGCCCTGTAGGAATCCGGCCATCATCGATTTAGCCACCAGTTGGCCTTGTTTCGACACTAATCGGCCACGAATACCGGCTTTGCCGTCTTCACCCACGGCATAAGAATCCAGTCGTGTTTCAATGACGCCACCATCTTCTCTCACACATGAAATGGTCTCGCCTCGCAAATAAGCACGCTCAGAGCTCAAATCACCGTAACCTGCGGCGATCAAGAAACACTCTTTGATATCCGCTCTAAATCGGTTGGGTAAGATGGCTTCCTTTTGAATCCTCAGCAATGCAGGAAAAGGCTCGCGTCTTGCGGACTCGTGAGTAGGGGCATCCAAACCCGTGATCAAAGTACCTGAGATGATGCTGCCCGCCGGTAGATACAAAGGCGGCGCTTCTTGCACAACAACCTCTGGTTCAGCAACCACTTCAGGCTCAATCATACGAATCGTGATTGGCGGCAATGGAACATCCCGAGCTCGTGTACCTTGGCCATTGGCTGGCTGCTGATAGAGCGGATCAGGCAGCGGCGCATTGGCAAAATAGTCGTCTGGGTTAGACGGCAGTGGCTTTTCTTCTTTAGGCAATTCCATGGCAGATAAAGGCACTTCAAAACGGCTATTTGTGCCTTCAACTGCTGCATCACCTCCAGAGCGAACATCATCAAGTTCCGCTCTAAGGCGGGCCAGCTCCGCGTTGACCTCACTTGGTATAGAAGGCGAACCTGGGCTTAGCCGTCCTGAATCGACGTCACGACGCAAGCGCTCAACTTCACGACGTAACTGTTCATTGCGCTCACTGAGTAGTTTTACGTTTGCAGCCAAACTATCGACCCCAACATCACGAGTATTGGTATCCGTAAGAATGTGCCGGATCGTTTCCTGCCGGTTCCGACTACTTGAGCCATCGTCAGGATTAGGTGAAAACACCATCACCATCAGGATGAGACCACCAGCAATACCAGCAACCGAAAGACCCCGCTTCATGTTCGGGCTCATTTGCTCCCATTGTGCTTTCATCGTTATTCACCTCCCACAAGAAGCGAAGGTCGCTGACTTTCCACCGCTTCTTCACGATGATTGCGAACAACCACATACAACTCTGTCTTTTCACCCAGCAACAAGATATTGCGAGGCCAGTAGGCGCTTGCCACTATATCTGGTGCATGACAGGCTATTTCACTGGCTTCTATTGGCTCATCGGCAAAGCTTTCAACCAGTCCTACATAGACAGTGAAGTAATGTCCCGTCACAATTTGCCCCTGCTTAAAACCAAACTTTAAGCCCGGCTGAAAACATTTCGGGCTTGTGTCAGTTTGGCCAGCCAAACGGATGTCATAGCCTTGTGGTAACTCATTTAGTGCAAGGCGTCTGAGTAAATCACGTAAGCTATCGACGTATGGCTGAGCCGTTTCCCAAGTGGCGGCTTTTCGGTTCACGACGCCCTTAATAGGCCACTGCTGACCATCAATAGCTAAGGTGATTTCACGCGGTGGAATACGACGAGGTACTAAGGTGACAGATAATGCGGGCGCTTCCTGACCAGGCGGAGTGATGTAAAGTGAAACCGGTGATTCTTTGTCCGTGGCCACATATACAACATTCCCCTTGATTTGCGTCTGAGCATCACTGGTTGTTCTCACCTGAGGCGATTCAAACGGCGTCACAATCCGGTTCAGATGACCAATAGCTACAGGGATCAGTTCATTAACACCCGGTGTCATCAGTAGCGTTGTTGGCACATCCGTTGCAACCGTATTGGTTTGAACCGGTGGATTTGCAGTAGCAGACTGCTTCATTACACTGGCTGGCACAATCGGCAATTCCACGTCTGCATACGACGCTTGAGATAACAGGACGCCACTCAAACTCATTGCGATTAAGCTTGGTGTCATCCATCGACTAATTTTGGTTCGCATCATTCACCCTCCGGTTTTGCTCTTGGGTCAACTTTTCACGAACGCGCTTCGTTCTAGCTTGCCCCTCATACGTATCCATCCAACTGAGCTTTGGACGGTATTGCTCAATATCGATGTCAAACTCATAGGTGCGAGTTTGGCGCTGCTCATCTCCAGATGGCCCAGAAACCAAGGAATAACCGGTCACAAAGACATGCCCGGTTTCATACTCATACTCCACTTGTCTGGGTTGGAATTTGAGCGTGACTCGGTCTTCGCGGATTTGTCTTGCCTGAATCTCCAGTGCATCGACCACTTGCTGGTACACCGCTGGAGAAAGTAGCGGCTCAATGGCAACCCGGATGAAAGACACATTACCCGGCGTCACGTTGCCCATAAGCTCAGCCAGGTAGAGTCCCCAGGATTCAAGGTAAGGTTGAGTGGCTTGGTTTCGTGACACTTCAGCCGTTTCAGACAAGGTTGGTGGTTGAATAGCTACCACGGTATTGCGAGAAAATGCCGCTATCGCAAGCAGCAAATTAGATAGCACCAGCACCGCAATCAGGAACCGCTGCCATCGGTTCTCTAATTGCGTGCCTTGCCATGATTTTAAAAACACGTCGAACTTCACGGCAGATAGCTCCTGATAAATGGGTTAGGGATCGTCTTGGCTTTGGTTGGCAACAGCCCAGCCCAGTAGATGGCGTGAAGAATAAAACCATCTGGGCGACCATCACGAAAACGCCGATAGAGCTTGGTTGTCACCAACCCCAACAGGCATAAAACCAAGGCATTACCGGTAAAAATGCCGATCACTAGCCCCAACAGAATGGGAGCCATCTCATCGGCACTCCAAAGCAGGAAGTCCGGCGGGTCATCGATATAGGATGGAATACTCACAGGTTCCATAGTCACTCCTCGTTTTTTGAATTGAGAAGTGAAGGATGCCTTGGGATTGGCAGGTTCAGTGGTCAGCTAGATGCCGAATTCTTGAAGGTTTTGAGGGTTCTACTCAGACAATACTAACAATTGATCTTTTTGATGCTGTTGATATGATGAGGATATTGGTCGTGTCGAGACCAGCTGCCCACTTTAGCAAACCCGGACGGGACGACATGCATATCAAATTTATTTTTTGCTTAGGTTTTTTCTGCGACCTCGGCAGTGGGCACCGTATTCGCTAATAGGAGAAACTCAATGCAAATTACTAAAATCATTTCCTCTGCCACGGTTGAACGTTTAAAGCAAAAAGCACGAAAGCTTAAACGTGAAAAATCTATTCCACACACTCAAGCACTCGATGAAATTGCAGTATCTGCTGGTTTTAATCATTGGCATCAAGTTGTGCAAGCTAATGACTTACTGAAACCGTCAGAAGTGGCGTTATCTTCTGGATGTGTCATGGCTTTTGATGTCAAAAATGGTATGGATGTCGATACCAGTGATGGGGTTTTAATTGAAGACCACTTCTTGGAGATGCTTACTGAAAAGCAGCTATTTGAAATTTATGCCAACTCCCCTGATGAGGACGACGAACAAAACAGGCCTCTAAAAGAAACGCTATCAGATTCAGAGCTTCAGGAGTATTTTCGAGATGATTGCTCATTCATGTACTTTCGCCTAGCCGAGTCTCATGCAAACAAATCGCTGAAAGAAGTATTGGCTCTTATACGACAGTACTCGTTTTGGATGCCGCAATATATTTGGCTTCAAGGTCACCTTATTGATACTTATCATTTGCCAGCTGAAGACGAGAATGGCAATGCCGTAGGCGTAAGGTTTTAGCTCTACAAGATGAGGCCTAACTGGCCTCATATTTTCTTCTGCAAGTGACTTAACGCCAACCCCGCCATCAATGCCAAACCGATGATCAGCGACGGTAACACCACCGGTGGAATAGCCAGCGGGGCGAACAATCCCATAAACAGCAAAATGACACCTGAGCCCAGGATAATCATGCTGTAGCGGTGAATGATTGGGCTCGAAAAATCAAAGGTTGTCTTCTTAATCTTCCAGGTCATCAAGCCGTCCCACAGCGCCGGCAACATGAGAATAAGCGCAAAGGGCAACCAGACCATCAGCAAAGCAAATCGAGTGAACACCTGGTACAACACATCAAAAAATGCCTGAATACGGTCTTCTACCCAGACAAACCAAAAGCCTCCCATGTTCTCCATCCCTTTAGAACGAAGTCGCTGCTCTTCAGTGGGGATTAGAAAATCTCGCACAGATTGCTCCATCTGCGTATCCACAATCCATGACTGATACCAGCGATGGCTAGTTTGACCAATCCAATAGCTTGTTTGTGCGCCCAATTGATTTTGGATCATCTGCTTCTCTTTACTGATGACCCGGCCAGTCCAATCACCGGGCACTAACACGCCAATGGCAATAATCTCCAGCATCAGTGCCAGACACAGCAGCCAAACCGACTTATGCTTGCTCATGCCAAACATCCTCTTCGACTCGCGCCAGCATGGCAGCAACGGTTGGCGTCATAATCCGGGCTTTAATCACTTGTTGAAGCCGCTTTGTCGTCGTATGACCACTGACATAACGCACCTCGATGCGTCCTTCAGCCAAATACGTCATCCGATTTGGACGATTACGAATCCAGGAGTAGAAATACACACCATCCACGGCGGCCCACTCGAAATGATCAGGATCACGCAGGCGAATCCCCGTTAAAGCACTGGCGGCAGTCCAGGTCAGCGCCTCAATGAAATGCCAAAGGCGTACACTGTCATCATCACAACTGACTTCTTCATAACTACCCAAGCCATTGCACAGACACAAATCAAAGATGGAATGGCCATCTAACGTGAACGCATCCGTTAAGTAGTCCGCCAAGCAATACACCGAGGCCAAAGCATGAGGCCAGTCGGTTTCAAGCAGTCTTAAGGTTTCCTTGAACTGGGGGTTATGTTGCTGCCACTGAGCGAGCATTTCTTTACTGGTAAGTGTTGTCATTTTCAGACAGACAGAATGATGCATACAGACTCCTTATGCTGCCTGTGTAGAGCTGGTTAAAATAGGAAGGCGACCCTTAATCACGCGGCCACCTGAAAGCTTGGCGATGTACTCCAGGTTGGGAAGCTGGCCTAATAACTGCGGTGGAAACATATCGCCTTCTTCCTCCATCAAGCGCTCGCCATGATTGCCGGTAAACAACGCGGGGCTGTCCGAGTTGGACGACATACCTTGCGTTTGCATGATGTACTGCAACCGAGTCTTAGGCAGATTGTCGGTAATGTACTGCTGCGTTTCGGCATCCATCACCCGAAGGGCTATCAAGTTGTTGATGTTACCTAACACCTGGCGAGCCTTAGCTTCACTGCCTGTACGAGCGGCAAAGTCAGCAAAGGTCTGAGTAGCAATCACACAACGCATTTTTGCGCCACGGCCTTTGTTGAGCAGTTGAATGAAGGGATCGTTGACGACTTCAGCCGCCTCATCGATGAAGATATTTACGGGACGATTTTCAACACCATAGTTATAGCGGTCACCGGCCACGGCGGTGAGATCGGATAAAAGCAACGAACCAATGGCGCTGCCAACCATGGCGTCGGTCAATGAATCCAACCCGATATAGGCCACTTGGGCATTGTTGATAATACGGCCAGAATCCGTAATTAACCGGCTGTCATCCACGTCGTTTGCAATCGGTGATAGCAATGGGCCTAGTTCACTTGAGGTGAGCATATTGAGCACCGGCATCAGTGAAGCCACCATCTTGGAATAGTGGGTTCTGTCATGTTCAAACATGCTCAAAAGGCCCTCTAAATCAGTATTGGCGGCAACGGGCTGAATGCGTTCGTAGTAAAATAGCAGCATCCCCATAGCTTGTTTAGCCAAGGTATTGGCCTTTTCGGTAAAGCGCTTAATCTCCACATTAAAGTTCGGATACACCTGCTCCCCCCAGGCCGTAACGGCTTTTACTACCAAGCCTTCTGGGCCACCTTCCAAAAATCGCCTCAACGTTTTCAGATCAGGACGCTGTGAAGTAAGCAACAAACCTTGCACGATGTTGTTCAGTGCCATTTGGCCAAAGGCTTTAAATGGATCAGCACCGGTTTCGGATGGGATTAGTGCCGCAATACGGCTGGCAATTTCAGTGCCTCGGTTAAAGTTTCTCAGGGGATTAAGACGTACTGAATGCTCTGGAAAACCCGGATGAAAATACACAAAGCGCTCAGGACTACCGGCGGCAATACAGGCTCGCTGCGCATTATCCTTAAGTTCCTTGTCTCCCTTAGGATCAATAATAATCACGGCTTCATTACGCAAAATGGCCTGAGTGATCATCGCATCAAAGCATCGGGTTTTTCCGGCACCGGTTGTGCCGACAATTAAGGTATGGCCTTCTGTGTGACCAACTGGCTGGTACACATCTTCTTCTTTGGGCTCAACACCATGAATCCAGGTTGAACCCATTTGTTTGCCGTGACCTTGGTTAAGCAAGGTTTGCTTATCCCGCTTTAAGATTTCATAAGCGCGTTGAGCATGACGTTGGTCCCACTCAAAGCCATACCCTAACCACAATTCATCAGGATGTTTTGCCATCACCTTTTGTAAATGCGACAGCTCCATAAAAGCCAATGGTTTGCCTTTTAGTCCCTTCTGTAACTTATGAAGACGGTAAGCCTGAGGCAGGCGGTACAACGCCATGCCCGAGGAAATCCCTGTCATCCACCAAAATGGCTCAGGTGGTAGCTCAGTCAGCATTTCTGCGGCAATTGCCCCTGTTGCACCAACCAGCCAACCTGCTGCTGCCATGGCTTCATAGTTCGTGCGCCAAGGCATCTCGTATGCGTTTTCTTTCATTCATGCTCCGCAAAATAACCGTTTGCAATCGCTTAATTTCAAAAGGATTAACGTTTAGCGTGAGCGGTAAACAAAACCGTTTCCCCCTCATCAAACTGGCATTGGTCACTGGCCGAGATCCCCCGAAGCAATTGCCCGGCTGGAATACCATGCTCATTGGCGACTTGGCGTAAGGTTTGAATCGTGACGCGAATACCATCGGCACTATGATCCACGTCTGGGTAATCGCCATCGGTCAGTAAGATGGGCAAATCTTTCACAAAACTAACCATCTGTTGCCGCTGCGCGTGTTTGGGGTCTGTACTTGAGTTCGCATTGGCCACAATCGGCTTTTGCTTGCGCTCCGCTCTTGTGGCAGGTTCTTTTGCTTGGGCATTGGTTGTCTTAGTTCGACTCGGTCGCGGTGAAGCCTCTTCGTTCTGAATTGCTGCCGCTGATTCTGCGTCTTGTTTGGGAAGGTCAATCAGTGCAGTAAGCCCTTTAGAAATCGATACTTTCAGCAGCAACCCTTGCTCCTGAACGCCATCATTCGTAGTAATAGTTCTGGCTTTACGCGTCGGGTTTGCGGGATCTAATTCAAGCCAATCTAATCGACTGAGTTCAGCAAGCAGTTTTCGGGGGGCACACCAAGGTCTTACGGCATCGGGATAGTGGATCAGTATCTGTTCACCAACCATAACCAACGCACTGCTGGCCTCTGGGAGCCACGCCAAAGATTCAGGCAGATTCAATGCTTCTACATCGTGCTGGTTTACGTTATTTGAGATAGCGCCATCATATGAATTGTTAGGCTTTTCACATCCATCACCCGGAACGTTTTCATTTTCCTCAAGGTGATTAACATCACTGGCATGACGAAGTTCATCATCTTGTTCGGACGAGTTTGTCGATGGTGACTCAGACGAATTGCCGTGTTCGATTGATGATGACCCTTCAGGCAAGTCTGAATGCTCACTGGAGCGACTCTGAGGCTCTTCTTGTGTTTTCTGTGTTGCTTCCCACTCAGATTTGTTAAACAGTGTCACACCACTTGGTACATTCGAGCTGAACAATAAATCGGCCTCAGATATATGCAGCATGGGTAGCCAGATTGGCTTGCCGTCTTTGAGCAGCACTTCAGGGGCAAGGCTTTCGTATCGCTCATTTGAGGCGGATTTAGTGGCTAATCCTCGCTCAATGAGGATGTCCGCAAGGGTATCGGGATCTCTTGGGATGCCAGGTATCTTGTCTTTGGCCAACAGCTCAATGATGTCCTTAGCCGCGCTTTTCCAGACCAGGTAAAGATTGGTTGATTGATTCGATTTTCGTACCCAGACTCTGGCGTCTCGCTGATTGACCAGCCATTGCGAACTGGCAAGTAATCGCCTCATGGCATCAAGTAGATAGCGTTCGACTGGGACACCAAGGGCATTGTCGTCAACGGAAATTCGTTGAGCTTTCAGGTCTCGCTGGACACTGGTTTGGTCAGCTTCAATAACCAATTTAGACAGGACATGCTCGGGATCGGTATTGCCAATTGCCTCTAGCATGGCTTGCAAAATTTCAGGGCCCGGCTGGGTTAACCAGGCGAGCAACTCAGGTGTCATCACCCGGTTTAATACCAAAATTGAAAATTGCTCGTGCCGCTTGCACCGTCCGTCGCGCCAACGAATGAAATAACGTTCAATGCTGTTAGTAGTAGTCCAATGGGATAAGGTTTCTAAAAAAGGGTTCCACTGATAGCGTCCATCTTCGTCTGTGATGGACAGGTCTGAAACGGGCTTACCAATATCATGGAACAAACCGCCTAATGCCGCCGCAACACGCCACCTTGGCTCTAGCTCTTTTTTCTCAACCGGTGTGCCACTGGCAACAAAGATGATCCCTTCAGCTGCTTGTGCCGCCCAGAAAGCAACTTCCAACGAATGACGTAATAAACCACCCGCGCCACTGTGATGATGATGCTCAGAAGCTGGCAACAAATGAACATAAGCAGCCAGATGATCAATGCAGGGCTGAATCAGCCTTTGAAAGTCACGCAGGTTAAAGCCAAGTACCTGCCTCAGTTTGGCAATTAGCTCGTCTTGTGTGGACTGCAAATCCTCGGGGGACGCAGCTGGCAACCCCTTCAGGAATGGCGGGTAGCGTGGAATTTCTGCATCGAGTTGAGATGACAGCTCTGGTAGTGCTTTGGTTTGAAAAAATAGGTTTTTGAACATAGTGAACCTCCGACACGATAGTGTGAAGGTTCAACTCTGAGCTTGATGGCTAGATAGATTGATAATTCATGTAGAAGAATAACATACGAGCTAATTTCACGGTTTCAAAAAGGTGCGGAGCCTGATTCTTAGTGATTAATACCAAGATAGTGCTTTACACGAATCCATATTTCTCACGACGCTGATTGAATGCACTTTTCCCGCCCTCTAATATATCTGCGGCTAAAGCCTGAACATTGGGAACATCGATCGCACCTTGTTGTTCTGGAAGAATTAGCCCTTTATTATCTTCTACGCTCAAAACGCCAATCCATTCAGCATCACCGAAAACCGGAATATTGGCATTATGTGTTGCAAATAGAAACTGACGACTCAGTTTAGCCCTACGTAGTTCTGCGACTATCCTCTCAGCTATAAATGCGTTATCCAAATTATCTTCAGGTTGATCAAGGATTAATGGGTCTTGATTATCCAACAGCAATAAGTGCAAAACAGCAGTACACTGCTGTCCCGTCGATAATTCATCAATTGACCTAAATACAGCTTCTCGTTCTCCATGAGTCACATTTAACTCAATCGCCATGGTATCCGGTAACTGCAATTCTTCCATTTCCATTATTTTTACTTCTGGAAGACGAATTAAAGCTGAAACAACAGTTCCTGATATGCCAAACTTTCGTCCTAGCTCCGACTCTCCTTGACGGATAGTTGAGGCTAAACTGCTTGGAGAGAAGTTACCTTCTAATACCCAGGCGAGACGTTTAGGCCCAACCCCCTCTAAATTGCACTCAGTCAGAAAATTCACAAGTTCTTGGCGGCCACCTTCTGGCTGTAGGGTAAGCCGTACCTTCTGCTCCAGTTTTCTTGTTAACCTTTTAACAGATTTAGTAATACTACTCGCACGCGCACTTGTGTGTTGTTCTAACTCCAGAAGCAGCTTCTTTCGCGAGTTGTACAATTCGTCAATTTGTGTCTGGCGATCTTGCAAGGTGGTTTGTTTAGGGCGTATCTGCTCAATTTGTTTTAACAGAGTCTGATATTCAGCACCAATTTGTCGGCCAGTTTTACCCTGGCTTGCAGGTATATCCTTAAAAGCCAACTCAAGTTTTTGCTCTTCAAGTTGCTGCTTTTCTGATAAAGATTGCTTGACCGGTAACAACTGTTGATTTGCATTTAAAGTTAGCTGTTCTAACTGTACTAATGTCTGTTGAACGCCCGTTTTCAGGGCATTCAAAACTTCACGCTGCTGCTTCAAGAGCTCAGCATGAGGTAAGCCATCAAAATTGGTATCACTTAAATACAAAGTATCTGGCAAACTGTTTTTGAGCGCATCGATAGCCAGTTGGACGCTCGCAACATCCTTTCCAATCTGATCATTCAACTGTTTTTCTTTTTCAAGTTTAGGAATAAGCTCCAGCTTTTCATCTATACCTAATGCTTGATACTGTTTTGCCTGATCCAATAACTTAGGTAAGCGCTCGACCTCTGCTTCAATGTCATCTTTCTGACCTAGGACTCGCTCGATGGATTCTCGATTATCTTTTAACTTTGCTAAAACGTCAGCGATATCTGCATCAAACTTTTCATGTTCGCCCTCAAGAAAACGTTCGATGAGCTGATTACGACTTTGTTCATCTCGTGTCATTTCATAGATTTCGTTTTGCCCGTAAAGCTCTATACCAGGCAAAAGATCCGTCGGAAGATAGGGGGATATATTTCCTTGGGAGTCAACCACTACCGGATCACTACCGTGTTTTCGGCTTACTTTGAATCTGCGACCGTGCATAACTGATGAACGCAACGTAATTTCAACTAAACCTCGTTCTTTCCCAAGGTTAGTATCAATGACACTTTTGTGCTGTTTGATTGCGTTAGGTGTTTTAGGGTCTAATCCGAAAGCATAGCGAATACATTCCAACAAGGTTGACTTACCAGTTCCACGACCACCAATCACAGCATTTAGATGGTCCGATAGTTCAATATCGACGCTATCCAGATAGCCACCAACAAATCGAATACGCTCAATTGCCGAAGCATAGCTTTCTGGCTTATCTGAGTTCAAACGAACCCTCGAACCTGCATCTAAAAAGGCTTGCTTAAAGGAAGCAAAGCAAGGGTTGGTCATTTTAATCAAACAAGAAGCACCCGATGCTTTGATATCATCTGGTTTTGCAACGTCTGAGGAGTTAATGGCAGCCATTTCGCGCTCGCGCTTATAGTTTGGATCTTTGTTGAGGAAGACCTTACGGTAGAAATCATTTTCTATTCCTTTAAGATCTTCAATCGACTTGTCGCCTGGTATCTGAGCTGCCATCAACCCTTCATGCTTCCAAACATGGTTCATCTTTCGACTGAGCACACCATCATCATTTATGCAGTGTGCTGCAAAGATAAATCCACCTATCTCATTCACTTTATCAATCAGCTGAATTGCTGTGAGGTTGGTCGGCAATATACCATCCTCTGGATCAAGTAAATCTAGACGCCCCAAAATCCGTTCAAGTTCTTGCGAAGTTTTGTTTTCATCAAACAGACAAACAAAGTGAATTTTCTCACTTGACGCAATCTCAAAGCCGGGGAAAACAACAATCCCATTCTCAACAAAAAGATTGCGGATTTTATCAACACCATCTACTGAACCATGATCAGCTAATCCAATGACCTCTATGCCCGCTTCCAGTGATGCCGCAAGCAGATTTTGGTTATATTCATCTTCCGTGATGGTCTGCTGTTGCCCACGATATTTTATGTATCCTGCCGGATTTACCTGCAATGCGCATTTAAAGAAACGAGCTTTGGTAAACATACCTGTAATTACTCCATAAAATGGCGCGTCAAACGACACCTAATCAATTAACCCCAAGCGCCTTAAACACGGCATCGACGGGATCTGCATAAAAGCTGATCTGGAATTTTGAAAACAACTCAGCAGGAACCGTTGGAATATCTGAGGCTGAGGCCATTGGGAGCAAAATACGCTTTGCGCCACTGTCCATAGCTAACTGAAGACTGCCTGCAAGATCTTGAACAGGATTTACAACACCACCTAAAGTCATCTCACCCAAAACAACCATCTGCTCTTGAATCGGTCGGTTCATCAGAATTGAACAGAACGCAATTAATGCAGCGAGCGATGACTTTGTACTTGGCCCCGTATTGTGGAGCTCAACAACATGGAGGTGATACTCATGATCAGAAAACTTCGCCGACGCACTTATTCTATTCAGGTTACCTTTGAAATAATCAAAGCCAACACGCACAGCTTCTTTCGCTGCGGTATTCGAACCAAGGCCAGACACTGAGTGTTTACCAGAACCAGCCATCATCTGGGTTTCATAGCGATATAACCCAAGCTGCCCAGTGCTTCCCTGAGTAACCAAGTGCACGACACCAGCGCGAGGTAAGCCCTCAGGAATTAGCTTGCTGCCACCTTGTTCCGGTACATTGACGAAGAATTCTTCTAATGAATCGTTATCGATGTAGCTAAAGTGCACATCAAAAAATTCCATTCCGCCAAGCTTTTTCAATTGCTCTTTGACTCTACGTCTAGTTTCCAGCGCATAGGTCAGGCAGGCTCTTACATCATCTTTTGTGTACTGTGCGTCGGGGTGTAGTAGCTTTAACAAGCCCGAAACCGTTCTGCGTACAGCAATTACATCACGCTGATTAAGGTTATTACCGAGTTTGAAGAACTTATCGATAGCGTCCGCAAAACTTCTTTTGCGCATTTCACGCATGTATTCAGCAAGATAGTCTGTGATTAATCCGTAACTATTGGTGAAAAACTCAGGACGCATCTTCGGTATTTCCCATCCAGGAATATAGGAATGGAAACGGTCAAAAAAAGCAGTGTCAATCATGGCATCAGGAAAAGGTGCCAACAGATGACTGGTCTTCACCAGTGTCTCAACGCTTTGATTGATGTTACCGACGAATACCATGGAAGCCTTCGCTTCGATTGAATCACGACCACGGGCAAAAGACCCTGACGCCATATAATCTTTCATTATTTGAACGCCGTCTTTGTCTTTGAAGTTAATACCGGCCACTTCATCAAATGCGACAACATCCCACATACCAACCAACCCAACTTGGCGCGAGCTCATGTTATAGAACAAGTTCGCCACAGTCGTTTGTCCGCCCGAGACAAGCAATGAATTTGGTGAGCACTCTTTGTAGACATGGCTTTTACCTGTCCCTCTTGGCCCGAGCTCACAAACGTTGTAGTTGTTTTCAACGAATGGGATCATGCGAGTAATAAGATGCCACTTCACCCGATGCTCTAAGTTGGTTGGCTCCATACCCACGGAACGAAGCAACACATCCATCCACTGATCGGTACTAAAATGTCTTCTGGTTGAAAACACCTCATCCATGTTCATGGACGGCATTTGTATCGGTTTTAAACTCATAATGGAGAAAGGTGATGTCTTCTGACCTTCCTCAAAGAAATACTGCACGGTAATAATGCACCAGATACCGCCAGTTAATAATTTTTCGTTGTCTTGTACAATTTTGGTCGGCACAAGGGCATCCTTGATCCCCAGGTTCGACAACGCAGCTTCATAGACGTCTTTTTTCTGATTGAGCTTAACACTTACTTTGTCGATGATTTTAAACGTGCCGCGTTCACGGATAAGTGACTTCACTTTCTCCGCTTCATCAGGTCGGACATAGTTCTCAGCCAAGATTTTTTTCACATTCTCAAGGCCTTGCATTACAACTTCGTCGTCATCAGACGCACAATACATCCCTAGTAAATACTCCAGCACGTAAACAGGGACGTTAGCGCCTTCTTTCAATTGCTTTGTCAGATCTTTTCGAACGACACGGCCTTTAAAATATTGGTTGAGCAATGCGTCTAAGTCGGCGCTTTGCATCTGATTTTTTTCGTCTTTATGATCTTGTGAAAAATCAGTTGTCATGTTTCACCCCAGCGCCTTAGAAAAAATCATCTTGGAATGCCAAATCAATGGTTACCGCGTATTGGCTATAACGGGTTCTCATTTCCGCATTCTCAAGTACTAATGTGTATTGAGCGTTCCTGTCGAACTGAGAGCCAATAAGCTTTAACCTAGCTTCGCGAGTACGTTCATCCATCACTTTACTCACGCTATCAAAGTTAATCGTTTCACGACTGGATACTTCATTACCTTGTGCATCGACGATATAGACATCCAACAACCGTGCGACAAAACGCTCGCCTACAGGGTCTGTCTGAATAAATCTGACCTTGTCGATATTGTTTACTAATTTGATGGGCTGAGTTGCTGCTACAACACCTACTGGTTGTTTCTCGTGTTTTGCTGCTTGTTCTTTTTGTAGCTCGCGCACATGTAGTACCGGTACACAGACTTCCTGTAGCATCGCTCCGCCGTGCACAAACTTGGCACCACCAACGAAGTGGAAGCGTTGAGCCGCTTTTGGAAGCAGGAACTCTGTATCACTAGAGCCATGAGCGGTATCGTTAATTGAGCCTTTCCAACAGGCTTCATCAGAAGGTAAGTTATTACCAACGATATAACGTTTCTTGGCTTCTATCGCGCCAGCAGGTTTGGTTTTCAACGAGGTTTTGTCAGCCGCTACAAGTGCTTTTTGTTGGAAGAGGAAGCCATGGTCAGCAGTGATCACAACTCGGCTGCCGTTTAGACGGTTGATGACCCGCCCAACGAGGTCTTTTAGCTCTTCAATGGCACTACGACAGGCTTCAAACGTTTTCTCTTCAGTTGCAGCCTTATCACCAATCGCATCAATGGTATCGTGATAGATATAAACTACTTCTACGTCTCGAACCTTGTCACGCCCCTCCTGGTTACTCCAGCTCATCAGCTCCTTAGAGCTCACCGCCATACCACCTACTTTTTGTAGGATGGCGTTGCGGTTGTCTAAACCCTGTGAAGAAATACCATCCACATAAACAGCCGTGCCTTGCTCTGGCTGATAACTGAGCGCCTTATGAGGCAATAATGCCGCCATCCCAAGTTGGGTATAACTCGGCAAAACACCCAACTGCGTAGACACCTCAGCTTTAAATCGCTTCTCGTTGTTAATGATAGCGCCAAGCTCATTCGCAATTTCAAAACGCAGGGCATCAGAGATGATCACAAACACTCGTTTTGTCTGTTTCAGACTCAGTCGTGTACGAACTTCTTTTTCATAGAAGTCATACTGGTGCGGTACGCCAGAAATCTGCCACTTTTCAAGTAATTTCTCATTAGCCAAGTGACGATCCCAGGCAAGGCCAAGCTCATATAAGTACCAGTTGGTATAAATGCTTTCGACTTCGTCGTCGAGTTGACGCAGTATGTCTGCACCTTTACTCAATACAGAGTGCACATGTTCATTGAACAAACGGTAAGCCTGGTCAAAGCGATAAATGTCTGTGGTATAGGCGTCGTACATTGCTTTCGCGTTATCAAAGTGGAACCCGTCCAGATAGCGATTTCGCAAGTGCATTAACTCTTCAGCGTTGCGGATAGCTTCATAAATTGCGAAGTATTCTTTGCGTGACAATGTCCAGTGGCTAGCAAGACGTCTTGATAAGACCGTATCAAACTGAACCCGGTCTAGCGCTTTACTGCTATCGAGCAAATCACGAACTAAACCACGGATTATGGCCTGTTCCACAGCTTCGAACGTTTCGCATTCGATAAGCTCAACCGGATGGTACTGGCCTGCACGAGTCGAAATTTCCAACTGTTGGCTAAGCACCTTAGAGATGCTTTCGTAGTAAGCGGCGAAAGAGCGGCTGTCGCGCCAGCTCACCATAAACGCCAAGGCTGTCGCCCGGCCTGATGCGCTTTTTAGAACATTGTTAAGCAACCAATCGCGTTCAACACCTTCAATTTGGCTCCAGAATTCAGTACAGAACAATTTCAACACGAAGTCTGAGAAGGTTGGCTCTTCGACTGTATAGCCAAAACCCTCACTCAGATATGCCCAGAGTGAGGTCTCAAGATCAAACTTTCCTAGCTGGCTCCATAAAGGTTGACCAAGGCTTTCATCTTCGATATAAGCCGCATATTCGCGTAGTAACCCAAGCAAAATGTCCGACAAAGACGCAGAATCAGCTTTTACAACCACTGCCATCATCTTCCTGTCTAACGACAGTTCGTCTTCGTTCTCAGTCACCCACTTCTTTAAACCGGCTATGCGCTGTTTATTAGCAAAAAAGCTTTGGCGCTTACGAATGTGCGTGCGAAGCGCCATTTTCGGGATACCTAATTCATTAAGCAGCATTGAGCTGTGATCAGCAAAAAACTGCTCGCTATACAAACGCACGTCTAGCAACCAATCACGATCAGGCTCTGGCTCAGCGCTTGGAAAATAGATAAGGAATTTAGCTTCACGCTCATCTACTTCAATGCGTTTTTTCACTGCCAATACAGACTCATTGCCCATATTGAGGATGGTCAAATCATTTGGCAGTACCCTAGCAGTTATATCTGCCGCTTTATCACCTGATTCTTTTGTAAGCGATAAAGAATTAGCTAAATGCTCAAGCTCTTCAGTAAAGCTTTGCTCTGGGTCGTACCAAAACACAATGCGGCTTTGTTCGAGCTTGACAGCGACACCTTGTGCCAGTTCGCTAATCTGCATTAGTTAACCTCCGGGGCCGAACCGGTAATGGCCTTAACATCAGCCAACAGATCACCAAACTTGCCGTAATTCACTTTCACGCCATCATCCAGATCCAGTGAAATACGCATATCGGCGTAGTGTTTTAGCTTGTCATCAAACTCGCGTAGTTCGACCTGTTTCTTGATTAAGGCATCCAACTCTTTCTTGAAGCGGTTCGCTTCACTGGTCGAGTCTGCCGTTTCAATCTGCTTCTCAAGTTGCTCTGCATAAGCATCGTATTTGCCGAGTAACGGGGTGACATACTCGGTACGCATACGCGAAAGCGTGCCCTCGTTGTACCTATGTAAGTAAACCAAACACTCGAAAGCCTTCTGCTTACCAGAACTAAACAGCCAATAAATAGGGCGTTTTTTGTAAGTCTTCAGGTGATCTTTATAGAACTGAGTCGATAAATAACGGCGAATCGTCTCCAGCGCTGATTCAGATTTCTTCGGTTTAATGGCATTTAGGCATAGTGATTCGGCAACGAAATCCAAGTTTTCTTGCAGATGATCATCACCCCAAACGACTTGAACAAACTCACGGAAACGATTGGTTGCGTCGTCCTTGAACCAGTCTTGGTCTGTAATTGGGACAATTCCATCTTCATCAACAGCTATTGCACCGTAGTCCTCAGGTGATATTTTGACATATGGAACAGAAGAGGCTGATATTATTCCTTTTTTGACCAATGAATAGCGCCCCATAACGCATCCAATGTAATAACTAACCAAGTCTGCAAATGTATTTGAACGAAATTTCTCAGCATTCAAAATCGAATCTGAACTAAATAGCGTAATATCTTGAAAATCTCGGGTTCTATTTGTGACTTTTCCTTCAACAATATTTTCATAGAGTCGGTCGTTTTCCTTCTCTAACGAAAGCATACTTTCCGTTGTTTGTTTACTCTTCTCGAACCACTTGCGATAGTTAGCTTCCAATAGCTCATCCCGATAGGTTATCAATGGACTTGCTTCAAAATCCCATGAAACCTCTAAACTGTCCCAATCAGCTTTGGCTATATTTATTGCTTGTTGAGTAATTGAAGCAGCCTCCGGCATAAGAATTGCCGGAAGCGATTTAATTACACCAGTAGTAAGGTTTATAGTGTCCCCTTGCAACTCTAAAAGATACTCAAACAAACTACTTTGGAGCATAGATTGTGCACTTAGTAAATCTTGGGTATTGCCAAATAAAGATGGAGCAGCATCATTAAATGCATACTCTTCATCACGAAATCGGAATGAGGGTGTAGCTGTTCCTACTTTATTCCACGATACAGCTTCTTTAAAAAAGAACTGTGTATTTTGTGGTCGAGACTTTAAACTACCATCAGCGTTTCTGTAGTTTTTAATTTCGTATCCGTCATTCTCCCAGTTCATAACGAAGTCAGCATTCCCATACCATCTACGAGATGTCCCCGCCTTATCTGTTTTAACCCACTTACCCTTATTTTCTCGTCTGCTGATCTTATCGTAATCGACTTCCCAAAAGCGTCTTAAGAATCTATCATCGTTTCGAGTCCCCAAGCCTTCTCTTACTTCAAAGACATCAGAAATTGATTTATCTTTAAATAGATTCAATATGTTCTTTGGAACCCAATATGTAACAGGACTGCCTTTAATTATGCTAAAATCCGACTGACTCAAGTGTGAATAATGGCACTCCCTATTAATAAGTTTTTCTTTTTTGACTTCTTCAGAACCAAAATTCAATCTAAAATAATCGCCCTTATATACTGGAATCGAGTAGTTACCGATAACCCATGCACACGTTTGTACTACTTCACCTGAGATCTGTGAAAAAGCTCTAGCACCAAGATGACAAAGATCAAATATAGTTTTCGAGTCAAACATTGTCTCCCGCATCGTCTCGAAGCTTGATAGAAACATCCAAGATTGCATGTTTATTTGTGCGTTTAGTCCGTACTTTGATAGAAGGTTAAAAGCACGCTCCATAAATATCGCAAACAAATCAGATTTACTATTTGGATAGTATTTCCTTGCAAAATCTTTAAGATCTGCATTCATGCCTTTACCGCCCATATAGGGAGGATTCGCAATAACAGCATCGTAACGAATTGATAAAACCAAAGCCTGATGAACAATTTCAATCAATTGCTTCGCCGCAGGCTTTTGCATTGAGTCACCTGACTCTTGAAGCTCTACAAGAGTGTTCAGTAGCTCTTTTAATTGCTCATGCTCATCGCTTGGAACATCAATCAAAGAACCAAAGGTTTTGGCCTGAGTGAATCTTGCCAACGTTCGCTTCAGCAGTTGGTAGCGGTTGTCTGCATTGAACGAGCTTAAATCTTGATCATCATCTGAGAACAAGCCTTGTGATGTGCCGCTTTGCCAACTTCCCGATAGATTGAGTGCTTTCCATAAGGTCGGCAGGTCAAGATGGTTACTTTCCTGCAATGACAGTACATTAAGTCGCACGTTACGGGTAAAAATACGCTTATCGTCATCTCTAGCCATCATCATCAGCGCAAAGCCAGATAGCTGCGCTGCACGATCATCTATGTCCAAGCCGTAGAGGTTGTTCTCCAGAATCATCTTTGGAATGTCACGAGAGCGGAAACCACGCTCTTCGTAGATGGCTTTTAACACGTTATAGGCTTCAATCAATATGTGGCCCGAACCACAAGCAGGGTCAAGTACTTTGATGGTTTCAGGTTCAATAGATTCTGGCGTAATAGCCTTTAGCTGTTGGTTAACTTCGTCAGATTGTTCAGCAGGCTCAATGTAGTATTCCATCTGCGTTTTAATGGCAGAGTCTGGGTAGGTTTGCAGCCATTGACGACCGACTGAGTTTTGTACCAGGTACTTCACAATCCAGTTGGGTGTAAATAGCTGGGTGGCGGCAGGGATGTCTTCACTCTTGACCACCTTACCCATTACCTGATCTTTCTTTTCAGAGATGTAGAATTGGTAAAGCCAACCAATAACTTCTACCTGTTGCCAGTCCTCTTCAGGGATGCCGTCTACCAATCCACGCAGAATTGAGTCGGTACGCGTTAGGTTGTCTGGTAGAAGAAGCTCAGTTTCATCGTCCAATGCGTCAAATAAGAAAGGCATCGCCTCATGAAGCTTATGGCACTGGCCTAACAGCAGTTCACGATACAGCTCTTCGTCTTTGTTGCCCGCAAGCTTGAGTTCAACAATGCGAGCTCTATCTAATCCGAGTTCATCCGCAGCGTCTTGGGCATGGTCGATAATTTCAAAGCCTTTAGGGTTGTCTGGGTGCGACAAAACACGAAAACCGTGGCCTAGATAGTCATGGATTTCCATATAGCGAATAGCACACAGACGGTTGAACCAGGTATAAGCTACTTGTTCAATAAGTTGTGCATACCCAAGTTTCTGGCTTCTGGCTACTATGCGTTTTCTGGGCTCGGCCAGTTTACCGTCAAAACTGTTACCGGCGATTTGAAGCACAGAACCTTGTAGATTCGCTTCTGCAATTTGTAGCTCGCCCTTTTTATTCGCGGTGATACCAAAGGTATTTAATCGTTTAGCTACCGCATCCATAAATTCGCGGCGCGCTTTTGGTGCGTATTTTTTAATGTTGTTCGTATTCATATGATCTTGCGCCTCTTATTCTGTCTCTACGCTGCTTGCGGGTTGTAATGCAGTTCTAATGCGGGCAAGCAGTGTTTCCTGACGCTCGCGGTAAAAGTCCATAAACTGGTTTAGTTGTTCAGGTAATGATGTTATGGCTTGCGATTGCAGATGTGCTTGTCTTGCATTCACATCAGGCCACTGCTGCGCATACCATTCATGGGGCATTTTTTGCCGCTTCTGGTTGTTGATTGTCCCTTCCAACAGTTGAAGGTTTGGCAGCTTGTTAGATGCCTCGATGAGTTCATCTAGCTGTTCAGCTGGGACACCAACTTTTGCAAGCTTGTTACGCGTAAACAAACCTTTGGGGTAAATGTGGTCCACATGAAAGTGTCGTGAAAAATCGAATCCTGGGAACAACAAAGTCAACAAGGCAAAGGTACGCGGATTACCATAATCCAACTGCGCTAGTTCACTAATTTCCTCTGGGTCAAAGCGCAACGATTTACCACGCTGTTGCATGGTCGCTTCAATTTTCGCTAGCGGGAAACCCGTATCACCCGATTGTTTAATGTCTGAGCGAAGCATAGTAAGCAGGGTATCCAAACCACTTCCCCAGATGCCTGACGCTTTCAACAACGACCTAATGAGCCAGTTTCTGATGCATTCTCTATCGACCGCATATTCAACCCTAGAAAGGTAGCTTGCCGTTAACTTTCGGTGGTGCAGGTAATAGGCCAACGGGAGGATGGCACTTGTTGCTCTGAGGTTTTGTGCATTAAAACCAAAACTTGCCAGCAACTGCATTGAGAGCAATAACGCATCACGAATTGGCGTCCAGTTCTTTTCGAGAATCGCCATGTTTTCCTTGTTAAAGTTCTCAACCTTAAAGCCCACGCTACCGATGTCAGAGAGCATTAAGCCTGCTTTTAAAACGAGATCTTTTGATACGTTGAATCCATCACCAACACGGTTCATCTCATCCACTAATGCATGAATTTCTTCACGGGCATCTAACGAGCTCCACTGCGCTACTGCTATTGAAAGTAGTAAGTCTGAGTAGGACAAAGTAGTGCCGCCGCTATTCATGCGGATAAAGATATTCAGAACACGTTCAAGGCTCTGATCACTTTCTTCATAAAACGAAATCTTGTCTTTGTCATGGATGGTTCGATACAAGTGACGAAGAGTTGAGCGAGCCTCTTTGCGTTGCTCCGAGCTCAACCTAGCATCATCAGCAACTTCATCGATAAGTGCATCTTCTTCCTCTTCCATGATCCGGCCTACACGGAACCAGTATTGTTCAGATGCATCCAAAGAGGCTTTATCGTCGGTTAGGAACTCAAAGTCATACATCGACCCAGTTTCTAAGTCGGGCTGGCTTAACAGATTTAAATGAAGCCTGCGCACAGGGAAGGCGTCATCATTGCTCCACCATTTACCTGTCAGCTTCCACGCAAATGAGCCGCGTAGGCCGATATTCAAAGCAGTAATCCGCTGCTGTCCATCTAGGACGGCAATGAACTCACGTTCCGGTAACTGAGTGACATTTTCACAATGGTAGTTATCTCGCTCATGGTAATGCTGCATGAACTGATAAAACTGATAGCTATCCCGGTTCTCTGGTTTTATCTTCCAGAATAGAAAGGTCCCAAACGGGTAACCTTGCAACAGGCTATCAAATAGACGACAGATCTGTTCTGGTCGCCATACAAACTCTCGCTGGATGGCCGGTAACAGGTATTCCTGCTCAGCAACCTTGTCGAGTAATGATCTTATTGTTCCACCCGCTTGATACATAGCTATCCGTTGCCTCTTACTTAATTCTTACTCGGTCGCCAGCTTTGACAGCAGCAATCAGCTGTTCTCTTAAAGCGGCAAGATAGGCATCAACTTCGGCTTCACTTTCAATGAATCCAGTTGTTACTGACTTTGCCATGGCATCGGTTGGGTTAATCGTTACGGTACGTTTTGCAACCGGCTGTGGCTGCACTGGTTCGGGAGCTGGCTCAGGTGCTGGAGCTGCCTTACCGGCTTTCGCTGCTTCTTCTTCGCGTTTCTTCTGTTCGAGTTCACGACGTCTTTGCTCAGCTTCAGCTTTTTTTCGTTGATCTTCGATAAAGCCATTCAGCAACTCATAGGCTTCGTCCTCGTAACCTTCCGCTTCAGTTTGCTCACTGATAATTTGTGGTATTGAAGAGGTTGCTTCAATGCGCTGTCTGCACATTTGTAACGGGCGCAGTGCTTGGTTCTGTAGTTCAGACGGTGCATGTGCTTCAGCTAGCGCATCCTTTACACGTCCGATGCGCAGATCAACACGCTCTAAGGCATGAGTGCGTTTTTCTTCAACCAATGTTGAGTTAACTTTTGCCACCTGCTCGATAAGCGGATTAATGTGGCGCAGCTGCTCATACGGTGAGGACATATTGTAAATGCGTTCTAATTCAGTGAGCGCTTTTAATGCTTCACTGTCTTTTTCTAACGCAGGTCTATTGGCCTTAAACTTCTCGTTCAATGCGCCAGCAAGGGCTTGCCAAGTTTGAAATTGACTATTGTAGAAGTCATCAAGATCCTCAAAGTCCTCAGCAAACTCTTCAAGGGCATCAGCGTCTTCTAAGAATCGGGCGATAAGGGCGAAGCTTGAAGTTTGCTCAAGAATACCCGCGACCAATGCAAGACCATCGTCAATTTGAGATTTACCTGGGAAATGGCCTGTCTGTGACTTGGTTCTGAATGATTTAAGCTCTTCATTCCAAGCCAGTAATTCATCGCGCACTAATTCGTAGAGCTCCTTTTCACCAGAGCCGGTAAAGGTTTTTGAAAAGATCTCTTTAACAAGACCAGCAGCCTTTTTAATTTGGCGCTCGTCATGTTGCCTGATCTTATGTACACGGATCTCGCCGCGTTTACGCACACTGGTAAACGGCTCGTAAGCTTTTTTCAACGCCAGATCTGTGCCTTGGGTACTAAAAGATACCTTTCCAGCCAAGCCCAGCCTTGCAGTGAGCAATAAGATTTCATTGTCTGGCCAGCCATATGGGCGCTTGCCGAAGCGGGCAACGATGTCACGTAAGTAAACAGGCTCATTACGCTCGACTTTTAGCGTTACGTACTGCTCAACCTCACGCGTAGCTTCTGGGTTACATTCATCCGCTTGAAGATCCAGTCCAATCTGAGCAATATCATCAGCAACAAGAACGGCCTGTAGCTCACGCAAAACTTCACCAGGCGTTGCCTTGAGCATATTCAATTTAGCGAAGGTGTTTTCGATAACGTATTTGTATGCTTCTTCGACGATGGCACTTGGCGTTGCTGATTTCTTCGGTAGTTTTGTGCCGATAGCGTAAACGTCAGCCTCTGCAAACAAAGCTTCAAAATCCGTTCTTAAGCGTTTTTCACGCTCAATATTTTCCATCTGCTTTTCGCGAAGAAGGTGTTCTTGCTCTGGTCGCTGTCCTGAATTTTGTTTTAAGAATCGGTCAGTTTTTATAAAGGTTGTCAGGTCATCCCAAAGACGCTTATGTTCGCCCAGCTTGACGAGCACGCACCCATCAGCCTCAAGCGTATGATTGATGCACGCTTGATCGTGGGAGTAATTTTCAAAGTGCGAATCCAAAGGTGAAATGACTTTAATGACTAGGTCTTCCAGCGTGGTGCCATCTTTTGGATGACCATTGCAAAAACGGCTCACCGCAAAGTCTTGCTTATTAATCGGGTATCGATAGGCACGATTACCTTTCAAAATACCGTCAAATACGATTGCTGAAAGCTTGTTAGAGACCTCTGACATTTCAACGTCAGTATGGCGGATCTCGTTTTCGATCTCTTTTTCTTCGTTGGTCAGGAAGATAAACTCATCACCATTACGCGCAATCAGCAATTGGCGTTCAAGACGATTCAAGCTCTCTTCAATTTGTTTACGCAGCGCAATTTTATCTGCATCGATTCGATCAATTGACAGCGTCACAAGGTTGTCTAGTGTGCTTTTGACAACGTCCACATAACGGATCAAGAAAAGAGTTTTTAGAATCTTGCCATCGAATTCTGTTAAGGAATCCAACTCACAGGCTTGGTCAATCGTTCGCTTAACCGCTGGCTCCAAAAAGCTTTCAATCGGTGCGTAGAAACTGTAAAACGGGATTAACACATCAAGGCCAGAGTCCTTCATCTGTTTTGCAGCTGATTGGAAAGCATCAAGTAATGAACGCTCACCCATGGCTAAGTGCTTACCCGTCGCGCCTTTTGTTCGAATTGACTCAAACACTTTTTGAACCAGCGTGTAGTGGTAAGGCACAAACGGATAGTTGTCCACGAAAGACGGAGCGTCGGTGTAGCCCTTTAGAGACGCGGTTGTCGTTTTATCAAATGTCAGCTGGTTACGAAGAATGTCGCCCTTTTCAGCAAAGACATCGATGAGGTGTGTACGAGCTTCTTCCGTTTTGGACAACAAACGCTTTTGAATAACTTCCGAGGTATTCGAGCTCGACAGCTGTAAGCGGGTACTAAAACGCCCTTGAATTTTAGAGAAGTCCTCGCCATCGCGCTTATCCATACCACCAATGGCAGCATCAATGTCTGCCTGAGAGGTAACAACGACCCAAGCTCTGCCACCACAATATGTGCCAAGATCTTCAGTAATGGTCTGAAGCTTCAACATCATTTGCGTGTTCTTACCGATAAACTGACCGACTTCATCGACTAAGAAAAGAAGGTTACGATCCCCAGTTCGATCTAAGTATTCATTAACCCACTTACAGAAGTTTCGGATATCTAGCGGGAAATTGTTTTCAACCTGCTCAACCCACGCTTTGGCAGACTCTAATGATTGCTCACTGGCATGAGCGAGTGCTTCTGAAAGTTCGTCTCGATAGAAGTCATAGGCGTCACGCTCCTTTTCCCAAGTTGATTGAGTCAACTCAGCAAATTTGTCCTTGAAAGACATGTATTGATTACGCTTATCAAGCTCGCGTTCTAAGTGCGCAATATGAGGAAAATCAGCGCAGTATCCTACACGCTCATTAAAGACTTTGAGGAAGACCTTAAGAATGGCATTTTCTCGGTCATCCGTATTGGCTCGTGAATCGATGTTAAAAAGAATAACGTCTGTATCTTTTGTAACAGCGTTTTGGATATCGGCCAACAGCATGGCATCGTTGATTTTGTCTTTAAAAAACTCAAATGCTTGGCGGCCTTGTCCATCCTTTTCGACAGATTTATTTTCGAGGAGGTAAGACAAAATTTTCAGGAAGTGAGACTTACCCGAACCAAAGAAGCCAGAGATCCACACACCAATTTTACCTGACATTGATGCGCCGCTTTGCGTCACAGATGGGACGTAAGCCTCAAAAAATGCACGAAAATGTCGATCTAGCTCTCGGGTTACAACATACTCATCAAGTTCGACATACACACTGTCATTGTCTTTCTGTTCCGCTTTAACAACGCCGTTAATATCACGCGTCAACTTCTTGGAAAAAATCTGTTCAATTTTCATTCGGGAGGCTCCCTGCTCTTAATTTTTTTTACCGTCTTCAGGCACAAGCTTGAAGGCGCGATAGTAGTTTTTAGATTCGATCATGCCGAAAGGATGCAAATCCCTTCCGCTATATTCACCCGGATAGAAAAGCACTAATGGCGTGCTACCCATAACGTCTTGCAGAGCACTAAGTAACTCATGTCCTCGGACAAGAGGCCACGCACTGCCTAAGCCTGACAGCAACACAAACTCAAGTTCTGATGGCTTATATTTATCCGCGATATACCTTGCCACTTTCTCTTGGCTCAGAGGCCCGGCTAGTGTTTTTCGAAGGCCATCAACACCGACTTGCAATTCACGCTGGCAAGCTCGGTCGAAAAGGCCTCGCTCCTCAAGCATATCTATCAAGACTTCAAAAATATTGAGATGGACAAAGCGGTAACCACGCTTGTTGAGTTTTTCGTCAACGTGCTTAAGGTGCTCTCGTACAAGCAGTTCATACTTGGCTGGATAGTCAAATACCCAAAATCCAATTTCATTGCCCAAGCCATCGTTTTTCAAAAACTTAGGGCTTTCAATTCGTTCCAGTATCAGATCAAGCCTGGTCTGAAGAGCCTTCATATTGTGCACTCCATTACCTCAATCAAATCTTCCCGGCCCAGACGAACTAACCAGTCTTTAACTTCTGGCATTAGGTAAACAGGTTGTATTTTCTTTGTCCTGCTATCACTCAGGTAGCCACTATCAACCAGTGCCTTAATTGCGTTGTTACCCATTTTTTTGACAGTTGAGTCAGAAAAACCGCCAAGCTCGGCATATGCCCGCACTCTCGTGTCATAAAACTCAGACCATGCATCAGCGGTTAAAGAGGGTTTATAGGTGCGACGAGCTTCGGCTAAGGTAAGTCGCATAAAATCAGCGACAACCGGAGAATGAATGAGTAATGACATCATCAGCATTTGGACATAGGCACGTTCACTCGCGGCTAAAAGATCAGTCATAAACTCATCACCCAGGCCTTCAACACGCCAACGGATTGTTCTGGCATAACGAATAGCCGTCTGACCGGATTTTTTCTGAAGAACATTTTGCTCAACGATCAGCGACTTCCACTCATCTTCTGGGAGTTTTTTCAGTAGCGATTCTGCGATTATTCTAGATTCAGTTATCAATAAACTGCCTCCGATAAGATCGCCTAAATATTCTTTTATATTCATAAATTCATCTCACGATTCGCTATATCCAGGAGCGAGTGCAGCATTGTCAACGCCGTATAGTGCTTCTGGATTTTTAAGTGCTAAATGGAACTCTTGCCCATTGCTCTTACTATTCTTTGAACAATCGATATTCCATAAACGCAGTAAATATCCAGCGAACGCAGCTCTTATCTCTACACGCAACCTATTGTTTTCCATTGCGTAGTCCATCGATACAGCTTCTGGATGTGCTAGTTTTGGATGAGGTATCAGCTCTAGTTCAACGATTCGGTTCCATTGCTTATCCCACTGAAGAGTCTCAACTTCGTCGTTAACCTCATCCTCTAACAACTCAACTTCACTTATTCTGGTTAAAACAAAATCCCTAAATTCTCTATGCTTTCTATCGAATGCTCGGACATGCCATCTCAAGCCATTGTCAATCAAGGTATGAGGAACTATTTGCCTGCTCCCATGACCACTCGACAATGAGGTGTACTCAATATTAATCACAGCGCGCTTATGTATGGCTTCACTAATAGCCGCTACAACTTCCAATTTCGGCTTATTGAGATGGAATGGTGCTTCACAAGCCATAGGTGGCCTGACCTTGCCAAGAAAGCCATCACCGAACCCTTGGCTTATCGTCGCAAGAGTTCGAACAACGTCATAATCAAACAACGGCTGGAATGCGCTCGTCTTCAAGTGCACTCTGCGCTTTTCGTCATACATAACGTTGTTAGGAGCCAACTCTTTGTACCGCGCAAAATCTTGTGTTGCCACAGACGGCGCTACGCTAAATCGCTCGGTTAAATAACTACGCCCAGCTTCACCTTTAAATAACAAAGTGAAATCAATATGAGCGAGTCGTTCTCTCTGTGCTTGGCTAAGCTCTTCAAGTCCAGTGTTGTCTTGCACTGTCAGCCTCTCAATCCATCTGGGACAAGCCCTAATCATTTAAAACTAGGAAGCCATCGATTGAATGCCATCAAGCAACCTACCTTTTTTCATTAGGTCTCATAGTATCAACAAGTCGTCTTGTTGGCTATAAAAATTGGCTTGACATTGTTCGAATGTTTCTTTTCTGGCCATGATAGAAGCTCAGGCTGGAATGCCAACTGACGCAATTCATTCTCTCGAACACGCCTAGCAACTTCTGCCTGGGCTGGTAGCAATGGCAACATCCCTTCAGCAATCGCGTCTGGGGCAGACTCTTGGCCACAGGACATCAAATACTTCCATGGATCTTTAAGAAAGCGCTCGAACGTGATGCCAAATTCAATAATGCGGGCAGAGACGAAGATTTCGCCCCAGTATTCAATGTAGGTGTCTTGGTACATGGAAAGATTCCTCTTGTTGGTTAAACCATGAGTTCACTTTCCATTTTCCAGAGGTTTTCAAATATGCAAGGGGCTATGATAAAGCTTTAAATCGATTGCGGGCATCTTTGTAGTCATAGTGGGCATGTTCTGAGCCACGATGATACAAATCATCCAGGTAAGTTTGTTCCTGCGGCAACTCGTCTTCGCTGATTTCGCGCCACCAATGTTTGTTGGCACCTTTAACACCGTCATGCCAGCGGTAACCACGCTCTTTTAAATAGTCCTTTACGTCAAATGGCGCACCAAACGCACGAACTAACACCGTTCGCCTGTCTGCTTCAGACAACAAGTTTGCAACGGACTCGGGCAACAAATGAAACAACCAGGCCATCGCCAAACAATCGGTTGCAGCTCGGTGTCCTTCATAGAACCAACCTAAGCGAAGCAGCAGGTACTCAAGCTTTCGACTTTCAAAACCCAGCGCCTTCCAATCTATTCCACTGGCTGAACAGGCCCAAGATAGATGTCCTAATGCAGCAAACCGCTTTTCAAAGAAAGGACGATCAAACTGTGCATTGTGTGCAACCACCAGCGGATCATCGGATAACCAACTCGCTACCAGTGAATCATCAATGTGCTGGCCTTGCACCATCTCATCGGTGATGCCGGTTAACTCGGTAATCAGCTCGGGGATTGGCTTGCCGGGATCTTCATACAAGCTGATCACATCAACAATCGACACAATCCGCTGAGCAGAGGGGCTGTAAAGTACCTTAACCATACCAAGCTCAATAATGGACTCATCATCGGCAGACAGTCCGGTTGTCTCTGTATCGAGCAGCACCATTGGCTGTTCATCACCGACCACAGGAGAAAGTTCAAGTGGCCAGGACTGCGGCTCACGCGTTAATGGAATACGCTCCAGCAATCTAAAATCTTCTGGTCTTTCTGGGATATCCGTGAGGCGCTCTAGCGGAAATGGCGCAGGGGCTCTTGTCATTGATGGTTCCTCTTCACTTCTATTGTTTGCTTTAGGTGATTTCACTGTGCCACAGTTTTTTCTAAATGCACCTTGGATACCTAAGCGTTTTTTTAATCTTTCTACTGGGTGAACCCATGTATGAAGGCTTTGGCTAAGCCTTTCAGAAAGCCTTAGCTAAACCCTTTAGGTAACCCTTACCGATACCCTTTACGTATGGCTTAGCCAACCCCTTTTCAAACGGTTGCAAAAGGCTTGAACTGAGTTCGACTGAGCATTTTAATGGTGCTCCTAACTTCGCTTTAAGCCAGTAAATTCAATACGAAGCAGAATTTTACTAACTGTTTTTAAACCCTTTGCAAAGGGTTCAACAAGCCTTGTCTGACGGTTACTTGACCCATGCGTTAACCAGTAGCAGTAACAGGATCAGTAACAGAAACAAAAGCAGTAGGCAGAAGCAGTATTGTCCAAGCCTTGCAGGCTTTGACGAGGGCGAGCGATCCCCCACATATAGTTTTTCAACACAAAAAATAAATCACCGACAACACAGCGTCTTACTCGAACAACTACAGTTTTACCTACAATTTTACTTGTAGAAATCAGCATAGCATTAGATACTGTATAAACAAACAGTATCAATTGTGATTTTTCGAGGTTCGTCATGAGTGTCTCGCTGATAGGCCGTAGCGGCGCACTTGCCTTCATCAAAGCCAAGCGCCTTCGTATTCCATTGTTCATGGAACGTGTTTCTGCTGGTTTTCCCTCCCCAGCGCAGGATTATGTTGAGCAAACGCTCGACCTCAACGAGCTGTGCATCAAGCGACCGGCTGCAACGTTCTTTGTGCGTGTTGAAGGTGATTCAATGATTGATGCCGGGATTCACCCAGATGATATTTTGGTGGTTGATCGCTCTGTCCAAGCCGAACACGGTGACATTGTGATCGCGGGTATCCATGGTGAACTCACGGTAAAGGAGCTTCAACTGAGGCCGTGCGTCAAGCTGATCCCAAGAAACCGGGCGTATGAACCCATCCATATTCCCGAAGGGACAGAGTTAGAGATATTTGGTGTGGTCACCAATGTGGTGCGAAACATGCGCCGCAAGTCGTGACTGTCCCATGCCTATATTTGCCTTGGTGGACTGCAACAACTTTTACGCCAGTTGTGAGAAGCTGTTTCGTCCTGATTTAAAAGATACGCCGGTTGTGGTGCTGTCCAATAACGACGGCTGCGTGGTTGCACGCTCGCGTGAAGCTAAGTTACTCGGTATTAAAATGGGTGTACCCGTCTTTCAAATCAAATCTGAAATGCAGCGCCATGGCATTTGGGCATTTTCGTCCAACTATGCGCTTTACGCAGATTTGAGCAGTCGAGTGATGCGCACTTTGGAGGAAATGGCACCACGAGTAGAGGTTTACTCCATTGACGAAGCGTTTTTAGATTTAACCGGTATAGAGTCTGCCATATCTCTTGTCGAGTTCGGACAACAAGTGCGAGAGCGCATAGGCCACTGGATTGGGATCACCGTCTGTGTAGGCATTGCACCGACAAAAACACTCGCCAAACTGGCAAACCATGCCGCCAAAAAGTATCCAGCCACTCAGGGCGTTGTAGACCTGACCAATCCAGATCGGCAACGTCGATTGCTCGCATTAGTCCCAGTTGATGATGTTTGGGGCGTTGGTAAACGGCTTTCTAAGCGTTTAAATGCGTTGGGTATCACCACAGCCTTAGACCTAGCCAACGCCTCTCCTAGAGCCATCAGAGACCAGTTTTCAGTAGTTTTAGAGAGAACTGTCAGAGAGCTAAATGGTGAGTCGTGTATTGAACTTGAAGAGATCTCGCCAACTAAGAAACAAATCGTCTGTAGCCGTTCATTTGGCGTAAAAGTAACGCAATTTGAATTGTTACGTGAAGCCGTATGCGAATACGCAACCCGCGCCACTGAGAAGCTTCGCAAAGAACAGCAGCAAGCCAAAGTGCTGACCGTGTTTATACGTACCAGCCCCTTTAAGGACAACGAGCCTCAGTACAGCAACTCTGCATCGGGTGAGTTACTGATCCCCAGTTGCGATACGCGGGATTTTATCGAGCTGGCCAATCACTTACTCAAGCGAATTTGGAAGGATGGTTTTCGTTATGCCAAAGCGGGCGTCATGCTGTCTGACTTTTACGATCCAGGCATGTTTCAACCAGGACTATTCGATGACGTATCGACCCGCTCTAATAGCCAACAGTTAATGTCTGTATTGGACACCATTAACCAAAGTGGTGCCGGAAAGGTTTTCTTTGCTGGACAAGGAACGAAGAAAGATTGGTCGATGAAGCGAGAGCATTTGTCTCCCGCCTACACAACACGCTGGGACCAGTTGCCGCGAGTGAAGTAGCGCAGTTAACTCAATAGGCATTCACTCTGCGACGCAGCATGTTGAGCTTATCAACTTGGCGTCGAATATCACTGAAGAATTCTTCTTTCTCCATGGCCAGCGCTAACTCCCATTCTTTGGCTAGACCTTGGCAGTCCAAAAATGAGTATCTCAGCTTCGTCTTTGAAATACGCAGTCCCTTGCTAAAGACCACGCGCTTGCCTCGTTGACCGTGAAAACTGTTGATGTACCACTCTATGCCAAAGCCATACTTAAAGTCTCTGATACGGACACCAAGCAGACCCCAGTCTTTAAAGGGCTCATTCTCTCGAACCTTGTAATGGGTAACCCAAAAGTCATCAACTTCAGCTCGTGCCAATGCTTTTAGCCTGTCCGTTTCTTGCTGAAGTAAATCTGATACCTCTGCTTTCCATTGTTCATTGACGATTTCTACCAAACCAACTTCCCCATCCAATTAACCCCAAAAGCCAAAACCACTATCCGTTTGGCTTTTGGATCGAAACGCCAAACGTAAAACTGCCATAACAATCAGTGTTTGGCGTCTCGATATAAATCGACTCGCGCAATCCCATACCTGACAAGGGATACAGCCCGATTTCACTTAAAAACGCCTAAAAAGGCGTATCGCCATGAAGATACAAACCGTTTGGCGAGTTCAGGCCAGAATGCAAACGACGTTTGGCGTCTCGATTTTTTTGGCTCAGTCATCCGCCGCCAAACAGAGCCTATTCTCATACTTTTGCGAAAATGCAATAGGCAGATAGATGAAAGGATTTGTCACCTTTCTGCCCACCGCCAGTGCACCGAATCCTGATAATGATATTTGAGTGAACCGCCAGAGCACTTGGAAATGCCCAAGCGTGACCAGTGCGGTTGATTGAAAACCGTTAGAGCACTTTGAGTGCACAGGAGATAAGTATGTTTGTACTAGGCGTAGATATCGGTTACTCAAACCTGAAGCTGGCAATTGGCCAATCAGGCAGTGAACCGAAAACCATTATTCTGCCTGCGGGTGCCGGTCCTGCGGATCGTATGCCGGAGCGTATCGGTGGAGGCGATGATGAAACCTGTTTGTATGTGTCTGTCGATAATGAGCGTTGGGCCGCTGGTGTGCCTGCTGGACGCCTTCAAGGCTGGGAACGAGAGCTTCACCCGGAATATCCCACCACAAAAACCTATAAGGCGCTTTTTCATGCCGCCTTGTTAATGGCTGAAACTGAATCCATCGATTTGGTTGTCACTGGATTACCGGTTTCCCAGTTTCATGAACCACAACGTAAGTCTGACCTTGTGCAGCGTTTAAAAGGTGTCCATCAAGTGACGCCTAAGCGCAGCATCACAGTTCATGACGTCAAAGTGCTGCCGCAGCCTGCCGGTGCCTATATGGATCTGGTTCAAACAGGTGGAGATTTGGGCTTGATTGAAGAAGGTCGCGTCGTCGTCATAGATCCCGGCTTTTTTTCTGTTGACTGGGTTGCCCTTGAGGCCGGAGAAATTCGCTACAGCTCCTCAGGAACCAGTCTTCAGGCAATGTCCGTGCTACTGGAAACTATTGATAAGCTGATTTCGGAAGATCACGGTGCCAAAGTAGGTATGGATCGACTTGAAAAAGCCATGAGAACCGGCGACTTGCAGGTGCTGCTGTTTGGAGAAAAGGTCGATATTTCACCTTATCTAAATGCTGCCATGAAAAAGGTAGCGCCTGTTGCTCTTACAGCCATGCGCCAATCCATGCGTGACGAAAGCATCAATGCGGACTTGGTTTTGATCGCCGGAGGGGGAGCCTTGGCTTATAAGGAAGCGGCCAAAGAGATTTTTTCACGAAGCAAGATCATCGTGCCGGAACAGTCTGTTTTGGCGAACGTCCGAGGCTTCTGGTTTTATGGGGCCTGATCATGAGAGTTGTCGTCAACATTCCCCCAGGGAGCCACCCTGAACTGCTCAAAGAATTAGAAAAGACGCCGCCACGGGAACGCGCTGAGCGTCTGCGGATGCTGGCCACCTTTGGCTTAATTCACATGAGCCAACCCAATCTATCCACGACATCTGTACCGGTGGATGGCCATGCACCAGAAGTTGAAATGACTTCTGTGAGTACAGCGCCAGAACCCAAAGCAGAATCACGTAAACAATCATTAAAATCAAAACTAGGGCTGGGCTTATAACATGGCGTTATCAGTTAGCTGGCTCGATGCCAGGTTAAATAAAGAAGCAAAAGAAACCGTAGTAAAAGCTGACCGAGACGGGCTAAGTGCTCGGGTATCGCCCAAGGGCAAAATTGTTTTTCAGTTTCGTTATCGTTTCGATGGCAAGCAACAGCGGGTAGACATAGGTACTTACCCACTTATGAAACTTGCTGAAGCCAGGAATGAGCTGGATAGGTTAAGGGCGGTACTCGACCAGGGCAGAAACCCCAAGCTCTACCTACAGCAGGAACGGGCCAAGTATTCTGCCAATCAAAGCTTCGAATCGATTTTTCGAGACTGGATAGACTCTGCCGGTAAGCAAGGGCTAAAGGAGAAAACGTGGCACTACCAAAAACGCAGCAGTGAAATATATTTGCTGCCCCGACTTGGCAAGTATCCATTAACTGACATCACTGAATTGTCCTTAAGAAACTGTCTTCGTGAGGTTTCGGAGTCGTCCCCTTCAAACACAGAACGTCTGGTGTCTGTGCTGCATAAGTTTTATGACTGGCTGATAGATGAACAGATTTTGGAAATTAACGCTGCCGCTGGGATCACAGCAAAAAAGGTTGGCGGTAAGAAAGGCAAACGAACTCGGGTGCTAAATGACAACGAGATCAGGATACTTTGGCGCTATTTGCATGAGTCAAAAATCACTGAGAAGAATCGCATCTACATAAAACTGCTTCTGCTATTGGGCGGTCGCAAGGGCGAACTCATTCAAGCTGAAAAGCATCACTTTGACTTGCAATCTGCAATGTGGACAGTGCCCATAGAGATCCGCAAACAAGGTGAGAAAATTGGAGCGCCGATCATGCGGCCATTGATAAGGCCTGCTATTGAGCTGATTGAACTAGCGATGCAGATGAGCAAATCAACTTACTTGTTTCCCGCGAACGGACAAGAAGAGCTTGCCACAAATGGCTTTGATACCACTATTCCTAACAATGTGAAAATCTGGGCTCGCAGGTCGCTTGGTATTGAGATGGAACACTGGTCTATGCATGATCTTCGCAGAACGATGCGAACGCGAATGTCTGCCATCACGACGCAAGAAGTTGCCGAGTTGATGATTGGCCACAGCAAAAAAGGGTTGGATGCTATCTACAACCAATATCAGTACCTGGATGAAATGCGTCATGCTTACGACGTTTGGTATCAACAGCTAGAAACCATCATCGAGCCGACAGGCTTTCCATTCAACTGGCGTTTCGGACAGTAAGAATTTGTCGCTACCGATACCCAGGAGATTGGGATTCCTTATTGTGACCACGTCAAAAACCTTCTCAATGTTGTTTTTTGACTGGTCGCTTTAAAACTAGGCTTAAGCCGCATAGCTATCATCAGGGTTTAATCTGGTCATTTTTCAGCCTGAACGCTTGAGTTTTTCAGTTTGAAACCACATTTAATTTGTAGTGCTTTAGGAAGTGAAACCTTGGGTTCCATTGCTGTTCTTGAATGCACCTCCAGTTAGATTCAATTTATTGAGGATTCCAAATGGCGAAAGGTTCAAGTATCAACGGCAATGGCGGTAAAAATGGTGGAAATGATAGCTACACAATTACAGGGCGCGGCGAAGTAAGTCGAAAAACACTGGTTCGTGAAGTTAAGGAAGGTAAACATCCAGACACGCACATTTACCAGCGTAATGGTGTGGAGTACGCCCGAAACAATCCAAATCACGACAAGCCTGACAACATCAACGAATAATATTGTTAAGAGGTTAAGGGCGGTGCTTTGCCCTTAACGCTTTAAACCCTGCTCAAACTTCACTATTCTCATACTCCTCCAAGTCTTCAATGTGCCACAGCTTGTTTCGTGTATTTCGGTTGATACGAGGTTGCGGCAAGCTGCCATCTTTTATTCTTCGCCAGAGCGTCGTATAGCTAATGTGGTAACGAGCCATAACTTCGTAAGACGTTAGAAAAGGGGTTACTTGGTGAGCTACTGCTGTCATCTGCATTCTCCTGAAAATCAATGTAAAGCTATCATCACCTGATTCATCATTTGTTGATGGTCAGAAAGATGCATGATTTGTTCAGAAGATCAGGTCCATACAAATGAACTTTTAGGACAGCAGGAAAAAACCGGTAACCAACTCAACCGGCAAACAATTAGAGATAATCGCGAACGTCTTACCATCATTTCTCGATTTTTCGCATAAAAAATATAGGTAAGTTTTGGCCAGAACCCAGTAACCACAAGGCCTACAGCTAGGTTTGTGTCATGGAATTTGGCTAAAAACGGTAAATATGGTGATTTGTACTCAAGTTTGTACACACTTTCCGAGGTTACGTTTGAACATCATTGAAAAGCAAAGAAACGAGAAATAGACAAAAAGCCTTTAAATTCAGTACGTAGAGATGTGATTGTGGTGTGCAATGAAAGGTGGTTTTAAGCGTTGAAAGGCTGGGCGGCATCAGGGTGGGAAATAATGGCGAAAGTTCTTCTTTTCGAGACTTCGCGGGCGTATTCACTTGGAGACATGATGTTCAGTTTTCTTCTGTTAGTCCGCCCGGCGTCGGCATCAAATCACGGCGATGTCGGCGTCAGGCAAAACGCAAATAGTAGCAAGTAAACCGTAATGCCGGGGCGGCCAAACCTAGGCTTAGCGCACGATATTACGAATAATGGCGGGTATTTTCCCTGATTTGGCGACCAGACACAATCAGTGACTGAAAGCGGCGCGGCGCCGGACCGGTCGAAGAGGGTGCCGGCGAAAGCTGGGCGCCCGAGGAGACTCAGGCGCCCAGCGTGGCGCCCCCGTCGATAACGATATCCTGTAGCGTAATATGACCGGCGAGATCGGACGCCATAAACAAAATGGCGTCGGCGATATCCTGCGGACGGGCGATTTTTCCCAACGGAATGCCCAGCTTAAAGCGTTCGGGAAAGCCGTCGATAGTGGACCGTTCGCCCGCCGGCGACGACCACATGCCGCGCAGCATCGGGGTATCGGTCGAACCTGGCGAGATCAGATTGCAGCGCACGCCATACGGCGCCAGCTCAAGCCCGGCGCTCAGACACAGGCTGCGCGCCGCCGCTTTGGAGGCGCAGTAGGCGGCCATGCCCACGCGCGGAACGTGCGCGGCGTTGGACGCCACCGTGACTATCGCCCCGCCGCGCTGGCGCTGAAACTGCGGGATCGTCGCCTGCAGCAGGTTGAATACGCCGCCAGCGTTGACCGTCAGACAATCCTGCCAATCCTGGCGATCGAGTTTTTCCGTCGCGCCCATGCGCAGAACGCCAGCGCCGTTGACCAGCACATCCAGCCGCGGCGTGCGCGCCAGCAGCGCGCCGCAACGCTCGGCCACGGCGGTGGCGTCGCGGATATCCAGCAGGCAGGGCGTAAAGGGCAGCGCCGTATCCGGGAACGCCAGATCGAACCCCGTCACCTCGGCGCCCGCCTGAGCGAAGCGACAGGCCGTTTCATAGCCGATGCCGCGCCCGGCGCCGCTAATCCACACCTGCCTACCGGTAAAATCCAGACCGATGCTCATAGCGCCTCCCGCTGCGGCCGCGTCAGCAGGCCGAGCCAGTGGTTGACGGTCGGGGTTTTTACCAGCGCCACGAAATCCACATCGTGGCCCTGCTTACGCCAGCGAGCCGCCAGCGACATGATGCGCACCGAGTCCAGCCCGTAATCCAGCAGATTTTCGTCATCCCCCACCTCGCCGCAGTCATCGTCAAGCAGCGGCAGCAGCTCCGCGCGCAGACGGGAGATATCATACCCTGGCGCCGCGCTCCCGGTCGCGATCAACTGGTCGGTGGCGACGACCCGGGCGCAGTTGCCGGCGCTATAGCGCAGCGCCATCATATGGTCTTCCAGCGAAAAATCGGCCAGCGCGTCCGCCGCCATAAAGGGCTTGATATCGCGCATAAACGCATCGTTCGCCGTGGTAAGGCAGCCGATATGGGCATAAACGCCGCATATAATCAGCTGATCGCGACCGGCGGCGCGCAGCCGTTGTTCCAGGTCGGTGCGCAGAAAAGCGCTGTAGCGCCATTTCACCAGCACGCAGTCCGCGCTCTCCGGCGTCAGAGCGCCGATGATCTGCTGCTGCTCGGGGTGGTGATTCAGCCCCGGCCCCCACATATCGTTCAGCAACGCCCGGTCGGCGGCGCTCTGATTATTCGGCTGCGCGGTGTAAAACACCGGAATATCGTGCCGACGGCAAAATGCCTTCAGGCGCGTAATATTGCCGACGAGCTGGGCAAGCAGCGGGCTGCCCTCATCCCAGAAATTAACAAAATAGTCTTGCATATCATGGATCAGCAACGCGGCGCGCGCCGTATCCAGCGGCCAGCTCACCTTGTTGTCGGGCAGCATGTCCGCCGACGGCAGCGGGTAGCTATGCAGTTTGGGAATACTCATGGGTGACTCTCCTGCGAGATAAGCTGCTGCGCCATCTGACGCAACCGCTGTTTATCAACTTTACCCACCGGGGTTTCCGGCAGCGCGGGCAGGCGGGCGAAACGATCCGGCAGTTTATAATCGGCAATGCCCTGCGCGCGCAGATGACGGCGCAGCGCCACGGATTTGATCGCCTCGCGGCAAACGACGAAAGCGCAGCTTTTTTCCCCCATCAGCGCATCGGGGATCGCCACCAGCGCGGCGTTGATCACTTGAGGATGACGCAACAGCAGGTTTTCAATCTCCTCGGCGGCAATCTTTTCGCCGCCGCGGTTAATCTGATCTTTCTCCCGACCCACCACCTGCAGGCAGCCGTCCTGGCGCTGGATCACCAGATCGCCGGAGCAGTAGAAGCCCTGCGCGTCGAACGACTGCCGGTTATGCTGCGGGCTGCGGTAATAACCGCGAAAGGTATAGGGGCCTCGGGTCATCAGACGTCCGACCTCCCCGCACGGCAGGGCGTTCCCCTCGGCATCGGCCACCCAGATTTCGTCGTCCGCGCTGATGGGGCGCCCCTGGGTGGCGAAAATCGTCTCTTCGTCGTCGTCCAGCCGGGTGTAGTTCACCAGCCCTTCCGCCATGCCGAACACCTGCTGGAGCCGGCATCCGAGTTCGGCGGGAATGCGCCGCGCCAGCGCCTCGCTCAGCCGCGCGCCGCCGACCTGTAACAACGTCAGGCTTTGCAACTCCCCGCGCCGCCCGGCCAGAGCGACCGCTTCCAGCCATAGCGTCACCGCCGGCGGCACCAGCGCGGCAACGTTAATCCGATGGCGTTCAATCAGCGGGAAACAGCAGGTCGCGCTGGGGTCGTCGGCCATCACCACCGTGCCCCCGGCATAGAACGCGCCCAGCGCGCCCGGCGAACTCAGCGGATAGTTGTGGGCGGCCGGTAGGGCGCACAGATAGCGGGTTTGCGCGTCGAAACGACAAATCTCCACGCTGGCGCGGATACTGTAGTAGTAATCGTTGTGGGTGCGGGGAATCAGTTTCGGCGTGCCGGTGCTGCCGCCGGAGAGTTGGAAGAACGCCACCTCATCCGGCGGCGTCGGCGAAGGGGCGCTCTCCTCCCCGCTTTCCTGCAGCAGATGGAGCAAATCATGCTCGGGATTATCGTCGCCGCGCAGTATTACCAGGCGTAAAGCCGGGTGCTCCTGGCGCAACGCCGCGATAAACGCATCGTCGCCAAACAGCGCATGCCGCCGGTCGGCGATCAGCAGCGCCGGCGCGATTTGCCGCGCATAGGCGCTCAGCTCGCTGCGCTGATGATTGAACAGCGCATTCACCGGCACCGCGCCAATGCGCAGCAGCGCGAAATAGGTGAGATAAAATTCGGCGCAATTGCCCAGCTGCACCAGCGCCGTTTGCCCGCGCCGCACGCCGCGACGCGCCAGCGCGCCCGCCAGCCGGTTCACGCCCTGGTTAAGCTGGCGATAGCTAAACCGGCGCTCGCCGTCGATCAGCGCCAGCGCGTCGCTGTCCCGGTGGCGGCTGAGGATTTCGCCCAGCGGCCGATCGATCCAATAGCCGCGTTGGCGATAGCGCTGCTCCAGCGCGGCGGGCCAGCGGTTGAATTCAACGATCATACGCCGCTCTCCCCATCGGGGTTTATCCCAAAAGCGTTGAGCATCGTGCTCAGCTTCACGCCGGTTTCATTCCATTCGCCAACCGGCTGAGAATCCGGCACGATGCCGGCGCCGGCGAACAGCGTCACCCGCTCGCCGCGCACTTCGCCGCAGCGGATGGTGACCACCCACTCGCCGTCGCCGCGCGCATCGCACCAGCCGACGATGCCGCCGAACAGCCCGCGTTCGAAGGGTTCGAGAGAGGCGATTAAGGAACGCGCCGCCTGAAACGGCGAACCGCACAGCGCCGGGGTCGGATGCAGAAGACAGGCCATAGAGAGCGCATTTTCCCGCGCATCGCCGACCTCGCCGGTAATTTCGCTCGCCAGATGCCACAGCACGGGCGTCGCGAGCAGCGAGGGCGTTTCCGGTATCTGCAGAGCGCGGCAGCGGGAAGCCAACGTCTGCCGCATCGCATCGATGACCAACCGGTGTTCATGGCGATCTTTATCCGAATGCATCAACGACTGCTGCAGGCGGCGGTTTTCCGCCGGATCGTCGCTGCGGCGGGCCGAGCCGGCCAGCGGCTGCGAGACGATCGCCCCGCCCCGCTTGCGCAGCAGCAGCTCCGGGCTGGCCCCCAGCAGCGCGCCCTGCGCCAGCGGCACGTGGAAATTGTAACTGCCGGGGTTTTGCCGATTGAGCAGCAGCAGCAGACGCATGGAATTCAGCGGACGATCGATCTCAATCTCCAGCAGACGCGCAAGCACCACTTTATTCAGCGCGCCGTCGCGGGTGGCGCGGACCGCGGCGGACACCATCCGGCAGAAAACGTCGCGGTCGGGAACCTGATGCCGCTGGCGGATCCGCAGCGGCGCCTCTTGCGGCGTCATATCCGCCAGGGCGTCACGCGAAAACCAGCGGCTCACAGCGGGGATAAACAGGCTGGCGGGCTCTCTTTTATCAAACGGGATAGCCCCGACGATCAGCGGATTCTCTATCCCATCGCGCCGCGCGCGGGCGAAAAGCTGACGCAGCCGCTGCTGAAAATCGCCGTCAAGCGCCGCGCCGCTCTCCGCCGGGCCGTTCAGCGCCGCGTAACGCCCGCGCGCATGCAGACTTTTGCCCGGCGACAGAAAAAGAAAATCGTCGTTACGCAGTTCGCTGATATCCGGATGTGGAGAGGGGACAGATAGCGTGGACAAGAGATATTCCTTATGTTCATTGAATAATAACCTGATGATTGGATTATCATTTCTGTTAATAAGGGGGCGCTGACGCAAACGTCTTTGGGCCGCGGTTGCCGAATAGCGGGCGATGCCGCCCGCTCTGTACGCCAGATATCACCAGCTATAGCTGACGCTGGCGATAATGCTGCGGCCTACGCCGTAGAAGCAGGCCGTTGTGCCACTACAGGAAGAGACATAGTGCTTATCGGTAAGATTGCTGACGTTAAGCTGCACCTCCGCGCCCTTCAGCCGCGACGAGGCTTCGCCCAGATCGTAGCGCGCCATCGCGTCGTACAGGGTATAAGCCGGAACCGTAAAACTTTCCTTATTATCGCCGTAGCTGGTGCCGATATAGCGCACGCCGGCGCCGACGGTAAAGCCCTTCAGCGCGCCGCTCAGGAAACTGTAACTGCCCCAGGCGGATGCGCTATGCTGCGGAATAGCCGCCGGCGTCTTGCCCGCGGGGCTGGAGGTGCTGGCGCTTTCCGTCGTCTCGGCGTCGATGTAGGTATAGGCGGCCATCAGGCTGATTTCCGGTATCGGCTGGGAGTGGATTTCCGTTTCCAGCCCTTTGGAGCGCACTTCGCCGATCTGTTCGTTGTAGCCGAGCGCATTGTTGTAAGTGGTAATATTTTCCTGAGTGATATCGAACAGCGACAGCGTCAACAGCGTATTGCTGCCCTTTGGCTGGAATTTCACGCCCACCTCTTTCTGAGCGCCGGTGGTCGGATTAAAGGGCGCGGAACCAGGCGCGCCGCTATCCAGATTCGGCTCGAACGAGGTGCTGTAGCTGATATAGGGGGAAATGCCGTTATCAAACGCGTATAACAGGGCGGCGCGGCCGGTGGACTTGTCGTCGTTCTGCTGTTCGATGGTGTTTTGAGTGCGATCCTGGGTGCGGACCTCACTCCAGTCATGGCGGCCGGATAACAGCAGATTCCAGTTGTTCCACTCCATCTGGTCTTGCAGATAAACGCCCACCTGATCGAGCTTTTTCACCGTACTGGTGGTCAGGCTCAGCGCGCTGTCGTCCACCAGATAAGAACCGCCATAGGATGGATTGGTCCAGTCGAAGTCGTATTGGCTGCCGCCGTTGCGCCAATAGTTGTAATCATTTTTCTGCCACTTGTAGTCGAGTCCGCCGATGGCGGTATGAGAGACGTCGCCGGTGGCGAACTTGGCCTGCAGTTGGTTATCCACGCCCAATTCGTCGAGTTTGGTCTCTTCCCGCTGCTGGCGGCGGGAGATCGTGGTGTCGGTGGCGCTGCCGCCGGTGGTGTACACCAGATACTTATACTTCTGATCCGACTGGGAGTAGCGGAAATTCTGCTGGAAGGAAAATATGTCGTTGAACGAGTGATCGAAGATATAGCCGATGGAGGCCTGCTCGCGCTTCGACTGATGGTAGTTGGGATCGCTGACGTTCAGATCATAAGGAAGGTAGCCGGCGCTGGTGCCCAGCGCCGTACCGTAAGCGGGCAGAAAGTTGCGGAATCCCGCCTCGGGATCATTCTGGTAACTGGTCAGCAGGGTAAAACTGGTGTCGGGGTTAGGCAGCCAGGTCAGCGCCGGGGCGATGGCGATGCGCTCTTGTTTGTAATCCTTGACGAACTCGTGTTTGGTGCTGGCAATGCCGTTGAGGCGATAAAGCAGGCTCTGGTCTTCATTCAGCGCGCCGCCGAAGTCGAACGCCGCTTCGCCCAGATGCTGATTGCCGGCGCTCAGTTTCACCTTGCGGATATTCTGCGCCGTCGGGCGTTTGCTGGTCATACTGACCAAGCCGCCGGGGTTGACCTGACCGTACAGCACCGATGCCGGCCCGTGCACCAGCTCCACCCGCTCAAGCAGCCAGGGATCGATTTTCCCGATGGTGCTTCCCTGACTGCCCAAACCATAGCTCAGGCCGTCCAGAAATTTAGGCGCAAAGCGAAAACCGCGCGCCACCACTTCGTCATTGCGGTTGGAAGATCCGCGATAGTTGGTAAAGGCGCCGCTGGAATAGCTCAATGCGTCCGAGACCGAGGAAACCGCCTGAGCATCCATTTGATCGCGCGTAACGACGCTAATGGTTTGCGGGGTTTTGATTAACGGCGTGCTGCTCTTAGTGCCGGCGGCGCTTGCTTTAGCGACGATGCCTTGCAGCGGCGCGGTAACGCTTTCCGCATCGGAGGCCGTCACGACGATGGTGTCGCCGTCGTCGGCCGTCGCCGCATTGGCAACGGCGGCGCAGGCCAGCGACGATATCAGCAAAGTCGAGCTCATGACCAGCGGGCAACGGTGATTATCAACAGAGAAATTAATGAGATAAGCTAACGATTTTTTTGTCGTTTTAAACATGGAATCATCCCCCAGAAAACAGCCTTGTCGTAAATTAGCCCAAGATGATTGGCGTTTGTTTAGCCACCGCAAAGGCCGAAACACACCTTCTCGCTCCTGGTCAGCAACCGGTTTTTTCGCAAAATATCATGATTAAAAACAATAAATTAACTAAATATTAACGTCCTCTCGACGGGCTGGGAGATCGACATATTATTGCAAATGTAAATAAATCTCAATATTATTCGCGTTAACTTAAATAAACGTAAAGCAATCGTATTACATCATCGTCTATGCAATGAAAGGTAAGAAATACAAATGTAATGGGGCACACTGAGAGGTTTTAATGATTAAAAAACAACCACCTGGTACCGCCTCCGCGCTGCTTTCGTCGGCGTCGGCGGGGAGCGATTCCTGGTGGCGGCAGATAGCCCTCGCCGGCACGCCGCTCGTGGAAACCGTGGATGACGATCAGGTCGGCGTGACCTTTTTCTGGCGCGATCCCGCCGGGGATGAACGCCGTTCCGCCATTCAGCGCGTCTATATCGATATCAATGGCATTACCGATCACCACAGCCCTACGCCGCAAAGCCTGCGGCGGCTGCCCGGCACCGATGTCTGGTTCTGGTCGCTGAATATCGCGGCGCAATGGCGCGGCAGCTACAACCTCATTCCCATCACCCGCGAGCGGCTGCCGCCGGAATTCCACGGCGACGAGGAGCAGCGCGGCCGTCAACAGCGGGAGTGGTGGTGTTCACTGTTTGCCTACGCCATCGCCGATCCGCTCAATCCGTTGAAGCCCTATAGCACCCACTGGGGAGACTTTCTGTCCGCCGCGCATATGCCCGCCGCGCCCGCTCAGCAGGCATGGCGACAGTGGGACAGCGGCACAGCGGCGCAACCGGATCCGCGACGGCTGCGGCTTTTCCCGTGGCAAAGCGACCGTCTGGGAAACCGGCGACGCATCTGGCTGTATACCTCCGGCGTCAGCGAGACGAAGACGCCGCGTCCGCTGGCAATCGTGCTGGACGGCCAAAAATGGGCGCGGCAGCTCCCGCTGTTTTCCGCGCTGGACGCGGCAACGGCCGACGGCACCCTGCCGCCGGCGGTATGGCTGTTTATCGACGTTATCGACATGGCGCACCGCGAACGGGAGCTGACCTGCGATGAAGAGTTCTGGGTGGCGCTACAGGCGGAGCTATTGCCTCTGGCGGCGCAATACGCCGTTTTCAGCGACGATCCCGAGAGCACCGTGGTGGCGGGACAGAGCTACGGCGGATTGTCCGCGCTTTACGCCGGCCTGTTTTGGCCGCAGCGCTTTGGCCGGGTGCTTACCCAGTCGGGTTCATTCTGGTGGCCGCATCTGCATCTGCTTACCCATGGCTCCGGGGATCGGGACCATAACAGCGGCTGGCTGACGCAGCAGGTTCGTCAGCGCGCGGGCCAAAGACCGCTGACTATCTTTCAGGAAGCCGGCAGCCGGGAAAGCGATATCGTCGCGGTGAATCAACAAATGCATCAGGCGCTGCTTGCCGCCGGCCACCGGGTGAACTACCGGGTATATGACGGCGGGCACGACGCCCTGTGCTGGCGCGGCGGATTAATTGACGGATGCCGCTGGCTATGGTCCGGCGGGCATGACACCAACAAACCATAAACTGGCAGGTGAACGTGATGAGTCAGGAGCAGTTGAACCCTTTTGATGATGACAGCCTTACCTTTTTTGTGCTGATCAACCCACAGCGGCAGTACAGCCTATGGCCCGCGTTCGCCGCGCCGCCGGCAGGCTGGGAAAGCGAATACGGACCGGACTCGCGCGCGGCATGCATTGAATATATTGAAAAACACTGGCTCGATATGCGCCCCGCCGGCCTGCGCGCCGCCTCTCAACCCCAATGACCCATGGTCGTCTTTCCCGTTCGTACAGCAAGGAGGAGAGCGTGTCAGAAACAGAATTAGCGTCTGAAATACAGGCGGATTTTCAGGAGCTGCCGCTGGTGGCGGCCCAGCCCGGCATCTGGTTCGCCGAACAGATCGCCAACCGGCGCAATGCGTTTACCGTCGCCCACGTTATCGAACTGCGCGGCCCGGTGGATCGCGATTGCCTGGATGCGGCGATACGCCAGGGGCTGTCCGAAGCCGATACGGTACATGCCCGTTTCTGCCTGAACGAATCGGAAACGCCGGTGCAACGCCTTCCCCGCCGCGCCTCGGCGCGGCAGGTCAACGCGCCGGAATGGCTGGATGTCAGCGCGGCGGGCGAAGATACCGCCCATGCCCTGATGCAGGACGATCTGGCAAGCGATCTGCCCGCCGACGGCGCCCGCCCGCTGTATCGCCAGGTGATCATGCGGGTATCCGCGCGGCCGGAGCGCTGGTTTTGGTATCAGCGATTCCATCATCTGATGCTGGACGGCTTCAGTTTTGACGCGCTGACCCGGCGCATCGTGGCGATCTACAACGCCCTGCGTAACGGGCGCTCCCCCGGCGACACGCCCTTTACGCCATTCAGCCAGGTGGTCGACGAATATCAGACCTGGCGCGCTTCCGCCGCCTGCCGGCGGGCGGCGGCATTCTGGCAAGAGCACGCCCGCGACTTACCGGCCCCGGTCTCGCTGGCCGGCGACGTCTGCGGCCCGGCGCCGCAGGGCGCGCGAACGCTGCGCCACAGGCTAAGCCTGGCCCTGTCGCCGTTTGATGCGCTCGCCGCGGATGAGGATATGGCGCGGGCGCAGCCGGCGGAAATCGTGACGGCGGCGCTCTATATCTATCTGTACCGCATGAGCGGCGAGCCGCGCCTGTCCGTGGGCTTCCCCTTTATGCGCCGTATGGGATCGGCGGCGCTGTGCGCCATCGGCCCGGTGGTGAACGTACTGCCGCTCCAACTGACCCTGCGCACGGACATCACGCTGGCCGAAACCACTCTAGCGTTGCTTGAAGAAATCAAGACTGTACGCCGCCACCAGCGTTACGACGCGGAACAGCTACGCCGCGATCTCGGCCGGGTGGGCGGCGGCGAAGAGCTGTACGGACCGGTCATCAACGTTAAAGTATATAACGCGGCGCTGGAGCCGGACGGCGCCGCGGCCATTACCCATACGCTGGCGATGGGGCCGGTGGACGATCTGGAGTTTGAACTCGGCGTCGGCGACGGCGAGCTGCATCTGACGTTGACCGCCAACCCCGAGCGCTATGACGCGCAAACTCTGCAATGGCACGCGGAACGCATTGATTATCTGCTGAAACAGCTGCTGCGACAGCCCCGACGGCCTATCGATGAATTCTCTCTGGTGAGCGACGACGAGCGGCGGCGGATGGCGCGCTGGGCCAGCGGACCGCGCCTGGCGATGCCGGACGGCGCGGTATCCGTGGTGGACAGCCTGCTGCGCCAGGTGGAAACGCAGCCGGACGCCGTGGCGGTGCGCTGCGGCGAGGAGAGCCTGAGCTATCGAGCGCTGGCCGAGCGCGTTATGCGGCTGGCGCGGGTGCTGATGGCGCGCGGGCTGGGCGCCGAAGAGGTGGTGGCCGTCGGCATTCCCCGTTCAACGGATTCGCTGGTGGCGATCTTCGGCGTACTGGCCAGCGGCGCGGCCTATATGCCGCTGGATCTGGATTATCCGCGCGAACGCCTGGCGCTGATGTGCGCGGATGCCCGCCCGGCGCTTCTGCTGACCCACCGGACTGTTGTCGAGCGGATGCCGGAACTGCCGCAGACGCTCTGTCTGGATGACGCCGAGACGCAGGCCGCCTGCCGCGGGATGTCGGCGGCGCCCGTACGCGACGCGGAACGTCGGGAAGCGCTGCGCGGCGAACATCTGGCCTATATGATTTACACCTCCGGATCGACCGGACGGCCCAAAGGGGTGATGAGCACCCACGGCGGATTGCTGAATCTGCTGGCGTCACACGCCGCCTTCCTGTTCGGTCCGGCGATAGACGCCTTTTCCCGCCGCTGCGGCCGCCGCCTGCGCGCGGGCCATACCGCCTCGTTCTCCTTCGACTCCTCCTGGGAGCCGCTGTTCTGCCTGATCCTGGGCTGTGAGCTGTACATATTCAACGAGGAGCTGCGGCGCGACGCCTGGGCGCTGGTGCAACATCTGCGGCAAACGCCCGTCGATCTGATGGACGTTACCCCCTCTTTCTTTTCTCAGATGATCGACAGCGGGCTGCTGGAGCCGGACGCGCCTCGGCCCGCTTTCATCATGATCGGCGGCGAAGCCGCCACCCCGCGGCTATGGCGGTTAATGCGGCAACAGTCGGATATGGCGATCCATAACTATTACGGCCCGTCGGAATACACCATTGATACGCTGGGCGCCGATATCCAAAGCGCCGCCCAGCCGGTTATCGGCCGCCCGGTGGCCAATACCGATGTCTGGCTGCTGGATCGGCGTTTACAGCCGGTGCCGCCGGGCGTGGCGGGTGAACTCTATATTTCCGGACCGGGCATCGCGCGCGGCTATCTGCGCCGCCCGGACCTGACCGCCGCCCGCTTTGTGGCCAATCCGTTTCGCTCCGGCGAGGTGATGTACCGCACCGGGGATTTGATGCGCTGGCGCAGCGACGGTCAACTGGCCTTTATCGGCCGGGCAGATCACCAGATTAAGATCCGCGGTTTCCGCGTTGAATTGGGCGAAGTGGAAAATGCGCTGGCCGCCTTGCCGGACGTTAGCGCCGCCGTGGCGATCGCCGAATCCGTCGGGGCGACCCACCGTTTAATCGGCTATTGCTGCGTGCCCGACGCCGCGCGGCGCGAACAGCCGGATCTCTCATCGCGCCTGTTGGAACAGCTCGCCGCGCAACTGCCGGATTATATGGTGCCGTCGGTGTTGGTGACGCTGGAGGAATTCCCCCTGACGGTGAACGGCAAGATCGATCGTCAGGCGCTGCCCGCGCCTCAGCCGGTGCAGCAGCGCCTGAGCCGGGAGCCGCAAGGCGCGCGGGAAACATTGCTCTGCCGCTCCATCGCCGCGCTGCTGGGGCTGGCGCGCATCGGCGCCGACGATGACTTTTTCGCCAGCGGCGGCGACAGCATCTCCGCCATGGGACTGGGCACGCTGCTGCGGCGAGAGGGCTGGCAGCTACGCCCGAAGGATATTTTCGCCCGGCGCACCCCGGCGCGCATGGCGGCGGCCATGGCGCCGCTATCGGCGCCGGCGCGCGCGCCCGGCTCCCCGCAGCGCGGCCCGATTGACGGTTTGCCCATACTACGCTGGTTCGCCGAACAGGGGATCAACCGGCGTTTCGCCCACGGCGTCTTCCTGCCCGTTCCGGCGGCCTTGCGGTCAACCCATCTAGAACAGGCGCTGGCGGCGCTGAGCGCCACGTATCCGGCGCTGGCGGCCTTTACCCGGGACAATCGCCTGATCGTCGGCGAACGGCCGCCGGCCGCCCGGCCGCCACGTTGCGAAGTCTGGCGCATCACGGGCGATCTCGCCGACGGCGCCGAACGCGCCTTTGAAGCGGCGCTGGAACAACTGCAGCCGGCGGCGGGCGTGATGATGCAAGCCGTGCTGCTGCAGCGGGAAAACCAGTCGTGCGCGCTGGTGATGGTCATTCACCATCTGGCGGTGGACGGCGTCTCATGGCGCATACTGCTGCCCGCGTTACGCCAGGCGGCGGAAGCGGCCCTAGCCGGACAGGCCATCGCCCCGGCGCCGGAAACCGCGTCGCTGCATGACTGGTCCTCCTGGCTGCTGGCGGACGTTCCGCGACGCCGGGCCGAACTGCCGCTGTGGCGGTCAATGTTGCAGGCGCCGCTGCCTTTATTGGGGCGCAGGCCGCTGGACGCCGCCCGGGATCGCCAACGGACTCAGCGGGAAAAACGGCTATTGCTCGATGCCGCCCCCAGCGCGGCGCTGCTGACATCGCTGCCGCAACGCTACCGGGCCGGAACGGAGGAGATGCTGCTCGCCGCGCTGGGGCTAGCCTGTCAGCGCCATTACGGCGTCTCTCGGCTGCGCGTGATGCTTGAATCGCACGGGCGGGCGGACGTGGCGAATAGCCTGGATCTCTCCCGTACCCTTGGCTGGCTGACGGCGGAGTATCCCGTGCTGATGACCTGGCCGGCAAGCGCGGACGACACCCCGCCGCAGATAGTGCGGGCGGTCAAACGCGTGCTGCGCGCCATCCCGGATCGCGGCATTGGCTACGGCGTACTGCATTATCTGGATAACGCCGACGCCAACCCGCTGCCGGCGCTGGCGCGTCAGCATGCGCCTGAAATTCTGTTCAACTACCTGGGGCGCTTCGGCGGCGGAAACGGACTGTGGACCCCACAGCGCACGAAGCGCCATTTCCGTGACGCATTCGCCGTGGCGCAGGAGGAGCAAACGCCGCTTGGCTACGCGCTGGAAATCAATATTTTTGTCGATGAACAGTCGTCCGCGCCGCGTCTGGCGGTCCGCTGGGGATGGGCCGACGGCATCTTCGCCGAACAGGAGATCGATGCGCTGCACCGGCATCTGGCGCAAGCCGTGGAAACGCTGGCGGACTTTGCCCGCAATTATCCCGCGCAGGCGGCGGATACGCTGGTGGCGGCGGAATCGATAGAAGGAATAACGGATGAGCATCTGCTGCGGCTGCGGCAGGCACACGGCCCGCTGGCGGCGGTACTGCCGGCGTTGCCGCTGCAGCAGGGGCTGTTGTTCCATGCCCAGCTCGCCGCCGGCACCGGCAGCTATAACTCGGTAACGCGTTTGTCGCTGGAGGGGCCGCTCGACGCCGCGCGGACCAGACAGGCGCTGGAGAGCCTGGTCCGCCGTCATCCGCAGTTGACGGCGCGTTTCGATAGCGAACTGACGCAGACGCCGCTGCAGTTGCTGCCTCTGCTGCGCGATGACCAAAACTACTGGCCGTTGGATGCGCAGACGCTGCCCGCGCTGTCGCCGCAGGCTGAAGCCGACGCGCTGCTGGCGCTGGAAAAAAACGAACTGGCGCGCGACCTGTTCCATCAGCCGCAGGCGATGCTGCACGCGTTGCTGATAACGCACGGCGCATCGTCGCGCCATACGCTGTTTCTCAATATTCACCATCTGGTGGCGGACGGCTGGTCGACGCCGATATTGCTGCGCGACCTGTTTACCCTGCTGCATCAGGGGAAAGACGCGCTGGAAACGCGCCGGGTCAGCTATGCGCAGGTCGTGCGTCAATTGGCGGAGCGGGACGCCGAGAGCGCCCGCCGGCGCTGGCGGGAGGCGCTGCGCGGCGTCAGGCCGACGCTGCTGTTCGGCGAACGGACGCGCGACGGCGCGGTTCATGAGCTGGAGCTGCTGCCGGAGCCCCGGCTGGAGCAGGCGTTGACGCAGCTCTGCCGGCGGCGCGGCCTGACGCTCAATACCCTGATGCAGGGGATCTGGGGCCTACTGCTCGCCAGCTACAGCGGATCCAACGATGTGATTTTCGGCGCGCCGGTATCGGGCCGCCTGGGCCAGATCGAAGGACTGGAGCAGCACGTCGGGCTATTCAGCAATACGCTGCCGGTACGCGTAACCTTCGTCCCCGACCGACCGCTTCTCGACCAGCTCGCCGAACTGCAGTCCCGACAAATTCAGCTGATTGAATATGACAATCTGGGCTTGGGTGAAATCCAGCGGCTGGCCGGCGCCGGCACGCTGTTTGATACGCTGCTGGTGGTGGAGAATTACCCCGATCGCGGCATCGCCGACGGCGAAAAGACCGCGCTGCGCTGCGCCCGCGTCAACAACCGCGGCTATACCCACTATCCGCTGACCCTGCTGGTGTTGCCGGGCGAACGTCTGCGCCTGCTGATGGAGTATCGCGACGGCGTGGCGCATCCGCAGCGGCTGGCGCAGCGACTGATGATGTTGCTGGAACAGCTGGCGCGTCAGGCGGATCTGCCGCTCGCCGCCTGGCGGCTGCAGACGCCGGAAGAACAGGCGCTGATCGCGGCGGTCAACCGGACCGAACGTCCGCTACCGCCGGGCACCCTGCACCAGGCGGTAGCCGAACAGGCCCGCCTCACGCCCGAGCGCGTAGCGCTGCAGGATCGCCGGCACCGGCTCACCTATCGCCAGATGCGCGCGCAGGTACGACTGCTGGCGGATCGCCTGATCGCCGCCGGGGTGAAGACGGGCGATATTGTGGCGGTCGCCCTGCCGCGTTCGGTGCGGCTCAGTCTGTCGCTACAGGCTATCCTGGAAGCCGGCGCGGCATGGCTGCCGCTGGATACCGGCTACCCCGACGAACGGCTGGCGCTGATGGTGAACGACGCCGAACCGCGTCTGATCGTTACGGAAAGCGGGCTGCAAGCTCGTTTTGCGCCGCTGGCGCCGCTGCTGTTGCTGGACCATCTGGCCGATGAACGCCAACCGCCGAGCGCGCCCGATGTCAGGGTCGATCCCCGGCAGGCCGCCTATGTTATCTACACATCCGGCTCGACCGGGCGCCCCAAAGGGGTGGTGGTCAGCCATCAGGCCATCGTCAACCGCCTGCGATGGATGCAGGAGAGCTACCGCCTTGGCGACGACGACGTGGTGCTGCAAAAAACCCCCTGTAGCTTTGACGTATCGGTATGGGAGTTTTTCTGGCCGCTGATGACCGGCGCAAGCCTGGTGATGGCGCCGCCGGACGCGCACCGCGACCCCGATGCGCTGCGGCGGTTGATCGACGACTATGCGGTCACCACGCTGCATTTCGTGCCCTCGATGCTGGCGGCCTGGGTGAGCGCGCTGGCGGCGCGCCGTCAGATCGGCTGCGGCAGCCTGCGGCGGGTATTCTGCAGCGGCGAAGCGCTGTCGCGGGAGCTGGCGCTCGACTACCAGGCTCTGATCGCCGCGCCGCTGCACAATTTGTACGGCCCGACGGAAGCCGCGGTCGACGTCACCTATCAGCCGGCCTCAGGCGACGCGCTGGCGCGCATTCAAGCGCCCGGCGTGCCTATCGGCCTGCCGGTGTGGAATACCCAACTGCGCATTCTGGACGCCTACCTGCGCCCGGCGCCGGTGGGCGTGGCCGGCGACTTATACCTCTGCGGCGTTCAGTTGGCGCAGGGCTATCTGCGCCGCCCCGACCTGACCGCCGCCCGGTTTGTCGCCGATCCCTTCGCCGTAGGGGAGCGGATGTACCGTACCGGGGATATCGCCCGCTGGCTTGACGACGGCGCGGTGGAATACCTCGGGCGCAGCGACGACCAGTTGAAAATCCGCGGCCAGCGCATCGAACTCGGGGAGATAGAACAGGCCTTGCTGGCGCTGCCGGGCGTTATGCGGGCGGCGGTCTGCGCCCGCAGCCTGGGCCGCGCCTCGCTGGCCGGGGCCGACGCGCGCCAACTGGTCGCCTGGGTTATCCCGCAGGCGGGCGTCGAGCTGGATACCGATAATCTGCACCAGGCGCTGGCGCAGCGGCTGCCCGCCCACATGCTGCCGGTCCGCTATGTGCCGATACGCGAATTCCCCCTCAGCGCCAACGGCAAACTGGACCGTAAGGCGCTGCCGGAGCCGCAAATTCAGCGGGAGAGCGGACGCCTGCCGGCGTCGGCCACCGAGCGCCTGCTGGCTTCACTGTTTGCCGAGATTCTCGAACGGGAAACGGTGTTCGCCGATGAGGATTTCTTTGCGCTGGGGGGCCACTCGCTGCTGGCGATGCGCCTGGCGGCGGAAATTCGCCGTCATCGGCATCGGCCGCTGAGCATCGGCCAGATCATGGCGGCGCGCAGCGTTGAAAACATCGCGGCGCTGCTCGACGGTCAGCAGAGCGCCGACTCGGCGGAAAGCCGGGGGATGGGCGAAATCATGCCGTTGCGCGCGGGCGCGGGTCCGACGCTGTTCTGCCTGCATCCGGCCTCCGGCTTCGCCTGGCAGTATGCCGGCCTGCTGCGTTACCTTGACGGCGACTATCCGATAGTCGGGCTGCAATCGCCGCGCCCGCAGGGGGCGATTGCCCGCTGTCATGATGTGGCGGCGATGTGCGAGCATCATCTGGCGGCGATCCGGCGTATTCAGCCGCAGGGGCCGTATTTGCTGCTGGGCTATTCGCTGGGCGGCACGCTGGCGCAGGGGATCGCCGCGCGGCTGCAGCAGGCGGGACAAAGGGTGGCGTTCCTCGGTCTGCTGGATACCTATCCGCCGGAAGGGCAGGACTGGACCGGCCCCAGCGACCAGGAGGCACGCCGGGAGGTGGCGCATGAACAGGCCGCCTTTATGGCGGCGACGGAAGAGGAGTCCGACCCGCAGCTACGGGTTGAAAAAGCGGCGATGTTCGACAGCATCGTCGCCAACTATAAGGATGCGGTGCGTTTGCTATCGGGCGCCGCCACCCCGCGTTACGCGGGCGCGGCCGCGCTGTTTGTCGCCACGCGCACGCTGCCGGCCGGGATGGACGTATCCGCCGCCTGGGCGCCCTATGTCGACGCGCTGACGGCCTATCCGCAGCCTTGCGAACATGCCGATATTCTGTCGCCGGCGTCATTGACGCGCCTGGGGCCGCAGTTGAACCGGCTGTTGTCAGCATGTCCGCAGCCGGCCGCGATAAAAGAGGGCGGTAAGGAAAACCATGGCTAAATCATCCATTCTGCTTGATTTCAGCTTGCTGAAAGACAATAAGCCTTTCCGGGCGATCTTCGTCGCCCGTATGCTATCGGTCTTTGCGCTCGGCATGCTGAACGTCGGGGTGCCGGTGCAGATCCAAACCATGACCGGCTCCACGCTGCAGGTGGGACTCGCCGTCGCCCTGGACGGCGTCGGCATGTTCGTGGGGCTGATACTGGGCGGCGTGCTAGCGGATCGCTTCGATCGCCGCAGGCTGATCCTGTTCGCCCGCGCCACCTGCGGGCTGGGTTTCGTCGCGCTGAGCCTCAACGCCTTTGCCGACGCGCCGTCGCTGATAGCGCTCTATGCGCTGGCGGCCTGGGACGGTTTTTTCGGCGCGTTGGGCATGACGGCGCTGATGGCGGCGATCCCGCTGCTGGTGGGACGCGAAAACCTTCCCGCCGCGGGCGCGCTAAGCATACTGACCGTCAGGCTTGGCGCCATTTTGTCGCCGGCGCTGGGCGGGGTCATTATCGTGGCCGGCGGCGTGGGCTGGAATTTCGCCGTGGCCGCCGTGGGAACCTTGGCCACCCTGCTCCCGCTGGCGCGTTTGCCGGCCATGAGGCCGGAACAGCGGCAGGGGGAGCATCCGCTGCGCGCGCTGGCCGGCGGGATCGCATTTGTCTGCGCGCATAAAATCGTCGGCAGCGTGGTGCTGATCGGCATGCTGGTAAGCATCGTCGGCGCCATGCGCGTGCTCTTCCCCGCGCTGGCCAATGATGTTTACCACGCCGGGCCGTCCGCCGTCGGGCTGATGTATTCCGCGGTTCCTCTCGGCGCCATGCTGGGGGCCTTCACCAGCGGCTGGGTCGCGCGGGTTCGGCGCCCGGGGCGGATCCTATCGGGATGCGCCATCGGCGCGTTTCTCTCCGTGGCCGCGCTCGGGCTGGCGGGACATATCATTCCCGCCCTGTGCGCGCTGATATGCTACGGTTACCTAAACGCGATCGCCTCGCTGCTGCAGTTTACCCTTATCCAAAGCCATACGCCGGATCGTCTGCTGGGGCGGGTAAACAGCCTGGGAACCGCGCAGGACGTAACCGGCGATTCAATCGGCGCGTTGGGGCTGGGCGCGATAGGAAAAATATTGGCGCCGGCGGCGGGCATTTTGTCATTCGGCGCCGCCGCCGCGCTATTATGCCTGCTGCTGGCCTCCTGCATACGTCCGCTGCGTCATTGTACGCTGGGCGATCCGGCCTTGTTGCACACGGGCGCGGGGCCTTCCGAGGGCCAAGACGCGGAAACGGCGCGTCAGCCCTGACGCCTTAGCGCCCGCCGCCGTCCGCGCCGGGGCTATTTTCCGCGTCATCGCCATCTTCTTCCTTTAACGGCGTGCTGGCGGTCAGCAGATAAGGGGACTGCTGCCAGCGGGTGCGTCGGTTCTGCAGCAGCGTACGGGTGAGAATAATGCCGATGGCCAGCGACAGCAGGATCATTAAGCGCAGAATATTAGTGGTGTTATCCACCTGTTTGGCTTCAGTCGCCAGCACATGGGTGTCGAGCGTGACGCGCAGAAAGCCTATCGGGCCGTCCTTTCCCTCAATCGGCTGCACCAGTTGATGGTTAAAATAACTGCCGACCCGATTGCCGTCCAAAGCCAGCCGATCGCGCATCTGCACCTGCTCGCCGGCGCGCGCCACCAGCGAACCGTCCTGCTGATAAATGCCGGCGTCCAAAATACGGCTGCGGTCGGTAAGCTGCTTAAGGATCTCGTTGATTTTCTGACTGTTGTCATCCGCGCTCTCCATCAGGGGGGAGAGGCTGAACGCCACCTGTCTGGTCAGGGTGCGCGCCAGCTCTTCGACCTGCTCGGAACGCGCCATCTGATGGCTGAGGCTGAAATAGGACGCTCCCTGCATCAAAATCACCAGCAGAGTTAGGCAAATCAACACAATGGCTGTGCGATGCAGACGGAATTTTACCCGGGCCCGAACCATGAGAATCCTTACGCGAATTGGATACTTTATGTTGCCAGAAGCGCCGACGATAGGATAGCTTGTTGCCCTGTTTTCCGGCCGATATATTTGCGGCGACGCATGCACAGTCGAATTTTCGGCGCCCGGCCGCGCACTATTACCGTCAGTAGAGGAACTGCCCCATGTCGAATAGTCTGACCTATCGCGACCTCCCGGATGAGATTAACCGCTGGCCCGGACTGCCGCTATCGCTAAGCGGCAACGAAGTCATGCCGCTCGATTACCGCGCCGGCGATACCGGCTGGCTGTTGTACGGCGACGCGCTTGATAAAAATTTGCTTTCCCGTTACCAGCGCCGCCTGGGCGCGGCGATGGTGATTGTCAGCGCCTGGAATGTGGGCGATTATCAGGTTGTTCGACTGGCGGGCACGCTGACGCCGCGGGCGGCGAAGATCGCGCACGAGCTGGGGGTGGATGCCGCCGCGATGCGTAATGCTCCCACCCTGCGCGCCCCCGGTTTGCTGGTGATGGATATGGATTCCACGGCGATCCAAATCGAGTGTATCGATGAAATCGCCAGGCTGGCCGGCACCGGCGAGTTGGTCGCCGAAGTCACCGAACGGGCGATGCGCGGCGAGCTGGATTTTGCCGCCAGCCTGCGCCAGCGCGTGGGCACATTAAAAGGCGCCGATGCCGATATCCTGCTGAAAGTGCGCCAAAAAATGCCGCTGATGCCGGGACTGGTCGACATGGTCGGACAGCTGCAGGAAGCGGGCTGGCATGTGGCCATCGCCTCAGGCGGGTTCACCTATTTCGCCGATCATCTGAAGAAAAAGCTGGGCCTGGTCGCCGCCGTCGCCAACGAAATGGGCATGCAGGAGGGTAAACTGACCGGTGAAGTCATCGGCCCGATCGTTGATGCGAAATACAAAGCGGCCACGCTGCGTCAGCTGGCGGAAAAGCTGGATATTCCCATGGAGCAGACCGTCGCCATCGGCGACGGCGCCAACGATCTGTTGATGATCAAGAGTGCGGGCCTGGGCATCGCCTATCACGCCAAGCCCAAAGTCAATGAGCAATCGGCGGTGACGATTCGTCATGCCGATCTAACCGGCGTGCTGTGTATCCTCAGCGGCAGCATGCGGCACGAAAAACGTTAATTCAACCGAGGTCACCCGTGGCAAAAGCAGTCAAACGCGCCTTTGTATGTAATGAATGCGGAGCGGACTACCCGCGCTGGCAGGGGCAGTGCAGCGCGTGCCATGCCTGGAACACCATTACCGAAGTTCGTCTGGCCGCGGCCCCCTCGTCCGCGCGCGTCGATCGCCTGACCGGCTACGCCGGCGAGAGCGCCGGCGTCAGCCGGGTGCAAAAGCTGTCGGAAATCAGCCTGGAGGCGTTGCCGCGCTTCTCCACCGGCTTTCAGGAGTTCGACCGGGTGCTGGGCGGCGGCGTGGTGCCGGGCAGCGCGATTCTGATCGGCGGCAACCCCGGCGCGGGTAAAAGCACCCTGCTGCTGCAAACGCTGTGCAAACTGTCCGAACAGATGAAAACTCTGTACGTCACCGGCGAGGAGTCGCTGCAACAGGTGGCGATGCGCGCGCATCGCCTCGGCTTGCCCGCCCACAACCTGAACATGCTCTCGGAAACCAGCATCGAGCAGATCTGCCTGATAGCCGAGCAGGAACAGCCGAAACTGATGGTGATCGACTCGATTCAGGTGATGCATCTTGCCGATATTCAGTCGTCCCCCGGCAGCGTGGCGCAGGTGCGGGAAACCGCCGCCTACCTCACCCGCTTCGCCAAAACGCGCGGCGTGGCCATCATTATGGTCGGCCACGTCACCAAAGACGGCTCGCTGGCCGGCCCCAAAGTGCTGGAGCACTGCATCGACTGTTCCGTGCTGCTGGACGGCGACGCCGACTCCCGTTTTCGCACCCTGCGCAGCCATAAAAACCGCTTTGGCGCGGTTAACGAGCTGGGCGTATTCGCCATGACCGAACAGGGGCTGCGCGAAATCAGCAACCCGTCCGCCATTTTCCTCAGCCGCGGCGACGAAGTCACCTCCGGCAGTTCGGTGATGGTGGTGTGGGAAGGATCGCGCCCGCTGCTGGTGGAGATCCAGGCGCTGGTGGATCAATCCATGATGTCCAACCCGCGCCGGGTGGCGGTCGGGCTGGAGCAAAACCGCCTGGCCATTCTGTTGGCCGTGCTGCATCGTCACGGCGGTTTGCAGATGTCGGATCAGGATGTGTTCGTCAACGTAGTCGGCGGCGTCAAGGTGACGGAGACCAGCGCCGATCTGGCGTTATTGCTGTCGCTGGTCTCCAGCCTGCGCGATCGCCCGCTGCCGCAGGATCTGGTGGTGTTCGGCGAAGTGGGGCTGGCGGGCGAAATCCGCCCGGTGCCCAGCGGGCAAGAGCGTATCGCCGAGGCGGCCAAACATGGTTTTAAACGCGCCATCGTGCCCCATGCCAATATGCCGAAGAAACCGCCGGCCAATATGCAGGTTTTCGGCGTCAAAAAGCTGGCCGACGCGCTGGATATTCTTAACGATTTATAAAAGTTTCCCCCACCAGATGATGGCAAACTTTTATCAGCAGGCGGCGGCGCTCTGTGGTATGTTGTTTAGTATGCTAAACAGGAGCGTCGGCAAATGTCATCATTCGATTATCTGAAATCCGCTATCCGCAAAAAAGGATGTACCCTGCAACAGGTCGCCGATGCGACGGATATGACCAAGGGGTATCTCAGCCAGTTACTTAACGCCAAAATAAAAAGCCCCAGCGCGCAGAAACTTGAGGCTCTGCACCGTTTCCTCGGTCTTGAATTTCCCCGCTACGAAAAAAAGATTGGCGTGGTATTCGGCAAGTTTTATCCGCTGCATACCGGACATATTTATCTTATCCAGCGCGCCTGCAGCCAGGTTGACGAGCTGCACGTCATTCTCGGCTATGACGAATCCCGCGACCGTCTGCTGTTCGACAACAGTTCGATGTCGCAGCAGCCCACCGTCAGCGACCGCCTGCGCTGGCTATTGCAAACCTTTAAATATCAGAAAAATATCCGCATTCATGCGTTTAATGAGGAAGGCATGGAGCCTTATCCGCACGGCTGGGACGTATGGAGCAAGGGAATACAGGCGTTTATGCAGGAAAAAGGCATCCAGCCCAATTTCGTCTATACCAGCGAAGAGCAGGATGCGCCGCAGTACCGCGAACATTTGGCGATCGAAACGGTATTGGTCGATCCCAAACGCTCATTTATGAACATCAGCGGGTCGCAGATCCGTCACGATCCTTTCCGCTACTGGGACTACATCCCGACCGAAGTTAAACCCTTCTTTGTGCGTACCGTCGCTATTTTAGGCGGCGAATCCAGCGGCAAATCCACCCTGGTCAACAAGCTGGCGAACATCTTCAACACCACCAGCGCCTGGGAATATGGCCGGGACTACGTGTTTTCCCACCTGGGGGGCGACGAAATGGCCCTGCAATATTCCGATTATGACAAAATCGCGCTGGGCCAGGCTCAATATATTGATTTCGCAGTAAAATACGCCAATAAAGTGGCTTTTATCGATACCGATTTCGTTACCACGCAGGCGTTCTGCAAAAAGTACGAAGGCCGCGAACACCCGTTCGTCCAGGCGCTTATCGATGAATACCGCTTCGATCTGGTTATTCTGCTGGAAAACAACACGCCGTGGGTCGCGGACGGACTGCGCAGCCTGGGCAGCGCCGCCGCGCGCAAGGAGTTTCAGAACCTGCTGAAAAGCATGCTGACGGAAAACGATATCCGTTACGTTCACGTCGAAGAGTCGGATTACGACGCGCGTTTTCTACGCTGCGTTGAACTGGTGCAGCGCATGCTGGGGCACGATATCACCAGCGCCAACAGCGCGAAGGGGTAATGATTTCCGGCAGCGGGATATCCCAGCTCTCCACGGGCAGGGCGTCGACCCGCTGGCAGTCATGCGCCAGGCCGATGGGATAAGGGCCGCGCGGCGTCCGGTGCCGTAAGGTTCGGTCATAGAAGCCGCCGCCCATCCCCAGGCGCTGCCCCCGATCGTCGAACGCCACCAGCGGCGTCAGCAGCACATCCAGCCGTTGCAGGGGTAGAACCTGCCGGACGTCAATACGCGGCTCTAAAATCTTCAGCCGGTTCAACACCAGCTCGCTATCCGGCGCATAGCGCAGGAACAGCAGATTCCCCGCGCTGAAAGGGTGCAAAACCGGCAGATAAACCCGTTTTCCCTGCCGCCAGAACTGCTGAATCAACGGCCCGGTATCCAGCTCGCCGTCGAAAGATAAAAACACCGCGATGGTTTCCGCATCGCGTATTTTCTGATGCGCGGACGCCCGCTCCAGCGCTTGTTGCGCGAACAGCGCCTGTTGCTCGGCGCCGATTTGGCGACGACGCCGGCGCACATCCTGACGTATCTGCTGACGAAGCCGGACGGAGGAAAGCGCTGGGGAGGATGATGACATCGGCTGCATAAGTAATGGAGGCGATCGCCGCGATTGATGGCAAAGAAAAAGAAAGGGAATCTCCGAGATGCCGCCGCAGGCTGTAACCCTTGAACCCTTGGTTCAAGGTGAACATAACGTCGCGGTCTTAAGGCTTCTCGGGCTAACCGAGCATGCTCACCAACTGCGGAGCGTTACATTCTATTGGTTTGAAATATCGGCTCAGGGGACTGGCCCGCTGACAAACATCTCAGAGAAATTTTATTCGTTACTCGCGATAAACCTTATCACGTCTTATCGCTTAAGAACACTGTACTTTCATCAAAACCAGACGTTACTCAAACGGAGCGCCCTGACGATCGGTGATGCGGCCCTGCTCCAACAATGCCTGTTCGATAGTCTGCTGCAGCATACGGATACGCTGCTCCATGTTGGCCGCATAGTCACGGGTTTTAGTCCGTTCCTGCGCCAGTTCATGGCACACATTCAGCGCGGCGATGAACACCAGTTGCTCTGTGTTGGTGACTCTAGTGCGAACTTTAAGATCTTGCAACCGCTGGTTAAGATCTTCCGCGGCCTGGTTCAACGCGTCCTGCTGCTCTGGCGGACAGTTGACTCTTAACGAACGGCCAAAAATCTGAATATCTACTGGTTGTGCAGACATACCACCTTCCTGCCTTATCTCATTTTCGCGCCCGCATAGGATAAATCCCGCGCTGCCTGGCAGCGGTCGGTTAAAGCGGGCGTCACTATATATATCCCCAATATAAGATACAAGCCCTTTCTGGTATACCCATGGAGCTTGGTGGTAGCATAACATGAACTAACCCTGCCAACGATGACGAATGCGCATGTCTATAGAGAATACGTTTCCAGGCTATGAAGCCATTGACCAGCTGCTGCGCCAGCAGCAGGTGGCATTAACCGCCGCAGAGATGCATGGCCTGATCAGCGGCATGCTGTGCGGCGGCAACCATGACGAAAGCTGGAAGACCCTGATTTTCGAGCTGACCAACGAAGGATTGGCCTTTCCGCAGACGCTTTCCCAGCCCCTCCAGCACCTGTATCAAACCACGCGGGAAACGCTCGAAGATGAGGGCTTTATGTTTCAACTCTTTCTACCGGACGATAGCGACGAGTCGGTAACGGTGTTCGACCGGGCGGATGCGTTGTCGGGCTGGGTAAACCACTTTCTGCTGGGATTAGGCGTGGTTCAGCCCCGGCTGAGTAAAGCGCAGGGCGAATTGAAGGAAGCGATCGACGATTTACGCAATATCGCCCAGTTGGGCTATGACGAAGATGAGGATCAGGAAGAGCTGGAGCAGTCTCTTGAAGAAGTCATCGAATATGTCCGCATTTCAGCCATTCTGTGCCATAACGAATTTATGAGCCCGCAGATTATCGCCCCGGAACAGAAGAAACCGACGCTGCATTAATTCCGTTGATGCCGGGCGTAAGCGAGTAAACGAGACGGAATATTTTCAGGAGCGGGAAATGAACCAACAAGAATTCCTTCGCCGTCGTCAGACACTGCTGGAGAAAATGGCTCCCGCCAGTGCCGCGATAATATTTGCGGCGCCCGTCGCCGCGCGCAACGCCGACAGCGAGTACCCTTACCGCCAAAACAGCGATTTCTGGTATTTCACCGGTTTTAACGAACCGGAAGCCGTGCTGCTGCTGGTCAAAAGCGATGAAAAACACCACCACAGCGTGATCTTCAACCGGGTTCGCGACCTGACGGCGGAAATCTGGTTCGGCCGCCGTCTTGGGCAAGAGGCCGCGCCCGCCGCCCTGGGCGTTGACCGCGCGCTGCCTTTCGACGATATCGGCGCTCAGCTGCATGTCCTGCTGAACGGCCTGGACGTCGTCTATCACGCGCAGGGGCAATACGATTATGCCGATAAACTGGTGTTCTCCGCGCTGGAGACGCTGCGTAACGGGACGCGCCTGGGCCTCGTCGCTCCGCCGACGCTGACGGACTGGCGCCCGTGGGTGCATGAGATGCGCCTGTTCAAATCGCCGGCGGAAATTGACGTTATGCGGCGCGCGGGCGAGATCACCGCGCTGGCCCATACGCGCGCCATGCAAACCTGCCGTCCCGGCATGTTTGAATATCAGTTGGAAGGGGAAATTCACCATGAGTTTACCCGCCACGGCGCGCGCTATCCCTCTTACAATACCATCGTCGGCAGCGGCGATAACGCCTGCATTCTGCACTACACGGAAAATGAATCCCGGATGCGCGACGGCGATCTGGTGCTGATTGACGCCGGCTGCGAATATCAGGGATACGCCGGGGATATCACCCGAACCTTCCCGGTCAACGGCAAATTCACCGCGCCGCAGCGGGCGATCTACGACATCGTGCTGGCTTCTCAGTACAGGGCGCTGGCGCTCTACGCTCCCGGCCGCAGCATCCGCGAAATCAATCAGGAAGTGGTGCGGGTGATGGTTGCCGGGCTGGTTGAGCTGGGGATCATGAAAGGCGAGATGGAGCAGTTGATCGCCGAACAGGCGCATCGCCAGTTCTTTATGCACGGATTGGGACACTGGCTTGGGCTGGATGTGCACGATGTCGGCGATTATGGCTCGACCGACCGCGGCCGCCCACTCGAACCGGGCATGGTGGTTACGCTGGAGCCCGGCCTCTATATCGCGCCCGACGCCAACGTGCCGCACCAATACCGGGGCATCGGCATCCGTATTGAAGATGATATTTTAATCACCGAAAACGGTAATGAAAATCTGACGGCGGGCGTAGTCAAAGACGCCGACGCCATTGAAGCCTTGATGGCGCAAGCGGCCGGATAACGCCGGGCGGCCGACGCGCCGGCGGTTTGCAAGGTAACGGACGGACAACGAAATATGACGGTAATGATTGTCGGAGGCGGCATGGCCGGCGCGACGCTGGCTCTGGCGATAGCGAGGCTTTCACAAGGGAAAGTGCCGGTTGAGCTGATTGAAGCCCGATCGCCGCGCGATCGCCGGCATCCGGGGTTCGACGCGCGCGCGATCGCCCTGGCGGCGGGCACCTGCCGACAGTTGGCAAACATCGGCGTCTGGCAGGCGCTAGCGGACTGCGCCGAACCGATAACCCGGATACACGTCAGCGACCGCGGCCATGCCGGCGTCGTTAATCTGAAAGCGTCGGACTATCGCGTGCCGGCGCTGGGCCATGTGGTTGAACTGCACGAGGCCGGACAGCGGCTATTTTCATTATTGCAACAGGCGCCGGGCGTTCGTCTGCACTGCCCGGCGCAGGTGGTCGACGTCGCGCGCACGCGCAGCGACGCCACGCTGACGCTGGACAACGGCGCAACGCTGACGGGCCAGCTGCTGGTCGCCGCCGACGGTTCGCTTTCCGGTCTGGCGCGCGCCTGCGGCATCGAATGGCGGCGTCAGGATTACCAGCAGATCGCCGTCATCGCCAACGTCGCCACCGCCGAAGCGCATCAGGGGCGGGCGTTCGAACGCTTCACCCCCCACGGGCCGCTGGCGCTGTTGCCGATGAACCACGGGCGCAGCGCGCTGGTCTGGTGTCATGAAGAAAACGAGCAGGCTCACGTCGATAGCTGGAGCGAGGCCGAATTTCGCCGTCGGCTGCAACTGGCGTTCGGCTGGCGTCTGGGCGCCTTTACCCACATCGGCGAACGCCGCAGCTATCCCCTGCGCCTGCTGACGGCCAATCAGCACGTCCATCACCGGCTGGCGCTGGTGGGCAACGCGGCGCAAACGCTGCACCCGATCGCCGGACAAGGGTTCAATCTGGGACTGCGCGATGTGATGTCGCTGGCGGAAACTCTGGTCGACGCGGCGAACAGGCGGCAGGATCTGGGCGACTATGCGGTGCTCAGCCGTTACCAGCAGCGCCGCCAGCCCGATCGGCAGGCCACGGTGGCGATCACCGACGGTCTGGTCAGGCTGTTCGCCAACCGCTACGGCGCATTAGAGATTGGGCGCAATCTGGGCCTGATGACCATGAATAATCTGCCGCTGCTGCGCGATGCGTTCGCCCGCCGTACGCTGGGCTGGGTGGAGCGTTGACGGCACGCGCCGGCGGAACATAACAGGAAAAAAGGTATATGCAATCATTCGACGTGGTTATCGCCGGCGGCGGCATGGTCGGCCTGGCGCTGGCCTGCGGCCTGCAGGGCAACGGTCTGCGCATCGCCGTACTGGAGCAGCGGCCGACGGCCCCCCAGACGCCGGAAAAAGAGTATGCGCTGCGGGTCTCCGCCATCAACGCCGCCAGCGAACGTCTGCTCCGCCATGTGGGCGTTTGGGAAAGTCTGGCGGCGCGGCGGATCAGCCCCTATAACGCGATGCAGGTCTGGGATAAAGACAGCTTCGGCAGAATCAGCTTTAGCGGCGAGGAGTTCGGCTTTTCCCATCTGGGCCATATCATTGAAAATCCGGTTATTCAGCAGGCGCTATGGCAACGCGCGTCCCAGCTGAGCGATATCACCCTGCTGGCGCCCGCCGCGCTGCAACAGGTCGCCTGGGGAGAAAATGAAGCCTTTATCACCCTTCAGGACGGCAATATGTTGACCGCGCGGCTGGTGGTCGGCGCGGACGGCGCGCACTCCTGGCTGCGCCGGCACGCCGATATTCCCCTCACCTTCTGGGATTACGGCCATCATGCGCTGGTCGCCACCGTTCGTACGGCGTCGCCCCATCTTTCGGTCGCGCGGCAGGTGTTTCACGGCGACGGCATCCTCGCGTTTCTGCCGCTTGGCGATCCGCACCTCAGCTCAATCGTCTGGTCGCTGCCGCCGGAGCGGGCGCAGGAGATGCAGGCGCTGCCGGACGACGAATTCAACCAGCGGCTGGCTATCGCCTTCGATACCCGGCTGGGGCTATGCGCGCTGGAGAGCGAGCGCCAGGTCTTTCCGTTGACGGGCCGCTATGCCCGCAGTTTCGCCGCCCACCGTCTGGTGCTGATTGGCGATGCCGCGCACACCATCCATCCGCTGGCGGGCCAGGGGGTCAATCTGGGTTTTATGGATGCGGCGGAATTGATTGCCGAACTGAAGCGCCTGCAGGCGCAGGGGAAGGATATCGGTCAGCACCTTTATCTGCGGCGTTATGAGCGTAAACGCAAACACAGCGCCGCCGTTATGCTCGCCGGTATGCAGGGGTTCCGCGCGCTATTCGCCGGAGATAATCCGGCCAAAAAGCTGTTGCGCGATATCGGCCTGCGGCTGGCGGACAACCTCCCCGGCGTCAAGCCGACGCTGGTGCGCCAGGCCATGGGGTTAAACGATTTGCCCGCATGGCTGGACGCAGACAAAACTCGCTTATGACGTGATTGCCGTCGCTTGCTCCCATGCCGCTCCGATGCCCGCGCAGACGGGCATCGCGCCCGCCGGGCGAAACGGCCGCCCTTCGCCCCGTCCAGTTCGAGCTGAATTATGCGCGCGACAGCACAGTTATTTCACCGTTCAATAAATAGTATATAGCCTCAATAGGTCGAGCTGCGGGATAAAACGTCGACAGCGTTTTGCTGACAAACCCGTCTGTCGGATCGAGATACACGCGGCGAGTAATATCTGACTTTGTCAGCCGTCTGGATTTTGGACGGCGCCTGCGTCGGTCCCGCAAGAGCGAATAACGGAGCCAACGCACCGGCAGCTTGAAGTATGAAGGGTATAGAAATATTTGATTTACATGGCGCAGTTATTATTTTCAATCGTTATAACATTAATTAAATGGCCTGATTTCCTTCGACAAAGAGAAGCTTATTTACATAAATATACACTCTGAAATATTAATTTTCCATAATTACGACAAAGCGCGTAATTATTACCCACCCTTCCTCCATAGCGCCGTTAATATAAAATCGATAATAGTTGCCGATAGGTGTAATATCCGGGCTGAATAACATGTTATCCCGCCAGGCCCATCGCTATATTTTGGATAATTCGAGCTGCGGAAAGGTGAATTGCCGCATCTGGAGAGGAGCGGCGGATAGGGATCAACGCTTATTCACTTCGAGTATCGCGCTATATACACAAAATAATTCGAGTCGCAGGACAGAACGTCATCGTTTTGAACAACGTGAAGCGGCGGCAACGGATGGGGCAAGCAACAAAGCCAACGCACAGGCAACTTGCAGTATGACGGTATATGAGTTATTTCATCAGCGCGATATTTGGACCAGACGCAATGACGAATGGGATTCATACGGAATTAAACCTGTTACCGGGTTATTTAGGAGAGAATTAAAATGCAGTTACGTACCACTAAAGAAAAAATCATGCTGGCGATACTTATCGGGATAATCGCCGGTCTTGTTTGCGCCCTGGCTAAATTCGGCTGGGAAATACCGTTTCCCCCAAGAACGCCTGCTCGCGATCTGACCAACCCGCCGCAGGAGTTATTACAGCAGCTCGGCATGTCTTTTGAGATGTCCCACATTACCTATTTATTCAACGGTAACGCGCGGCCAATCATGAGCTTTATCATGCACTTTGGTTTCTCGATTAGTTTCTCCGTGCTTTATTGCATCATCGCCGAATTTAATCCCAAAATTAAACTCTGGCAGGGCGCTTTTTACGGTCTGGTTCTTCACATCGTATTTCACGTTTTCCTGCTGCCGCTGTTTGGCACCGTTCCCGCGCCGTGGGATCAACCGTTTGCCGAACACTTCTCTGAACTGTTCGGCCATATGTTCTGCTTCTGGCTGGTTGAAATTGTCCGCCGCGATCTGCGTAACCGCATTACCCATGCGCCGGATCCTGAAGTCCCGGCATCTGAAGCCACGCGCTAATCGCGCTAGCGCCTAAGATAACGGCCGCCTTGCTCTCAGGGCGGCCGCTTTTTCGAACCGTCCGCCCGACCCCCGCCGTCTCCTCCCGCTTTCCACCGCACGCGCATCGCCGTTATATACCTTTTTGGCATTAAAAAGTATTTTTTGTGCTTTTACACCTTTACGCAACCTTCCTACATTTACAGCAACATAAGATGAGCCAACGTAAAATCTCAAGGACTCTGAGAATGAATAAAAATCAGTCAGCAGCGCGATCCCCATCGGCTAAACTTCTCATCGCAGGCGCTTTATCCCTGCTTTTCGCCCTCCCACTAAGCGCCTGGAGCGCCGACAATAGCGAGAAACCGGTTCAGGGGGGCATACTCAATGTCGGGCTGGGCAGCGATACCCCGATCATCGATCCGCACATCACCGCCTACGGCGTGACGGCGCTGATCGCCCGCAACGTGGTGGATTCGCTGGTGGGCCAGGCCGAAGACAACAGCTTTACCCCCTGGCTGGCGGAGCGCTGGGAAATCAACGGCGACAATACCGAATACGTTTTCCATCTGCGCAAAGACGTCACCTTCAGCGACGGCAGCAAACTGGATGCCGAAGCGGTGAAATATAATCTCGAACGCATTCTCGATCCGAAAACCACCTCCAGCTACGCCAAATCGCTGCTGGGGCCGATCGACAAAATCACCACTCCCGACGACTACACGGTGGTGATCCATTACTCTTCTTCCTTCGCGCCGCTGCTGCAGGGGCTGAGCCTGCCGTATCTGGGCATCCAGTCGCCGACCTATCTGAAGAAAACCCCGAACACCAGCAACACGGTGGTGGGGTCCGGGCCCTTTATTCTCGACTCCTTTGTCAAAGGCAGCGGCAGCAAACTGAGCAAACGCGCGGATTACAACTGGGGCCCCGGTTACGCTAAACATAGCGGCCCGGCGTATCTGGACGGCATTACCTTTAAATACCTGCCGGAAGCGTCCGTCAGGCTGGGCGCGCTGACCAGCGGCCAGCTCCAGGCCATTGACGCGGTGCCGCCGGCGAATTACCCCGCGGTGAAAAAGAACCCGCGCCTGGACGTAATCACCTATGAAAATCCGGGCGTCAACCGCGTTCTGTATTTTAATACCAGCAAGGGCCCGTTCCAGGACGTCAAGATCCGTCAGGCGTTCCAAAGCGCGGCGGATACCGCGACGGCGGTGAAGGTCTCCTATTTCGGCACGCTGAAAGCGGCGGATAACGTCATGGGTCCGGCGACGCTGTATTACGATCCGACGGTGAAATCGCGCTGGGGATTCGATCTGCAAAAGGCCAACCGGCTGCTGGACGACGCGGGTTGGAACATCAGGGACAGCGAAGGCTACCGCACCAAAGACGGCAAACGCCTGACGGTCACTTTCGTCTATGCCAGCACCAACGTTGAGGCCGCCGACGTCACCCTGTTCCAGGCGATTCAGTATCAGGTCAAGCAGGCCGGGTTTGAGCTGAAGCTCGATCCGAGCGACGCCGGCTCGTTTACCAGCCGCACCAACGCCAATGACTACGACGTCGCCTCCAACTATTTCGTCCGCGCCGAGCCGGATATTCTGCGCACGGTGTTTGATTCCGCCTACGCGCCGCCCAACGGCAACAATTTTACCCGCATCAGCGCGCTGGATGAGAAGCTGAGAAAAGCGGTCGGCGCCGGCGACGCCGAGCGTAAACAGCTCTACACCGACGTTCAGCATGAAGCGATCGATAAAGCCTACGTTCTTCCCGTCTATATTCCGGCCTACCAGCTTGGCCTGTCGAAACAGGTGCAGGGCGTAAGCTGGGCGACCAATGCCAAACCGAACTTCTATGATGTCTGGATCAAACGCTAATCTGGCGGGGCTCGGCAAACGTCTGTTGACCATTCTGGCCGTGCTCTGGGGCGCGGCCACCCTGACGTTTATCGCCGTCAAACTGATTCCCGGCGACCCCATCGCCATTCTCAGCGGCGGCGACAACGTAGTGGACGATGCCTACCGCGAAGAGCTGTCCCGCCAGTTCGGCCTCGACCGGCCGCTGTGGATACAGTACCTGCGCTATTGCGCCCAGGCGCTGCAGGGCGATTTCGGCGTCAGCTACCAGTACCGGCAGCCGGTGCTGTCGGTGATTGCCGACGCCATGCGCGAAACGCTGCCGCTGGCGCTCGGCGGGATCGCACTGGCGCTGGCGCTGGCCGTTTCCAGCGCGCTGCTCACCGCAGGGCGCTATCAACCGCTGCGGCGGGCGCTCTCCTGGCTGGAGCTGACGCTGCTCAGCACGCCGGTGTACTGGATCGGGATTGTGCTGCTGAGTATTTTCAGCTTTCATCTGCAGTGGTTTCCGGTAACCGGCAATGACGGCGCGATCTCGCTGGTGCTGCCCGTCATCACCCTCAGCCTGCCGATCGCGGCGCTGCTCAGCCAGGTGCTGCGCGACGGGCTGGAGGACGCCCTGTCCCAGCCTTTCGCCCTGACGGTACGCACCCGCGGCGTCAGCGAAACCCGGCTGAGGATCCGCCACGCGCTGCGCCATGCGACGCTGGCGGCGTCGACGCTGACCGGTACGCTGCTGGCCAGCGTGCTCGGCGGCTCAGTGCTAACCGAAACGGTTTTCGGACGCGCCGGCATCGGACAGATTACGCTACAGGCGATCGAAACCCGCGACATGCCATTGGTGCTCGGCGTGGTGATGCTGTCCGCGCTGCTGTTTGTGACGATCAACCTGCTGGTGGATGCCCTGTATCTGATTGTCGATCCCCGTTTGCGCAAAAAGGCGAACGCCCATGAGCAGTGAATCTATGATACTTCCACATCCGCGACGCCGCGCCCGCTATCGTCATAATCCCTGGCTTGCCCCAGCGACCTTACTGCCGGCGGCCGTCGTACTCCTGCTGCTGCTGGCGCTCTTTTTCCCGACGCTGTTTACCAGCCGCACCGCCGATGAAATGGATCTCGGCGCGGTACTACAGCCGCCGAGCGGCGAGCACTGGTTCGGCACCGATACGCTGGGCCGGGATATCCTGGCCCGGGTGATCCACGGCACCTCGCTGTCGCTGAGCATCGGCATCGGCGCCATGCTGATCGCCTGCCTGGGCGGCGTATTGTTCGGCACCCTGTCGGTGCTGGCTCCCGCGCCGCTGCGCGCGGCGCTGGTGCGCCTGCTGGATATTATGCTGGCTTTTCCCGATCTGCTGCTGGCGCTGCTGGTGATCGCCGTGCTGGGAAGGGGGCCGGAAAACACGCTGCTGGCGGTCGGGCTGGCCGGTATCGCCGGCTACGCGCGGCTGGTGAGATCGCAGGTGCTCCAGGTGCGGCTTTCCGGTTATGTGGAGCACGCCGTGGCGCTGGGCGAGCGCCCGCTGTATATCGTCGGGCGGCATATCATTCCCAACACCCTGCGCCCGCTGCTGATCGTCGCCACCATCGGCGTCGGACACGCCATTCTGTCCGCCTCCGCCCTGAGCTTCCTCGGCCTGGGCGTGGTGCCCCCCACCGCCGAATGGGGCGCGCTGCTGGCCGACGGCCGCAACTTCCTGGATATCGCCCCCTGGGTCAGCCTGTTTCCGGCTACGGTGGTGGCGCTTTCCGTCATCGCCATCACGCTGTTGGGGCGGCGTTTACAAACCATTCTGGCAAAAGGCGGTTCATGATGAGTCATCCCCCTGCCGCGTCCGCCGCGCAACCGCTGCTGCGCGTCGCCGGCTTAAGCGTCACCTTCCCCGGCGGCGAAGGCGACCCGGTGGAGTCGGTGAAAAACCTCGGCTTTCAGGTCAACGCCGGCGAAATTCTGGCGCTGGTCGGCGAATCGGGATCGGGCAAGTCGGTTACCGCGCGCGCGCTGGTCGGGCTGGCGGGCGAACAGGCCGAGGTCCGCGCCGACGCCATCGATCTGCTGCGCCATGACGGCGGCCGCTGCGATCTGCGCGGCCTGGGCGAGGGTGACTGGCGGCGCATCCGCGGGCGCGAGATAGGTTTTATTTTGCAGGATGCGCTGGTCTCCCTCGATCCGTTGCGCAAAATCGGCCAGGAGGTGGCGGAACCGATCCTCACCCATCGGCTTCTTCCTCGCGCCGAGGTCGCCGAACGCGTGGCGGCGCTGCTGGAACAGGCGGGCATTCCCGACCCGGCCAACCGCGCGGCGCAGTATCCGCACGAACTCTCCGGCGGTTTACGCCAGCGGGCGCTTATCGCCTCCGCGCTGGCCGGCGGCCCGCGGCTATTGATCGCCGACGAGCCCACCACGGCGCTGGACGCCACCGTACAACAGCAGGTGCTGAAAGTGTTTACCGCTCTGGCGCGGGCCGGTCACGGCGTGCTGCTGATCACCCACGATCTGGCGGTGGTCTCGCAGGTGGCGGACCGGGTTATCGTCATGCAGAAAGGCGAACTGGTGGAAATCGGCGACGTCGACCAGGTGCTTTCGGCGCCCAAGCACCCCTATACCCGCCGGCTGCTGGCGGCGATCCCCACCGCCGCGACGCGCGGCGACTGGCTGGCGGGCGAAAATCCGCTGCGCGACCTGCCCGCCGGGGTAGTGTCGTCACTCAACGCGCACGGCGAAACGGTTTCGGAGGTGGCGCTGAAGGCGGATCGGATATCGGTTTCCTTTACCCGCCCTGACGGCAGCCGTATGCATGCCGTCAATCAAGTATCGCTGGAGGTGCAACGAGGTGAAACCCTGGGCGTCGTCGGCGAATCGGGGTCCGGAAAAACCACGTTGGGAAAAGTGATCCTGGCCCTACGAAAACCGGACAGCGGCGAGGTATTGCTGTCCGAGCGCCCCTGGAGCGCGCTGTCGGAGCGCGAGCGCCGGCCGCTGCGCGCGCGAATTCAGACCATCACGCAAGATCCGCTCGGCTCGTTCGATCCGCAGTTCACCGTGGAGAAGATCCTCCAGCAGCCGCTGCGGCTGCGCCGCGATATCAGCCAGGCGGATCGGCAACGGCGCATTCTGACTCTGCTGACGCTGGTCGGCCTGACGCCGGATCTGCTGGCGCGCCGTCCGAACGCGCTTTCCGGCGGACAGCGGCAACGGGTGTCGATCGCCCAGGCGCTGGCCTCCGAGCCGGATATTCTTATCTGCGACGAACCGGTTTCCGCGCTCGACGTGACCACCCAGGCGCAGGTGCTGGATCTGCTGGTGGCGCTGCAGCGTCAGCTACGGCTCTCCATGCTATTTATTTCGCACGATCTCGGCGTGGTGCAGCACATGAGCCACCGCATCGCGGTGATGAAAGACGGTGAAATCGTTGAAACCGGCGATGTCGGGCAAATATTCAGCCGGCCGCGGCACCCCTATACCCGGCTGCTGCTGTCGACGGTGAACGAACCGCCCCCGTCAACCGCCGCCGGCCCGACGCATTAAAACGCCATAACCGCCTGTAAAAGATTGCGGGCGTAAGGATGCCGCACCTGCCCGAGCGCCGTCATATCATCGACCCGCTCAATGATATGGCCCTGCTGCAGGAAGAGGACGCGCTGGCATAAATAGGCGATGGCCGTCAGATCGTGACTGATAAACAGATAGGTTAGGCCCAGCCGCCGGCGCAGTTCGGCCAGCAGATCCAGAATCTGGACCTGTACGGTGACATCCAGCGCGCTGACCGCCTCGTCCAGCACCATAAAGTCCGGCTCGCCGGCAATGGCTCTGGCGATGCACACCCGCTGCATCTGCCCGCCGCTGAGCTGATGGGGAAAACGTTCGCACACTTCCTCCTCCAGCCCGACCTGTTCCAACAGCTCCGTCACCCGCCGCCGCACCTTATCGCGCGGTATTTTCCCCGACACCAGCAGCGGTTCGGAGACAATGCTCGAGACTTTCATCAGGGGGTTGGCCGACGAGGCGTAATCCTGAAAAACGGCGCTGACGCGGGTTCGCCCGGCGCGGCGCGCGCGCCAGAAGCGCGGCGGCGCATACAGCGGCCGGCCGGCCAGCTGAACCTCTCCGCTCCGCGGCGCCTCCAGCCCCAGCAAAATACGCCCCAGGGTGCTTTTGCCGCTGCCGCTCTCGCCGACCACGCCCAGACACTCGCCAGCCTGCACGCTGAACGATACGCCGTTAAGCACCGGCAGCCAGGGGCCGCCATCCTGCGCGCGGTAGCCGTGGCGGACATCGTTTACCGCAACCAGGACGCTCACTGTCCGCCTCCCGGCGCGCCATCGACCAGCTCTTGATAGCGCCGCTGCAACGCCTGACGCGACGCCACCAGATAGCGGGTATGCCGGTGCCGCGGCTGATGCAGCACCTGCCGCGCCTCGCCCTGCTCCACCGCCTCACCCTGATGCATCACCAATACCCGATCGGCAATACGGTTTACCACGCCGAAATCATGCGAGATAAAAATCATGGTGGTGCCCAGGCGTTCGCGGATCGCGCGAAACTCCCGCATGATGTCGTACTGCGTCACCGAATCGAGCGCCGTGGTCGGCTCATCGGCGATCAACAGCTGCGGCTCCAGCGCCAGCGCGATGGCGATCATCACCCGTTGCAGCATGCCGCCGCTCACCTGGCAGGGATATTTATCAAATAAGCTTACGGCGTCGCGCAGCCGCGCCATCCGCATCATCTCCAGCGCCAGCGCCCTGGCGTCGCGCCGGCTCAGCGCCAGATGGGCGCGAAAGGTCTCCGCCATCTGGCTGCCAAGCGTTTGCAGGGGATCGAAGGCGCTCATCGGATGCTGCAGGATCATGCCGATGGTTTTACCCCGCAGGCGGCGCATCGCCTCCGGCGGCTGCGCCAGTAGGTCCGTGTCGTGCAGCCAGGCGCGCCCGGATTGGGTAAACTCGCCGCCCAGCAGCCCCATCAGCGCGCGGCAGGTAAGGCTTTTACCGCTGCCGCTCTCGCCGACGATGCCAAGGCAGGCGTGATGCGGCAGCGTAAAGGAAATATCATGCAGCAGGCGGCGCTTCCCGGACGCCAGCCCGACCTGTAAATGTTCTACCCGTAATAGATCGCTCATCAGCGAGACTCCCGTGGGTCGAGCGCATCGCGCAAACAGTCGCCCAACAGATTAAATGCCGCCACCACAATCAGAATCGCCAGCCCCGGCGCCAGCATCTGCGTCGGATGGATCATCATCACTTTCTGCGCTTCGCTCAGCATCGCCCCCCACTCCGCCGTCGGCGCCTGCACGCCCAGCCCGAGGAACGACAGCGCGGAGATGCTCAGGATCACCCAGCCGGTATCCAGCGTCGCCAGCACCACGATCTCCGCCAGCGCATTCGGCAAGAGATGACGCCGCAGGATAAACCACAGCGGCGTTCCGCCGGCGCGTGAGAACAGGATATAGTTTTTCTGGCTGTGCTTGATAATAATCCCGCGGATCATGCGGGTATACCATGCCCATTTCACCAGGATATTGGCCAGGATCACGTTAAACATGCCGACGCCCAAAACCCCGACGATCGCCAGAATCATCACCTGACTGGGGAACGACAGCATGATATCGCAGCAGCGCATCATCGCCTCGTCCAGCCGCCCGCGCAAATAGCCGGATAAAAAGCCGAACACGCAGCCGATCGCAATGGTGACGGCCATCGTCAGCAGCGCCAGAAATAGCGTGGTTTGCACGCCGAACATCAGCCGGGACAGCACGCAGCGCCCTAGATGATCGGATCCCAGCGGAAAGCGCGCGCTGAAGTCGGCGTATTTGCGCGCAATATTGATTTTATTCGGATCGTTGGGCGCCAGCCACGGCGCGAACATGCCGATCAACGCCACCGCAACGATCGTCAGCAAACAGAGTAGCGCGACCTTATCGCGCAGCAGTCGGTGCGAAAAAAGCATATTATCCCTCTTGCCGCAGCGCGGGATCCATCCAGCGCTGAATGATGTCGACCAGCAGATTACAGAGCACGAACAGTACGCCCATCATCAGGATATAAGCCTGAATCACCGGATAATCACGGCTGAAAATCGCCGAGACGCATAGGCGCCCGACGCCCGGCCAGGCGAAGATATTTTCGATGATCACCGTGCCGGCCAGCAGCTGCGGGATACTCATTCCCAGCGCGGTAATGCTGCTGTGCAGCGAGTTTTTCAGCACATGGCGCAGGATAATGCGTTTTTCTTCCAGCCCGCGTACGCGCGCATAGTAGACATAATAGTGCCGCATATTCTCCAGCATATTGTTGCGGATCAGACGGATATAGACGGCGACGTAAACCATCGACAGCGTCACCGCGGGCAGAACGAGATGTGAAAAGGTACCGCCGCCGCTGGTCGGCAGCCAGTCCCACTCTAGGGCCAACCACCAGATAAGCAGCAGCCCGAGCCAGTAGCTGGGCATCGCCGTGCCGAGAAACACCAGCGCGCGGATCAGGCGGTCGAAGAGGCTGTCTTTATAAACCGCGCTCGCGACCCCCAGGGGGACGCTGACGCACAGGATAATAACCAGCGACAGCGCGGCAAGCTGCAGCGTCGCCGGCAGGCAGCGGGCGATCTCATCAAGCACCAGGCGGTTGTTGACATAGGAATAGCCAAAATCCAGCCGCGCCGCGTCAAACAGCCAATAGAGATAACGGATAAGGAAGGGGCGATCCAATCCCAGCTGCTGACGCATCTCGGCGATCGCCTCCGGCGTCGGGATAATTTCATTCACCCGCAGGGCGACTTCCGCCGGATCGGCCGGCACCAGATTCAACAGTAAAAAAGAGATGAGCGAAATCCCCAGCAAAACCGGTAGCGTCAGTAACAGACGACGACAGAGATATTTCTTCACGCGGCAACCTATATAACTTTACGGGCGGAGCGATAAAGCGGCCCGATACCGTAATACCGATCGTTTAAGCATCGAGATACACGGGGCGACCACCGGGACGGGCGTCCCTACGGGAACCTCCCCCGGCGTTTCCCCTAAATTTTCCCCTCGCCGGGGTCGGCGTCGACGGAGGTATCAGGCTCGCCACCTCGCCTGGCGTCGCTTAATCGCGATACATGCGATCAAACGGGATCTCAAACTGCGACGGATTGAAATCCACGCCCTTCAGGCTATTCACATAGACCGCCCGGTTACGCTCATAGGTCAGCGGAATGTAGACGGCTTCATCATGCAGCGTGCTCAGCACATAGCGATATAACGCCTGCCGCTCCTTTTCGTCGGTGGTGATAAGGGCATGGCCGATGCTGTCGTCGATCTGCTTTTTCTGCGCCAGCCCCTGCTGAGCCGCATAGTCGCCGTAGACCGGCAGTTTCATGCCGGCGAGGAATGACTGCGGATCGTAGGGCGTCCCCCAGGAGATATTAAACACGATATCGAATTGCCCGGCTTTCTGGCGATCGCGATAGGCCTGCTCCTCCTCGCCGTGCAGCTTGAGCTCAATGCCCAATTCGGCGAACGCGTTTTGCAGGTATTCGGCGATCACCTTCTGCGAGGCGGTATTGCTGTCATAGTAGATGCCGATAGACAGCGGCTCGCCCTCTTTCTGGCGCCAGGTTTGGCCGATCTTCTGTTGCCAACCCGCCGCATCCAGCAGTTTTTTCGCCTGCTCAAGGTCATAGGCATAGGGTTTCAGATCGATATTGCTGTACGGCACATTTTTCGCCAGCAGCGTATCGGCGGGAATTTCGCTGCCGTTAAAAATCCCTTCCGCGATATCGACTTTATTCACCGCATGCTGCAACGCCCGACGCACGCGCACATCCTTCAGATTTTCCGAGGTCGTGTTGATCAACAGCATGCGGGTCGACACCGGCTCGGATAGCCTGGCGGTAAATTTTTTATCCTTGCTCAGTTGGGCGAACGCATCGGCGTCAATCATGTTTTTACCGTAAATCAGCTCGATCTCCCCTTTTTGCAAAGCGAGCAAGCGCGTTTGCGTATCGGGAATGACTTTCATCACCACTTTTTCCAACTGCGGTTTTTCTCCCCAATAGTGAGGGTTGAGCGTAAACACCGCATATTCATCGGTTTTATGTTCGCTCATAACATAAGGGCCAGTGCCGATATAAGCGTTAACGCCGTGCTTCGTTCCCCCCTCCTTCATCGCCGCGGGCGAAATAAAGCGCATCGGACGGGTCACCGCCAGTTCGGTCAGGAAAGGATAATAGGGCTCTTTCAGCGTAAAACGCAGCCGGCGCTCATCCAGGGCTTCAACCTTATCGATGATGCGCACCATTTCCAGCCAGCCGTGGCGCTGCCGGTTAGCCAGCACCGCGTCAATATTCTGTTTCGCGCTTTGCGCATTGAATGCCGCGCCGTCGCTGAACTTCACATCGGAACGCAGCGTGAAGGTGTACGTCTTGCCGTCCGCCGAGGTCTCCCACTTTTCGGCCAGCCAGGGCTCGATGCCCCTTGGGGTGACTTTAACCAGTGACTCATACAGCATATTCTGCGCCCAGATCTCGCCGGAGTAGATATGCGGGTTGAGATCGCGGGTATCGCGGAAATTAGCGAAAGTCAGGGACTGAGGCGCTTCGGCGGCGACCGGAGCGGCGAACAGCGGAGAGAAGCAGAACAACAGGGAAGCAATGAGTCGAGAGGATTTACTTTTACCAACATGCAGAGCTGATTTTAATTCAGACATAGTAATAATCCATTTACCAAATAAGCGCGAAACGCGGAAATAATAATGTATGGTGAATTCGTCCCTACCCGGACTACGAAATGATACTTATTATCACTTAAAAAACCATGATTTAGCGCAGAGAAATTGAAGAGCAAACTGGCACATTGCCGGTTTAACGCCGCCCAGAGCGCGACGATAAATATCCTAATCCTTTGTCTTCCGTTGAAGATTGGTTTAGAAAGCCGGGTTTACAAAATAATTTCGCATGGATACAATTCGACCAAATTTTAGCGGAGAACTCTCTTGGACAATCCTGGTTTTCGAACCCAACACCGTTTGCAAAGTCGCTCAGATTTTCAAACCAAATAACGGGCAAGCGCTAATTCATCTCTTCTGATTGCCGCTTGCCGCAAACCGGCGGGCAGCGACACTCCCTTTTTCGAACTGTTGCATCCCCTGAATAACATGACGCTCGCGCAGCGTGATAACGGTCGCTGGCATTGCGTCCGATGTTTTACGCCCAAAAATACCGGCGCAACCAGCCAACCATAAAACACATGATCGCCCAGGCGGTGATAAGGAGACAATATGGACGAGCACCCCAGATTATCCGGTAAATCGCGTCGGTCGGAATAAAAGGAGCAGTCTTTTCTAAACGCCCTTTCTGTTCTCTTCTCTTCCGCCCGCTACGCCTCACTATTCTCAGCCCGCCATACGTCCCTTTTCGCAGGGATGCGCGCCCGTGCGCGGCGGACAAGTCAACAAAAATAATTAGCATGATAGAGATGATCAAATGACAGAAATGATCAATCAGACGGCAAATCGTCGCCATCACCCCAAAGGCGCGGCCACATTTGCCATCGCCCGCGAGGCGAAAAACAGCCTGACCCAAACGCTGACCAATATGAACACCAATCTTCATGGTCTGACTAACGACGACGTCGCCGATCGCCAACAGACGTATGGTGAAAATCGGGTGGCGCATGAAAAATCGCCCCATGCGCTGATACAGCTATTATCCGCTTTCAATAACCCCTTTATTTATGTGTTGATCGCGCTGGCCGCCATCAGCTTTGTTACCGATTACTGGCTGCCAAAACAGCAGGGGGAAGAAACGGACCTGACGGGCATCATCATCATCCTGGTAATGGTCAGCCTGAGTGGGCTGCTGCGTTTCTGGCAGGAGTTTCGCACCAACAAGGCGGCGGAAGCCCTGCAATCAATGGTTCGCACCACGGCGACCGTATTGCGGCGAAGCGTTGAAAACGCGTCGCCGGCACGCCAGGAAATTCCGCTCCAGCGCCTCGTGCCGGGCGACATTCTGTTTCTTTCCGCCGGCGACATGATCCCGGCGGACGTTCGCCTGATCGAATCACGCGATCTGTTCGTCAGTCAGGCGGTATTGACAGGAGAGTCGTTACCAATTGAAAAATATGATATTTTAAGTAATATCCACGCCAAATCCAGTCAGCCTGAAAGCGGTGGCGAGCATGACTTGCTATCGCTATCCAGCGTTTGCCTGATGGGCACCAGCGTGTCCAGCGGCACCGCAAGCGCCGTAGTGGTGGCGACCGGCGATCAAACCTATTTTGGTTCGCTGGCTAAATCCATTGTCGGCACCCGTTCCCAGACCGCATTCGACCGCGGGGTCAACAGCGTGAGCTGGTTGCTGATCCGCTTTATGTTGGTCATGGTGCCGGTGGTGCTGTTGATTAACGGCTTTAGCAAAGGCGACTGGATGGAGGCCAGCCTGTTCGCATTAGCCGTTGCCGTGGGATTAACGCCGGAAATGCTGCCGATGATTGTTTCATCCAATCTGGCAAAAGGCGCCATCGCCATGGCGCGGCATAAAGTGGTGGTCAAGCGCCTGAACGCCATCCAGAATTTCGGCGCGATGGATGTGCTCTGTACCGATAAAACCGGCACGTTGACGCAGGATCGCATCATTCTTGAGCATCACCTCAACATTCACGGTCACAGCGATGAGGAAGTGCTGCAACTTGCCTGGTTAAATAGTTCGCACCAGAGCGGCATGAAAAACCTGATGGATAAAGCAATTATCCATTTCGGGCGCGACAAACCGGAGATCGCCGCACTTGCTCGCTATCGTAAAATCGATGAATTGCCGTTTGATTTTATCCGCCGCCGCCTGTCTATCGTCGTGGCGGACGAAAACAACCATCAGCGCCTAATCTGTAAAGGCGCGGTGGAAGAGATGCTGGCTATCGCGACCCATGTGTCTGAAAACGGACGGAGCGTTGAGCTGGATGAGCCCCGTCGCGCGGCATTACTGGCGCTGGCGGAGAGCTACAACCAGCAGGGATTCCGCGTCCTGATGATCGGCTTACGCGAGTTCGGCGCCGCCGACGACATGCTGCCGCTGGGCGCCGACGACGAGCGCGACCTGGTGATCCACGGTCTGTTGACCTTCCTCGATCCGCCGAAGGAAAGCGCCGCTTCCGCAATCCGCGCGCTGCGTGAAAATGGCGTAACCGTTAAGGTGCTGACCGGGGATAACCCGATTATCACCAGCAAAATCTGCCGTGATGTCGGTCTGGAGCCCGGCGAACCGCTGACGGGGGGAGAGATCGAAACGCTGAGCGACCGGCGGTTATCCGTGCTGGTAGAGCAACGTACGGTCTTTTGCCGCCTGACGCCGCTGCAAAAATCGCGCGTGCTGAAAGCCTTGCAGGGAAACGATCACACCGTTGGTTTTCTCGGCGACGGCATCAACGATGCGCCGGCGCTGCGTGACGCCGATATCGGTATTTCCGTGGATACCGGCACCGATATCGCCAAAGAATCGGCAGACATCATCCTGTTGGAAAAGAACCTGATGGTATTGGAAGAAGGCGTGATTAAAGGACGGGAAACCTTCGGCAATATCATCAAATACCTGAACATGACCGCCAGCTCCAATTTCGGCAACGTGTTTTCGGTATTGGTCGCCAGCGCGTTTATCCCGTTTCTGCCGATGCTGGCGATTCATCTGTTGATGCAAAATCTGATGTACGACATCTCACAGCTGTCGCTGCCGTGGGACAAAATGGACAAAGAGTTTTTACGTAAACCGCGCAGGTGGGACGCCAAAAACATCGGGCGCTTTATGCTATGGATCGGGCCGACCTCATCTATTTTCGATATCACCACCTATGCGTTGATGTGGTTCGTGTTCGCGGCCAATAGCGTCGAACATCAGGCGCTGTTCCAGTCCGGCTGGTTTATCGAAGGATTGCTGTCGCAAACGCTGGTGGTGCACATGCTGCGCACCCGGAAAATTCCATTTATCCAGAGTACCGCCGCCCTGCCGGTAATGCTGATGACCGGCCTAGTGATGGCGTTAGGTATATATATCCCCTTTTCGCCGCTGGGTACGCTGGTCGGGCTACAGCCATTGCCGTGGGAATACTTTCCGTGGCTGGCGGCGACGCTGATTGGCTACTGCACCGTGGCGCAATTGATGAAACATATTTATATCCGCCGCTTCGGCCAATGGTTCTAACCACACAACGGCGGGCATCGCGCTGCCCGCCGGCTAAAGGCATAATATGAGAAACAACAAAAATTCATGGTCCGTCATACTCTTTTTGCTGGCGCTTATCTTAATAATCAATACGACCTATTTTCTTTAGTTCGCTGAACGCACCGCCGGTCCGAATTTGATAGCCTGACGCTATATAACGTAAAAATCCCGGCGGCCTGGCCGGGATTTTGTTAAAGGCCGGCCCTCAGGTTAACTGGAAAGCGCCATCCTCAACACCGCCGCCCGGCGCCATATTCTTTGAATTTTTCTATCTGTTTTAGCATGTTACTCATCCGAGTAACGACTTTGCCGTTATTGCGAAGATACGTTTAACCCGCCCCAACAACAGCAATCGACCATTGCATCAAATCAGGATTCAATGGTATTACAATCGCCAGCGTCTATTTGACCCCGATATCGTAACGACAAGAGCAAATACCATGACAACCGCCATCCCCGCCAACTATCGAATTCGTCCGATTACGGCGCAAGATAACGCGGCTATCGCCGGCGTTATCCGCCGTGTTTCCGCCGAGTTCAATTTGACGGCCGATAAGGGCTATACCGTATCCGATCCGAATCTGGACAGTTTGTTTGAACTCTACAGCCTGCCGGATAGCGCCTATTGGGTACTGGAATATGAGGGCGAGGTAGTGGGCGGCGGCGGCATCGCGCCGCTGGTGGGCGGCGATGAAGATGTGTGCGAACTGCAAAAAATGTATTTTTTACCGGTTCTGCGCGGTAAGGGATTGGCCAGACGGCTGGCTTTACAGGCGCTGGATTTCGCCCGCCGGCACGGTTTCCGTCGTTGCTATCTGGAAACGACGGCGCATTTAACCAGCGCCATTCGTTTGTACCAGTCGCTGGGATTCGAACATATTCCCCACGCCATGGGCAATACCCGCCATACCGATTGTGAAGTCACCATGCTGAAAGCGCTGTAGGGGAAATAGGATAATCAAGTTTCCGCGGCAATACGGGCACCCGCCGGTCGGTTCGACCGTGGGGTTTTCCCCCACGGCGCTAACGGAGGAGATTACTGATTAATGGCGTTTCCCGTCGTCGTCTTCGTCATAGAAGTCTTCGTCGTCCCCGTCTTCCCCCTCTTCGCCATCGGGATCTTCAAAGTAGGTGCCCCAGCCGTCGTAGTTCACGCCATACTGTTCAGCCAGCGTCACAAGCTGCTCCACCTGGGCGTCGATGATTTCCGCGTTCAATGACACTTCGCTGATGGCGTCGCAGCACATCAGTAAAATGCCGTCTTCCACCTCAAGCTCTTCCGCGTCCGTCACTTCATAACCCAGTTTGAACGCTTCCACGGCGACTTTTTCCAGCACCTCGAACTTCTCGGCCGAGAAATGGTGCTCAATGGTATAAAGCGCATCCGGATCGCTGCCGTCATCCAGCAGTTCTTCGATGATCAGCCGTGTCTCTTCACGTTGTTCTTCCAGCAATTCGCGGTTTGCCATTCCTCAGTCCTCATTAACCGACGTAATATCGCGCCATTCTCCCACAGCCCCGCGGCCGTCTCCACCACAAAGTTTGTCCTCGGCACTTGAATTTGAATAATTACACATATAAAGTGAATTTTAATTCAATCAATAGCATCGGGCAGTATGGAGATACGCGTCATGAAGTCATTTTATAAGCGTCATTTTTTAAGATTAATGGATTTTACGCCGGTAGAAATCGCCGATCTTTTGGCCCTGGCGGCAAAACTGAAAGCCGATAAAAAAAACGGTAAGGAAATCCGCCACCTGCACGGCAAAAATATCGCACTCATCTTCGAAAAAGATTCAACCCGCACCCGTTGCTCTTTCGAAGTTGCTGCATACGATCAGGGGGCTCAGGCGACCTACCTGGCGCCCAGCGGCAGTCAAATCGGCCATAAGGAATCCATCAAGGATACGGCGCGCGTGCTGGGCAGAATGTATGACGGTATCCAGTATCGCGGCTACGGCCAGCAGATCGTCGAGACGCTGGCGCAATATGCCGGCGTCCCGGTGTGGAACGGACTGACGGACGAATTCCATCCGACGCAGCTGCTGGCGGATCTGCTGACGATGCAGGAACATTTACCGGCCAAGGCGCTGTCGGATATGAAGATGGCCTACGTGGGCGACGCCCGTAACAATATGGGCAATACCATGCTGGAAGCCGCCGCCTTGACCGGGCTCGATTTACGCCTGGTCGCGCCCAAAGCCTGCTGGCCGGAAGCGGGACTGGTTGCCGAGTGCCGGGCCGCGGCCGAACAGACCGGCGGCCGCATCACCCTGACCGAGGATATCGCCGAGGGCGTGGCCGACGTCGACTACATTTATACCGACGTTTGGGTATCCATGGGCGAACCCAAAGAGACCTGGCGGGAGCGTATCACCCTGCTGAAACCGTATCAGGTCAATATGGCGATGATTGCCGCCACCGCCAATCCGCAGGTGAAATTCCTCCACTGCCTGCCGGCGTTTCATGACGACCAGACCACGCTCGGCAAACAGATGGCCGAACAGTACGGCCTGCGCGGCGGAATGGAGGTCACGGATGAAGTGTTTGAATCCGCGCACAGTATCGTCTTCGATCAGGCGGAAAACCGCATGCACACCATTAAAGCCGTGATGGTGGCGACGCTCGGTCAGGATTAATCAGCCTACCGCCATCGCAGGGGATGATGCGACGTTATCCCCTTCCCTAACCGCTGACTTCGGCATCAATCGCCGCAGCCGCCCGCCGTCGGCGATATGCGCGACGCAATCGATTGCCGCGGGTAAAAAATCAGGTTTTCCGCTTGAATTAGCGTCATCGGCGCGTATAATTCCCGACAATTTGCCGGGAGGAGTCATGCGCCGCCGCATCGAAAAAACCGCCGTTCATGTTGGTTACCAACCACAGCTGCCGTCCGGCGGCCAGCAGGCGTTTTCCTTTCCGTTGTTTGATCTATCGTTGATAAAAAAGCCCCTCGATGAGGGGCTTTTTTTTTGTGGCCGGCCACCCCTGGCGGTCACCCTGCGGGCCGCCTGTCGTTTGCGGCGGCTATCTGTTTACCGGGCGTCTAACCGTTGGGAGAAAATATAAAAATGATCAATCCGCTTTATCAAAAACATGTCATCTCAATTAGCGATCTCAGCCGAGAGGATCTCGAACTGGCGTTGCAGGTCGCCGCCAGCCTGAAAGCGAATCCCCAGCCCGAGCTGTTGAAGCATAAGGTCATCGCGAGCTGCTTTTTTGAAGCCTCGACGCGCACCCGGTTATCTTTTGAAACGGCGATGCATCGTCTGGGGGCCTCCGTCGTCGGTTTTGCCGACAGCAGTAACACCTCTTTGGGCAAAAAAGGCGAAACGCTGGCCGACACCATCTCGGTCATCAGCCAGTATGTGGATGCGATCGTCATGCGTCATCCCCAGGAAGGCGCGTCCCGCCTCGCCACCGAATTCTCCGGCGGTGTTCCGGTGCTCAACGCCGGCGATGGCGCCAACCAGCACCCGACGCAGACGCTGCTCGATCTGTTCACCATAAAAGAGACCCAGGGCCGCCTGAACAATATCAATATCGCCATGGTCGGCGACCTGAAATATGGGCGCACCGTTCACTCCCTTACCCAGGCGCTGGCGAAATTCGAGGGCAACCGTTTTTACTTCATCGCGCCGAACGCGCTGGCGATGCCGGATTACATTCTGAAAATGCTGGCGGAAAAAAATATTCCCTACAGCCTGCACAGCAGCATCGAGGACGTGGTCGCCGACCTGGATATTCTGTATATGACGCGGGTACAGAAGGAGCGCCTGGATCCGTCCGAATACATCAACATCAAAGCTCAGTTTATTCTGCGCGCCGCCGATCTGGGCGGCGCGCGCGCCAACCTGAAAGTTCTGCACCCGCTGCCGCGCATCGACGAAATCACCACCGATGTGGATAAAACGCCGTACGCTTACTACTTCCAGCAGGCGGGAAACGGTATTTACGCCCGCCAGGCGTTGCTGGCGATGGTACTGAATCGCGAATTGGTTCTGTGAGAAAAGAAGAGGAATAGCCATGACTCACGACAATAAATTACAGGTGGAAGCCATCAAACGCGGCACGGTTATCGACCACATTCCCGCCCAGGTGGGCTTTAAGCTGCTGACCTTATTCAAACTGACCGCGACGGACCAGCGCATCACCATCGGCCTGAACCTGCCTTCCAATCAGCTTGGCCGCAAGGATCTGATCAAGATTGAAAATATATTCCTGACCGAGCAACAGGCGAACCAGCTGGCGATCTATGCGCCGCAGGCCACGGTGAATCAGATAGACGACTATAATGTGGTGCGTAAGCTGACGCCGACGCTGCCCGATCATATCGACGATGTACTAACCTGCCCGAATAGCAACTGCATCAGCCGCAGGGAGCCGGTTGTCTCCTCCTTCGGCGTTAAGCTGCGCGAAGGCGAAGTGCAGCTGAAGTGCAAATACTGCGAAAAAGAGTTTGAGCGGCAGGCAGTATTGCAGAATCACTGATTCCGGCCTTTAATGCTGATAATGAAAAGCGCGCCGGCGCCACACTCGGCGCGTATCGTTGATAGCCGTTGCCTGATACGTAGTGCCGTTCACTTAAGCCGGTTTTTAGGGGAAACACAGGGGGAGGTTCCCGTAGGGACGCCTCACCCCTGTGGTCGCCCCATGTATCTCGATGCTTAAACGATCGGCATTGTTGCCTGATACGGCGCTTTTTTGAATAATGACGCATTCGCGCTATTGATAAACCATGCAAGGAAATACTATGTCACGCACCATCAGCACCGAACGCGCGCCGGCGGCGATCGGCCCTTATGTACAGGGTGTCGATCTCGGCGGTATGATCATCACCTCCGGCCAGATTCCGGTAGATCCGAAAACCGGCCTGGTCGCCGATGACGTTACCGCCCAGGCGCGCCAGTCTCTGGCTAACGTTCAGGCCATCGTGGAAGCCGCCGGCCTCAAGGTCGCCGATATCGTTAAAACCACGGTATTCGTAAAAGATCTGAACGACTTCGCCACCGTGAACGCCGCCTATGAAGCCTTCTTTACCGAACATCAGGCGTCATTCCCGGCTCGCTCCTGCGTCGAAGTCGCCCGTCTGCCCAAAGACGTGAAAATCGAAATCGAAGCCATCGCGGTACGCCGCTAGCCCCATGATGGGGCGTCATGCCGAATGACGCACTATTTAGCGGCACCTTATTGACGGCGGGCCGTCTTCTGCCCGCCTCGCCACAGGCCGACGCGCCGCCTAAGTAAAAAAGCGCGTTAGGCCATATTCTCGCGTCCTTTCCCTTGCGCAGCTCTCCGATCCGTTTTCTCGCCTACCCTAAATTGGGCATGCGCGCAAAATCACGCACTAAGCCAGTGCGAAAAAATAACCGTAACCGGCGAATGCTGGTCACTTAAGCCGATTTTTAGGGGAAACACCGGGGGAGGTTCCCGTAGGGACGCCTCACCCTGGCGGTCGCCCCGTGTATCACGATGCTTAACCGATCGTCATTACCGTAACCGGCGCGCGTTTTTTCAATATGGCGCACTTTATGCATCATCCCGTTATCACTTTTTCAGCGTGATGCCAGAGGACGACAATGATAAAAATGACGCTTCCAACACCGCCTTACTACGACGAGATGCTCTCCGCGCAGGGCGAACAACGCCAACACTACAACTCCTATTGGCAATGGCTGCAACAGACAGATCAACAGGCGATCAGGCAAAAAAAGGAGCAGGCCGAACTGTTGTTCCACCGGGTTGGGATCACCTTTAACGTCTACGGCGAAGAGGGCGGCACCGAACGCTTAATTCCTTTCGACAGCGTCCCGCGCATTATTCCCGCCCACGAATGGCGCCGGCTCGACCTCGGCATTCGCCAGCGGGTACAGGCCTTGAATGCCTTTCTGTACGATATCTATCATCAGCAACATATTCTCAAGGCCGGTATTATCCCCAGCGAACAGGTGCTGGCGAACGAGCAGTATCAGCCCTGTATGCAGGGGGTGCATCTGCACAACAATATTTACGCCCATATCACCGGCATCGATATGGTGCGCAACAGCGACGGTAATTATTACGTTCTGGAAGATAACCTGCGCACCCCTTCCGGGGTTTCCTACATGCTGGAAAACCGCAAAATGATGATGCGGCTGTATCCGGATCTCTTCGCCAGACAGCATATCGCGCCCGTCGAACGTTATCCCAGCTATCTGTTGCAGACGCTGCGGGAAAGCACGCTGGTGGACGACCCCACCGTGGTGGTCATGACGCCGGGGCGCTTTAACAGCGCCTATTTCGAACACAGTTTCCTCGCCCAGCAGATGGGCGTCGAACTGGTGGAAAGCGCCGATCTGTTTGTTAAAGAAGGCGCGGTCTATATGCGCACCACCGAAGGCCCGTGCCGGGTGGACGTCATTTATCGCCGGGTGGACGATGCGTTCCTCGATCCGCTGGCGTTCCGCGCGGACTCCATGCTGGGCGTTCCCGGCCTGCTGTCGGTGTACCGCGCCGGCGGCGTGGTGCTGGCGAACGCCATCGGCACCGGCGTCGCGGACGACAAATCCATCTATCCCTACGTTCCCGAAATGATCCGCTTCTACCTGTCCGAAGAGCCTATCCTGGGCAACATCCCGACCTGGCAGTGCCGCGATCCCAAAGCGTTAAGCCATGTGCTCGGCAACCTGGATAGCATGGTGGTGAAAGAAGTGCACGGCGCAGGCGGGTACGGCATGCTGGTCGGCCCGCGGGCCACGCGTCGGGAAATAGAGGATTTCCGCCAGCGCCTGCTGGCGCAGCCGCACAACTATATCGCCCAGGAAACGCTGGCGCTCTCCACCTGTCCGACCTTTGTGGAGGACGGGCTGGCTCCCCGCCATATCGATTTGCGCCCGTTCGCGCTGTCGGGCGAAGAGATCCGCCTGATACCCGGCGGTTTAACCCGCGTCGCATTAACGGAAGGTTCGCTGGTGGTCAACTCCTCGCAAGGCGGCGGCACCAAAGATACCTGGGTCATGGAGGAGGATGAATAATGCTAAGCCGCACCGCCAGTGAACTCTATTGGATGGCCCGCTACCTGGAACGGGCCGAAAGCCTCGCCCGCGTTTTGGACGTGACCTACAAACTGTCCATGATACCGCGTCATAGCCAGCAGCAGCGCGATTTGGCGCTGCCGCTGAACCTGACCTATACGCATGAGCTGTTTCAGGAGCGCTATGCGCGTTTCTCCATGAACAACCTGCTGAATTTCTTCGCCCTGGACAGCCAAAACCCCAGCAGCATTTATAACTGTATCGAGATGGCCTGGAATAATGCCCACGCCGTGCGCGGCAGCCTCTCGTCGGAAATCTGGGAATGCATCAACACCACCCGCATAGATATTCGCAACCTGCGCTATCAGGGGGTGGATAAAATCGGCATCGACGCCTTCTTCGACTGGGTCAAGGAGCGCGCACACCTGTTCCGGGGCGCGATGTTCGGCACCCTGCTGCGCGGCGACGCGCAAAACTTCATTCGGCTCGGCACGCTGATCGAACGCGCCTACGCCACCGCGCAACTGCTTGATTTGAAAAACCAGCAGTTAAACAGCGACCCGGATCCGGTGCGCGAATACTACCGGCTGGATACGCTGCTGCGCGCGGTCAGCGCGCGCGAGGCCTACCACAGCATCTATCGTCAGCCGATCAGCCGTGAAACCGTGACCGAACTGCTGATATTGCGCGCGGATATGCCGCGTTCGCTGCACGCCTGCGTGGACGATCTGGTGCAGCAGTTGGAGGCCATCGGCAGCAAACGGGCCAAGGTTCCCCGCCGCCTTGCCCATCTGCTGAACGTAGAGCTGCGTTTTTGCACCATGGACGACATAATGAAAGAGGGTCTGGATGTCTATCTAAATAATTTCTTAATTAAAATCAATGAACTGGCTGACAGCATCCGTCACACCTATCTGGAGGCGCTATGAAACTGACCATCAATCACCTGACGCATTACCGCTATGATGAGGAAGTGAAGTTCAGCACCCAGTATCTGCGCCTGACGCCGCAGAGTTCGGCCCGCCAGCGGATTAAGGCGTGGAATCTGACGCTGCCGGCTTCGGCCGTCGCCACCACCGACACCTACGGCAACATCATGCACGTGCTGACCCTGGACGCGCCGCATAGCGACATCACCATCCACGCCCAGGGCGTGGTGGAGATCGCCGATAGCGAGGAACAAGCGGATTGCCGCAGCGAGGGCGATGCGCTTTCGCCGCTGGTGTTCCTGCGCGCAACGCCGCTGACGCAGGCGGATCGCCCTATCCGCGAATTCGCCCGGCGCCATTACCGGCCGCAGTCGCCCGCGGAGAGTCTGATGGCGCTGATGGCGGAATTGCGCGTGAAAATGCCGTATACTCCCGGCGCGACGCAGGTGCAGGATAGCGCGGCCGAGGCCTTCGCCATGCAAAAGGGCGTCTGTCAGGATCATACCCACGTTTTTCTCGCCTGCTGCCGCAGCCTGCAGGTCCCCGCCCGCTATGTCAGCGGCTATGTCTACAGCGCGGATACGCAACATGTGGCCATGCACGCCTGGGCTGAGGCGTGGATCGACGACCGCTGGCAAAGTTTTGATATCACAAATAATACCTGCCGGCTCAATCAGCATTTGCTGTTGGCGGTCGGCATGGATTATCTTGATGCCTGCCCGGTTCGCGGTACGCGGCTCGGCGGCGGATGTGAAGAGATGTTTTCCGAGGCTGAGGTACGCCTGTTTGAACGCCAACAGCAGGTACAGCAGCAACAGTAGATTTTTAACGAGAAGGTGGTTATGACGTACTGTGTGGCCATGCGTCTGTCCGACGGTTTAGTGTTTGCTTCAGATTCCCGCACCAATGCCGGGGTCGATCATATTGCAACGTTCAAAAAACTGCATGTTTTTCATGATGGCGGAAAACGTGTATTGGTGATCCAATCCGCCGGCAATCTGGCCACCACACAGAGCATCATCAGCCTGCTTGGCTCACGCATCGACGCGCAGGAAACGCCGAATCTGTTGCAGACCGACTCCATGTACGACGCCGCAATGCTAGTGGGAGAAACCATTCGCGAAGTGATCTGCCGCGACAGCCAATCCCAGCAGAACGGCAGCAATACCAATTTCGGCTGCAACCTTATTCTTGGCGGCCAGATTAACGGCGAAGAGCCGCGGCTGTTCCATATTTATCCGGAAGGCAACTTTATCGAAGCCACCAAAGACACCCCCTATTTTCAGATCGGCGAGAGCAAATACGGCAAACCGATTATCGATCGGGTGCTGAGCATGGACACGCCGCTTGAACAGGCGATGTGCTGCGCGCTGATCTCCATCGATTCGACCCTGCGCAGCAACCTGTCCGTGGGACTGCCGTTGGATGTGATGATTTACCGCGCGGGCAGTTTCGACGCCGGCGGGCAGCGGCGCATCACCGAAGACGACGACTACTTCGTCAAGATCCGCAAGGCGTGGTCGGAAGGGCTGCTGAATACCTTTCGTCAGCTTCCGCCTTTTCCGATGGCGGAACGCGAATAAAGACAGAGACAGAGACAGAGAATCGACTCTGTCTCAAAAAAATGAGCCAAATCAACCGCCTCTAATCGCATAAAAAATAACCGCCGAACAGCCTTTCAACTGAGTTCCGACTTCTTTGTTTTAGATCAATAAAACGCGTACTTTCTCACGCCAAGAACTACATATAGGGTCTATTATATTAAAAATACCCATATATAGTGGTTATCCACAACATCATCCACAGCGTTCCCCCTTGGTTCATCGCTGTGGTTTTCCTGTGGATAACATCAACAGAGGAACGGAACGTGAAACCAGTAGTGATTAAACGGGATGGCTGCCAGGTACCTTTTGATGAAATCCGCATCAAAGAGGCCGTAGAGCGAGCGGCGCAGGCCGCTGGCATCGACGATTCCGACTACTGCGCAACCGTGGCTGGCGCAGTCGCACAACAAATGCAGGATAAGCGGCGCGTCGATATTCGCGATATCCAAAATGCGGTTGAAAATCTGTTGATGTCCGGCAAGTACAAACAGCTGGCGCGCACCTATATCGAATATCGCCATGACAGGGATATCGCGCGCGAACGCCACGGCCGGCTGAACCAGGAGATCCGCGGGCTGGTGGAACAGAGCAACATGGCGTTACTGAATGAAAACGCCAACAAAGATAGCAAGGTCATCCCCACCCAGCGCGATCTGCTGGCCGGTATCGTAGCCAAACACTACGCCAAACAGTACATTCTGCCGCGCGACGTCGTGCTGGCCCACGAGCGCGGCGAGATTCACTATCACGATCTGGATTACTCCCCCTTCTTCCCGATGTTTAACTGCATGCTGATCGATCTCGACGGCATGTTGACCAAAGGGTTCAAAATGGGCAACGCGGAGATCGAACCGCCGAAATCGATTTCGACCGCAACCGCGGTAACGGCGCAGATCATCGCCCAGGTCGCCAGCCATATCTACGGCGGCACGACCATTAACCGCATCGATGAAATTCTGGCGCCCTTCGTCGCCGCCAGCCATGAAAAACATAAGGCCGTGGCCAAAGAGTGGAATATACCCCAGGCCGATGAGTACGCCCGCACCCGGACGGAAAAAGAGTGTTATGACGCGTTCCAGTCATTGGAATATGAAGTCAACACCCTGCATACCGCCAACGGCCAGACGCCTTTCGTCACTTTCGGCTTTGGGCTGGGCACCCGTTGGGAATCGCGCCTGATCCAGGAGTCGATTCTGCGCAACCGTATCGCCGGATTAGGCAAAAATCACAAAACGGCAGTGTTCCCCAAACTGGTATTCGCCGTTCGCGACGGGCTGAACCGTAAGCCTAACGATCCGAATTACAGCATCAAGCAGCTGGCGCTGGAGTGCGCCAGTAAACGCATGTACCCCGATATTCTGAATTACGATCGGGTGGTTGAAGTAACCGGCTCATTCAAAACGCCGATGGGCTGCCGCAGTTTCCTTGGCGTCTACGAAGAGGACGGCAAACAGATCCACGACGGCCGCAACAATTTGGGCGTCATCAGCCTGAACCTGCCCCGCATCGCGCTGGAAGCCGGAAGGGATGAAGCGCGTTTCTGGACGCTGCTCGACCAACGTTTGGCGCTGGCGAAAAAAGCGCTGATGACGCGTATCGCCCGCCTGGAAAACGTGAAGGCGCGCGTCGCGCCGATTCTGTATATGGAAGGCGCCTGCGGCGTACGCTTAAAAGCGGACGACAGCGTGGCGGAGATCTTCAAAAACGGCCGCGCCTCTATTTCGCTGGGCTACATTGGGATTCACGAAACCATCAACGCGCTGTTCGGCAGTGAGGTTCATGTCTTCGACGATGAAACGCTGCGCGCAAAAGCCGTGGCTATCGTCGCGCGCCTGAAACAGGCGACCGATCGATGGAAAGAGGAGACCGGCTACGGCTTCAGCCTGTACAGCACGCCCAGCGAAAACCTGTGCGACCGATTCTGCCGTTTGGATACCGCCGAATTCGGCGTGATCAAAGGCGTCACGGACAAAGGCTACTACACCAACAGCTTCCATCTGGATGTGGAGAAGAAGGTTAACCCGTACGAGAAGATCGACTTCGAAGCGCCCTACCCGCCCCTGGCGAACGGCGGCTTTATTTGCTACGGCGAATACCCGAACCTGCAGCATAACCTGAAGGCGTTGGAAGACGTTTGGGACTACAGCTACAGCCGCGTACCTTACTACGGCACCAACACGCCGATCGACGAATGCTATGAGTGCGGCTTCACCGGCGAATTCGAGTGCACCAGCAAGGGATTCACCTGCCCGAAATGCGGCAATCACGACTCGTCCCGCGTATCCGTTACGCGTCGGGTTTGCGGCTACCTCGGCAGCCCGGACGCCCGCCCGTTCAACGCCGGCAAGCAGGAAGAGGTAAAACGCCGCATCAAACATTTGGGCAACGGACAGCTCGGTTAATTTATCCAGCGGCATATTTCCGTCGCCCACGCCTCTCCGGCAAGCCGCCGCCGGAGAGGCCGCCTCGCTTGGGCGGGCGCGGCGCATTGAGAGATATCGCCATCAGCCGATCACGGTAGTAAAAACGCCATGAATTATCACCAATATTACCCGGTGGACGTGGTCAACGGTCCCGGAACGCGCTGCACGCTGTTTGTCTCGGGCTGCGTACACCAATGCCCCGGCTGCTACAACAAAAGCACCTGGCGGTTAAACTCCGGCCGGCCGTTTACTCAGGAATTGCAGGACCGCATCATCGCCGATCTGCAGGATACGCAGATTCCCCGGCAGGGCATTACCCTGTCCGGCGGCGATCCGCTGCATCCGCAGAACGTGCCCGATATCCTGCGGCTGGTACAACGGATACGCGCGGAGTGCCCCGGTAAAGATATCTGGGTCTGGACGGGCTACGTGCTCGCCGAGCTGAACGAAGCGCAACAGCAGGTGGTATCGCTGATTAACGTGCTGGTGGACGGCAAGTTTGTGCAGGATCTCAAAGATCCCGCTCTGATCTGGCGAGGCAGCAGCAATCAGGTTATCCACTACCTGCGCTAATCCCCGCCCGGCCGGTCCGCGCTTGCCCGCTATGCATTCTGCCTGCCCAGCGCGCGTAGCTGCCGGGATTCCAAAACCGTCACTCTCGCTTTGGGCTCGGGAGAAAAGGCCTGGTTTACCAGCGCCTGCGCCACCGTTTTCCCCTCGATAGCCCGCCATTTTCCCGGCAAAAGACGAAACAGCGGCGCGGCCAGGCTCTCCAGCAGACGCCGCTCCCGCCTCTGTCCTAATAGAATCGACGGCCTGGCCAGCGCCAGATGCTGCCATTCCTGCTCGCGCAGCGCCCTCTCGGTTTCGCCCTTGACCCGCGAATAAAAAAAGAGCGAATCCGCATCGGCGCCGAGGGCGCTGACCACCAGAAACTGTTTCGCGCCCAGGGCCAGGGCCGCTTTCGCCCCGCCCACCACCAGCGTACCGTCCACATGACGGAATGCCTGCCTGCTGCCCGCCGCCTTGATGGTCGACCCCAGGCAGCAAAACGCGATATCGATGGGGGCGGTAACTTGGGCAAGCGCCGCCAATAGATCCGCGTCATACGGATTCACCACGCGTTCCGACGGGGGCAGAGGCTTACGGGTCGGCGCATAAATCATTTCCACCCGATTGTTCGCCTTCAGAAGCTGCAGCAACTCATTTCCGACCAGCCCCGATGCGCCCAATAGCAATATCCGGCTCATACTTTTCCCCCTGTTGCGCTCTGCCGGCGGCTAACGCCGCCAGTGATGCTTTTTTCCGAATCCCAAACTGTTGTCCGTCATCTTCAATTCCGTCAGTTGTAAACGCCAGATAGGCGCATGCGCCGCTCTGGCGATCGGGAAACGCCGGTTATAATGCGCCCGAGCCTGTCGCTCCTCTTCCCCTTCCAGACGTAGCGCCCGCGCGCGAAACTGAACGCCTTTAATCAGCATGACGTTTTTCGGCTGGCCGCTCACCGTTCCGGCGATTTGCGGCTGCCGGGACATCAGCGCGCCGTGGCGCGTATCTGCTTCCGTCATCACATAAAAAGCCGCCTGACTTTCGTCATAAGTGTAGAAGCAACTCGCGCACCATAAATCCGAATTTTCACCCGCGCATAGCGTCAGCACGTGCTGCTTTTTCAAATAACGCGAGATGGTTTGCAGCGTATTCTCCATGTTCACCTACCCTCCTGTCTCATCGGGGATCGCAGGCGATATTCTGAACGCACCTGTCCGACGGATGCAAGATTTGAACCTGACGGGGCCGCCCTGCCGAACGGCGACGGGAATCACGCCTCAAGCGGCGTTAGCAATCGCTCGCGGCTATTTTTTACCGCGGTTCGCCGATTTCGACCGGCCGGATGCCTTACCCGGCCGGGAACTTTTCGCCATCGGCGGCCGTTTTTTCGCGGCCGGCTGCTGGGCGGCGGCCGGCACGGTAAAACGGGTCAACGCCGGGCGGGCGGCGGCGCGGCCTTTCGTTCCCTGGGCGGCGCGCTCCCCCGGCGCCGGCGCGGGGATCAGGCAGTCGGGCCGGCTGCCGATCAAACGTTTCAGCCCCATCGCGCTCAGCGCTTCGCGCAGCAGCGGCCAGTTAGCCGGATCGTGGTAGCGCAGCAGCGCTTTATGCAGGCGCCGCTGACGCTCGCCCCGCGGCACCACCACGTTCTCGCTTTTATAGTCCACTTTGCCCAGCGGATTCTTGCCGCTGTAGTACATGGTGGTGGCATTCGCCAATGGCGAAGGGTAGAAGTTCTGCACCTGATCCAATCTGAAGCGGTTTTTTTTCAGCCATAGCGCCAGATTGACCATATCCTCATCCCGGGTTCCCGGATGCGCGGAGATAAAATAGGGAATCAAATACTGCTCTTTTCCCGCCTGCTTTGAATAGTCGTCAAACAGCGTTTTAAAACGGTGATAGCTTCCCATTCCCGGCTTCATCATTTTCGACAACGGCCCGGCCTCCGTATGCTCGGGCGCGATCTTGAGATATCCGCCGACGTGATGCTCGGCCAGTTCCTTGATATAACGCGGATCTTTTACCGCCAGATCGTAACGGACGCCGGAAGCGATAAGGATCTTCTTGATGCCTTTCAGGCCGCGGGCGCGTCGATACAGCCTGATGGTCGGCTCATGGTTGGTATCCATATGCGGACAGATTTCAGGATAAACGCAGGAGGCTCGCCGGCAGCTCTGCTCGGCGCGCGGCGACTGGCAGCGCAGCATGTACATATTGGCCGTCGGGCCGCCCAGATCGGAGATAACGCCGGTAAATCCCGGCACATGGTCGCGGATCGCCTCGATTTCGCTGACGATCGACGCCTCAGAACGGCTCTGGATGATCCGCCCTTCGTGCTCGGTGATCGAACAGAAAGAGCAACCGCCGTAACAGCCGCGCATGATATTGATCGAAAAACGGATCATCTCGTAGGCCGGAATCACCGCCTTACCGTAGGAAGGGTGCGGAACGCGCTGAAACGGCAACGCGAACACGGCATCCATCTCTTCGGTGGAGAGCGGGATCGCCGGAGGGTTAATCCAGACGTAACGATCGCCATGCTTTTGCATCAACGCTCTGGCGCAGCCGGGATTGGTTTCATGATGCAATATCCGCGACGCATGGGCGTACATCACCTTATCGCCCTTCACTTTTTCAAATGACGGCAGCAGCACATAGGTTTTTTCCCACGGTTTAGGCTTCGGCGCCCGCACGGTGATTGGCTTCGCCCCATCCGTCCCGGCCATCCCCCCTTCGGCACAGGGGAGATCCTCGCCGTAGGGATTCATTATCGGTTCAATGCGTCCGGGCTTGTCGAGCCGGGTCGAGTCAACGCCCGTCCAGCCGGACAGCGCCGTTTTACGCATCACGGCGGTATTACGCACATCCTGAATATCGCCAATCGCCTCGCCGGCCGCCAGGCGATGCGTAACCTCGGCCAGCGGACGCTCGCCGTTGCCATAGACCAGCATATCCGCTTTGGCATCCACCAGCACCGAGCGCCGCACGGTATCGGACCAGTAATCGTAGTGCGCGATGCGCCGCAGGCTGGCCTCGATACCGCCGAGGATCACCGGAACATCGCTATACGCCTCTTTGCAGCGCTGACTATACGCCAGCGTTGCCCGATCCGGCCTCTTCCCCGCCACGTTACCGGGCGTATAGGCGTCGTCGCGGCGTAATTTCCGATCGGCCGTGTAGCGGTTGATCATCGAATCCATGTTGCCGGCCGTTACGCCAAAATAGAGATTCGGCTTGCCAAGACGCATAAAGTCGTCTTTCGACGTCCAGTCGGGCTGAGAGATGATGCCGACGCGGAACCCTTGCGCCTCCAGCATGCGTCCGACAATCGCCATGCCGAAACTCGGATGATCCACATAGGCATCGCCGGTAACGATGATGACATCGCAACTATCCCAACCCAGCCGCGCCATCTCCGCCTGCGACATGGGAAAAAACGGCGCCGTGCCGTAGCCCCCGGCCCAATATCGCGGGTAGGAGAATAGCGTGCGTTCTGGCTGGATCAGGCTGATTGGCATAAAAGTTCTTCGTCGTCGGAAAATGGGAATGACCACTCATACAAGGGGGCGAGCATTATACGCGGACGGAAATAACGCTGCCGCTCAGAGTGCTTGCGGCATGCGTCGGATCAATATTTGCCGCCGAAAATCGCGCATAACCGTGACGTCGCCCCGATTACGGCGGATATTTTCCCCCCCAAATCACTCCATCTCCGTCGCCGCCATTAGCGCCATCGTTCTCAAGAAAAACGGCGGTGATTCGGCCGGCCGCTAAAAACGACGTACTTCTCAACCGATAAATCGCAATGCGGCATGCCTGCGCGGGCATAAGCGGCCTTTTTAAGGGGAAAACGCTAATGCCGATGTCGCTTTTTGTGCCTTGAACTGAACATATTTCGTTATTAAGTTGCGTAGCTAAACCGATTCTTCTATTTTAGCAGGCATTTCCAATATCCCTGATAAGAGTAATTTATGGCACACAAAATTTGGGTGATGGGCGACGCGGTGGTCGATCTCATTCCGGAAGACGCCGAGCGTTATCTCAAATGTCCAGGCGGCGCGCCCGCCAATGTGGCGGTGGGCATCGCCCGCCTGGAAGGTCGGAGCGCGTTTATCGGCCGGGTAGGCGACGATGTGTTCGGCCATTTTCTGCGCGACGTACTGAATCGGGAACAGGTGGATACGCGTTACATGATTGGGGACAGCGCCCATCGAACCTCCACCGTGGTGGTCAGCCTCGACCAGGATGGCGAACGTTCATTTACCTTTATGGTTCGCCCCAGCGCCGATCTGTTTATACAACCGAGCGACCTGCCCGAGTTCAAAAAAGGCGAATGGCTGCACCTCTGCTCCATCGCCCTATCCCAGGAACCGTCGCGCGGCACGGCTTTTGAAGCGATGAGACGCATCAAGGCCGTAAACGGATGGGTCAGCTTCGATCCCAATATCCGCGAGGACCTCTGGTCCAGCGAACAATCGCTGAAAACCTGCCTCGACCAGGCGCTGGCGCTGGCGGACGTCGTCAAGCTATCGCGCGAAGAGCTGGCGTTTCTCAGCGCCACCGCCGACGTGGAGCAGGGCATCGAAGAACTGATGCAGCGCTATCCGATTAAATTGCTGTTAGTCACCATGGGCAGCGAAGGCGTATGGCTGCATGACCGCCGGCAACGGCAGCATTTCCCTGCGCCCTATGTCACCCCGGTGGACACCACCGGAGCAGGCGATGCCTTTGTCGCCGGCCTATTACAGGCGCTGGCCGAGTATGACGACCTGTCCCAGCCGGCTTCCTGGGACGGCGCGATCGAACAGGCGCAGCTGTGCGGCGCGCTGGCGACCACGGCGAAAGGCGCCATGACGGCCCTGCCTCTCGCCCGGCAGCTCAACTCGACGTCGCTGGCCCGGCCCTAACCTCCACTTCACGCCCGCTTAAGCATCCTGTTTTGTAGGCAGGATCACACTTACAGAAACAGGTTGGTAAATATCCTTGCCAACCTGATCCCCGCCCCTTATTTTCTCTCCGAAAAATCGGTTTAGCATTTTAGCAAAAACGGATTTTTAGCACACCAAAGGTCCCCCCCAAGGATAAGAGAGAATAAAAAATGAAACCAAACCGACTCGCCATAGCCATTGGACTTGTACTCTTCAGCCCCTTTTACGCCTCTGCCGCCGGCTCCGACAGCATCGAAGCCCGTCTGAACGCGCTGGAACAGCGTCTGCAACAGGCCGAACAGCGCGCGCAGGCGGCTGAAGCCAGAGCGGAAGCCGCGGAAAGCCAAACCCGGCAGTTAGCGGCCCGCACCACGCAAACCGAACAGAAAACCCAGCAGGTGGAGCAACGCACCACGGCGCTGGCCAGCCAGAAGTCATTCGCCGACGGGTTTGAATTCCACGGCTACGCGCGCTCCGGCCTATCGGTCAATGATTCCTCCACCAGCTCGAAAACCGATATCGGGCCGGGCATGTCCCCCGCCGGGCAGACCGGCGGCCATATCGGCCGTCTGGGCAACGAAGATGACACCTACGTTGAACTGAAGCTGGAGCACAAACAGAAACTGGACAATGGCGCGACGACGCGCTTCAAGGTGATGATGGCCGACGGCCAGCGCAGCTATAACGACTGGACGGCCTCCAGCAGCGATCTTAACGTGCGTGAAGCCTTTGTCGAACTAGGTTCGCTGCCGACCTTCACCGGCGCCTTTAAAGACACCACGCTATGGGCCGGTAAGCGCTTCGATCGCGACAATTTCGATATCCACTGGCTGGATAGCGACGTGGTATTCCTTGCCGGCACCGGCGGCGGGATTTATGACGTCAAGTGGGCGGATAGCGCCAAGAGTAACTTCTCGCTATATGGCCGTAGTTTTGGTTCGCCGGACGGTTCAAACAGCACGGTTAACGAAGATATTAAAAACTACGTCTTGACCGCCAACAACTACGTCGGCCCGTTCCAATTCATGCTTAGCGGCATGAAGGCGAAGGATAACGAGGCGCGTCCGAACACCAGCGCGGAAGTCACTAACGTCAATGCGGGCGATAAAGGCTATCACGCCATGATCGCCTACCATGGCGACAGCTTCTACGGCCTGCGCGACGGGACATCGAAAACCGCCATTCTCTACGGCCACGGCCTGGGCGGCGAAGTGAAAAACGTCGGTTCAGACGGCAACCTGACCAATGACGCCAATACCTGGCGCTTCGCCACCTACGGCACCACCGCGCTGAGCAAGACCTGGAGCTTCGCGCCATCCATTCTGGCGCAAACCAGCAAGGATCGCTATGTCGAAGGCGATAGCTACCAATGGATCACCTTTAACGCGCGGTTAATTCAGGAGATCACCGAAAACTTTGCGCTGGCCTATGAAGGCAGCTACCAATATATGGATTTGGATCCGAAAGGTTATACCACAGCCAGCCTGGGCAAGCTAAACAGCGTCAGCGGCGGCTTCTACAAGCTGACCTTCGCGCCGACGTTCAAGGTCGGCGATATCGCCAACTTCTTCAGCCGTCCGGAGCTGCGCCTGTTCGCCAGCTATATGGACTGGGATAAACGTCTGGATAACTACTCCAGCGAAGATACCTTTGGCTCCACCGGCTTTAAAGCAGGCGGCGAATGGAACTTCGGCGTCCAGATGGAAACCTGGTTCTAAAACGTCAGCGTAATACCGCAGCGCACGCCGGTTATCGGGCTTTCCGACAACCGGCGGCGAGGATACCTATCAAAGAGGAACAAAATGGACATTAACGCCACAGCGTCAGCGCTGATCCCCCTGCTGGGCGGGAAAGAAAATATCGCCAGCGCCGCCCACTGCGCCACCCGCCTACGGCTGGTGCTGAACGACGATAGCCTGGCCGATAAAAAAGCGATTGAGAATGTTGAAGGCGTCAAAGGCTGCTTTCACAATGCGGGGCAAATCCAGATAATTTTCGGCACAGGGCTGGTCAATAAAGTCTATGCCGAATTTATCAAAGCGGCCGGCGTCAACGAGTCAAGCAAGTCTGAGGCCGCCACGCTGGCGGCGCAAAAACTCAATCCGCTGCAGCGTCTGGCCCGCCTGCTGTCAAACATCTTCGTCCCCATTATTCCGGCGATCGTGGCGTCCGGTCTGCTGATGGGGCTGCTCGGGCTGATTAAAACCTACGGCTGGGCCGACGCCGGCAGCGCGATTTTCATCATGCTGGATATGTTCAGCTCCGCCGCCTTTATCATTCTGCCTATTCTTATCGGTTTCACCGCCGCGCGGGAATTCGGCGGCAACCCCTATCTGGGCGCGACGCTGGGCGGCATCCTCACCCACCCCGCGCTTACCAACGCCTGGGGGGTAGCCGGCGGCTTCCAGACCATGAACCTGTTCGGCCTGGAGATCGCCATGGTGGGCTACCAGGGCACCGTATTCCCGGTGCTGCTGGCCGTCTGGTTTATGAGCCTGGTGGAAAAACGCCTGCGCAAGGTGGTGCCCGATGCGCTAGATATCATTATCACCCCCTTCCTGACCGTAGTGATTTCCGGCTTTATCGCCTTGCTCATCATCGGCCCGGCGGGTCGCATGCTGGGCGACGGCATCTCCTTTGTGCTGAGCACGCTGATTTCCCATGCCGGTTGGCTGGCCGGTCTACTGTTCGGCGGTCTCTATTCCGTCATCGTCATTACCGGCGTTCACCACAGCTTCCACGCCATAGAAGCCGGGCTGTTGGGTAACCCGAACATCGGCGTTAACTTCCTGCTGCCTATCTGGGCGATGGCCAACGTCGCTCAGGGCGGCGCCTGCCTGGCGGTCTATTTCAAAACGCGCGATGCTAAAATCAAAGCCATCGCCGTCCCGGCCGGTCTTTCCTGCCTATTGGGGATCACCGAAGCAGCGATATTCGGTATCAACCTGCGCTTTATCAAACCGTTCCTGGCGGCGCTGGCCGGCGGCGCGCTCGGCGGAGCATGGGTGGTCTTCAATCATGTCAATATGACGGCGGTAGGCTTAACCGGCTTTCCCGGACTGGCGATCGTTCAGGCCGGTTCGATACTGAGTTACCTGTTCGGCATGCTCATCGCCTTTGGCGCCGCCTTTATCATTTCATTCCTGCTGAAATACAAAACGGATAGCAAATAATGATGGAAATCCACTTGTTAAAGCGTATGGCGCACGCCCTGATGTCTAACCCGGCCCGCATCGGCGACGATCCTCACCGTCCGTATTGGCATCTGTCGCCAAACGTGGGCCTACTCAACGATCCGAATGGATTTATCCATCATGAAGGGCGTTACCATCTGTTTTATCAGTGGAATCCGTTAGCCTGCGCTCACGGAGCGAAATTCTGGGGGCACTGGAGTTCCGCCGATCTGGTGCACTGGCGCCATGAACCTGTCGCGCTGGTGCCCGGCGAAAGTTACGAGACGCACGGATGCTACTCCGGCTCCGCCGTGGTTGATCAAGGCGCGATAACCCTGGTTTACACCGGTAATGTGAAATACGACGACGGCTCGCGCACGGCATTCCAATGCCTGGCCAGAGAGAACGCCGACGGCGAATATGACAAGCTGGGACCGGTGCTGGATCTGCCGAAGGGCTATACCGGCCACGTCCGCGATCCGAAAGTGTGGAAACATGACGCGCACTGGTACATGGTGCTGGGCGCGCAGGATAAACAGCTGCAGGGCAAGGTGCTGCTGTTTCGCTCAGGCGATCTGCGCCGCTGGGATAAAATCGCCGAGATTGCCGGTTCCCGGCTCGGCGGACTGGGTGATTTCGGCTATATGTGGGAGTGTCCGGACCTGTTCCGGCTGAACCAACGGGACGTTCTCATCTGCTGCCCGCAGGGCATTCCGGCGCAAGAAGAGCGTTATCTGAATACCTTTCAGGCGGGTTATTTTATCGGGGAGCTGGATTATCAAAGCGGTAATTACCGGCACCATGAATTCAATGAGCTGGATCTCGGCTTCGACTTTTACGCCCCGCAGACGACGCAAAGCGCGGACGGACGGCGCTTGATGTTCGGCTGGATGGCCATTCCCGACGAGAACGAGTTTTTCGTCCCCACCATTGAGCAGGGCTGGATCCACACCATGACCTGCCCGAGGGAGCTGACGCTACGCGAAGGCAAACTCTATCAGCAGCCCGCGCGCGAGCTGCAACAGCTGCGCACGCGGCCCACCTCATGGCAAGGCATCGCCAGCGCCGTGCCGCCGCTCCCGGTAAACAGCGCCGAGGTCATTCTCGCGGCCCAGGAGGAATTTCAGCTGGATATAGCCTCGCAGCTGGGCCTGTGCTGGGACGGAGAACGCCTGACCCTGACTCGGCGCAATCGGCGCACCGGCGAGCCGGAACAGCGCTACTGGCGCGGGGCGCTACGGCAATTGCAGATCTTGTTCGACCGTTCGAGCGTTGAGATTTTCATCAATGACGGCGCGGCGGCGATGTCCGCCAATTATTTCCCGGACGGGGAGGCAATGCTTGCTTTCAGCGGCGCGGGACGATTGACATTGCAGCACTGGCTGTTGGCGCCATGCGTGATAGAATAATATCCCTTTTTTCTGACGGCGGATGGCTCAAGCGGTGAAACAGACCAAACGCGTAACAATCAGTGATATCGCCGCGCTCTCGGGCGTATCCAAATCCACGGCCAGCGTGGTGCTTAATGGCCGCAGCAAAGAGTTCCGCGTTTCTGACGCCACCCGCGATCGCATTATGGCCATCGCCCACGAGCAGCGTTATCAGCCCAGCATTCACGCCCGTTCACTGCGTTCGACCCGCAGCAATACGCTGGGTCTGGTGGTGCCGGAAATGACCAACTATGGTTTCGCCATTATCTCGCGCGATCTGGAAATGCTGTGCCGCGAAGCGGGACTACAGCTCCTTATCGCCTGTACCGATGAAAATCCGAGTCAGGAGCTAATGGCGGTCAACAGCCTGATACAGCGTCAGGTTGACGGCATCATCGTGGCATCCAGCATGCTCAGCGACATCGAGTACCAGAAAATCAACCAGCAATTGCCGGTGGTGCAATTCGACCGGGCGATCGGCGAGTCCGAGCTGCCGCTGGTGATGACCGAGTCGGTGGAATCGACGGCCGAACTCGTCGAGCGCATCGCCCGCCGGCACGGCGATGAGTTCTATTTTATCGGCGGCCAGGCGCGCATCTCCCCGACGCGCGACCGTCTGGCCGGCTTTCGGCTGGGGTTGCAACGCGCAGGCGTGGAGTGCCGCCCTGAATGGGTTATTCATGGCGATTACCACCCTAGCTCAGGCTATGAAATGTTCGCCCGGCTCTGCGCCGAACTGGGCCGGCCGCCGAAAGCGCTCTTTACCGCGGCCTGCGGCCTGCTTGAAGGGGTACTGCGTTATATGAGCCAGCATAATCTGATGGAAAGCGATATTCATCTGTGCAGCTTCGACGATCACTACCTGTTCGACTGCCTACCGTTGAAGATCGACACCATCGCCCAGGATAGCGAACGTTTGGCGGGGAATAGCTTCGACATGATCAGCGCGTTGATTGAGGGGCGTTCTTTAACGCAGGATAAGCGCTATCTCCCGCCCATGCATATCCAGTGGCGGCACCCTGACTCGCGTCAATGAGCCAGGGCTTCCGGCGATGACTATCTCGCCTTCGCCGCCGATTCCGCGCCGACCAGACCCACTTTAAGGTATCCGGCTGCGCGCAGCGCATCCATCACTCTCATCATGGTTTCATAATCCACGCTCTTGTCCGCCTGGAAGAAAATGGTGGTCTCTTTATTGGCGCTGGTGGTGACATCCAACGCGTGGCCCAGCGACTGCTCATTGACGACTTCATCGCCGACATATAATTGCTTGTCGGCTTTCACCGTCAGATAGACCGGCTTTTCAGGACGAGGTTGAGGAGCCGCGGACGAAGCGGGCAGATCGACGCGGATATCAACGGTAGCCAGCGGCGCTGCGACCATAAAAATGATCAGCAGAACCAGCATGACGTCGATAAACGGCGTCACGTTGATATCATGCATTTCGCCGTCATCGCCTAAATCATCATGAAAATGTATCGCCATGGCTTATCCCACCCGCAATTTCTGCGTCGATGAAGCATTTCGTCCGTCGTTGCTGGCCGCGACATCAAGATCGCGGCTCAACAGCAGCAGTATCTGCGCGGCGGCGTCGCCGACCAGCGCTTTATAGCCGGCGATCCAGCGGGCGAACACGTTGTAGATCACTACGGCGGGGATGGCGGCCACCAGACCGATAGCCGTCGCCAGCAGCGCTTCGGCGATGCCGGGCGCGACCACGGCCAGGTTGGTGGTCTGCGTTTGCGCGATGCCGATGAAGCTATTCATGATGCCCCATACGGTGCCAAACAGCCCGATAAACGGCGCCACCGCGCCCACCGTCGCCAGATAGCCATTGCCGCGCCCCATCAGGCGGCCGGTCGCGGCGACGCGGCGTTTTAGACGGAACGCGGCGCGCTCTTTAATCCCTTCATCATGCTCCGAAAGAGCGGACAGCGACAGTTCGTTCTGCGCGTCGGCCAGCAGTTGCCGCGCCACGCTGCCGGCCTTGAACGCGCCGGCCGATTCCGCGGCGTCATCCAGGGTTTTGGCTTGCTCCAGCAGCTGGTACTCATTACGCAGGCGGCGTTTGGCGCCCATCAGTTCGACGCTTTTACTGAAGAAAATCGCCCAGGTGATAACGGAAGCCAGCAGCAGGCCGATCATCACGGTTTTCACCACCAAATCGGCGTGCTGGTACATACCCAGGACGGACAAATCCGTTCTCATCAGGCTTGTCGTGCCGGGCAGGGCGCTGGGCGGCAGGGAGAGGGCGGAGCCTGGAGCGGCGCTTTCAAGCACGGCCGGCGGCGCGACGGGGGCATTTTGCGCCGCCGGGGCGGCAACGGCCGAGGTCGGGGAATCGCCGGCGTTATCGCCGGACAACGGCGCGGCGGCCGGCGCGGCCAGCGCATTTCCACTTAGTCCCGCGGTTAAAAACAGGGCAATCAGCACGCTGCGGGAAAATGCGCTAAATGCGCCACGTTTTTTTTGCCAGGTTGATGATGCCTGCTGGGTAATGTTACTGACAGCCGTATTCACGCTGTGCCTCCACCGTTAATCCATCACAATGACACAATAAATCAGCCTGAAATGATATCAAACCCTGAATTAATTGATAGTTGTTCTCATTATTATTTATGCATCGCCAAAATGCCTTTGATAATGATAACAATTAATATTAATAGGAATAGCTGGTACACTCGGCGTACAAAAAACGTCCGGGAGAAAAAACGCCGTTTACGGCGGCCCGTCAGGGCAGAGGGCAAGACGCCCCACGTAAGTTTTTTGACATCGCGTCAGCGACAACCCATTGGGTGACCGCCAGAGATGGCGGGTCATACAAAAAGGCCATCCTCTCAGGGAGAAAATCCATGTCCACACCCCACGACGCCCCCAAAACCCCCTATCGGCCGGCGCCCCCGCAGCTGGTGCAGGTCAAAGCGATTCGGGACATTACGCCAGGCCTGCGGCGCATTACCTTCAGCGGCGAAAATCTGCATAGCTACCCGCCCGACTGCGAAGGCTGGCACCTGAAAATTCTGTTACCCCGCGCAGGGCAGCTGAAACCGGCCATCCCCACCCTCACCCCCCAGGGGCCGCAATGGCGTGAAGGCGACGTGCCGCCGGCGATCAGAACCTACTCGGTGCGGGCCATCCGGCCGGCGCAGCGCGAACTGGATATTGAATTCGCCATGCACGGCGAAGCCGGAGGGCCGGCGCTGACGTTCGCCCGTCAGGCGCGGCCCGGCGACTGGGTCGGCATCTCCAATCCCGGCGGCCCCAGCCCCATGCTGCCGGAGGCCGCCCACTACTTTATGGCCGGCGACCCCACCTCACTGCCGGCGATCGCCGCGCTGCTGGAAAAAATGTCGCCGGACGCGCGGGGCAAGGTCATTATTCGCGTGGATCGGGAAGCCGACGTTCAGGACCTGGAGAAACCGGCGGGGGTGGAGATCGTCTGGCTATGGGGCGATATCTCCCTAACTGAAAAAATGGTGGCGATATTCGCCTCCTGGGAATTGCCCGTTCAGGACGCCACATTCTGGATCGGCGGCGAGGATCGGCTGATCAAATCGCTGCGTCGCTATATTCGCCGGGAAAAAGGGGTCGATCGCCAGCGCATCTACGCCATTCCTTACTGGCGCCACGGCTACGATGAGGAGAGTTATCACGACCTGCGCCATGAGGTTATGGACAGCCAGGACTGAAACGCAAAGCGCGGCGATCGCCTCCATCATATAGACATCGCCGCGGATAGTTTTTCGGTTCGGAATAACCTCTCCTTTGTCCTCAGAACGTCAATTCAAGCGACGCGCCGATTGTTCGATCGGGTTTCACCTCGGAGAGGTATGTTCCGGTGCGCGTGCTGCCGTAGTAGTTCATCACGCTGTCGTTATTGTCGAACAGGTTCTGCGCGAACAGCGTGGCGCGGCCCTGTTTGAAGTTGTACGCCAACTGCAGGTTGCTTCTCCAGTACGAGGAGATGCGGCCACGCGCATCGTTGTCGGCGTTGGAATAGTAGGAGTCCGAGAAGGTGACGTTGCCGCTCAGTTCGAAACTCCGCAGGAAGCGCCAGGTAGCGCCGACGTTGGCGGTATAGCCCGGCGCGCGCGCCAGTCTGTTGCCCTCCAGGCTGCTGGCGGAAAAGCGCTCGATCTTGGATTTCAATAGCCCGACCGATCCGTTCATCTCAAACGACCAGGACGGCGTCCAGCGCGCGCCCAGTTCGGCGCCGTAGGTCTCCACCTTATCCGCGTTGAGGATCACCTCGGCGCCGTTGACGGTGGTAGGCAGCTGCATGTCCTTATAATCGTTATAGAAAATATTGGTGGTGAGTTCAACGTCGCTATCCTTCAACTGATGGCGGCTGAACAGCTCGTAGTTCCAGACGTATTCCGGGTCGTAGGTATAACTGATGAAGGGCTCATAAAACGTCATCCCGGCGCCGCCGCCGTTGTAGCCGCGCGCGATGCGCGCGCCATAGGTCTGCCCCGGCTGCGGCTTCCAGGCCGCTTCGACCTTGGGCAGAAAGACGTCGTAGGTCTTGTCGAAATCGATCGCCACGTTGCTGCTGCCGCCCACGCGCCTGCGCTCTTCATGCTCGAAGCGCCCGCCCAGCGTCACGTCGACCTGCGGCGCCACCGCGTAGGTGGCTTCGGCGAACGCCGAAAAGGTTTGAGTCTTGTCGTCGAAGGTGTTCATGCCGCCGTAGTAACTGGCCATATTGACGTACTCGTCCTGTTTGGCGTAGAAGTAGCGCAGCCCGACCAGCGCGCGCAGCCGATCGTCGCCGTCGCCGAAGTGCGCCAGCGGCTCCAGTTGGAACTCCTTGCCGTCGATCTCGGCGGCCTGTAGGCCGTCATAGGTGCGGCGATGGTTGTCGAAGTCCGTGTATATCAGCTTGTTTTCCAGTTTGAACGCATCAACGCCCTCCCAGGAGATATCCCAAATGCCGCTGGTGGACCTGGTCTCGAACACCGGCCGCCGCGCCTCATAGCGCGAGCTGGTGGTGGCCTCATTCTGCGGCGCTTCGGTATCATAATGATTTACCGCCAGCCTGGTGGTCAGATCCGGCAAGGCGGCGGGGTTGTACAGCAGTTTGAAACGCGAGGTCGTTATTTCCACCTCGCGCGGATCGCCGACCGGCGCATAGGCGACCATATCGGCGCTGCTGCGCCGCTGCTGGCGGTCGACGCTGACGCGGAACGCCAGCTCGTCGTCAACCAGCGGCCCGGACGCCATCGCCGCCGTCTGCGAATAGTGCCGGTTGCCGATGCCGCCCTTCACCGCCGATTCCCAGTGGAACATCGGATCTTTCGAGGCGATCACCATCGCGCCGGCGATAGAGTTTCGCCCCTGCAACAGGCTCTGCGGACCGCGGAACACCTCGACCCGCTCGATATCCCACAGCGACAGCGGACCGAAGCCGAGTTCGTTATAGCTGAGCGAACGGCCGTCGATCGTCACGTTCATACGGGGACGCGAACCGTTCAGAAAGGCGTGCGCGCCCTGCGCCGGCCCGGTGCCGTCGACGCCGCGGATAGTGGGAAGATCGTTGCCGATGCCGATATCGACGATGTTCGACGTCATCTTGAGCAGGTCCGACGCCGTAGAGACGCCCGGCACCGCTTCGAGCCGGCGGGCGTCGTAGACCTCCACGCTTGAGCCGGTGTCGTAAATCGAGCGGTTGCCCTTCTCGCCGGTGACCACGATGGTGTCAGTCTCCGACTGGGCCGCCGCCGCTCTGACCTCCTCTTCTTCGCCGGCGGCCCGGGCATCGGACACCGGCAGGGCGATGAATCCCAGCAGCAGGGCCGCGACCGAGCCGGCGCGGCGTAAACTCGCCGATTCTTTTTTACTCTCCGAACGCATGCATCGCCGAGCCGAATGTAACGTATTCATCAATAACTCTCCTTTAGCAAAAGTGCACAAAATCTGTTCTGCTCACATAAGAAAAGCGACCGTGATTTTCACTTTACAAACGGCATAGAGGATCCGGCGCCCCAGAGGCACGCGTCGCCATGCCAATGGGCAGGCTTAACCTGCTCTGGCGCCATCGCTTAATTATTAGTCTGCGCGGTCTATCCGCGATGGTCATATAAAACGAGAGACGCGCATCCCCATCAGGCGCCGGGCGTTGCGTCATTTGATGATAAAAGCGGTACAATTATTGTTACGAATAATAATATTTAGCATTAATTAATGCAAATCATTATCATTTAAGAAAAAGTTCAGAAGCGGCGCGATCGGGTCAGCAGCCAGAGCAGATAGAGCCCGCCGACAATACCGGTCATACGCCCGACGGGCGCCGCGACGGTCAAAGGAAGTAATTGCGTCGTCAGATCGGCCAGCAGCAACAGGCAGGCGCCCATCAGCGCGGCGCCGATCACGGGCAGCGCCCGCGAGCGGGTCAGCCGCGCCACCAACTGCGGGGCGGCCAGGGCGATAAAGGCCACCGGCCCGGTGGCGCCGGTGGCCAGCGCCGCCAGGAGCACCGCGCAGAAAATCATCGTCAGGCGGACGCGCTCCACGCGAATGCCAAGCTGGCGGGCGATATCGTCCCCCATCTCTATCATGGTGAGCCGTCTGGCCGACAGAAGAATCGGCGGCAGCAGCGCCAGTACGCCCGTCATGACCGGAATCAGATGCATCCAGGTGCGCGACTGCACCGAACCCGCCAGCCACAGGTTCGCCATCACCGCGTTATCCAGATCGCCCTTCACCAGCAGAAAGCCGTTCAGGGCGCTAAGCGTCGCCCCGACGCCGATCCCGGTAAGAATCAAGCGATGGCCTTTTACCATCCCGCCCTTCAACGACAGCAGATACACCAGCAGCGACGTCGCGATGCCGCCCGTTATCGCGGCGCAGGCGACGGCCATCGGGCCGGTGTTGAACAGAACGATTTGAATCAGCGCCCCGCTGGCCGCGCCGGTGGTGCAGCCGATAATATCGGGAGAGCCCAGCGCGTTGCGCGATACGGACTGGAAGATCGCCCCGGAAACGCCCAGCGCCGCGCCGACGAAAATGGCGGTCAGCGTTCGCGGCAGACGGACATTGCGAATGATGCGGGCGCCTGGGCCGCCATCGCCGCCCCCGAGGATCGCATCCAGAATTTGCGCCGCGCTGAGATTGAAGCGCCCCAGCGTGACGGAAAACGCGGCCAGCGCCAGCAAAAGCACCAGCATCACCGCGCACACCGCCAACGTTCGCGGGGAAACCAGCAGCGACACCCTTCCCCGGCGCCAGAGAATGCCGGCTACGCCGGGCGGCCGGCGGGAAGCGGGCGCGGCGTTCATAGCTGTGCGAGCTTCCATCGCCGCACCAGCGCCACGAATACCGGCCCGCCAATCAGCGCCACCATAATGCCGACGCTGATTTCCCCCGGATAACCCAGCAGCCGACCGAGAATATCGGCCGTTACCAGCAAAATCGCGGAGATCAACATGGAATAAGGCAGGATCCAGCGATAGTCCGACCCGGCCACGAAGCGCGCGAAATGCGGAGCGGTCAGCCCGACGAAGCCGATCGGCCCGGCGGCGGCCGTGGCGGCGCCCGCCAGGACGATAATGGCCAGCGCCGACAGCAGCCATACCCCGACCGCATTAACGCCGAGCGATTGCCCCAAATCCCTGCCGAGCGCCACCATATCCAGCGCTTTGGCCAGGGCCAGCGCCAGCAGCAGGCCGGCCGCCGCCAGAACCGATACCGGAATCAGCACCGGATAACCGCGCCCCTGCAGGGACCCCACGGCCCAGTGGCGGAACTGATTAAACACCGCCTCATCGCTGTTGACGGTAATCAGCTGAGTCAGCGCCAGCAGCACCACCGTCAGCGCCGCCCCCGCCAGCACCACGCGAATCGAATTGATTCCCCGCCAGCCGCCGCCCAGCAGATAGACGGCGCTGCCGACCAGCCCGGCGCCGGCCAGCCCGAACCACATATATCCGGCGACATCGGTGATCCCCAGAAAGGCGATCGCCGCGACGATCGCCACCATCGCCCCAGCATTCACCCCGAGGATGCCGGGATCGGCGAGAGGATTGCGAGTCAGCGCCTGCATGATGGCGCCGGAGACGCCCAGCGCGGCGCCCACCACCATCGCCAGCAGCGTGCGCGGCACCCGCAGATAGCGGACCAGCAGATGCTCGCTATTGCCGGGGTCGAACGCCACCAGCGCCTGCCAGGTCACCGGCGACGGAATGGGCCGCGCGCCGATAAACAGGCTCCATACGGCCAACGCCGCCAGCAGCAGCGCGCCGAACGCCAGCCCGCGGCGGCGAAATCTGAATTTACCGCGGCGGGAGCGGGTTGCGGAGTGAACAACGGAAGGCATGGCGTTTTTTATCCTGTAGCGCCGTCGCATCGGCTACGACGACGGCCCGACTCGCGCCGACCGGTCAAACTGTCTGACGATACCGTCGATAATCTCCCTGGCGCTGAAATAGTCGATGCGAAACGAATTAACGCCCAGCCCATAGACCTGTTTCTTTTTTACCGAGGGCAAATTGGCCAGCATCGGATCCCGCAGAAACGCCGCCGCTTTGTCGTCCCCCGCGCTGAGCAGAAACGTCGTGGAGGCGGTCAACTGGGTCAGATTTTCATACTGCGCCCAGATAAAATCCTGCCGCGGGGCGACGCTGCTTTGCCATGCCGGATCGGGCGCTTCCAGGCTAAAGCCGAGCGCGCTCAGCAGCCGGGCGTGAACCCCGTCGGAGGTGGCGATCGGGTTGCTGGCGCCGGGACCGTTGTAACTGATAATGTTCACCTTGCCCTGCGGCGGGGTGATTTTATCGCGAGCCGCGTTAACCTCGGCGTCGAATTCGGCGATGCGCACGTTGGTCTGCGCTTCAAGACCGACCGCCACGCTAATCTGCCGCGCCAGCGCCTGCCAGGTCTGGCCGCCGTAATCCAGCACGATGGTCGGCGCGATGGCGTTCAGCTCGTCGATCTGCCCGAGCGCGGAGTCCCCGCCCGTGGCGGCGACCACGATCAAATCGGGCGCGACGGCATAGACCGCTTCCAGATCCACGCTGCCCGCCGGCCACAGTTTTTCCACCCGGCGCGCTTGCGCCGTCTTGTCCCACTGGGCAAAGAACCGGCCGTTGGCCGCGGCGGCGCTGGCCGCCAGCGGCGCATCGATCGCCAGCAGCGTTCCGCTGATGGTCACCGAGGTGGACAAAATGCGCTTCGGCTGGGCGGGCAGAACGGTGGTGGTGCCGTCGGCATTGTGAAAGGTTCGCGGCCAGACGGCGCCGGCGTGCGCGGCCTGGACGATAAATCCCGCCAGCGCCGCCAGCATCAGCAGCAGACGTCCCGCATTCGCCCTGCTTTTCTTGTTATTCATCAATCTCCCGACCGCCATCCGCGCCTAAAACAGGCATAATAATAAATGCGAAATGATTCTCAATCGCTAAAAGCAAACTCGCCGCAGTATAATATTCACCCGCAGGCGCCGCAATAGCGCGCCCGCCAAGATGCGATGCAACCGGCGGAACGGATATCCCCCTGGAACAGGAGAAAAACAGGCATGGCAGCAAACCGACCGTTGTGTATCGGCATGTCAATCGCCGTCACCTGGCTGACCGGAAACGGCTGGCGGCGCGCCGACAGCCGGGTGGAAGACATTTATTCGCCCGACTTTTATATCGACCTGGCCAAACGGGCGGAAAACGCGAAACTGGATTTTCTGTTCCGTCCCGACACCCTGTTCATCGATCCGCAAAGCGCGGCGCGTTCGCCGTCCTTCAGCAGTCTCGATCCCAGCGTGCTGCTGGCGGCCATCGCCGGGGAAACCCGCCGTATCGGCCTGGTCTCCACCGCGTCGACGACTTTTTACCCCCCTTATATCGTTGCCCGGCAAATCCAGTCCCTCAACTGGATCAGCCGCGGCCGGGCGGGCTGGAACGTGGTTACCGCGCTGGACGGTCAGCGGAATTTCGGGCTTGACTCCATGCCGCCCTCCCGGGAGCGCTATGAAAAAGCCCTTGAGTTCACGGACGTGGTGCGCCGGCTGTGGCAAAGCTATCCGCACGACGCGCTGGCTATAGACCGGTGCAAGGGCGAGTATGCGCAGGCCGATAGGCTGCGCCCCATCGGCCACCGCGGCCGTTTTTTTAGCGTCGAGGGGCCGCTCAACGTGCCGGACGCGGGCAGCGGCGCCATTCCGCTGTTTCAGGCCGGCGCGTCGGATTGGGGACGCGATTTCGCCGCGCGGATCGCCGACGGCGTCTTCGCCGCCACGCCGGACAGCGCCGCCGGCGTCGAACTGCGCGCCGATCTGCGCCGGCGGGCGCAGGCGCACGGCCGGCGGCCCGATGCGATCCGGCTGCTGCCCGGCCTGAGCCTCTATCTGGGGAAAAACCGGCGCGAGGCGCGCGAGCTGTATCAGGAAACCCATGCCAATCTGGCGCTGGAGCGCCGATACGCCGGTATCAGGGAGATGCTGGGAGTCGACCTCAGCCGGCTGCCGCCGGACCAGCCCATCACGGCGCGGATGCTCCCCGCGCCGCTCGCCCGGACTCGCAGCCAGACGCATGCCGATTTACTACGGCGCCTGATCCTACGGGAACGCCTTACCGTCGGCGAGCTGCTGCAAAGGCCGGAAGTCATCGGCTCCGCGCACTGGCTGGTGGTCGGTACGGCGGAAGATGCCCTGCGGGAAATTATCGCTCGGACGCAAGCCGGCGCGGCGGACGGTTTTATCGCGCTGCCCGGCGGATCGCCGGCGTCGCTCGACTGTTTTTTCGACGACCTGCTCCCCCTTTTGGTGGAACAAGGCCTGTTCCGCCGCGACTACGACGGCGCCACCCTGCGCCAGCATTTGGGCATGGATCCGCCGTCTCAGACGCCAACCGACCGGTGACCGTCATGCGAATAGAAAACGTTTATTTTTTTACTGCGGAGAGATAACCGCTCCTAAATCTCAATAAACAATTAAACTTTATTGAGTTAATTATCATAAATAACAGTATGTTGCTTGGTTTCCCCTACGCGCCTTCCTCGCTGTCATTGCCGCGCGGACGGGAATGACAGAGAGGAAGGGAAGGAATGACGAATAGCCACGCAGGATGGCAAAGTCCGATAAGCGGCGATCGGAGGCGATCGGAGATGATGGTTTTGTCAGATCGAGATACTCGGGGCGACCACGGGGGTGAGGCTTCCCTACGGAAATCTCCCCCCGCGTTCCCCCGACAAAAACGCGCGCGTCTTTAAACGCCGCCGGCGGGGCCCGCAGAGCGAGCCCCGCGCGCGTTACAGCGCGGCGATAGTCGCCCGCTGCTCCAGCAGTTTCGCTTTCGCCGCCGCGTAGCCGTCAAGCTTGGCGCGCTCTTTGGCCACCACCGCTTCCGGAGCGCGCGCCACAAAGCCCTCGTTGGCCAGCTTGCTCTCGATACGGCCGATCTCCGTTTCGATTTTGGCGACCTCTTTTGCCAGACGATCCAGCTCCGCGGCTTTGTCAATCAGACCCGCCATCGGAATCAGCAGCTCGGCGCCGTCCACCAATTTGGCAACGGATACCGGGCCTTTATCGCCCGCCGGCAACAGCGTGATGCTATCCAGACGAGCCAGCGTCTGAATAAAGCCGCGGTTTTCCTGCGCCCGGCGCGCGGCTTCGGGAGCGGCGTCGCGCAGCAGCAGCTCGAGCGGTTTGCCCGGCGCGATATTCATTTCCGCGCGGATATTACGCACGGCGATTATCGCCTGCTTGATCCATTCCAGATCGTTCAGCGCCTGCGTATCTTCCTGCGCGGCGTCGAACTCAGGGAAAGGCTGCAACATGATCGTATCGGCGCTAATGCCTTTCAGCGTTTTCACCCGTTGCCAGATGGTTTCGGTAATAAACGGAATGATCGGATGCGCCAGACGCAGCAGCGCCTCCAGCACCGTGACCAGCGTATGGCGGGTGCCGCGCAGTTCCGCTTCGCCGCCGCCGTTCATCACCGGCTTCGCCAGCTCCAGATACCAGTCGCAGAACTGGTTCCAGGTGAATTCGTACAGAATATTGGCGGCGATATCGAAACGGTAGCCGTCCAGGGCTTCCCGGTACGCTTTCACCGTGCGGTTGAACTCCGCCAGAATCCAGCGATCGGCCAGCGACAGCACTTTTTCGCCGCCCTGCAGACCGCAATCCTGACCCTCGGTATTCATCAGCACGAAACGGCTGGCGTTCCACAGCTTGTTGCAGAAGTTGCGGTAACCCTCCAGACGCTTCATATCCCAGTTGATATCGCGCCCGGTGGAGGCCAGCGCCGCCAGGGTAAAGCGCAGCGCATCCGTACCATGCGGCTCGATGCCGTTCGGGAACTGCTTCTCGGTGCGCTTGCGGATTTTTTCCGCCAGCTGCGGCTGCATCATGTTGCCGGTGCGTTTTTCCAGCAGCGCCTCCAGCGAAATGCCGTCCACCATATCCAGCGGGTCGATCACATTCCCTTTGGATTTGGACATTTTCTGGCCTTCCTCATCGCGGATCAGCCCGGTCATATAAACGGTATGGAACGGCACCTGCGGCTTGCCGTTCTCGTCTTTGATGAAGTGCATGGTCAGCATGATCATGCGGGCGATCCAGAAGAAGATGATATCGAAGCCGCTGACCATCACGCTGCTGGGATGGAACGCCTTCAGCTCCGGCGTCTGTTCCGGCCAGCCCAGCGTGGAGAAAGTCCACAGACCGGAAGAGAACCAGGTATCCAGCACGTCTTCATCCTGATGCAGCGCCACGTCGTCGGAGAGATGATTGTCGCGGCGCACTTCCGCTTCGTCACGGCCGACGTAAACCTTGCCGCTATCGTCGTACCAGGCCGGAATGCGGTGTCCCCACCACAGCTGGCGGGAGATACACCAGTCCTGAATATCGCGCATCCAGCTGAAGTACATATTTTCGTACTGCTTCGGCACGAACTGGATCTGCCCCTGCTCCACCGCCTCTATCGCCACCTTCGCCAGCGGCGCGGTGCGCACGTACCACTGGTCGGTCAGCATCGGCTCAATCACCACGCCGCCGCGGTCGCCGTACGGCACGGTCAAATCATGCGCCTTGATCTCTTCCAGCAGCCCCATATCATCAAAAGCGGCGACGATCGCCTTACGCGCGGCGAAACGTTCAAGACCGCGGAACCGGGCGGGGATCTCGCCGCTGTAGACGGCGCTGGCTTCGCCGTTGGTATCGAAGACTTCGGCTTCCTGACGGATATCGCCGTCGAAGGTCAGAATATTGATCATCGGCAGTTGGTGACGCTTGCCGACCTCGTAGTCGTTGAAGTCATGCGCCGGCGTGATTTTCACGCAGCCGGTGCCTTTGGTCATATCGGCGTGTTCGTCGCCGACGATCTTGATGCGGCGGTTAACCAGCGGCAGAATGACTTCTTTGCCGATCAGGTCTTTATAGCGCGGATCTTCCGGGTTTACCGCCACGCCGGTATCGCCCAACACGGTTTCAGGACGCGTGGTGGCGACCACCAGATAATCCTTGCCGTCGGCGGTTTTGACGCCGTCGGCCAGCGGATAGCGCAGATGCCACATGGAACCTTTGGATTCGCGGTTTTCCACCTCCAGATCGGAGATGGCGGTGCGCAGTTTCGGATCCCAGTTCACCAGACGTTTGCCGCGATAAATCAAATCTTCGTTATACAGGCGAACGAATACCTCTTTCACCGCCTCGGACAGCCCTTCGTCCATGGTAAAGCGCTCGCGCTCCCAGTCCACGGAGTTGCCCAGACGGCGCATCTGGCGGGTAATGGTGCCGCCGGACTCGGCTTTCCACTGCCAGATTTTTTCAATGAAGCCTGCGCGGCCATAGTCGTGCCGGGTTTTACCCTCTTCCGCCGCGATCTTACGCTCCACCACCATCTGCGTGGCGATGCCGGCGTGGTCGGTGCCCGCCTGCCATAGCGTATTTTTCCCCTGCATACGCTGATAGCGAATCATCGTATCCATAATGGTTTGCTGGAAAGCATGACCCATATGCAAGCTGCCGGTAACGTTGGGCGGCGGGATCATGATACTGAAGCTCTCTTTGCTCACATCGCCGTTCGGCTTGAAGTAGCCTTGCTCTTCCCAGTGCTCGTAAAGAGGCTGCTCGATATCTTGCGGGTTATATTTCGTTTCCATTATGCTCAAAATTCAGTGAGTTGGCGGCTTAGCCGTGGTCAATTGAAAGCCGACGCTGCGATAGGCCTTGTAGCGGTCGCGCGCCAACTGTTTCAGGGATTCTTCGTAAGGGACAAAGTCTATCACTTCATGGAAAGCGGTGGCAAAATCTGCGAAATACGGCAACAGGCTGATAAGCAGGTCGCGCGGGGCGTTCCCCCGCCGCTCCGGCCATGCCAGTTCAACCGGCGCCCCCTGACGCGGCCCCTCGCCGGCCAAATTATGCGGCACGAACGCATGCGGATCGCGCCGCCACAGCGCCTCGTCCAGCCGTACCGCCTGCCGTTCATTCTCACAGGCGATCAGCACCCGCTTTCCCGCACGCCAACGTTCCGCCGCCAGATCGCATGCCAACGCCTCAAAGGCGCTGAGCTCATCGCTTTTTTCGTCATGTTCGAGAAGATAGAACGTTGCGTTTTTCATTATTTACACTATTGATAAGGGCCGGAAAAACCGGCCCGTTTATGCCGACGCCATTGATCGCGTCCGACGGATGACCGTTATTCTACGTCATTCAGTCCGGCGCGATTAAGCAGGAACTGCGACAGCAGCGCGACCGGACGCCCGGTCGCGCCTTTGGCTTTTCCCGAGCGCCACGCCGTACCGGCGATATCCAGATGCGCCCAGCTATATTTGCGCGTAAAGCGCGACAGGAAGCAGCCCGCGGTAATCGCCCCGCCGGGACGGCCGCCGATATTCGCCATATCGGCGAAATTGGACTCCAGTTGCTCCTGGAACTCATCGGTCAGCGGCAGACGCCACGCCCGGTCGCCGGACTGCTCGGAAGCGCCCAGCAGCTCGTGCGCCAGCGGATTATGGTTCGACATCATCCCGGTAATATGGTGGCCCAGCGCAATCACGCAGGCGCCGGTCAGCGTAGCGATATCAATCACCACCTCGGGGTCATAGCGTTCCACGTAGGTCAGCGCGTCGCACAGCACCAGACGGCCTTCCGCGTCGGTGTTCAGCACCTCCACCGTCTGGCCCGACATGGTGGTCAGCACGTCGCCCGGCCGGTAGGCGCGCCCGTCGACCATGTTTTCGCAGCCGGCCAGCACGCCAATAATATTCAGCGGCAGCGCCAACTCCGCCGCCATGCGCATCACCCCGTAGACCGTCGCGGCGCCGCACATGTCGTATTTCATCTCATCCATGCTGTCGGCGGGCTTGATGGACACGCCGCCGGAATCAAAGGTCAGCCCTTTGCCGACCAGCACAATCGGCCGGACATCCGGCGACGGATCGCCCTTATATTCGATCACCGACATCAGGGATTCATTCTGGGAACCCTGCCCGACCGCCAGATAGGCATTCATGCCCAGCTCTTTCATCTGCTGCTCGCCAATCACTCGGGTAATGATATTCTGGCTATAGGTATCGGCCAGCTGACGCGCCTGCGAGGCCAGGTAGGCGGCATTACAGATATTGGGCGGCATGTTGCCGAGATCTTTCGCCGCCTTGATGCCGGCGGCGATCGCCAGGCCGTGCTGAATAGCGCGCTCTCCGCTGGTCAGCTCGCGGCGCGTCGGCACATTAAACACCATTTTACGCAGCGGACGGCGCAGCTCGACTTTATTGCTTTTCAGCTGATCGAAGGTATAGAGCGACTCTTTCGCCGTTTCCACCGCCTGGCGCACTTTCCAGTAAGTATTGCGGCCCTTAACGTGCAGTTCGGTCAGAAAACAGACCGCTTCCATCGACCCGGTTTCGTTCAGCGCGTTGATGGTTTTCTGAATGACCTGCTTGTATTGACGTTCGTCCAGTTCCCGCTCTTTGCCGCAGCCAATCAGTAAAATACGTTCCGAAAGGATGTTGGGTACATGATGCAGTAGCAGTGACTGCCCCACTTTGCCTTCCAGCTCACCCCGGCGGAGCAAAGCGCTGATATAGCCGTCGCTGATTTTATCAAGCTGCTCGGCAATCGGGGACAAGCGGCGCGGTTCAAACACGCCGACGACAATGCAGGCACTGCGTTGTTTTTCCGGGCTACCGCTTTTTACGCTGAACTCCATGTACTCTCCTGAATCTAAAAGACAAAGACGGGATCAACGGCTAGAATGTGACACTCCGTAATACTTTCCCGCCGTTGCGTTAACATAATCTGTGTTAATCTTAACGACGTAACGAATCTGCTTCGATCAGTATAAGCAGGTTCTGATAAAACACCCCAAACACAGTATGTTGTAATACAGTTTTAGCTACGAAGGTTGCCACAAATGAGTATAAATGGCGAGTTAGCGAAGAAACTATCGGCTTTCCTGCAAAAAGACAAGTTTTCACAGGCGTAATTAAGCGTGATTATCACTCGATATCTGGTACGGGAAACATTTAAAAGCCAACTGGCCATCCTTTTCATTCTGTTACTGATTTTCTTTTGTCAGAAATTGGTGCGGATATTGGGCGCCGCCGTTGACGGCGATATTCCGACCAATTTGGTTATTTCCCTACTGGGATTAGGCGTGCCTGAAATGGCGCAGCTCATCTTGCCATTAAGTCTGTTTCTCGGGTTACTTATGACGTTCGGCCGTTTGTACGCGGAAAGCGAGATCACCGTGATGCACGCCTGCGGCCTCGGCAAAAGCGTGCTGCTTAAGGCGGCGCTGCTGCTCGGGCTGCTGACGGCGGCGGCGGCGACCGTCAACGCGCTATGGCTCGGCCCCTGGTCTTCACGCCATCAGGAAGTGGTGATGGCCGAGGCGAAAGCCAACCCGGGCATGGCGACGCTGGTGGAGGGGCAGTTCCAGTCAGCCCAGGGCGGCAACGCCGTACTGTTCGTCGGCAACGTCAAAGGTTCGGAATTCGAACACGTCTTTCTGGCCCAGTTGCGGCCCAGGGGCAACGCGCGCCCTTCCGTCGTCGTCGCCGATCGCGGACACGTCACGCAGAACGACGACGGCACCCAGGTCGTGACGCTGGACAACGGCGCGCGCTATGAAGGCACCGCGTTGCTGCGCGATTTTCGCATCACCGACTTTACCAACTACCAGGCGGTGATTGGCCATCAGTCCGTCACGCTCGATAACAGCGATGTCGAGCAGATGGATATGCCGACGCTCTGGCGTTCGGATAGTCATGACGCCCGCGCCGAATTCCACTGGCGTCTTACCCTTATCCTCTCCGTCCTGATCATGGCGCTGATGGTCGTACCGCTGAGCGTCATCAATCCGCGCCAGGGCCGGGTGCTGAGCATGCTCCCCGCCATGCTGCTCTATCTTATCTTCTTCCTGCTGCAAAGCTCGCTGCGATCCAACGCCGGCAAAGGGAAAATAGACCCGATGATCTGGATCTGGACGACAAACCTGGCATATATCGGCATCGCCGTGCTGTTGAATATCTGGGATACCGTGCCGATGCGCAGAATACGCGCCCGTTTGACACTGAGGGGGGCGGCCTGATGTTTGGCGTACTCGACCGCTATATCGGTAAAACGATTTTTACCACCATTATGACGACGCTGTTCATGCTGGTGTCGCTTTCCGGCATCATCAAGTTCGTCGACCAGCTGCGCAAGGTCGGCCAGGGAAGCTACTCGACGCTCGGCGCCGGGCTTTATACGCTGCTCAGCGTGCCGAAAGATATCGAAACCTTTTTTCCGATGGCGGCGCTGCTCGGCGCGCTGCTTGGGCTGGGCCAGCTTGCGACCCGCAGCGAACTGGTGGTTATGCAGGCGGCGGGATTTACCCGCCTGCAAATCGCCTCCGCGGTCATGAAAACCGCCATCCCGCTGGTACTGATCACCATGGCGATCGGCGAGTGGGTTTCGCCAAAAGGGGAACAGCTGGCGCGCAACTACCGCTCGCAGATGATCTCCGGCGGCTCAATGATCTCGACGCAGAACGGCCTTTGGGCCAAAGACGGCAACGACTTCATCTTTATTGAGCGGGTGGTGAACGACAAGGAGCTCTCCGGGGTCAACATCTACCGCTTCGATAATCAAAACAAACTGCTCTCGGTGCGCTACGCCGCATCCGCCCTGTATGAGGATAACGCCTGGAAACTTTCCCAGGTTGATCAATCCGACCTGGTCGACGGCAAACAGATCGGCGGCAGCCAAACGCTGAGCGGCGAATGGAAAACCAACCTGACCCCCGACAAGCTCGGCGTGGCGGCGTTGGAACCGAGCGCCCTCTCCATCAGCGGATTGTACAACTACGCCAGCTACCTCAAACAAAGCGGACAAGAGTCGAGCCGCTACGTCTTGAGCATGTGGAGCAAAATCTTCGCGCCGCTCTCCGTCGCCGTTATGATGCTGATGGCGCTATCCTTCATCTTTGGCCCGCTGCGCAGCGTTCCCGCCGGTCTGCGCATCGTCATTGGCATCAGCTTCGGCTTCCTGTTCTACCTGCTCAATGAAATCTTCCGCCCCTTGAGTCTGGTCTACGGCATTCCGCCGGTATTAGGAGCCATTCTGCCCAGCGCCGTGTTTATGATAATCAGCATCGCGCTGCTGTTAAAACGCCGTTAGGCGAAGCCGAATGGCCAAAACCCAAGGCGCCGCTCGGCGCCTTTTTTGCGACCACGGCGCACCTACATCCTGAAAATAGGATAACACTTTGCCAAAGATGATTTTTTCAGCACTTAAACCGGCAGCGGATGGATTAGAGTTGCGCACGAGTCGGCAAACGGTATAATGCACCCGTTTTCCGCATACCCTTCGTGCCGAAGTGGCGAAATCGGTAGACGCAGTTGATTCAAAATCAACCGTAGAAATACGTGCCGGTTCGAGTCCGGCCTTCGGCACCAACAGTATGTAAATAGGCCTCAACTGAGGTCTTTTTTTATGTCTGAAATCCAGTAGTTATCTCCCTTTCCCGCTATATTAACTCTCTCAGGGTCAACCGACTTCAATGTACATCTACCAACAGTTGTTGGTACAGATGATGGTATTTCCGGTTCGATAATGCATATACCAACAGGGAGGGCCTAAACATGGCGCTTACTGATATCAAAGTCAGAACAGCCAAGCCTGCCGATAAGCAATACAAGCTTACCGACGGCAACGGCATGCACTTGCTTGTTCACCCTAATGGCTCAAAATACTGGCGCCTACAGTACCGCTTCGGCGGTAAACAGAAGATGTTGGCGCTGGGTGTTTATCCTGATGTCTCTCTGGCCGATGCACGAGCGCGGCGTGATGAAGCGCGTAAGCTACTGGCGAACGGCAGTGACCCTGGTGATAAAAAGAAATCTGATAAGATTGAACAGAGCGAGGCGTTGACCTTTCGAGACGTTGCCATTGAATGGCATGCCACCAATAAAAAGTGGTCGGAAGAGCATAGCCGTCGCGTACTGAAAAGCCTGGAGGATAATCTCTTCTCGGTTATCGGCGAACGCAACATCGCTGAACTCAAAACCCGTGACCTGTTAGCGCCTATCAAGGCGGTTGAACAGTCTGGACGTCTTGAAGTCGCCTCACGCCTTCAGCAACGCACCACCGCAATAATGCGCTATGCGGTACAGAGCGGATTAATCGACTACAACCCGGCACAGGAAATGGCAGGGGCAGTGGCGTCCAGCAATCGGCAACATCGTCCTGCACTGGAACTAAAACATACTCCCGAACTGCTTCAGCGCATCGATAACTACACTGGCAGGCCGTTAACCCGTTTGGCGGTCGAGTTGACGCTATTGATCTTTATCCGCTCCAGCGAACTGCGCTTTGCCCGTTGGTCAGAGATCGATTTTGAAACTGCAATGTGGACCATCCCTCCTGAGCGTGAGCCCATCGAAGGTGTAAAACATTCTCATCGTGGCTCTAAGATGCGCACTCCGCACTTGGTACCACTGTCCCGACAGGCGCTGGTTATCCTGAAGCAAATACAGCAATTCAGTGGCGGCCATGAACTGATCTTTATTGGCGATCACGACCCACGTAAGCCAATGAGTGAAAATACAGTGAATAAGGCGCTGCGGGTAATGGGGTATGACACCAAGGTTGAAGTTTGCGGCCACGGTTTTCGCACTATGGCTTGTAGTTCGCTGATTGAATCGGGATTATGGTCGAGGGATGCGGTAGAACGGCAGATGAGCCATATGGAACGTAACTCTGTGCGAGCAGCGTATATCCATAAGGCGGAGCATCTGGACGAACGTAAGCTGATGCTGCAATGGTGGGCGGATTTTCTGGATGCGAATCGGGAGAAGGCGGTGAGTCCGTTTGATTTTGGGAAGTTGACGGCGGATTAATATGTAGTAGTAGATGGCGAACAGATTACCTCCCTATCGGCATAACAGAAGCCACTGGGGTGCCTAAAAATTATTCGCTATTAAGAATAGTAAACGAAAACTGAGTTGCGTTGATATAACAGATTCCCAGTTTCCCCATCTTAGATTTATTCAAGCGTGGAAACTGGGCGCTTAATGTTAATCGGGATCTTACCCCTGAACAGGTATCTCTAACTCAAAGCCTCCCTGAATGATGAAGTCTCGAAGCAATTCAGCAGTCTTGATATTCACCTTAAAAAGAGGAATGGCTTGCCCTTCGAGTGCTTCGAAGTAGGACTTAGCTTTTTGCTTATCGATCGTTGGGGACGTCATGAAGCTAAAATCTGGCTCACCTAACTGGGATCGTTTTTTGCTATGAACTAGCTGATAATTAATCTAAAAAAATATCTCCTCCTGTCAAGACCACCTGAATGACCTCCCAGTGGGCAAATGTCATAAATAGCTGGTTTGAGATCCATCATTGCATGCGGTGACCGTTGCTGTAGACAGCCTGAGATTGGATTCTCCTGTCTTTAACTGCGAACCTCCCCAAAATTTCAGGGGAGGCTTATCACGCGGATTGTAAATTTACCGGCAGGTTAGCGACTGGAGGTAGTGTCGCCCTTTCTCTTCATCATACAAGCCTTCCCATTTTGCAATAATCAGAGGAGCAAGCGCGTTGCCGACGACATTCAACGCTGTCCGTCCCATATCCATTATTCGATCGACGCCTGCAATTAACGCCAGTCCTTCAAGAGGAAGCCCGGCGCTTGATAATGTCGCCAACATAATGACAAACATAAACCCCGGCACGCCCGCCGCGCCTTTGGACGTTACCACCATTGTCAGAACTAATAATATCAATTCTTGCAGCCCTAAGTGGATACCATAAAGCTGTGCGATAAAAAGCGTAGCATTGATGCCATGCAGGCGAGCGACATGAGACACGGTCATACCGGGTTCCATAGTCTGCTGAATAATGGCAATTTTTTCCTGCGGTGTACGACGCAGACGCCGCTCAGGTCCTGATAACACTTCAACCATCTTATTATTCTGACTGGTGTTAAACATAGTTCCAAAACTACCTCTTATTTTAAGAGAGGCGAAGTGTCTGGTGATCTATGGGGCTAATCTAGGGATGCTGATATTGTGCTTGCCACAGGTAGTGACGCTAATAAAATCATGCTATTTTAATAAGTGCTATTAACTTTTATTAAAGGGTGATGCTCATGGGACAACCAGCGAAACAGACGATCAGTGCTCAGATACCCGCCGAACTTGCTGCTGCGGTTGAAAGCCTGGCTATTGAACTGGATAGATCCAAAAGTTGGGTGATTAAAGAAGCGCTGACCGCAATGATTGAAGAGAGAGAACGGAGGCATCAGCGGGTTTTGAAAGGTCTTGCTGATGTCGATGCGGGAAGAGTCGTAAGCCATGCAGATGTGATCGACTTCGCCAACAAACTCAAAAAGTCATAATCAATGGAAATACGTTGGACGCAAAAGGCACAGGATGACCTGGAACGTATTTATGGGTTTGCCAGTCAGTACAGTCGGCAACATGCTGACGAGGTGTTAGATCGCTTGATCATCGGCACCACGGGGCTTGCTGACCACCCGAGAATCGGCGTATCTCAGGTAAGATATGAACCACGCGAGGTGAGAAAAATCTTGTTTGATGATTATGAAGTTCACTATGAAATTCAGCACGATACTATTTATATCGTCGATCTTTGGCATACACGAGAAAACCGTTAAATTTCGTTGTCTTCGATAGAAACCCCACCAAACTTTAAAAATTGCTTATCGTAGGAACAGCAAGCTCAATGAATAATTTGAGTACGTTAGCACTTCTCTCCATCTGTAACCCTGCCTTTGCTGCTGTACTTAAAGCAGCAAGATGAATACATAAAAACACTATTTTGTGTTTTTTACTCAATCGTGTGTTTTAATGGTGTGAGTTCTATATGGAGTATTGCACTATGCCGCAGAATAAGATCAAGCAACTTCGCACCCAGCTATCCATCACTCAACGTGAGCTGGCAGAAAGAGTGGGAACTAGCCAGCAGCAGATTCAGCGTATAGAGGCTGGTAAGGTTGCCGCCAAACTAGGCTTGGCGCAGGCGATATGCGCTGTTTTGAATAAGCCGTTAAGCGCAGTGTTTCCCGACGGTGATGAAGTGCTGAAGGAATTCCGTACCTATCGTAGTCAAGCTGATGAATATTTGAATCATTTTGCAGCCAAAGGCATTGAGATCGATAGCAGTGTTTGGTCTGTAAAACTCTATCTTAGGGGGCACCAAGATCCGCTCTGGTTAGCGATATCTGCGGCTGATAAACGTCGATTCTATGCTTATTTTCAGGAGAAAACGTATCCGGGAGTAGAACGCTTTTTTGTGTTCGACTCAGACCAGTATCGCTATGCGTTAAATACTCGTGAAGTAATATTTCACCAATTCCTATTTGAACCTGTTGCCCCCATTTACAGTAATGGAGATGAGAATAGGGATGAAGATTTCTATTATAATGTCCACATTACCCTGGAAAATGGTGGCCCGATTATCGGACTGAGTGTTGAGCCAGATGAACCTGAAGATGAAGATATTGAGGACATCGGTCAGTTAGGTTCATTCTTTGAGATATTGGAGTGTGACCCAGAGACAGCGGAACGTTATGTGATCACCGATATGGATGGTGAGGACGCCTTTATCCGCATTGGCTCAATCGCTATGGTGAAGGTTTCGCTTGATGCGTTAGAGCCTGTTGAAGATGGCGAAGATGAAGTTTAATTAATTGATTTATATCGTTTTTAAAATAAACGAGGCTGAGTATACAATCAAATAGCTCTTGTTTTTAACAATTATATTTATCAGTTGCTTACGTTGTAAAATTCGAGTCCGGCCTTCGCACCATTGTATGAAAATTAAGTCACCTTAGGGTGGCTTTTTTTATGTCCATAATCGTCCAGTAACGTCCATATCACACTGTAAAATAACGATTTTAATTCCACACTCCTCTCTGCGATTTTGTCTATTTTATCCACACTGGCCTTTTTTCGTCCATTGATACCCAAATGATTTGGGGGTCAAGATGAGGGGTCAAGATAAGGGTCAATTCACTTTGATTATGAGTTGCCCCCAAATTATGGCGCTGACCGACGTTGTTGCCCGTACCGCCAAGCCGCGCGAGAAAGCCTACAAACTCGCGGACGCGCATGGTCTGTATCTTTTGGTGAGTCCCAACGGCTCTAAGCGCTGGTATCCCCGGCGTGAAGCACTCGCAACGGTTATTCCACAAAAACTGTCATTACCAGGGATGGCCCACTAGGGCTGCATACTATGCGCGATCGTAACGCCACATTCGAACCGCGACTGGTGAAGAAAAACTTGACTGTATTGTGATAAAAGTCCGGCAGGACGGGCCGCGCCATCAACAAATCCGTATTCCTGACCCTGGGTGTCGTCTGCGCTTTCTCCTGCCACTTTCGCGGATGCCGCCGTTACGGCTCAAATCAGCCATCGGCTATTACTCCCCATTACAGGGAGTAAATATTACAGGGAGTAAATATTTCTTACTTCATTACGCCGCCAGCGCACTAAACCGGGCGGTATAGAATGGCGTCAATTTCAATGTCGAACCCCATTAGGTTCGATTGCGTCAGCGTACGCGCCGGCGGGGGGGCGCCGACATATTGCGCGTAGATGCCGTCGAATTCTTTGGCGTCGGCGGGGTTGCGGAGGAACACCCCGACCCTGACGGCGTTCTTCAGCGAGAGGCCGGCGGCGTTGGCCGCGGCCTCTAGGTTATCCAGCGCCATGCGTGCCTGGAAGGCGAAGGGCTTATCGCCATGGCGCACATTGGCGCGGTCGCGCGGCGTCTGTCCGGCTAGAAAGACGAGTTCTCCTGCCTGTAACGCGACGCTATAAGTGCCTGCGGGCAACGGCGCGCGGTCGCTGCTGAATGCCTTGATGCTCATTTCATCTCTCCTGATGCTCAGGCGCGGTAACGCGTGATAAGTTCGGCCAGCCGCTCGACGGCCTGCACGGCGGCGGCATGGTTCTGTGAAAAGTTCAGACGAATGCTGTCGGTGCGGTGCGGGCTGAATTCAGTCCCCGGGGTGACGGTGACCGCGGCCTGGGCGCGCAGATGGCGTACAAAGTCATGCAGCGACACGGCCAACGGCGGCAGCTGTGGGAAAAGGTAACTGCCGGCTTCCGGAGTACGCACTGTCACGCCCGGCACGGCGCGGAAGACGTCCAGCAGGTCGTCGCGGATGGCCTGGTGCAACCGGATGCGTTGCTCCATCCACCCTTCCGGCTCGGCGAACCAGGTGTTGAGTACGGCCTGCGAATAGCCCGGCGCGCGCAGCGAGACGATGGCCTGCAACTTTTCCATGCGCTCGATCAGGTGCGCCGCGCCAAAGGCCACGCCGAGACGGTAACCAGAGAGCGATTCGGTTTTCGAGGGCCCCATGATGGTCACCACGTTGTCCGCATTGATATCAGTGGCGCGCAGATGCGTGTAGTTCACGCCCGAGTACAGCAGGCGCGAATAGAGCTGATCGACGATCACCGTGGCGCCGTAGCGGTTAGCCAGCCCGGCGATCCGGGCGATTTCAGCGGCGGAGTAAATCACGCCGGTGGGGTTGTTGGGGTTGGAGAACAGGAAGGTCTTCGCGCCGGCTTTAAAAGCATTTTCCAGCTCATCAAGGCGAATACCTGCGCCATCCTCGGTGGTGAGGTAATCCATCTCCACCGGCACGATCTCGGCGCTGAGGAACTCCACCAACTTGCGGTTGGCGAAATAGTCTGGACGCATAATCGCCACTTTGTCGCCGGCCATCGCGCAGGAGGCTATCGCCAAAAACAGCGCCCCCTGCGTGCCCGGCGTGAGGATCAGCTCGCGTGCGCCGTCCAGCGATTTGCCGGTGAAAGCCGCCAGCCGCTCGGCCAGCACGGCCCGCAGCTCGCCGCCGCCGCGATACTCCGTATAAGCCTGACTGCCGCCGCGCGCCTCCCCGGCCACAAAGGCTTCGATGGCGCCCGGCGTGGGGGCGAAGGCGGTGGGATTGACATCGCCATGAGAAAAATCCACCGCCGTGCCCGCCAGCCTGTCGCCGATGCCATCGGCATCGCCGGCGGCCTGCCGCACCTCTTGTCCCGGTGCATGATCGGTTCCCAGTTTGGCGAATTTCTCTGCTATCGGATTCATAATACGTTTTCCTTCAGATGTTGTCTGGCTTCCCGCAAAGCGTCAGAGGGGAGGCAGGGATCCGGAAGGACAAAGTCGGCGGAAGCCAGCCAACCTTCCAGATAGTGAATGTCGGGGGCTCCGGCGCAGAAAGCCGGGTCCACCAGAAGTTGACGGTGCAGCGGGATATTGGTCGCAATCCCCTCCGCCCGCGTTTCGGCGAGCGCTACGCGCATGCGCGCTAGCGCTTCCTCGCGATCCTGACCATAGGCGATAAGCTTGCCGATCATGGCGTCGTAATGCGCGGGCACGGTGTAGCCCGAAAACACGTGCGAATCGACGCGAATGCCCGGACCGCCCGGCGCCACCCAGCACGTCAGGGTACCCGGCGAGGGCATGAAACTTACCGGGTGTTCGGCGTTGATACGGCATTCGATGGCATGCCCGCAACAGCGGATATCCGACTGCCGCCATGGCAGCGGCTCGCCGGCGGCCACACGAATCTGCGCCTGTACGATGTCGACACCGGCGGTCAGCTCAGTGACCGGATGCTCCACCTGCACGCGCGTGTTCATTTCAATAAAGTGGAAGGTTCCCTCCTCATACAGAAACTCGAAGGTGCCTGCGCCGCGATAGCCCAGCAAGCGGCAAGCCTGCGCGCAACGCTCGCCGATGGCCGCGATGACCGCCGGCTCAATGCCCGGCGGCGGCGACTCCTCGATGACCTTCTGATTGCGCCGCTGCATCGAACAATCGCGCGCCCCTAGCCATATCGCGCTGCCGTGATGATCGGCGAGCACCTGGATCTCCACATGGCGGGGATGCGTCAGATAACGTTCCATAAACACCGATGAATTACCGAAGGCCGCGCCCGCCTCGGCGCGCGTCATGTCCACCGCCGCCAGCACCTCGTCCTCGGCATCCACCCGGCGCATACCGCGCCCGCCGCCGCCGCCGGCGGCTTTGATCAACAGCGGAAAACCGATGCGCCGCGCCTCGGCAAGGATCGCGTCGGCGTCACCGGCAATCACCCCCTCGCTGCCCGGTACGCAAGGCACGCCGGCCTGCTGCATCGCCTGCTTGGCAAGCACTTTATCGCCCATGGTGCGAATGGTGGCGGAGGCCGGGCCGATGAAAACCAGCCCGGCCGCCTCCACCTGCGCGGCGAAATCGGCATTCTCGCTGAGGAAGCCGTAACCCGGGTGTATCGCCTGCGCACCGGTGAGACGGGCCGCCTCGATCAGCACATCGCCTTTCAGGTAGCTCTGACGCGCCGCCGCCGGGCCGATGCAGATTGCATCATCGGCCTGACGCACATAGAGCGCGTCACGGTCGGCTTCGGAAAATACCGCGACCGTCTCAATGCCCAGACCATGGCAGGCGCGCTGGATGCGCTGCGCGATCTCGCCGCGGTTGGCAATCAGGATCCTCGTGAACATGCCCTATCCCCTGGTAATGATGAACAGCGGCTGGCCCTGGCTCACCATCTCACCATCGGTGGCGAGCACCTCGGCCACACAGCCCTCACAGTCGGCCACGATCTGATTCATGATCTTCATCGCCTCGATGATGCCCAGCGGCGCACCGGGCGCCACCCGGGTTCCCGTCTCGCACAGCGGCGCGCCGCCGGCGCTGGCGGCGCGGTAGAAAACGCCATCAACCGGCGCGCACACCTGCCGCGCATCCGTCGCCGCAACGCAGGCGACATCATCCGCGACCGCCTGCGCCGTATCCGCCGGTACGGCTATCGGTACGCCGTCCTGCCGCTGGATGCGGATAACAAACTGCGACGTTTCAACCTCAAGCGTTTCGATGCCTTCCTCGGCCACCAGCTGCAATAGCGATTCAACCCGACTGAATTCCACCTGCATTTTCAGTTTTCCTCCGGCAATAGGGTGAACAAGGCCATACCGTAATCCACACGACTCCCCGGCGCGGCCAGCACCTCGCTGATGCGCCCGGCGTGCGGCGCAGGCACCGCCACGCGGCGTTCGCCAAGCTGCACATTCGCCAGCACCTGCCCGGCAGCCACAACGTCGCCCGCGCGCACCGGCGTTGCTACCGCTTCCAGTACGCCGAGCGCGCTGGCGCGCAGCGTGACGCCGGGCGCTACTGCCGCTACCGGTGCGCAAGCCTGAGCCTCGCCCATGCAAATTTTCACCCGTTCCCCCTCGGCGCCGATCTCCACTTGCCCGATGCCGAGGCGGCGCTGCGCGCGCGCCAGTTTGCGGATCGTTGCGATATCGCTCCATCCGTTTGCGGCACGCTCCGGCAGAGCGCCCAGCGCCGCCGCCACCATTTTCCGCAACATCTGACGTGTGCGCTCGGCCGGCTCATCGCGCCATTTCCAGGGCTCGCCCTCATCCATATAGGCGCGCCGCCCCATTTCCAACTGCAGAAAATGCACGCCGTGCGCCGGATCGGCATAGTGGCGCGTGATATAGCCGCCCTTGAAACGCGAGTTGGCCGACCACGTCAGACCGCTGTCACGCGCCACCTCTGCGCTGGCTTCAAGAATCGCCGGCGCGCAGGAGACTCCGTCGTTGTTCCCCAGATTAAGCGTGGTTAACACCCCGTCGAACAGCATGGGCAACTCGCTCTCGATGGAATGCGCCTCCCATACCAGTACCTGCCCATGCTGCGCCACCAGACGGGCGATTTCCTGCTGTAACGCCGTGTGATACGGCTGCCAGTACGTCTCGATGCGCGAGGCGATCTCGGCCTTGTCCGGCTCATCGGCGGCATCCGCATAGATCGGTTCGTCATGAAAGGTGAAGGTCGGGCACAGCGTGGTGGTCTTCCGCCCCGGATACAGGTTGCTGCCGTCGCAGGCGCGGTTCAGGTCGATCACATAGCGCGAGTAATTAGCCTGTAGCACCGAAGCCCCCAACCCGGCGGCCAGTTCATAAAGACGCGGCAGGTGCCAGTCGGTATCGGGTACGCGGCGGGCCTGCGGGCTCATGCGCGCGGCAAGTTCCGGCGGCAGGTATTCCCCGCAGTGCGGGATGGAAATAAGCAGCGGTGCATGCCCTTGTCTAAGGGTAAAGATGGGAGGAGTCATGTTCTTATCCTTGTGTCATAGATTTTAATTGGCTACGACGCTGCGCCCAGATACCGGCATCCACCAGATTGTCCGGCTGGCGCCCATGCAACGCATCGATCACCTGCCGCGCGCACTGGCTCGCCGTAGCGATCAACGCCTCACGCGAAGAACCGGCCACATGCGGCGTGAGCAACACATTGGGCAGTTCGCACAGCGGCGATTCCGGGGGCAGCGGTTCGCATTCGAACACATCCAGCCCTGCACCAAACAGCCGTCCGTTCCCCAGCGCCGCGACCAGCGCCGCCTCGTCAATCAGACCGCCGCGCGAGGTATTGACCACAATGGCGTCCGCTTTCATGCAGGCCAGCGCGGCCGCATCCAGCGTGTGGGCGGTATCGGCGCGCAGCGGACGGTGCAACGACACCACATCGGACTCGCGCAGCAGCGCCTCAAGGCTTGCCATGCGCTGCACGCCGAGCGCAGCGAATTCATCGGCGCCCGCGCGCGGCGACCACGCCAGCACACGCATACCCAGCGCCTGCGCGGCCATCCGCGCGAGTAAGCGCCCGGTGCGCCCCCAGCCGACAATGCCAAGCGTTTTGTCATAGAGCGAGAGCATCTCTGCGTCGTACTTGAAACGCCAATTCCCGGCCCGCGTCGCCGCGTCGGCCGCCGCCGCGCGGCGTGCCGTGGCGAGCATCAGCATCAGCGCGTGTTCAGCCACCGCGCGTACATTGGCGTCCGGCGTGTAGGCCACCGGAATGCCGGCGGCGTGGGCATGAGCGACGTCGATCTTATCGGTGCCGGTGCCATGATTGGCGATCAGTTTGAGGTTCGGCGCCGCGTCGATCAGTTGCGCCGGGAAACGATCGCGGACGATCACCGCGTCGGCCGTGCCGATTACCCCGGCCAGCGCCGCCAAACCCGGCTCCGGCGGGTACACCACATTGATGCCAGCCGCCTTGAGTAGCTCACAGCCGATCGGATGGATCGGCTGGGCAATCACACAGTTGCTCATCACGCCATCTCCTTCGCAGCGACCGCGCCGGCGCCGGCACGCTGCGCCAGCATCCGACCGAGGACGCCGGCGGCGTCGCGGAAATCATTCATATTCAGGGCCTCTTCAGGGTTGTGACTGCCATTCGCATTGCGCACAAACAGCATGGCCGTCGGGATGCCCCGGTTGGCGAAGACCGCGGCATCGTGGCCGGCGCCGCTGGGCATCACCCGATAGGGCGTCTTCAGCGCCGTCGCCGCATCGCTCAGCGTCTCCTGTAGCACAGGATCCATCACCGCCGGTTGACTGCCCGACTGCTCGCCAAGCATAAAGCTCACGCCGTATTCAGCCTCCAGCCCCTTAACCACGGCATGGATCTCGCGGTTCATCTGTTGCAGCGTTTCCGGATGGCGTGAGCGGATGTCGATGCAAAAGCGCACCTGTCCGCAAACCTTGCTGAAGTCAGCCTGCACCGCATCGGTGTTGACCTTACCCAGAGTCAGCGTCAACTCATGGCCCTGCGCTTCCATTTCCGCCCAGCGCTGCTGTAGACGAGCCACCAATCCGGAGAAAGCCACCACCGCATCCTGACGGAACAGACGCGGCGTGGCGCCGGAATGCGCATAACGGCCGATCACCTGCGCCTCGCGGTAGCGTAGACTGCCGCAAATGCCGCTGACCACGCCGAGCGGAACCCCATCGCCCAACAGGACCGGCCCCTGTTCGATATGCAGTTCGGTAAAGCTATCGATCCGCTCCGGCTGTAGATAGCCCTGCCCGACCACCGCCTTTTGCGGCTCGCCGCCCAGGCGCTCTATATGCTCTGCCAGGGTCGCGCCCGTATCCACACGGCGGCTCTGCAACGCGGAGGACTCCAGAATGCCGAAAGCCGCTTTACTGCCCACATAGGACACCGGGAACCAGGCGCTTTCCTCGGCGCGGATACCGACCACGCACACCGCGCGCCGGGGCCGCGCCCCGGCGCGCGCCCATGCCGAGAGGATCGCCATGCCGGCCACCACGCCGGCGGCGCCGTCGAAGTTGCCGCCGCAAGGCACCGAATCCAGATGCGAGCCGGTCATCACCACCGACGCCGCCGGATCCGAGCCCGGGTAGGTAATATAAAGGTTGAGCGCCGCATCGCGCTGAACCGTCAGTCCCAGTCGCCGCGCCTCGGCGGCCATCAATTCGTGCGCCCGCTGCTCGCCGGCGCCATAGGAGTCACGGGTGATGCCGCGCCCGTCGAAGCCGCAGTCCCGCAGCGCGGTAAAAAGTTTTTCAGCCAGTTCCATGTCCGGCGCTAAATTAAGATTGTTCAACACATTCACTCCAAAACGACGGCGGCGGGATCCCAGTGGCGCCCCGGCACCGCGGCGATGAGCTGCTGGGTGTAAGGCGCCTCCGGCGCATGAAAAATCTGCGACGGCAGGCCCTGTTCGACGATGCGCCCACGGTGCATGACCAGCAAACGGTCGCAAATGTGAGCCGCCACGCGCAGATCGTGCGTCACGAAGATCAGCGCCAGATTCATCTTGCGCTGTACATCGCGCAGCAGGCGCAGCACCTGGGCCTGTACCGACACATCGAGCGCAGACACCGATTCATCGGCCACAATGAGCTGCGGTTCCAGCGCCAGGGCGCGGGCGATACCGATGCGCTGCCGCTGTCCGCCGGAAAATTCATTGGGATAACGAGAAAAGGCGGAACCCTCCAGTTCCACCAAATCCAGCAGTTCGCGCGCCCGGGCTTCCGCATCCCGTCGCGACACCCCGTTGGCCATCGGGCCGTCGCAGAGGATCTTGCCCACCGTCTGGCGCGGATTGAGCGAGGCGAAGGGGTCCTGGAAAATCATCTGGATCGAAGAGCGGAGCGGGCGAAACTGCGATTCCGAGAGCCTGGCGATATCCTGACCGTGGAACAGCATCTGCCCGCTATCGATATCGGTAAGCTTTAGCAGGCAGCGGCCGATGGTCGATTTGCCCGAGCCTGATTCCCCGACGATGCCCACCGTCTCGCCGCGCATCACGTTGAACGACACCCCGTCGACGGCGTGCACCACGCGCCCTGGTTTGAACCAACCGCCGCCGCTGCGATAGGTCTTGCGCAGTTCGCGCACTTCCAATACCACCGGGTTCTGTCCCGACGGCATGTCATGCGCTTCGGCGCGGCCGCGCGGCACCGAGCCGATCAGGCGGCGCGTGTAGGGATGCCGCGGGCGATTGAGTATGGCGTCCGCCGGCCCCTGCTCCACCAGCAGGCCCTTTTCCATTACCGCGACATGATCGGCGATCTCCGCCACCACGCCGAAATCGTGCGTCACGAACATCACCGCCATGCCCTTTTCGCGCTGGATACGCGCAATTAATTCGAGGATCTGCGCCTGTGTGGTGACGTCCAGCGCGGTGGTCGGCTCATCGGCGATCAGCAGTTTCGGCTCCAGCGCCAGCGCCATGGCGATCACCACTCGCTGGCGCTGCCCGCCGGAGAGGCGGAAAGGCCAACTGTGGCGGATCTGTTCCGGATCCGGCAGGCCGACGAATTCCAGCAGCTCGAGCACGCGGCGATCCGCTTCGTCCCCCGGATAGGCTTTGTGCACGCGCATCACCTCGGCGATCTGATCGCCTACCGTCATCAACGGGTTGAGCGCCGAAAGCGGCTCCTGAAAAATCATCGCCATATCCTTGCCGCGCATGGCGCGCAGCGTTTCCTCTGATTGACGCAGCAGATCCACGCCGCCCAGCAGGATCTCGCCGCTCTCCGGCGTGAGATAGGATGGCAGCAGGCCCATGATGGCATTCGCGCTCATGGACTTTCCGGAGCCGGATTCGCCGACCACGCAGAGGATCTCCCCGGCATGGATGTCGTAATTGAGACCCTGCACGGCATAGGGGCGATCGCCGCCGCGCGGCAGCGCGATGGAAAGATTACGGATGGAAAGCAATGGCTCTTGGCCGTCGGCGCGCTGCGGCGCCGCAATTCCGTTATCACTCATGATTTAACGCTCCGCTCAGGCGCCGCGCTTACGCAGCTGGGGGTTAAGGGCATCGTTGAGACCTTCGCCGATAAGATTGATCGCCAGCACCGTGAGCATGATAAACAGACCCGGCCACAGGCTCATCCAGGGCGCTTCACGCAACATCGTGCGGGCGGCCCCGATCATGAAGCCCCAGCTCATATAGTTGCGATCGCCCAGTCCCAAAAAGGACAGCGAAGATTCCACCAGGATTGCCGTGGCCGTCATCAGCGAGGCGGTGACGATGATCGGCGAGGCGGCATTGGGCAAAATCTGCGTGAAGATGATACGCGCCGGCACCTGCCCGATGACGACCGAGGCCTGTACGAATTCACGCTGCTTTAGACTCATGAATTCGCTGCGCACCAGGCGCGCCACCGGCGGCCAGGAGACCACCGCGATGGAGGCGACGATGGAAAGCGTGGAAGGCTTGAAGATCGCCACCAGCACCAGCGCCATCGCCAGATGCGGAATGGTCTGAAAGAACTCGGTGAAACGCATCAACACATCGTCGAGCCAACGGCCGTAGTAGCCGGCGATGGCGCCGATGAAGATCCCCACCACCACCGCCACGGCGGTGGAAACGATGCCGATAAGCAGCGATACGCGCGCGCCATAGGCCAACCCGGCGGCCAGGTCGCGGCCGAGCATATCGGTGCCCAGCGGGTAATCCGCATTGGTGAAGGGCGGGATCAACGGATCGGCCACCATCATCCAGGGCGAATCGGTATAGAAGAACGAGGCGAAGAGCGCCATAAGGATCACCAGCAGCAGGATCACCAGTCCGACGGCGGCCCCACGGTTGGACAGGAAATGGATAAAGAATGTTTTCATGAGATCAACCTTACTGAATCCGAGGATCGATAAAGCGATAAATAAGATCGGTGATGAGATTGAAGACCACCACCATGGTTGAGGTCATCAAGAACACCCCGAGCAGGAGTTGATAATCGCGCTGGATCAACGAATCGAACATCAGTCGGCCGATGCCGGGCCAGCCGAATACCGTCTCGGTGAGCACCGCGCCGCCGGCCATCTGGCCGAGCTGGATGCCGGCGAAAGTCACCACCGGCAGCAGCGCATTGCGCAACGCGTGGCGACGGATAATCTCCCCCACCGGCACGCCCTTGGCGCGCGCCGTTTTGATGAAATCCTGGCCGAGCACCTCAAGCATCGAGGCCCGCACCAGCCGGGCGTACACCGACATAAAGAAACAACCCAGCGAAAGCGTCGGCAGGATCAAATGCTGAGCCACATCCTTGACGCGCGCCCAGCCATGCAGACCGCTGGCCACGGTTTCCATGCCGAAAGCGGGCAACCAGCCGAGTTGCAATGAAAAGAAGATGATGGCCAACAGCGCCAGCCAGAATTGCGGGGTGGCGTACACCACCAGCGCCAGCGTCATGATCACGCTGTCTAACCATTGATGTTTGCCGCGGTATCGCGACCGCGAGGCGACCACGCCGGCGAGCACGCCGAGGATCACCGAAAACAGGAAAGCGCAGACCATCAGCAGAAGCGTGGCCGGCAGCCGATCGAGGATCAGATCCAGCACCGGCAGCCCTTCCCGGTAGGAAAAGCCCAGATCGAAATGGGCCACTCCCTTAAGATAAGTGCCGAGCTGAACGTACAGCGGCTGATCCAGCCCGAACTGATGGCGCAACTGTTCGACATAGGCCGGATCGGAGGATCCGGACTCGCCGGCCAGCACGGCGGCGGGGTCCCCTGGTGCCAATCGGATCAACATGAAATTGATGATCACCACGCCAAGCACAACCAGGATCGCCTTTCCCAGACGAGCAACCAGGAAGGACAATGTATTCATATAATCAGATCCCCAAAGCAGTGACTCATGGCCCCGCGACGCCATACGCGTTACGCGCCGCGGGGAGTAATACAGGAACTATGCAATATCAGAACGATGCATGCCGCTTCGGCTTATTTGTCCATCCAGACATCGGCAAAGGTGTCGTTCACGCCGGTGGCGCTGGTGATCATGTTATGCACCTTTTGGCTGTACAGCGTGGGGATCACCAGTTCGAACAGATAGCCGTTGGCCACGTCCTCAACCAGTTGCTTCTGAATAGTGGAGTAAAGTCTCTGGCGCTGCTCGTCCGAGGTGGAGGCGGCCGCCTCATCCCACATTTTGTCGAGCGCCGGATTGCGGTAGCCCTGGTTGTTGACGAAGGCCGATCCCTTGACGATGTTGCGCGTCAGGTACAGGCGCGCCACGCCGAGCGCCGGGTCGCCGTACTGCGAGGTGTAGCTGAAGGTCAGGTCGAAGTCGAAGTTCGAAACGCGCTTGGCCCAGGTGCCGGCATCGGCCGACTCGATCTCGACTTGAAAACCAAGCTGCTGGAGACATTGGCGGGTGTATTCAGTAAGGCGATCCCATGCGGCGCCATACGGATAGGCGAGGATCTTGATCGGCGTTTTGGCGACATCGACGCCGGATTCTTTGATCAGCTCACGCGCCTTCTTGATATCGAATGGGTACTGGCGCACGTTCGGATCGTAGAATGGCGTAGCCGAGGAAATAGGGCCGGTAGCGACCTTGCCCAAACCGAAGAAGATATTCTTGACCACGAAATTACGGTTGGTCGCCATCATCACGGCCTGACGAACCTTGATGTTGTCAAAGGGTTTGCGATCGAAGTTCATCTGGATGTAGGCCTGCTTGGCGAACATCTCCCAGCCCTGGGTGGAGTACTGTACGCCAGGCAGCTTGCTCAGACGGGCGACATCGACGCCGTCGATATCGTTGGCGCTAACCATCTGCACGTCGCCGCGTTCAAAGGCCAGCGCTCGCGAAGCGGCATCCGGGATGACGTTGAAGACCACGCGGTCCAGATAAGGCTTGCCCTTCTGCCAGTAGTTGGGGTTGCGCTCAAGGATCACGTAGGAGCCTTTTTTCCATTCCTTAAACATGAAAGGGCCGGTGCCGATCGGATGCTGGTTGGCGGGATTACTCTTATAATCCGTGCCGTCATAGATGTGCTTGGGCACCATCGGCATATTGTCGCTGACAAAGGATTTCAGGAACGGGGCTAATGGCTCCTTGAGACGGATCTCCACCTTGGTCGGCGAGAGCGCCTTCACTGAATCGACGAATTGCTCGATAATCACACGCGCCCTCGGGTGTTCGGAACGCAGGAATTTATCGATGGAAAACACCACGTCATCCGCCGTGAAGGGCTCGCCATCGTGCCACTTGACGTCGCTTTGCAGCTCGAAAGTGTACACTTTGCCATCTTCCGAGATGGTCCAGGACTTAGCCAGACTCGGTATCGGCTTAAGATCCGGCGTCCAGCGCAGGAGGCTTTCATAAATTTTGCCGGCCACAAGCTGCGTCGGCGATTGCTGGTTGAGTCCCAACATCAGCGTGGGCGGCTCCGGCGTCACGACGGTGCGCAGCACCCCGCCGCGCACCGGTTCGCCAGCCTCACTCATGGCGCTCAGGCCGACACAGAGCGCCAGCGCGCCGGCCAATCCTTTCAGAAGGCCGACTTTGCGGCCTGGAAGATGAATGCTAGACATAATTGGGCTTTCTCATTAAAGGTTAAAGGAAGGAAAAAACATCATCAGCATCCGCACGGCCATTACGGCGCGCGGACCTCAATCCCTTCGGCCAACAGGGCCGTTCGGATGCTGGCGGCAAAGTTCGCCGCACCAGCCTGATCGCCATGGATGCACAGGGTGTCGGCGTCGATCGGCACACGTTTGCCGGACAGTGCCGTGACCGTGCCGGTACGCACCATCTGCAGGACCTGTGCAATAGCCTGATCGACGTCTTCGATCATCGCCTGGGGAAGATTGCGCGGCGTGATCGTGCCGTCGTCCTGATAGCTGCGGTCGGCATACACTTCGTAAACCACGGGCAGACCACGTTCGCGCGCGGCTTGCGCCATGTTCGCATTGGCCACGTACACCGGCAGCGTGGCGTCAATGTCATACACCGCCTGCGCCACGGCGCCGGCAATTTCGGGCTGGCGCGCCGTCATGCCGTAGAGCGCGCCATGCGTCTTCACATGGTGCAGGCCGCCGCCCTGGGCGCGGGCCACGCCATACAGCGCGCCCACCTGATAAGCCACCAGGGCGTACACCTGATTCGGCGCCAGCGCCATCTCGCGGCGGCCAAAGCCCTGAAGATCGGGCAGGCCGGGATGCGCGCCGATGGCCACATTGCAGGCCAGCGCGCGACGCACCGTTTCCAGCATCACATCGGGATCGCCGGCGTGAAGCCCGCAGGCGATGTTGGCCGAGCTGATGTATTGCATGAGCAGCGCGTCGTCGCCCATGTTCCAAGCGCCGAAACTCTCGCCCATGTCGCAATTGATATCGATTGATGCCACTGTCGCCTCTCCTAGGTGTTGCACTTCTGCCTATTGCATTGCCGCCCGTTGCGTCGTCAACGGGCGCCTTACCCCAATCCCGTTCAACGGCCCAGCGCTTGCGCCGCCTTCTCCGCCAGCGCGGCCAGCTTGCGGCAACGCGCCAGCCACAGCGTCTCCGCCGCATCCTGTTCGATGTGCGAAAAACGCAACGCCTCGCCGGGCACGCGCTGCGCCAGCGCCGGCAGATCCACGCCGGCCACCGTGGCAATCTTCGGGTAGCCCCCGGCGCTCTGACGATCCGCCATCAGGACGATAGGATTGCCATCCGGCGGCACCTGAACGGTGCCGAACACCGTCGCTTCGGAAACCACTTCCAGCGGGGCGCGCAGGCCTAAAGGGCGCCCCTGCAAGCGAAGTCCCTGACGATCAGACTCCGCCTGCATGACAAAATCATTGGCCGTCAGCGCCGACTGCGCCGCCGCATCGAAGGCCGCCCAATGCGACCCGCGCACCATGCGTAGCGTCGTCTCCTCTGACGGCGCGCTATCGGCGCCGACTTCCGGCGCCAGCAGCACCGGCAACGCGCTTTGCACCATACGCATTTCGATCGGCAGCCTGTCGCCGACGGGCGCAAATTCCACCGCATCGCCGGCGGCCAGCGCGCGCCCGTCAAGGCCGCCGAAGCCGGCGCGCAGATTGGTGCTGCGGCTGCCCAGCACCGGCGTGATGCTCGGTACGCCGCGTACCGCGATATACAGACGCGCGCCGCGCTGGCGCGGCCCTACTTCCAGCAGCGTGCCGCGCCGCAGTAGGATGGCGCGGTCATACGGCAGCGCTACGCCGGCGGCGCTTACCTGCATGCGCGCCCCGCACAGGGCGATCAAGGTATTTTCCGTAAAGCGCAGACTCGGCCCGGTGAGCGTACATTCGAGCACGGCGGCATCCGGCGCATTGCCCACCAGCGCATTGGCCAGGGCGTAAGCCCATTCGTCCATCGGTCCCCCGACCGGTACGCCATATTTCTGGAAACCGCGCCGCCCGCCATCCTGAAAAGTCGTCAGCAGCCCCGGACGCTCGATATGCATGACATTCATGGGCGCGGCTCCAGCAGGGTGACGAACTCCTCGGCGGATACCGGACGGAAACGGATGCGATCGCCCAGGCGCAGACGAACCGGCGGATCGTTGGCCAGATCGAACATATTCCACGGCGTGCGGGCGATAACCTGCCAGCCACCCGGCGAGGCGTTCTGATAAATCGAGGTCAGGCCGTTGGCGATCGCCACTGAACCGGCTTCCACGCGCGTGCGCGGGGTGGCCCGACGACCGATGCCGAGGCGATCGTCCACCGGACCTGAAAATGAATTGCCGGGCGAGAAAAAGAAGGCATACACCGTCATCTCGCGGCCGCTGTGCAGCGCGACCACTTCCTCGGCGGAAATACCGGCAAATTGCGCCACCTCGTCCAGATCCGGCCCGAACTCGCCGCCATAGCAGGCCGGGATCTCAATCTGTCGCGCAGCAGTTTGCATTACCATCAATTCCTCACTGAGTAGCTCACGCAGCAGCGTCATAAGTTGCAGCGAAGGCAAACCCCGCGCGCCGTCAAATACCTCCGGCCGGTACTGCACCGCCACCGTGGTAAAGGCCGGCACCACCTCTTCCACGCCGGGCAGCGCCGCTGCCGCCACCCGCGCCGTAACGGCATGAACCCATGCGATGATCTCGTCATCGAGATGCTCGCCGACGCGGATCAGCATGCAGCGCTCACCCACCGGCTCCAGCACACAGTCTTTGGCGCTGAATATATTCATAACGCCGCTCCTCAGTCCCGCACCAGCGTGGCGCAGGCTTCAACGATGAGTTCGCAGGCGCGTTCGAGCTGTTCATCGGCCAGCGCATAGCTCACGCGTAAATACGGCGCCAGCCCGAAAGCGGTACCCGGCACCACGGCCACGCCGACGCGATCAAGCAAGTAGCGAGTCATCTCTTCATCATTGGCGATGATGTCTCCGGCCGGCGTTTTCATGCCAATGGCGCCGGCGCAGTTTATATACAGGTAAAAAGCCCCTTGCGGCGCTTGCGGTACACGCAGCGCCGGAAGCGCCCGACGCAGAATACGCAGCGCCAGATCGCGGCGTACGCGCAGACGCTCGCGCCAGTCATCAAGAAAATCCTGCGGGCCATCCAGCGCAGCCTGCGCCGCCACTTGGCTGATGGAAGAGGGATTGCTGGTGCTTTGCGACTGTAGGAGCGCCATCGCCTTGATCAGCCATTCAGGCCCGCCCGCATAGCCCAGACGCCAGCCCGTCATCGCATAGGTCTTGGAGACACCGTTAATGGTCAGGGTACGATCGCGCATATCCGGCGCGGCCTGCGCAAAAGAGACGAATTCGCCCTCAAAGACGATCTCCTCATAAATATCGTCGGCCATCACCATCATCGCGGGATGCTGGCGCACCACGTCGGCCAGGGCGCGCAACTCGTCGGCGCTATACAAGGCTCCAGAGGGATTGCAGGGCGCATTCAGGATCAACCAACGCGTGGAAGGCGTCACGGCAGCGGCCAGCAACGCAGGCGTGAGTTTGAACTGAGCGGCTTCGTCCGGCGTTACCTGTACCGGCACGCCGCCGGCGATTTTGACCATCTCGGAGTACGACACCCAGTACGGCGCCACCACGATCGCTTCATCGCCGGGATTAAGCGTGGCGAGCAGCGCATTAAACAGGATCTGCTTGGCGCCGGTGGATGCGATGATTTCCGCCGGCTGATATTCCAGCGCATTGTCGCGGGCGAACTTGCGCGCAATCGCCGTCTTCAGCGAAGGCATACCGCCCACATTCGTGTAGCGAGTGTGGCCTTCGCTCATGCCGCGGATCGCCGCATGCTGGATGTGAGGCGGGGTGTCGAAATCCAACTCGCCGACGCTCAGACTGATGACAGTCCGGCCCTCGGCCTCCAGTCGGCGAGCTACCTCGGTAATTGCCACCGTGGCCGAGACACTCGCGTTTCTGATGCGCTCAGACAATATGGGACAAAATTGTTTCTCTTCCATAGACACAGCTCGTTGCTCTCTAAAATAACTTCCTAACTTCCGACAAGCGATATTCAGATTGAACACCAGTGGTATACCACTTGTAAGCAACTTGCATGCCATATTGAAATTTGAAATGATGTACCATTGGCATACCAAAACCACAAGGACAGGCTATGGAACACAAAGATATCTTCGAAGAGGGATCCGTCGACACGGGAGATAACAGCGCAACTAAGGGTCTGGGCAACCAGGTTTACGACGCGCTAGTGGCCCTGATCCTATCGCGCGAACTGCGTCAGGGAGAACAGATCCAGGAACGCGCGCTGGCCTTGCGTCTAAACGTTTCCCGCACGCCGCTGCGCGAGGCCATGCACCGTTTGGAAGGCGAACGCGTGCTCGAACGCAACTCCAACAACCGTCTGTTTGTGCGGCTGGTTTCCATACAGGAAATCATGGAGATCCTACACGTACGCCGGATGCTGGAAGCCGATGCCGTCACCCGCGCCACCGGGCTCATTCCGCAGGCTCGGCTGCTCGCCCTGCGCGAGCGTATCGAAGTCCTTACCGATGCGCCCGAACCCACCCCGGCGGACTTTTACGAGGTCGATACCTCGCTGCACGAACTCATCCTCGAATATTGCGAAAACACCCTGCTCGCCAGCATCATCTCGGATCTGAGGCTAAAAACGCGTATGTTCTCCCCCAAGCATTTGGAGAAAACGCGCGGCTCTGCCGTTTGTAAGGAACATCTGGCCATCGTCGACGCCCTCATTCGCGGCGACGCCGCAGCTGCGGCGGATGAAACCATCTGTCATATTAACAACATACGACAATCCATTATTGATAAGTTGTCTGCCGTGTAAACCACGGAGGCATCTTTAATACAAGGTGCGGAAAAACAGCTATTTGTCGTCTGCCTTCTATGGTGGTAACCCGTTGTTATGCACCGCTTTGATCCATTGGCGCCATATCATGGTGCATATTTTGCTCCCAGATAGCGATAAACATCTCTTGTGATACAGCCATAATTTATAGGCCCTGGATACAAAGTTGAATGCGTCAATCAACTTGTCCTTAAATAAACAACGAATGTCTCCATTTAATAAAAAGAGACATATTGATTGGTTGATAATGAGTTCTGGTTCGAAGATGACGATACGCGCACCGCGCGATTGCCGAGATCTGAAAACCTGTCCGGGGCGGGAAGAGTACGGAAATGAAGTTGAGGATTGCCGCCTATACGCCCCATAACACATTATCTTTGGTAGAAGAACGTCATGCATCCTTTCATCGCCGGTATCTGGCGTCAGGCCAGAGCCTTTTTACTGATTTACGCCTGCTTATATCTCGGGATCGGCATCGCAGCGCTACTGCCGATCACCCTGCCGGGCAGTATCGTCGGCATGCTAATCCTGTTTGCATTGCTCTCTTTACAAATCATTCCCCCTGAATGGGTAAAGCCGGGGTGCCATTTATTGATCCGCTATATGGCTTTGCTGTTTGTGCCCATTGGCGTAGGCGTAATGCAATACTTTGATTTATTGCGGGCGCAGTTCGCTCCGGTGGTGATTTCATGCGCCGCCAGCACCCTGATTGTGCTTATAACGGTAAGTTGGTGTTCACACGCGCTGCACAGAGAGAAAACATCGCTCAACGACGCGAACGCGGAAGAAAAGAAGGGAATAAAGCATGCTTAACGATATCTGGTGGTCGCTGCCGGCAACGCTGCTGGTCTTTTTTCTGGTGCATTGGGTGGCGATGCGGCTGAACAATCCGTTATTCAATCCATTACTGATTTCGATGGTCATACTGATTGTTTTATTAAGCCTTACGCATATGCCCTACCCGCGCTATTTCCAGGGGAGCGAAGTGCTCAACAGCCTGCTGCAGCCCGCCGTGGTGGCGCTGGCCTACCCGCTGTATGAGCAGTTGCATCAGATTAGAATGCGTTGGAAATCAATTATCAGCATCTGTTTTCTCGGCAGCGTGGTGGCGATGATCTCCGGCACGTTAATCGCGCTGCAGCTGGGCGCCACCCCGGCTATCGCGGCGTCCATCATGCCGAAATCCGTCACCACGCCGATCGCCATGGCCGTAGGCGGCAGTATCGGCGGCATTCCCGCCATCAGCGCGGTCTGCGTGATTTTTGTCGGGATATTGGGGGCGGTCTTCGGGCATATCATCCTCAATGCGATGCATATCCACACCAAGGCATCGCGCGGTCTGGCGATGGGTTCGGCCTCTCACGCATTGGGCACCGCGCGCTGCGCCGAGCTGGATTACGAAGAAGGGGCGTTCAGTTCTCTGGCGCTGGTTATTTGCGGGATTATCACCTCGCTGATTACCCCGTTCCTTTTCCCGTTGCTGATAGCCATGCATTGATATTACGCGCGTCGGCCGGCGTAAAAGCGGCCGCTGTTTTAATAGCGGGTCGGCGCGACGCCGAACATTTTTCTAAATGCATTGGAAAAAGACGAGGTGCCGGCATAGCCGAGGTCCAGCGCCACCTGGGTTACGCTGCGGTTATTTTTCAGCATGATGACGGACTCCAGCAGCCGCATGCGTTTTTTCCACTCGCTGAAGGCCAACCCGGTCTCTTTTTTAAAATGGCGTGAAAAAGTGCGCACCGACATCCCGGTTTTGGCCGCCCATTTATCAATGCTGTGATCGTCGTCCGGCGTTTCCTGAAATTCCCGGCATACCCGCATCAGCGTCGGAGAGGTCGGCCACGGCAGCGAAAAACCCGCATCCGGCAGTTTCTGGAGCTGGGCGATCAGCACATTGACCAGCATGCCGTCGTCCCCGGCGCTGTCATACTGCTCGGGCACATGCTCCGTGGCATAGTGGATAAATTCCCGGATAAAGCTGCTGATTAGCACCACCCTGCAGCTACGGCGATCGATCGCCACCGAGTCCTGTTCGATATACAGGCTTTCCAACAATACGTCGCTGGTGGTCAGAATACGGTGCGGCACGTTCGCCGGGATCCATATGCCGTAAAAAGTCGGCACGATCAGCGTCTTCCCTTCAATCTCCACCCACATTCCGCCTTCGTGCGCATACAGAAATTCGATAAACGGGTGCTGATGCTGGCTGACCAGTATGCCTTTTTCCAGCAGGCAGGTGCGGAAATAGACGGAGCGAGGCAGCGCCTGCCGATCGGGTACCGAGACAAGCTGCCTCACCGCGTCTTCATTGAGGGTGAGTCGTGACATGCGTGACATACAGTGGCCGTTAATCAACAGAATTTGTCCTTTCATGATAACAGCGGTCGGTTTAATTTGCCTGATAATAGGCCACCTTTACTAGAGGTTCGAAGCAAGAACAGGGATTGGAAGAGATTATGAGTAATGTATGTGCGGCCGACGGCTGTAGCGACAAGAGCGAATGGCTGCGTATCGCCGATGATATGCTCGCTCAGGCCGGCGTCACGATTAATGGTTCTGAACCCTGGGATATTCGGGTTAAAAATCCGCAATTCTTCAAACGCGTACTACAGCAGGGGTCGCTTGGGCTGGGGGAAAGCTACATGGACGGCTGGTGGGATTGCGACAGGCTGGATATGTTCTTTCATCGCATATTGTGCGCCCATCTTGATGAAAAAATGCCTTCGCGCATTAACGATATCCTGCGCATCGCCATCGCGCGGTTAACCAATCTCCAGTCCAGAAAACGCGCCTGGATTGTGGGGAAAGAGCACTACGATTTGGGCAATGACCTATTCTGCCGCATGCTCGATCCCTACATGCAATACTCCTGCGGCTACTGGAAACAGACCGATAACCTGCATGACGCCCAGCGGGATAAACTCGATATGATCTGTCGGAAACTGCAGCTCAAACCCGGCATGACGCTGTTGGATATCGGCTGCGGTTGGGGCGGCCTGGCGGCCTACGCGGCGCGGCACTACGGCGTAACCGTTCACGGCGTGACTATCTCCGCCGAGCAGAAAGCCCTTGCGGAAACGCGCTACGGAGATCTGGACATCCACATCCTGCTCCAGGACTACCGCGACCTACGCCAGCAGTATGACCGTATCGTATCGGTAGGCATGTTCGAACACGTCGGGCCGAAAAATTACGCCGCCTATTTCGAGGTGGTCGACCGCTGCCTGAAGCCGGACGGCATTTTCCTGCTTCACTCCATCGGCTCCAATAAAACGGCGCATAATGTCGATCCGTGGATTAATAAATATATTTTTCCCAACGGATGCCTTCCCTCGATAAAACAGATTGCCGGCGCCAGCGAAAATCATTTCGTTATGGAGGATTGGCATAACTTCGGTTCAGACTACGATAAGACGCTGATGGCCTGGAACGCGCGCTTCCTCGCGGCATGGCCGCAGATCAAAGGCAACTACTCCGAGCGCTTCAAAAGGATGTTTGTCTATTATCTCAACGCCTGCGCCGGCGCCTTTCGCGCCAGAGACATTCAGCTATGGCAAATCGTCTTTACGCACGGTCTGCGCGATGGGTTGCAGGTGCCGCATTAACCGCCGAAGGGCGGCGCGATTTGCGATTTATCGCGCCCTGTCCAGACAGCGCCGGCGGCGTTCATCGACGCGTTTGGCGAACCAGGCCGTAGTCAGTTTGCGCGTGATTTTCGGGCTCTCCAGGGCAATGCCGGGCAGAATCTCCCGCGGCGCTTTGCCGCCCGCGGCGCGATCCGCCAGCGCATAGACGCGTTGATACAAACCGGTGTTTTCAAAATCCGGGCTATCGCCCTTCTCCAGCGCCCGGCGGATCGCGCTGTCGCTCATCTCCAGCTTTTTCCCCAGCGAACGCGCCGCCAGTTCGGTCGCGCCCGGTTTATCCGACGCGTAATCGATCAAATCGCCATCCAGCGCCAGTGGAATGCCGCTTAAACGGCTGACCGCCCGCTGAAACGCCGCATTGCGGCTGGCGTACCACCCGGCGTTAAAATCCGCAAAGCGGTAAATCGACTGCGGATAATTGGCCGGGTAGCCCAGCAGATGCATGATGCCGAAATACATGCCGCCGCGGCGGCTGAACACTTCACGGCGAATGGTGCCGTCCACCGTATACGGATAGCCGCCGGCATTCGCCTCGGCAAAGGCGATGCTCACCTGCATCGGCCCGCCGGTGTGCACCGGGTTCAAACGTCCGAACAGCTTTTGCCCCATCGGCGCCATATCGATGAAGTCATCAAAGATGGCGCTCAGCTCTTTTTCGCTACGCACGTTGTCCAGCCTTTCGCTGTAGCTCTTGCCGTTGGGGGATTTGATTAACAGCGCGGTACGCACCAGAAAGGCCGGAACGTGAAGTTTCTCGGCGCGCCGGTCAATCTCCCGCCAGGCGATTTTCGCCAGCCCCGGCACCTGAGGATCGGCCTTAAACGTCGACTCCTGTTCGGTGACCGCCAGTACCGAGCACAGATTTTCCCAGTTGGGATCGAGCCCTTGCGCGGAAAACGCCGCGGCGATATCGGTCGCCCAGCCCTGGCGATCGCCGACAGTATCGGGCAACAGCGTCAGCAGCTGCGCGCGGACATCCGCCGGGCGCGCCTCCGGCTTTTGCGGCGTTTTGCCGACGCAGCCCGCCAGCGTCAGTAACGCCATCAGGCACAGCGGACGAAACAGGGGAATACGGTAATAAAGCATGTTATCTCGGCTCGGTGGCATAGGGCAGGCGAAACGTTAGCGCAGTTGGCCGGGATGATCCAGCCGGAAGGCGATATGCATTCTATCGCGTCGCCTGGCATCGGCGGCAATATCACTCACCGGTTATCCAAACTATCGGCACAAATGCTAGAAAAGCGCGCCCCGTCTATTATACTGGGCGATATTTTCACGTTCTATACCCGTCATACTTCAGATTGCATATGCGTTGGCTGCAATTCGAATGATTCGGGGCATAACAAGGAGGTGCGATATGACGATGGAAATCGAAGAAAAGAACGCCGAACTTATCACCACGGCCAAGAAACTCTTACCCCTGGTATTCAAGTCCTCATTATCCGTAACCGTGTGCGCTATTTTCGTTATCTGGTTTTATCTTGCAACGCTAGGCCGACTAGATGTGTTCATCGACGCCATCGGCTTTAGTACGTTATTAGGCATCGTGTTCGGTTTTACTATCGTGGCGTTCGCCGCGATCTGCGCTTTAATATTTATATCATCGCTGATACTCGTGCTTATCGTCACCGAATATGAAAACACAATATCTATTTATTCATATTTAAAACATAGTCTTATCAGGATTTGCCTGCTAAACGGCTGCCTATTCGGCCCAATAGTCATCGGCTTCTTTTACCTTTATGATTTAACCGGGAAACATGGAGTTTATTTTTTTCTGGCGGGTTCCGCTCTGATTATCCTATCTTCTTATTTAGCAACCTATTTCATTTTTCATCGTTCTAAATATAACCGATGCAACGGCAGCAACCTCAATAGCGCCCCGCTATTGAACATTCTTATGCCATTATCCCTTATCATTCCCGCGCTGACACAAATCATTCCGCTTTCTCTCTTACTCTCCAAAATCAGTTTCCAGGCGCAGGATGGCGATCTTGAACAGGGAATTTCGATTGCAATCATATCTCTTATTTTTGCGACCATTTCATTTTCACCCGGCATGCTCTTCATTAGCGGATTTAAGAAAGGGAATTTGCTAAGAAGCACCATATTAGCCTTTATGATCGTTCCCTTCTGCATCATGTTATTGGCTTCCTTTATTCCTATTCTACCGCTGATGATAACCAATATGGCGATGAATCTGGCGGGCATTGCCGACTGGCGCACCCACCACTACACCATTAAAAATGAGGTTTACCCGCACAGTATGTTTCCCGGTCAGCAGTGGAATACGCGCTATTACGCCGATATTCCCAACCGCTTTTTTATCACAGGCATTGCCATGTTTTCCTTTGGGGATATCAAGCTAATTTGCCCGACGTCGATCCGGCAGGCGCAATTGGAAAATATGACGTTCAATTTTAAAAACCGAGAGGAAAATCAGAAAAAGAGCGAAGCCCTTAAATCCGCCGCCATGCCATGTTTCCCTATCGATAAAAAAGATATCACGCAGTGGGATATCCCTTTAAGTGCGCCGATTTATTATGAAAAGGTGCGCTTAACCACCCCGCGCGCGCCAGGCGATATTTTTCAGTATCTGCGGCGATGACCGTCGCCGCGTCGTCAGGGACGCGGGCTATCCGGCGTCCCCTCCCCGGCTAATTTCAGCGTAGCTAAACCTAATTATAAGAAAAAATTAATCAGTGACCGGCTTTACATTTTTTCCGCGTCCGGCTGACTAAGCTGACCTCAGTTAACATATCTGCCGCACGGTATTATGGCGTATGATCCATTTCATATTTCAATAATGCATACCTTTGCGCCGCAGGCAATACAATATGGTCAAACGAACGATGTCCGCCAATAAACTGATAGACATGTACGCCGTCCACGTTTTTGTCACCATGGCCGAGGCCGGAAGCATGACGGCGGCGGCGGCGCAGCTAGGCCTGACGCCGTCGGCGGTTTCGCAAACGCTCAGGCTGCTGGAAGAGGATTTTGGCGTCATGCTGATCAATCGGGCCAGACGCCCCTTTGTCTTGACGCCCTATGGCATCGCGTTGAAAAACCGCGGAGAGGTGCTTACCGAGGAGATCGCGAATCTGAAAGCGCAGGTGCTGGAGGCGGGACGCGGCATCAAGCCCGACCTGCGCATCGGCCTGGTGGACTCCTTCGCCATCACCTGCGGCTCGGTCTTCACCAAACGCCTGCTGAAGAGCTCTTCACAGCTGCTGATTCGTACCGGGCTAAGCCCGCAGCAGGGCGAAGCGTTGATGCGGCGCGAGCTGGATCTTATCGTCACCAGCGATCCGCTGATCGATACCGATGGCGTGGTGCGCTACCGTTTGTTTTCCGAAGGCTATTTCATCATTACGCCCCCGGAATACCGTAAACGGATAAAAACCATCGAAGATATTCGCCAGCTGTCCGCCGAGATGCCGCTGGTCAGGTTCAATCGCAACTCGCAGATAGGCATGCAGATTGAGCGCTATCTGCGCAGAATAGATATCCGCGTCCCGAATATGCTCGAATTTGACAATGCGGATACGCTGACGTCGATGGTGGCGGCGGGGATCGGCTGGGCCGTCACCAGCCCCATCAGTTTTCTTCAGTCGAGCACCTATTCCAGGCTGGTTTTAACGCATATGCCGGAAATGCTGAACATAAAACGTTCGCTCTATATCGTCGGACACCGCGATGAATACAGCGCGTTTTTTGACGAAGCGTGCGATGTCACGCATGAAATAATCAAAACCGTATTTATTCCTAAACTGGAGAGTCTTAATCGGGGGATAGAAAAGCTGGTCGTCATTAATGAAAATAAAATGGAATAACCAACGGATAAAATTCAACTAACCGACGATGCGCCCGTAATTTAACGTCTTATTAATTAACGTACCGAATTTTAAATTCGGTACGTCATCCACGGCTTGATCATTTAAATATCGGCTTATTCCATTGAGCAAAATAAAGGATAAAGGTTATGTCAAAGAATATCCGTATAGAGGAAGACCTGTTAGGCTCCCGCGAAGTTCCCGCCAGTGTGTATTACGGAATCCACACGCTGCGGGCGATCGAAAATTTTCATATCAGCGACCGTACGATCGGCGACATCCCGGCATTCGTGCGCGCCATGGTTATGGTGAAAAAAGCGGCGGCCATGGCTAACCGGGATCTGCAAACCATTCCGCGCAACATTGCCGATACCATTATTCAGGCCTGCGATGAAGTGCTGAATAACGGCAAATGCCTGGATCAGTTTCCCGTGGACGTTTATCAAGGCGGCGCGGGCACCTCGGTCAATATGAATACCAACGAAGTATTGGCGAATATCGGGCTGGAGTTGATGGGACGCCGGAAAGGCGAATATCAATATCTCAGTCCGAACGATCACCTGAATAAATGCCAATCCACCAACGACGCCTACCCGACCGGTTTCCGTCTGGCGGTTTACAGCTCCATACTGGAACTGGTGGAGGCGATCGCCCAGCTGGGCCAAGGGTTTGAACATAAGGCGAAAGCGTTCGCCGACATCCTGAAAATGGGCCGCACCCAGTTGCAGGACGCGGTGCCGATGACGCTGGGCCAGGAGTTTCATGCGTTCAATATTCTGCTGCAGGAAGAAAACAAAAATCTGCTGCGCACCGCGGAGCTGTTGCTGGAAGTGAACCTGGGCGCCACCGCGATCGGCACGCGTCTAAATACGCCGGATGAGTACCAGCACCTGGCGGTAAAATATCTGGCGCAAATCAGCGGGCTGCCGTGCGTACCGGCTGAAGACCTGATAGAGGCCACCTCCGACTGCGGCGCCTACGTTATGGTGCATAGCGCGCTGAAACGCCTGGCGGTCAAACTGTCGAAAATCTGTAACGACCTGCGCCTGCTCTCTTCCGGGCCGCGCGCCGGCCTGAATGAGATCAATCTGCCGGAGCTGCAGGCGGGCTCCTCCATTATGCCGGCGAAGGTTAACCCGGTGGTGCCCGAAGTGGTCAATCAGGTCTGTTTTAAGGTTATCGGCAACGACACCTGCGTAACGATGGCGGCCGAAGCCGGTCAGTTGCAGCTAAACGTCATGGAGCCGGTTATCGGGCAGGCGATGTTCGAATCTATCCAGATTCTGTCCAACGCGTGTTACAATCTGCTGGAGAAATGCGTCAACGGTATTACCGCCAACAAAGCGGTGTGCGAAGCCTATGTTTTCAACTCCATCGGTATCGTGACCTACCTGAACCCGTTCATCGGTCACCATAACGGCGACATCGTCGGGAAAATCTGCGCCGAAACCGGCAAGAGCGTGCGTGAAGTAGTACTGGAGCGCGGCTTGCTCAGCGAAGAACAGTTGGACGATATCCTTTCTACCCGAAATCTGATGCACCCGGCCTATAAAGCCAAACGCTACACCGACGAAAAAACATCTGTTTAGTCATCTTCTCTTGGTCACAACGGCCCGGCGCATGGCGGCTTACGCCATGCGCCTTCAATCGATAAAAAATCATAACAATCAGAATAATACTTATATCTCGAACGCCAATGAACGGGAAGGCCATCCTGAAAGGATCGCGGCTGAAAGGGGGGAAATAGGCCGGCCCGGCTCTCGGTAAGGCGCAAGCCGGAGGTATATCAAATTGTTTTAAGGAGCATTGTATGCTGATCCCGGAACTCATTATCGTGCTGCTCTCCATCTATTTGGGCGCGCGGCTCGGCGGTATAGGCATCGGCTTTGCCGGTGGCCTGGGCGTATTGATTCTGACGCTGTTTTTTCATATCAAGCCGGGCGCGATCCCTTTCGATGTGATCGAAATCATCATGGCGGTTATCGCCGCCATCGCCGCCATGCAGGTGGCGGGCGGCATGGACTACCTCGTCGGCCTGGCGGAAAAACTGCTGCGCCGCCACCCGAAATACGTCACCTTTCTGGCCCCGCTGGTCACCTATTTTATGACCCTGCTGGCCGGCACCGGCCACACCGCCTTCTCTACGCTGCCGGTGATCGCGGCGGTGGCCAAAGAGCAGGGCATCAGGCCCTCGCGCCCGTTATCGATTGCCGTCGTAGCTTCGCAGGTGGCGATCACCGCCTCGCCGATCTCCGCCGCGGTGGTCTTCGTCGCCGGTATTCTGGAACCCTACGGCATCAGCTATCTGACGCTGCTGGGCATTTGCATTCCCACCACGCTGTCCGCCGTCCTGCTGGCCGCCGTCATGACCAATTTTCTCGGCAAGGAGCTTAAAGATGATGAAATTTACCAGGCGCGTTTGAAAAACGGCGACGTAGCGATAGGCGACATCAATACGCGGGAGATAAAACCCGGAGCGAAGGCGTCGGTACTGCTGTTTCTGGCCGGCATTATCGCCGTGGTGTTTTACGCCACGGCGATCAGCGATAACGTCAAACTGATCGCCAATCCGGTACTGCCGCGCAACGAGGCCATCGTGGTGTTTATGCTGACGGTCGCCACCTTGATCTGCCTGGTCGGTAAAATCGATACCGCGAAGGTGCTTACGGCCAGCACCTTCCGTTCGGGAATGAGCGCCTGCGTCTGCGTGATGGGCGTCGCCTGGCTGGGCGACACCTTCGTTAAGGCGCACCTCGCCGATATTCAGGAGACGGCGGGAACGCTTCTGCAAAACTACCCGTGGATGCTGGCCGTGGTGCTGTTTTTCGCCGCCATGCTGCTCTATTCGCAAGCGGCGACCGCCAAAGCGCTGATGCCCGCGGCGCTGCTGCTCGGGGTTTCGCCGATCACCGCGCTGGCGTCGTTCGCCGCCGTTTCCGCCCTGTTCGTGCTGCCGACTTACCCAACCCTGCTGGCCGCGGTGGAAATGGACGACACCGGCTCAACCCGCATCGGGAAATATGTGTTCAACCACTCGTTCCTGATCCCCGGCACGCTGACCATTTCGCTGTCGGTGCTTTTCGGGTTTATTCTCGGCAATATCCTGCTGTAACCCGCGCGACGCCCCCGGCCTTTGCCGTTACCGGGGGAACGGCGCCTCGCGTTCGAACCGCAAGGATGCGGCTCCCATTCAGCGCGCGCGACGCGCCCCGTCGACTAAAGAATCTCTCCCAGCAGGAATCCCTTCGCCCGCAATAAAAACAGCAACTCTTACCGTTTTTCGCGGCAGGCGGAAAAGCCCGCCCACAGGCCGCCTCAGCCGTGGTAACGTAGGAAGCGGCGCCGGATTCTTGCCGCCCCGGCGACGAAAGCGCAGGCATATAGCCTAGATTGGCGAGCTATCCCGGCGGATTGCGCCGCTCGGCACGGAAAAAAGAGAAAAGGTGATATCGGTTATGACAAGCAAGAAAACAGCGACGACCCTGGTTGCGGCGGGACGCAGCAAAAAATTCACGCACGGTTCGGTTAATCCCGTAGTCCAGCGGGCATCCTCTCTGGTATTTGATACGCTCAAGGATAAAAGCCACGCCACCGCTAACCGCGCCAATGGCGCGCTATTCTACGGGCGCCGCGGCACCTTGACCCACTTCTCTTTGCAAGAAGCGCTGGTCGAACTGGAAGGCGGCGCCGGCTGCGTTTTATACCCCTGCGGCGCGGCGGCGATCGCCAACGCGACCTTCTCTTTCGTGTCGGCGGGCGATCACGTTCTGGTCACCGGCGCCGCCTACGAACCCACCCAGGATTTTTGTAATAAAGTCCTTAGCAAGCTGAATATCGGCACCACCTATTTTGATCCGCTGATCGGCGCCGGTATCGGCGCATTAATCCAGAAAAACACCAAAGTGGTGTTTTTGGAATCGCCCAACTCCATCACCATGGAAGTTCATGACGTTCCCGCCATCGTGCAGGCCGTACGCCGCGTCAATCCTGACATCGTTATTATTATGGATAATACCTGGGCGGCGGGCGTACTGTTTAAGGCGCTGGAGTTCGGCGTCGATATTTCGGTGCAGTCCGGCACCAAATATATGGTCGGCCATTCCGACGCCATGCTGGGGACGGCGGTGGCGAATGAACGCTGCTGGGCCCAGCTACGCGAGCATTCGTACCTGATGGGGCAAATGGTGGACGCCGATACCGCCTACGCCGCCAGCCGCGGCCTGCGTACGCTGGGCGTCCGGCTTAAACAGCACCAGGAAAGCGGCATCCGCATCGCCAAATGGCTGTCCGAACGCCCGGAGGTCGCCGTGGTTAATCATCCGGCGCTGCCGGAATGTAAAGGGCATGAGTTTTATGTCCGCGATTTTAAAGGATGCAGCGGGCTGTTTTCATTTGTCTTGAAGGACAAACTGAATCCTAGCCAACTGGCCAGCTATCTGGATAACTTCGAACATTTCAGCATGGCGTACTCCTGGGGCGGCTTTGAATCGCTGATTCTGGCCAATCAGCCGGAGCATCTGGCGTCGATTCGTCCGGCGACCGGCGTTGATTTCACCGGCACTCTCATTCGGTTACATATCGGGCTTGAAGACTGCGACGATCTGATTGACGATCTGGCGCGCGGCTTTGACAGAATTCGCGAAGCGTGACGGCGCCCGGGTTCTCTTCCCTGATTTAGCTGCATTGCGGCGGGTAAAGCGTGTATCATGGCGGAACAATGCTGACTAAAAACCGCTTTACCCTAACTTAACGCTTATCCCGATCGGTATCAGGTTTGATAATGATAAGCTTTTGGTTCTGTTCTGTTTTTTCGCATACGTATAATAAAACGACATGGTCGGGCAGTTTCGCCCCGTTTTTATTTTTAGGGCTTCAGTCACCTGACAGGAAGTAATATGAGTGTGGTTCACGAAATTATTCAGGCGCTATGGCATCAGGATTTTAGCGCGCTGGCAAACCCCCGCGTTATTTGGGTGGTGTATGGCATTTTATTTACGACCCTGTTTCTGGAGAACGGCCTACTGCCGGCCTCCTTTCTTCCCGGCGATAGTTTGCTGCTGCTGGCCGGCGCCATGATCGCCAAAGGCGTCATGAGTTTTGTTCCCACCATGCTTTTGCTGACCGTCGCCGCCAGCCTCGGGTGCTGGTTCAGCTACCTTCAGGGGCGCTGGCTAGGGGATACCCGGCTGGTTAAAGGCTGGCTGCTGCAGCTCCCCGCCCATTACCATCAGCGGGCCTATCATCTGTTCCACCGCCACGGGCTGGTGGCGCTGCTGATCGGCCGCTTTCTGGCGTTTGTCCGGACGCTGCTGCCGACCATCGCCGGTATTTCCGGGCTCAACAATACCCGTTTCCAGATATTCAACTGGCTCAGCGGATTCCTGTGGGTAGGCGGCATTGTGACGCTCGGATACGCCATGAGCCACATTCCCCTGGTAAAACGCTATGAAGATCAGGTGATGACCGCTCTTATCCTACTGCCCGTTATTCTGCTGGTCAGCGGATTAATCGGCGTCGTCATTATGGTATGGCGCAAGAAACACGCCGCCGTCTGATTCGGCCTTATGGCCTCACCCCGTGGTCGCCCCGAGTCTCTCGATCCGACGGACGGGGCTGTCGACAAACTCGCGTTTTTGTCCCGCAGCTCGAATTATTTAGGGTATGGCGCGTAAAGTAGCCACCCCATTCTCTACTATAATTAATCGGTATGCCCGATATGCTCAGGGCCGTCGGCCACGGTCCGGCGGGCGATCCCATTCCGTTATCGCGATGATTAACGGTAAAAAAGGAGAATGACATGGCGCAACCAAAACTAAAACTGGCTGACGGCAACATCATGCCCCAGCTGGGTCTCGGCGTCTGGCAGGCAAGCAATGAACAAGCCGCGGCCGCCGTCGGCGAAGCCTTGCAAACGGGTTATCGAGCCATTGATACCGCCGCCATTTACAAAAACGAAGCGGGCGTCGGCCAGGCATTGCAATCCGCCGCCATCCCGCGCGACGAGCTGTTTATTACCACCAAGCTTTGGAACAGCGATCAGAAAACGCCGCGTAAAGCGCTGGAAGAAAGCCTGCAAAAACTGCGATTGGACTATGTGGATCTTTACCTTATTCACTGGCCGTTGCCGCAACAAAATACCTATGTGGATGCCTGGCGGGGATTGATTAAATTACAGGAGCAGGGGCTGGTGAAAAGCATCGGCGTCAGCAACTTCCATCCGCATCATTTACAGAGGCTAAAAGATGAAACCGGCGTCTTCCCGGTCATCAATCAGATTGAGCTGCATCCGCTGTTTCAGCAGCGCCAGCTTCATGCCTGGAACGCCACCCACCGGATTCAGACCGAATCCTGGAGTCCGCTGGCCCAGGGCGGCGAGGGGGTGTTCGACCAGCCGATTATCCGTAAGCTGGCGACGAAATATGATAAAACCCCGGCGCAAATTGTGATCCGCTGGCATTTGGACAGCGGGTTGGCCGTCATCCCGAAATCCGTTACCCCTTCCCGCATCAGAGAAAATTTCGACGTATTCGATTTTCGTCTGGATAAGGATGAGCTGGGCGAAATCGCCAAACTGGACTGCGGCAAACGCCTGGGACCCGACCCGGACCAGATGAAAATCATCTGACGCCGGCGGCAAATACCGCGCCGCCGAACCATCGCGCCTAAGGCGTGACCACCAGTTGGCCGGTCACGCCGCGATCGGCCATTTCCAACGTCTGGCTGTAATAGAGGAAAGGAAAAGCCTGCGAGGAGGGCTGGGTAAAATAGACCAGCAGCTCGACATCGCCGTCCACCCACACCGTATCTTTCCAGCCGCCGTCTTCCACCGGCACCGCGCCGCCGTTGACGCCGCGCACCAAAAATTTCACCCCCTGAATATGGAACGGCTGGGGGGTATCGGTATGCAGAATCCAGCGCTCGCAGCGGCCCAGCTGGGTCTGAACATCGAGACGGGTCATCTCCCACATGGCGCCGTTGATGCTCGGCGGACTCGAGCTCAGACGGAACTCGCGCGTACGGCTGATGCTGCCGGCGATAATATTATCCGCCAGCAAACGCATCGGCAGATTGCTCGTCACCAACGGCAGCAGGCCGGTGGGTTTCAGCGTCAATACCTGCGTTGAGATCAAAACGCTGGACGGTTCAAACAGCCCGCGCAACCGGTCCATGATCCCGGCGGATTCGCCCGCCGTCAGCGTAACCTCTTCCCCCTGCGACATATCGATCAGGATCTCCCGCCGCTCGCCGGGAGCCAGCGAGATCTGATTAAGCGCCATCGGCGCGGGCAGCAGCCCCTGATCGCTGGCGATGAGGTGCATCGGCCGTCCGTCGCTCATGCGCATAATATAACGGCGGGCGTTTGATGCATTCAGCAGCCGTAGCCGCACCCAGCCGCGCGACACCTCGACATACGGGTTCTGCGCGCCGTTAACCAGCAGCGTGTCGCCGACGAAACCCTCGTTGCCCGCCGGGCTATAGATCGGCACGCCGAAGCTATCCAGGCGCTTATCCTGAATAATCAGCGGGAAGTCATCCACGCCGTAGTGATTGGGGATAGGCAATGATTTGGCGCTGCTATCTTCCACCAGCCAGAGCCCCGCCAGCCCGTTATACACATGCGCGGCCATGCGGTTCGGCGTGTTGGCATGATACCAGCAGGTGGCCGACGGCTGTCTGATCGGCAATACCGGAGACCAGTCCATGCCCGGCGATATCATCCGCGCCGCGCCGCCCATCAGCGATCCGGGAACCTGCAATCCGCTGACCGTCATCGATACCGGTTCGTTAAGCCGATTATTATAAATCAGCTTGACGTCATCGCCGTCGAAGACCCGGACCGTCGGCCCCAGATAACGCCCGTTAATGCCCCAGACCGAGGTTTTGCGCGTATCGGTGAAAGCCCAGTGCGCCCGTTGCATCGTCAGAAACAGCGGCTGTCCCCTACGCGACTCCAGCAAAGGAGGGATCGGCAGTAAGGTCGGCGTGCCGCTTACGCCGGCCAAGAGCGGCGTACTCCCCGCACAATATAACGCCAACCCCGATGCCTGAATAAACTGACGCCGGCTGAGTGACATAGTGACTCCGTAAATCGATTAAACCGTATAAAATCCCAACGGAAGCCTAGCGCGCGGTATCGTTCGTTATGCCCGCCTGCGCCGGCATAACGCATTCCTTTTGGGATAAATGAGTTGACCTGTTGCCGGAAAAACGCCCTGCTACGCAAGACAGTAGCGGGGAATACCGTCGTGCCGATCGTTTAAGCATCGAGATACACGGGCGACCGCCGGGATGAGGCGTCCCGATGGGAACCTCCCCGGCGTTTCCCCTAAAATCAGCTTAAGCGACCCGCATTCGAGAATGCCTGGTTAAAATTATTTTTTTTCCGCGGTTTCGCGCTCTGCGACTTCCGCATCCAGCTGCGCCAGTTTGGCGGCCATAATATCATGGCAGCGCGTCGTCAGTTCGCGCACCTGCTCTTTGCCATAGGAATGGATGTCTATCGGCGGCAGCATTTCCACGATGACATGGCCGTTATTCCAGCGGTTCAGTTTTATTTTATTGCTGGTGGTGGAGATGCAAATCGGCACGACCGGCACCTGCGCGGCGATGGCGGCGTGAAACGCCCCGGTTTTAAACGGCAGCAGGCCGCGGCCCCGGCTGCGCGTGCCTTCGGGGAACATCCAGATGGAGATGTTTTCCTCTTTGATATGTTTGACCACCTGCGCGATGGTATCGCGCGCCTTGACCCGATTCTCGCGATCGATCAACAGGTTCCCCGTCAACCAGTACAGCGGTCCGAAGAAAGGGATCCACAGCAGGCTCTTCTTACCCACGGTAACGGTGCGCGGTTGCACCACATTGGCGGCGGTAACCATATCGTAATTATTCTGGTGATTGGCGATATAAATACAGTTGCCGTAATGCGCGGCCTGCGGCGGAACGCGCACCTCCACTTTTAAGCCGAAAACCACGGACAGACGCCCAAAAAGGCGGCCGAACGTCGCGACATGGCGTGGATTCTTAGGACTGAAAAGACAGTAGATGGATCCGAAAACGCAAACCAAAATCGAAAATACAATCACCACAATAAAACGAAGAATGAATAACATAACAACCTCAATTAGCCAACTGCCGCCGCTAGTATAGCCATTTTGCGATAAAACACACGGTGATTCCTTGGACGCAATCGGCGGTTTTAACGCCGGATGATGCGGAGGGAGTAATGGAGGGCGGGAGAGACGGGAAAATACCGCCGCCCGGGACAGCGGCGTCGGGCGGCATCGACCTGGATCGCCGCCTAATGCCGATCGTTTAAGCATCGAGAGACACGGGGCGACCACCGGGGTGAGGCGTCCCTACGGGAACCTCCCCGGTGTTTCCCCTAAAAATCGGCTTAAGTGACCCGCATTCCGGTCGCCGCCCGTCTTTTACGAGAAGCGCTTACTCTTCGCTGCCGTCGTTGCCGGCGCGCTGCGGCGCATCGACGTCGATGCGATCGATACGCTGCAGACCGCGCAGCAGCGTGCCTTTGCGGCCGCGTTCGGACTGATATTTCTGCAGCTCGTTCGGGCGCAGGATCAGTTTGCGCTTGCCAAAGTACAGCGTTACCGACGCCTGCGGCGGCAGCAGCAGCAGCCAGCTCAAACGATCCTTGCCGCTAGCGAAATCCACCGACGAAATGGCGACAATCTTATTGCCCTTCCCTTTCGACAGCTGCGGCAGATCGGAAACCGGGAACAGCAGCATCCGACCGGCGGCCGTGATCGCCAGCAGGGTATTATCCTCACCGTGGATCTCAATCGGCGCCAGCGCCCTGGCATTTTCCGGCAGCGTGATAATCGCTTTGCCCGCCCGGTTACGCGCCACCAAATCATTAAAGGTGCAGACAAAACCGTAGCCGGCGTCGGAGGCCATCAGCAGCGGCTGATCCTCGGCGGCCATCAGCACCTGCTCGATGGTCGCGCCGGGCGGCGGCGTCAGCTTGCCGGTCAGCGGTTCCCCCTGACCGCGCGCGGACGGCAGGGTGAGCGGATCCAGCGCATAGCTGCGGCCCGTCGAGTCGATGAATACCACCGGCTGGTTGGTTTTGCCCCGGGCCGCGGCGCGGAAGCTGTCGCCCGCTTTATAGCTTAACCCGGCGGGATCGATATCATGCCCTTTGGCGCTGCGCACCCACCCCATTTCAGACAGCACGATGGTGACCGGCTCCGACGGCACGAAATCGTGCTCGCTCATGGCCTTGGCCTCCGCGCGCTCCTTCAGCGGCGAACGGCGATCGTCGCCGTAGGTTTGGGCATCCGACTGAATCTCTTTTTTCAGCAGATTGCTCAGCTTGCGCTCAGAGGCCAGCAGAGCCTGCAAATGGTCGCGCTCTTTCGCCAGATCGTCCTGCTCGCCGCGGATTTTCATCTCTTCCAGCTTGGCCAAATGGCGCAGCTTCAGCTCCAGGATCGCTTCGGCCTGGGTTTCGCTCAGGTTAAAGCGGCTCATCAATACCGGCTTGGGCTCATCCTCGCTGCGGATGATGTGGATCACTTCATCGATATTCAGGAATGCAATCAGCAGCCCTTCCAGAATATGCAGACGCTTAAGCACCTTCTCCAGCCGGTAGTTCAGGCGGCGACGAACGGTATCGCGGCGGAACGCCAGCCATTCGGTCAGGATTTCCACCAGCCCCTTCACGCCGGGGCGGCCATCCAAACCGATCATGTTCATATTGATACGGTAGCTTTTTTCCAGATCGGTGGTGGCGAACAGGTGGTTCATCACCTGATCTAGGTCGATGCGGTTGGAGCGCGGCACCAGCACTAAACGCGTCGGGTTTTCGTGATCCGACTCATCGCGCAGATCTTCAATCATCGGCAGCTTTTTCGCGCGCATCTGGCTGGCGATCTGCTCCAGCACCTTGGCGCCGGAAACCTGGTGAGGCAGCGCGGTGATCACCGCTTCGCCATCCTCTTTCCTCCAGACGGCGCGCATACGCACCGAGCCCCGGCCGTGCTGGTAAATTTTGCGGATCTCGCTGCGCGGCGTAATGATTTCCGCTTCCGTCGGAAAATCCGGTCCGTGCACATGGCGCAGCAGGTCATCCAGCGAGGCGTCGGCCTTATCAATCAAAGCGACGGCCGCCGCGGCGATTTCGCGGACGTTATGCGGCGGAATATCGGTGGCCATCCCGACGGCGATCCCGGTGGTGCCGTTCAGCAGTATGTTGGGCAGGCGGGCAGGCAGCATTTTCGGCTCCTGCATGGTGCCGTCGAAGTTCGGCACATAGTCGACCGTACCCTGGCCCAGTTCGGAGAGCAGGGTTTCCGCGTATTTGGACAAACGGGATTCGGTATAACGCATCGCGGCGAATGATTTCGGATCGTCCGGCGCCCCCCAGTTCCCCTGGCCGTCCACCAGAGGATAGCGGTAGGAGAACGGCTGGGCCATTAATACCATCGCTTCATAACAGGCGCTGTCGCCGTGCGGATGGTATTTACCCAGCACGTCGCCCACGGTACGGGCGGACTTCTTGAATTTGGCGCTGGCGTTCAGGCCCAGTTCCGACATGGCGTAAATAATGCGGCGCTGCACCGGCTTCAGGCCATCGCCGATAAACGGCAATGCCCGATCCATGATGACGTACATGGAGTAGTTCAGGTACGCATTTTCAGTAAACGTGTGCAGCGCAAGGCTTTCTGCGCCGTCATGCGTCATCTCGCTCATTTATCTCATTTCCTCACATCGCGGCGCGCTTAGAACGCTTTCCGGCCCGCGATACAGCGGTATGTTTGGCGGGAATAGTACCTTATCCGGCGGTCTCCTGTCACAGGGAACAGCGGGCCACGCCCCTAAACGCCGCCGCACGCCTGCCCCGCCTTCCCCGAATGATGTCAGTAATAAGGCATTTTCATTAAGAGTTTTTAATAAAACCGCAATTGAAAAAACGAATGATAACTTTTATTGTTTGATAATAATTATCATTCCGTTATTTTTTTGCGTCATCAACAAACCTTGACTTCATTTTCGTGAAGTCTATCGCCAGCGTTATCAGGCTTTCAAACGCTGGCCGGACAGCGGCCTATCAATAGAGTATCACTATGTTAATCAATAAGAATCTCAAAAAAATCATGCTTACCGGGGTCCTGGCGGGCACGGCGTTAACCAGCGCCGCCGCCGATAACCCGACGTCTACGCCAGCGAATGCGACCGCCAAGCCTGAACCTACCGGCGATGTGATGACGGTTTATTCTCCCAAGATTGAGAAAGAAGCCGGCACCAAAACAACCCTCACCGCCGAGGATATGCGCAAAGAGGGCGGCAATGATTTCAGCAGCATCATGCGCTACCAGCCGCTCATCAGCGCCCCGGGCGTCAGCAGCGGCGTCAGCGCGGGCAAAAGCAGCTACGATCGCGGCGGCGCCAGCGGATACAACATCCGCGGTCTGGAAAACAACCGGGTCTCCATTGACATTGACGGCGTAGAATTGCCCTCCTCCACCGATCGCGGCACATCCACCGTCTCCGGCCGACGCCAAACGGGCAGCACCGGCATCGGCCGCGGCGACTACCTTGACCCGTATCTGTACGGCTCGGTGGATATCGAGTCCGGCGCGACTTCGGTTGCCAACAGCAACAATGCGCTGGGCGGCTCCGTCTCGTTCAAACCGAAATCCGCCAACGATTACCTGCATGCCGGCAAGTACGACTACTTCGGCTATCAGGCGGGATACGACTCTTCCAACCGCAGTTTCCATAACGGCGTCACCGCCGCCGCCGGCGACGACTATCTGCGCGGGGTTATCGTCGTCAGCCGCCGCGACGGCAATGAAACCGAAAATCACAGCGATGCCGCCATCGACAGCACCCCGGCCAACTGGCACTCCAATGCGCTACTGGCGTCCGGCATCTGGCAGGCGACCGACTCGCACCAGCTGACCGCCACGGCGGATTACTATCACAAGACCAACCACGCCAATTTCCCGACCTGGAATATGAGCGCGACGGGCGTCTCCTCGCTTGACGGCAGCACCTCGTATCAGGACAGTCAAACCCGCCGCTGGGGATTCAGCCTGGCGGACCTCTATACGCCGGAAAATTTCGCGCTGTTCGACAGCCTGAACACCAAACTGTTCTATAGCCAGACCGAGGCGCACGACTACACCGTTACCGATGCCGCCACGCCGACATCCGTGTGGAGCAACTACGATACCAAAACCTTCGGTCTTGAAAGCAAAGCCCTGAAAGAGTGGCGCAATCACAGCATCAGCTACGGCTTCAACGCCCGCCGGTCGGAAACGGAGCGTCCATTCACCGCGGAAAACCTGACGGCGGGCAGTCTGAGCGTCGATCTGGGACGCCCGCAGGCGGATAGCGAGATTATCAATCTGGGAGCATTCGTACAGGATAAGATCACCTGGGAGCTGGCCGGCCGCGACTTCGCCATCGTACCGGGAGTGCGTTTCGCCTGGCAACACGCCGAGCCGAAGAACGCCTCCAATCTGTTTACCAACACCAATGGCAATGTGACGTCGGAGGAGGCCGCCAGTATGTACGGCACCAACGCCGACGGCCAGATTATGCCATCCATCGCTTTCCAGTACAGCCTCACGCCCGATCTGCTGGCCTACATCCAATACCGGCGCGGCGCGCAGTTCCCCACCGACGGGCAGCTGTACGGCTCCTGGGCGCTCGGCTATTTCGGCACCTCCAGCAGCTACGCCGTGCTGAGCGACCCGGACCTGAAAACCGAAACCAGCGATAACTACGAACTGGGGCTGAAAGGCCAGATTGCGGAAGGCATTACCCTGAGCGCGTCGGCCTTCTACAGCGATTACAAAAACTTTATCGCCAACGGCTACTACCGCCGCGCCGATAATCCGGCCCTGTTCGCCAACGTGCCCAGCAGCCTCAGCATTCTCTATCTGACCGAGAACCGCGATAAAGCCTATATCTACGGCGGCGAAGTCAGCGCCAAATTCAACCTCGGCACCTGGTTCGAACGGGCGGAAGGCTTTAGCGCCCGTCTGGCCTACGGCTATACCGAAGGGGCGTCAAAATCCAGCGCCAGCGGCGACTCGTATGTCGACCTGGATTCGGTAACGCCGCAGAAGGCGGTGGTGGGCGTCGCCTACGACGATCCGTCCAGCACCTATGGCGCCGCGCTGATCGCCACCTTCAACAAAGGCAAGACCGCCACCTACGCGGCGGGCCGCAAACTTCCCGGCAACGGCAACAACCTGGGTTCCGACGACTATACGTTCATGCACGTGCCGGGCTACGCCCTGGTGGACCTGACCGCGTACTACCGCGTATCCAAAAACGTGAGGCTGAGCGGCGGCATCTACAACCTGACCGACCGCAAATACTGGGATTATCAGACCAGCCGCAATATCGAAGCCCCCACCAGCACCAGCGCCAGCGACATCAACTACTACAATCAGCAGTTGGCCATCGCGCCGGGACGCACCTTCCAACTGGGCGTCAATGTCGATTTCTGATTCATCGCCCGCGGCGGAACCGTCCGGTTCCGCCCGTTTTTATCGGACGACGGCCGCCGCGCCGCCATCCCAACCGCTCTTCCCAGCCCATGAAACCACCCCGAACGCATGGTATTGTTGACCCGGAGTCAATAGTTTTGTGACATGGCGCATCTATTTCCGGCAATGAAAATCTGCCAGACTTAATTTCTCCATTCGTTCCAGGCAAGATAAGTAAATAAGCGAGTCGATAATGCATAACATATTGATTATTCACGCAGGAAAGGCGTTTGGGCACTCTGCCGGCAAACTCAATAAAACCCTGACCGAGGCGGCGGTCAACGCGCTACGGGACAAGGGGCGCGACGTGCGCGTGACCTGGGTCGATGAAGGCTACGACATCGAACGGGAAGTTCAGAATTACCTGTGGGCCGACGCCATTATTTATCAGATGCCCGGCTGGTGGATGGATGTGCCCTGGATACTGAAAAAGTACGTCGATGAGGTCTTTACCGCCGGTCACGGCTCGCTCTATGCCAGCGACGGCCGCACCCGTTCCGATAGCAGCAAAAAGTATGGCTCCGGAGGCTTATTGCAGGGGAAAAAATACATGCTCTCCGCGACCTGGAATGCGCCGATGGAAGCCTTTACCGATCCGCAGCAATTCTTCCACGGCGTCGGCGTGGACGGCGTGTATCTGCCGTTCCATAAGGCCAACCAGTTCATCGGTCTGTCGCCGCTGCCGACCTTTATTTGCAACGATGTGATCAAATCTCCGGATGTGGAAAACAACATCGCCCGCTATCGCCGGCATCTGGCAAGCGTATTCGCCTAAAGCGGCCATTGCGCTATCTTCTCGCTGAGGAAATCCAGCAAGCAACTTATACGCGCCGCCAACGCCGTATGCCGATAATAGACCGCATTGATCGGCATGCGCGCGTCCACCGTCTCCTGTTTCAGAACCTGCACCAGACGTCCGGCGGCCTGATCCTCATGGGTCATAAAATCCGACAAACGCACAATGCCTTCGCCGCGCAGCGCCAGCTGGCGCAACGTTTCGCCGCTGGAGGCGGATAGCGCCGGCGAGATAGGATAAAAACCCCGGTCTCCGTCGCGCAGCGGCCAGTGATTCAGCCCGCTCGCCTGCGTAAACCCCAGACAGGTGTGCGAAGAGAGATCGCCAACGCTCATCGGCGTGCCGCGGCGGCGCAAATAATCGGGGCTGGCCAGCACGCGTAAGCGCGTCGCGCCCAGCGCGCGGGCATGAATACTGGAATCCTTTAAAGCGCCGATGCGAATGGCGACATCCGTGTGCTGCTCCAGCAAATCGATAATGACGTCGTCGCTGTTCAATTCCAGCACGATCTGCGGATAACGGCGGCGAAAGTCGGGAATCAGGGGAACGATAACGTGCTGCATAAAAGAAGAGGCCGCATTGACCCGCAACCGGCCACAGGGCTGGTCGTGGCGCAGCGCGACCTGCTCTTCGGCATGCTCCACAGCGCGGATCGCATCGCGCGCATGCTGCAGAAACATGACGCCCTCTTCGGTCAGCGCCAGCCGTCGGGTAGTGCGGTGCAGCAGCGTGGTGCCCAATTTGCCTTCAAGACGCCGCAACGCCCGGCTGACGCCGGACGTCGTCTGACCAAGCCGATCCGCCGCCGCGGTAATCGAACCGGTATCGACCACCACCACGAAAGCCTGCAACTCCTCAAGCGTCACTTTCATCAACGTTTACCCTGAGATAGCGGCCGCAATTACGCCGGATACCCGTCGGCTCGGCCAGCCCGCGTCAGCTGGGCCGCCCGCCGTCAGACTTCGATTTCCGCCTTGTCGCCTTTTTCCTGCAGCCAGTTGCGGCGATCTTCGGCGCGCTTCTTCGCCAGCAGCATATCCATGATAGCCATCGTCTGGTCGATATCGTCATCGTTAATCGTCAGCTGCACCAGACGGCGGGTATTCGGATCCAGCGTGGTTTCACGTAATTGCAGCGGATTCATTTCACCCAGCCCTTTAAAACGCTGAACGTTGGGCTTGCCTTTCTTACGTTTGAGCTGCTCCAGCACGCCCGCTTTTTCCTCTTCATCCAGGGCGTAATACACCTCTTTGCCGAGGTCGATACGGTAGAGCGGCGGCATCGCCACATAGACGTGTCCGCCCTGCACCACCGCGCGGAAATGGCGCACGAACAGGGCGCACAGCAGCGTGGCGATATGTAGCCCGTCGGAGTCCGCGTCGGCCAGAATACAGATCTTGCCGTAGCGCAGCTGGCTCAGATCGTCGCTATCGGGATCGATGCCGATCGCCACCGAAATGTCGTGGACTTCCTGCGAAGCCAACACCTCATCGGAGGAGACTTCCCAGGTATTCAGGATCTTGCCTTTAAGCGGCATGATCGCCTGAAACTCGCGCTCCCGCGCCTGTTTGGCCGACCCGCCCGCCGAGTCCCCTTCCACCAGGAACAGCTCGGTGCGATTCAGATCCTGCGAGGTGCAGTCCGCCAGCTTGCCGGGCAGCGCCGGGCCGCTGGTCAGCTTTTTACGCACCACCTTTTTGGCGGCGCGCATGCGCCGCTGGGCGCTGGCGATGGCCAGCTCCGCCAACTGCTCGGCGGCTTGAATATTCTGGTTCAGCCACAGGCTGAACGCATCTTTCACCACCCCGGAAACGAATGCCGCGCATTGGCGCGAAGAGAGCCGCTCCTTGGTTTGTCCGGCAAACTGCGGATCCTGCATTTTCACCGATAGCACATAGGCGCAGCGTTCCCAGATATCGTCGGCGCTCAGCTTCACGCCGCGCGGCAGAATATTGCGGAATTCGCAGAATTCACGCATCGCGTCCAGCAGGCCTTGGCGCAAACCGTTGACGTGCGTGCCGCCCATCGGCGTGGGAATCAGGTTGACGTAACTTTCCGTCAGCAGCTCCCCGCCTTCAGGCAGCCACAGCAGCGCCCAGTCCACCGCCTCGGTATCGCCGGCGATCGCGCCCAAAAACGGCTTTTCCGGCAGGGTGGTTAACCCGTTCACCGCTTCGCACAGGTAGTCGTTCAGACCGTCCTGATAACACCAGCGCTGCTCGGTATTATTAAGCTTATCTTTAAAGATAATCTCGACGCCGGGACACAATACGGCTTTGGCTTTCAGCAGGTGCGTCAGGCGAGAGACGGAAAAGCGCGGGCTATCGAAGAATTTTTCATCCGGCCAGAAATGCACGCGGGTGCCGGTATTGCGGCGGCCGCAGGTGCCGGTAACGGTGAGATCCTGCACTTTTTCGCCATTCTCGAACGCCATGTCGTACACCTGGCCGTCGCGCCGCACCGTGACTTCGACGCGCGAAGAGAGCGCGTTGACCACCGAGATGCCCACGCCGTGCAACCCGCCCGAGAACTGATAGTTTTTATTGGAGAACTTGCCGCCGGCGTGCAGCCGGCACAGAATCAGCTCTACGGCCGGAACCCCTTCTTCAGGGTGAATATCCACCGGCATCCCGCGGCCGTCGTCAATCACCTCCAATGACTGATCGGCGTGCAGAATCACATCGATGCGGCGGGCATGACCCGCCAACGCCTCATCAACGCTGTTGTCTATCACCTCTTGCCCCAGATGGTTAGGGCGCGAGGTATCGGTATACATTCCCGGACGGCGGCGCACCGGTTCCAGACCGCTGAGTACTTCAATCGCATCAGCGTTATAACTTGATTGCGTCATGGTTTGATTTAATTCGTTGTTTTAAATGAAAAGTGGTGAACGATACCGATGGGCGCTACGCGCAAACGGAGGGCCGGCAGCCTTCATGGTTACGCTGTCGCTATTATCGCTGCCGCCCCCTGATGTTCAGTCCGTCGCCAGCCCCAAAAAATTCACTATGGGTGCAAAAAAGTGCTCAAATCCGACAAAGGCATGATTGCCTCCCGATTCCACCGTTTGGCGGCAGTTGCGGTAATACGCCACCGCCTGCCGGTAATCCAGAACCTCATCCCCGGTCTGCAGCAGCAGCCACAGCAAATCAGGCGACTCCAGCGGTTCAACCTGCATGACTTTCAGATCGCAAACGTGCCGTGACTCTAGCACATATTGCTCATGGGTGTAGGGGTTCTGATATTCGCCCAGGTAGTCGAGCAGCAGCTCAAACGGCTTCACCGCCGGATTCACCACCACGGCGGGTATGCGGAAACATTGGGATAGCCAGGTGGCATAATAACCACCGAGAGAAGAGCCAACAATGCCCAGCGGACTACCGGCCCGCGCCATCACCAGCGATTCCATCAGCTCGGCCGCGTCCGCCGGATAGGGCGGAAGCTGCGGCACCAGCATCTCAATATCAGGATGATGACGCGCCAGCCATGCCTTCAGCGCCGTCGCCTTGACTGAATTGGGCGTGCTGTTGAAACCGTGCAGATAGAGTAACGCCGGCATCAGTAACCGTCCGCGTCCATATCGGGCAAAAATTCACTGCCCGCCAGGCGAAACACCTCGGTTTCCAGCGTACCGTCCGGCAGCAGATCCAGATAACGCCAGCCGGGCGCGATATTGTCGATGGCGAAATTGGTGCAGTGCGGCTTAAACTGAACGCAGGTGGACGGCGTGGCCAGCAGGCGTTTACCGTGCCAGTCGAGATCGAGCTCCTGATGGATATGCCCGCACAAAACGGTATTCACCTGGGGATAGCGGGCCAGCACCGAGGCCAGATTATGCGCGTTGCGCAGGCTGTGTTGATCGAGCCAGGTACAGCCTGAAGGATGGGGATGATGGTGCAGCAGTAGCAGGGTGGAGCGATCCGGCTGGCTTTGCAGGCTACGCTCGAGCCATTCGAGTTGATAATCGCTCAGCTCGCCGTGCGGCACGCCGAACACCTGGCTGTCCAGCAGGATAGCCTGCCATTTATCGCCCAGCAGCACATGTTTGGACGGCGCAATCCCCGCTTCGGCCAGCGCGTCGAACATCGCCGGCTGAAAATCATGATTGCCCGGCAGCCACACGCAGGGGGCGGACAGCTGCCGGATCCCGCTGGAGAAGTGGCGATAGGCTTCCAGCGAATGATCCTGAGCCAAATCGCCTGTCGCGACGATCAAATCGAACGCATATTGCTGCGCCTGTATCGCATCCAGCACGGCGCGATAACTGCTGTATGTGTTAACGCCAAGCAGTGTTTCATGTTCACCGGCAAAAAGGTGGGTATCTGTTATTTGTAAAATCCTGATTCTGGCCCCACTCGCCACAGGAAGTGTCAACAGGCTTTCCAAATGATGGTGTCCTTGGTTACTTAAATCTGTCTGTACCCGTCATCTTTCAAGTCGCAGGCGCGTTGACTTCCCGCGCCTCGAAATCTATTGGGTATATAACCCGTCATCTTCTAAGCCGCAGGCGCGTTGGCTGGCCGCACCTTGAAGCCTATTGGGTATCAAAAACTGGGATCGACATCGAACCATACGCCAAACAATATTTTAGCCAATCAGCAAGAAACTGATTAATTTGGTGCTTTTCGTCACGTTGGTGCAGCTTATTATTCGGATAATCATAACGTGCCTTGAAACGGAAGATCTGCTGGCTCGCACACACTTCCGCAACCAATGCGTCATGATACAACCTGACGGTCATCATTGGCAGACTCCAGTAGCTCACCGCGGGGGCGGTCTGCTGAATATTGACCAAAGAAGTGTAACGAGTTGATTCAAGAATAGTTAAGCGGTAGACGGCGTTATGAACGTGATAAACCGCGGTTTCGCCGACTTCGTCGTTACGGGGCAGCAAACGCCGTAACTGCATGAAGTTGGTTTCGCATAGTCTCATCATTGCCGGGAAATCCGGGGTATAACGCTTCATAAATTCAATCCACCCACGCGCTTCTCAATTTTTCATGGTGCAACGCCAACCATTGCAAGGCAATGACAGACGCCGCGTTATCGATAATCCCTTCCTCAACCCATTGGTAGCTCTGTTCGCGGCTGACCACATGCACCCGGATATCCTCATTCTCTTCCGCCAGGCCATGAATGCCCTTCGCGGTCCGGGTATCCACTTCCCCTACCATAACAGCCAGACGCTCGCTGGTGCCACCCGGGCTGGCAAGATAGTTGACGATCGGCTGACAGCGGCCGACGATCAGCCCCGCCTCTTCCTGCGCTTCCCGGCGGGCGACATCCTCCAGACTTTCGCCCGCTTCAATCATGCCCGCCACCAGCTCCAGCAGCCAGGGAGAAATACTGCTGTCGTACGCCGCGATACGAATCTGCTCAACCAGCACCACTTCGTCGCGCACCGGATCATAGGGCAACAGAACGACCGCATGCCCGCGCTCGAATATTTCGCGGCTGACCTCATCGCTCATTTCACCATTAAATAGACGATGACGGAAACGATAGCGCACCAGTGAAAAAAAACCTTTATATAATTCTTCACGTGCAATAATTTCTACATCATCTTTATTAAAGGTAACCGGACTGGGTACTGAAGACACCATGATTAAACTCCTGTAACGGGTATCAATGGAACCGACCATTGTAGAAGGGAACGCCCTGTCATCATACTCGCGGTTGTTTGTGGTAGATTTATATAATCTCGGAATCTGTCTCAACAGGCACGTTTGGCTCAGACCGTGTTAATACGGCGAGCGCAGGCGGTATATATGAAGACGCCGCAACGCCGAGCCCGAATGGCGCAGGGGCTGCCTAATCGGGCAGATTCCCGGAATATGGCACATTCAGTTACCTCATCCTATTGGCGGATTCTGATAGAATCGAAAACTATTCGTCTCTAGACAGCGCTATCATAGCGACATTGCTGTATAACAAGGAACGCAAATGAAGAAATTGCTCCCTCTTCTTATCGGTCTGAGCCTGGCCGGCTTTAGTTTAATGGGTCAGGCGGAAAACCTGTTACAGGTATACCAACAAGCTAAAAATACCAATCCGGATCTGCGCAGCTCAGCGGCCACTCGCGACGCCGCTTTTGAAAAAATCAATGAAGCACGCAGCCCCCTGCTGCCGCAATTAGGCTTAGGCGCGGATTATACCTATACCGACGGTTTTCGAGACAGCAACGGCATTAACAATGATGTCAAAAGCGCATCGTTACAGCTGACCCAGACGCTGTTCGATATGTCTAAATGGCGCGCGCTGACCTTACAGGAAAAACAGGCCGGTATTGAAGACGTCACCTTCCAGACCGCCCAGCAAACCCTTATTTTGAATACGGCGACCGCGTATTTCAACGTACTGCGCGCCATTGACTCCCTCTCCTACATCACCGCGCAGAAACAGGCTATTTACCGCCAGTTGGATCAAACGACCCAACGTTTTAATGTCGGGCTGGTGGCGATTACCGACGTGCAGAACGCTCGCGCCGAATACGATAGCGTGCTCGCCAGCGAAGTGCTGGCCCGCAATACGCTGGACAACAACCTGGAAGCGCTGCGTCAGGTCAGCGGCAATTTCTACCCGCAGTTGGCGGGATTGGACATCAAGCGTTTTTCGACCCAGAAACCCGCGGTTATCAACGAACTATTGAAAGAAGCCGAAAATCGCAACCTCAGCTTATTGTCCGCCCGTCTGAGCCAGGATCTGGCGCGCGAACAAATTCGCTATGCCCAGACCGGACACATGCCGACGCTGGACCTGACCGCCTCCAGCAGCGTCAGCGATACCAGCTATTCCGGCTCCAATGCCCGGGGTAGTACATATGACGACAGCAACATAGGCCAAAATAAGGTCGGCGTCAGCTTTAACCTGCCGTTGTACAGCGGCGGCGCGACCAGCTCGCAGGTGAAGCAGGCCCAGCACAGTTTCGTCAGCGCCAGCGAATTGCTGGAAAGCGCCCATCGTACCGTCGTTCAAACCGTACGCTCTTCGTTCAATAATATTTCCGCGTCCATCAGCAGCATCAACGCCTATAAACAGGCGGAAGTTTCCGCGCAGAGCTCTCTGGATGCGATGGAAGCGGGCTATCAGGTCGGCACGCGAACCATCGTCGACGTGCTGGATGCCACAACGACGCTCTATAACGCCAAACAGCAGCTTTCCAGCGCCCGTTACGACTATCTGATTAACCAGTTGAACATTAAATCCGCGCTGGGCACGCTGAATGAAAACGACCTGCAGGCGCTGAACGCCGCATTAGGCCAGTCGGTGTCGACTACGCCGTCCGTCGCGGACAACGCCGCCGGCGCGCCGCTGGCGCATACGACGTCGGCCGCGTCGCGTCGCTAACCGCTGTTCGTCTCGAACCAGGGGGAACCCGCCGTTCCCCCTGTTGCCGCGGCGGACGCCGTCGTCACCACAGACGGCGTTGAAAAACCTTGCCGACTTTTTATACCCGCCGCGTCAATAAAGCGAAGCGCCGCACAACCGAATGTATAGCAACGTAAAGAGTCGCTGAGTTACCGCCCTTGACGCTTTAAATTCAGGCAGCCTTCCCCTATTCTTAATCGCGATTGTTAATCATTGGGCTTGATGCCTTTTCTCTGGGATAACACGATGAAACGTACCAAAAATATCAATCAGGAAACGTTCCGGAAGGGATGGCGGATGTACCGGTTGGCGCCCATCGCACTGGCGGTCGGCTCGGTATTCGCGCTGGCCGGCTGCGAGCAGGCCGATGAAACGGTTTCGCTCTATCAGAATGCCGACGACTGTTCGCGCGCCAATCCATCCATGGGCGAACAATGTACGACGGCTTACAATAACGCGCTGAAAGAAGCGGAAAAAACCGCGCCCAAATACGCCACCCGCGAAGACTGCGTGGCCGAATTCGGCGAAGCCCAGTGCACCCAAGCGCCCGCGCCCGCTCAGGCAGGCACCGCCGCCGAACCCCAGCAGAGCGGCAGCTTCTGGATGCCGCTGATGGCTGGTTATATGATGGGCAGAATGATGGGCGGCGGCGCCGGTTACGCGCAACAGCCGCTGTTCACCTCAAAATCCCCGACCAGCCCGGCCAACGGCCAATTTGTCGACGCCTCCGGTAAGAACTACGGCAACGCAACCACCGGCCGCACAATCAACGTACCGAAAACGGCGCTGGCGCCGAAGCCCGCCACCACCACCACCATCACCCGCGGCGGATTCGGCGAGACGGTAGCCAAACAGGCCACCATGCAGCGCAGCAGCGCCGGCTCCAGCACCTCCCGCAGCATGGGGGGCTGAGGACAGATCTCATGAAGCGGATTGAAATAAAAGAACGCCCGGACTGGCGCGAAAAGGCCACGGAGTTCGGATTCCAGTTTCACACCATGTACGGAGAACGCTACTGGTGTGAAGAGGCTTACTATCAGTTCACGCTGGCGCAAATCGAAGAGCTGGAAGAGACCACCGCGAAACTGCACCAGATGTGCCTGCAGGTGGTGGAGAAAGTCGTTGAGAGCGAGCCGCTGCTGACCAAATTCCGCATTCCCAAACACACCTGGGAGTTCGTCCGTCATTCATGGCGCACCCGTCAGCCGTCGCTCTATTCGCGCCTCGATCTGGCCTATGACGGCAAGACGCCGGCCAAGCTGCTGGAAAACAACGCCGATACGCCGACATCCCTTTACGAGGCGGCGTTTTTCCAATGGCTGTGGCTGGAAGATCAAATCAAGGCCGGACAACTGCCGCAAACCGCCGATCAGTACAACAGCATTCAGGAAAAACTGATCGAACGGTTTGAAGATCTCAAACTGAATCATGGTTTTAGCCTGCTGCATTTCACCTGCTGCAAAGACACCGCAGAAGATCGCGGCACGGTGCAATATCTGCAGGATTGCGCGTTGGAAGCGGGTTTGCCGAGCGAATTCCTCTATATCGATGAGATCGGCCTCGGCGAAAAAGGCCAGTTTACCGATCTGGAAAACCAGGTTATCGGCAACCTGTTCAAACTCTACCCGTGGGAATTCATGCTAAAAGAGATGTTCTCCACCAAGCTTGAAGACGCGGGCGTACGCTGGCTGGAACCCGCCTGGAAGAGCATTATTTCCAATAAAGCCCTGCTGCCCATGCTGTGGGAGATGTTCCCGAACCACCCGAATCTGCTGCCCGCTTACTTTGCGGAAGATGAGCATCCCGCGCTGGAGAATTACGTCGTCAAGCCGCTGTTTTCACGCGAAGGCGCCAATATTCAAATAGTGGAAAACGGCCGGGAGATCGCCGCCGTGGACGGACCGTATGGCGAAGAAGGCAAGATTATCCAGCAGTATCATCCTTTGCCCAAATTTGGCGACAGCTATACGCTGATCGGCAGTTGGCTGGTGAACGATCTGCCTTGCGGCATCGGGATGCGCGAGGATCGAGAGCTGATTACCCAGGACCTGTCGCGTTTCTATCCGCACATTATTTTGGACTAGGCCTGAACATCAACGGCCGCAAGGCGCGGTTTTCGCCGCGTCTTGCTTATTCCCGCTCCGGCTCTGACGGCGGCGAACTAACCTACCTGCACCGACAACATGCTCAGCGCGCCCATTTCGATGCCGTCGACCGGAATCGTGACGGGCTCTTTGCCGTCCCAGCTTCCCAACACATACAGCAGCGGGAAATAGTGATCGGGAGTCGGGTTGGATAATGCGGCGCCTTCATGCTGCATAAAGTTAATCAGTGGGTGGTCGTTGCCCTGATAAGTCAGATTGTCGCGCACAAAGCGATCGAACGATGCCGCCCACGGATAAGGCTCCGCATCGCCGTCCCACTTAACCATCCGCAGGTTATGCACCACGTTGCCGCTGGCGACGATCATAACCCCCTCATCGCGCAGCGCCGCCAGTTTCCGCCCCAGCTGATAGTGATACGCCGCAGGCTGGGTGCCATCTACGCTGAGCTGCACCACGGGAATGTCCGCCTGCGGATACATCTTTATCAGCACGCCCCAGGAGCCGTGATCCAACCCCCATTCGCCGCGATCCGCCGCCACCGGGATCGGCGCCAGCAGATGTTGAATTCTTTCGGCCAATTCAGGCGAACCGGGCGCCGGATACCGCGTATCGAACAACGCCTGCGGGAATCCGCCAAAATCATGGATGGTCCTGGGTTTTTCCATGGCCGTCACCGCCGTGCCGCGGGTGTACCAGTGCGCGGAAACGGCGACGATGGCCTTAGGACGCGGCAACGTCTCTCCCAGCGCCTGCCACGCCTGGGTATAGGGGTTGTTCTCCAACACGTTCATCGGGCTGCCGTGACCGAGGAACAGTGCGGGCATACGGGAAGCGTTGTTCATGGCGGTATCCTTAATCAAGAGGTCAGCGTCGTGCGACGGCGCATTATGGCAATCACTGTACGCCCTTTGCGCATGAGAAACAGTCGGATATCCGTGATAAAGAACATCAATAAATTTGAAAAGAAGTCGGCAAGCATAAAAAACGCCGGGAGGTTTTTCAACGTTGCGCGGCAACGGCCCGTAGGGTGGAGCAGCACGCCCGCCATAAAAAAACGGCCAACCGCGTGGTGAAACACAGGTTGACCGTATAAAAATTGACGTCGTCGACCGCTAGGCCGCTTTTCTGCATGAAAAGCGTCGCGGACGATCGCTCATTTTTTTGTCTATTCGCACTGGCGAAAAAAACGCCGCAGCGCAATGTTGACGCAATAGCCGGAGTCGACCGTTAAGCCGGGTTCTGTCGTGGACAGTCATTCATCTAGGCCAGCAATCGCTCGCTGGCTCAAGCAGCCTACCCGGGTTCAGTACGGGCCGTACCATGCGAACCCCTATTTGGCCTTGCTCCGGGTGGAGTTTACCCTGCCGCGAACTGTTGCCAGCCGCGCGGTGCGCTCTTACCGCACCCTTTCACCCTTACCTGATCCCGCTTAACGCGGGCCATCGGCGGTTTGCTCTCTGTTGCACTTGTCGTAGGCTTGCGCCCCCCAGGCGTTACCTGGCACCCTGCCCTATGGAGCCCGGACTTTCCTCCCCTCCGCCTGTCTCCCTCGCAAGGGACGGCAGCGAAGCGGCGACTGTCTGGTCAACTCCGGCGCGGATTGTATAGTGTTTTACCTGACCTGTCACCCTTCCTGCCGGTCGAGCGCGTACTTATACAGCGCATTTTTCTTCACGCCGTGGATTTCCGCCGCCAGCGCGGAGGCCTTTTTCAGCGGCAGCTCTTGCTGCAGCAGAGACAGGGTGCGCAGCGCCTCGGCCGGCAGCGCCTCGGCGTCCGCCTTATGCCCTTCGACCACCAGGACCATTTCGCCCCGGCGGCGATTCTCATCATCCTTCACCCAGTCAAACAGTTCGCCTACCGGCGCGCCGTGGATCGATTCCCAGGTTTTGGTGATTTCACGCGCCAGCACCACATAACGCTGCGGCCCGAGCACATCGGCCATATCCTGCAGGCTCTCCAATAGCCGATGGGTCGACTCATAAAAAATCAGGGTTCGCGGCTCTTCCGACAATTCACGCAGCCTATCCTTGCGCGCCTTGGTTTTAGCCGGCAGAAAGCCTTCATAGCAAAAACGATCGGAAGCCAGCCCCGCGGCGGAGAGGGCGGCGATCGCCGCGCAGGCGCCGGGCAACGGAACAACGCGGACCCCCGCCTCGCGACAGCGGCGCACCAGGTGATAGCCGGGATCGTTAATCAACGGAGTGCCCGCGTCGGAAACCAGAGCGATACTCTGCCCCGCCTGCAATTTCGCCAACACCGCATCCGCCTTTTGCTGTTCATTGTGATCATGTAATGCGAACAGTCGTGCATTAATTGCAAAATGTTGTAACAACAGCCCGGTATGGCGGGTATCCTCTGCGGCGATCAGATCGACGCGCCGTAGCACATCCAAAGCGCGCTGGGTGATATCCCCCAGATTGCCAATCGGCGTAGGGACGATGTAAAGGGTTGATGCAGAAATGTCTGCTTGTTGGTCTTGATTCATTGTTTCATCCGGGTTGCCGATTTAATATTGAGCATCTTTAAAAAAAATCATTGGATACAGTATGCTTTCCTTTCGTTTCGTCCGTACTCATACAGGGCGTATTATTCCTGTTTTGTTAACGGCGCTGTTTCTCGCAGGCTGTCCAAGTCAGGCGCCGCAAAGCCCGCCGTCCGAGGTTCAAGGCAAGGCCGATGCCTCCGCTGATTATTATCTGCAACAGATGCAGCAGAGCGGCGATAATAACAAGGCGGCCTGGCAATTACTCGCTATTCATGCCCTATTGCAGGAAGGCAAGGTGCCGCAGGCCAGCCAGCAGTTTAGCGCATTACCGGCCGATTTAAGCGCCGCGCAAAAGCAAGAACGGCAGTTGCTGGGCGCGGAACTCTCCGCGGCGCAGAACAATATGGACGCCGCCAATAAGGCGTTAAGCCAGTTGGACGTCAACGCGCTCTCCGATCAGCAGCGGCTGCGTTACTATAATGCGCAAATTTTGGCCAATCAAAGTCATCCTTCGGCAACGCTGCTGCGCGCCTACATCGCGCAGGAACCCTTGCTACAAGACAGCGCGGCCCGCCAAGCGAATATCGACCACACCTGGCAGGCGCTGGTACAGATGACACCGCAGGCATCGGGGGCGCTGCTGATTAACGCCGATGAGAACGTTCTTCAGGGCTGGCTCGATCTGCTTAACGCCTACCAGAACAATCGCCCGTCGCCCGATCAGCTAAAGCCGGCGATAGAGGATTGGCGGACCCGCTATCCGCACCATCCGGCGGCGCAAACGCTGCCGACGCAGTTGACGCAATTTACTGATTTTCACCCGTCGCAAGTCAGCAGCATCGCGCTGCTGTTGCCGTTGAACGGCCAGGCGCAGGTGTTCGCCAACGCCATCCAGCAGGGATTTAACGCGGCGAAAAACGGCCAGGCCGCGGTAGCCGCTCCGCTTCCTGCCGCGGAAGCCGCGCCGAGCGGCGAGAACGCCTCAATCGCGACGCCGGAGCAAACCGCCGATGTCGCCGGGCAAAACGATGGCGCCGCCGCGCAATACAGCGGCGAGATGACTCCGCCCGCCGCGCAACCGACGCCGGCTCCGACGCTCCCCAGCTCGCTGCCGGTAAAAGTGTACGATACCTCGTCGCAGCCTTTGGCGAACGTATTGGCTCAGGCTCAGCAGGACGGCGCCTCTCTGGTCATCGGGCCGTTGCTGAAAAACGAGGTGGAGCAACTGGCTGCCAACCAGTCCCCCTTGAATATTCTGGCGCTCAACCAACCCGAACATGTGCAAAATAGCCCGAATATCTGCTACTTCGCCCTATCGCCGGAAGATGAGGCCCGGGACGCCGCCAAGTTTATTCATCAGCAGGGCAAACAGCAGCCGCTATTGCTGGTGCCGCGCGGAAACCTCGGCGATCGCATCGTCAACGCGTTTGCACAGGCCTGGAGCCAGCAGGGCGGCGGCACCCTGCTGCAACAACGCCTGGGCAGCACCTTTGAGCTGAAGCAGGCGATCAACAGCGGCGCCGGCATGAGCCTCAGCGGTCAGCCGGTCAACACGGCGCCGCAGACCGCGCTGCCGAGCACAACGGTGGGCGGTTTAACCATTCCGTCGCAGGTAGAGCCCGTGGCCGGCGCGTCGATGAGCGGCAATATCGACGCCGTTTATATCATCGCCACGCCGGATGAGCTGGCGTTGATAAAGCCCATGATCGATATGCGCACCACGTCGCGCGCTCGTCCTGCGCTGTACGCCAGCTCGCGCAGTTTCCAGGCGGGCAGCGGCCCCGATTTCCGTCTGGAGATGGAAGGGCTGCAATTCAGCGAGATCCCGCTGCTGGCGGGCGCCAACCCGGCGTTGATGCAGCAGGTAAGCGGCCAGTTTAAAAATGATTACTCCCTGGTGCGTCTCTATGCCATGGGGATGGATGCCTGGACGCTATCCAGCCATTTTGCTGAAATGCGCCAGATGCCCGGCCATCAGGTCGCGGGCGCAACCGGTATGCTGAGCGCGACGGCCGACTGCGTGATCAGCCGACAGATGACCTGGCTGCGATACCGCCAGGGCCAGTTGGTGCCGGCATCCTGAATACCCGGGAGAGAGGCGCGGATTATGAACATCTTGCCCGGCGCTACCTTGAACGCGCCGGCCTAACGTTTGTCGCCGCCAACGTTACGCTGCGCGGCGGCGAATTGGATCTCATTATGCGCGACCGGCAAACCTGGGTCTTTGTGGAGGTCCGCTACCGGCGCAACGCCAGCTTCGGCGACGCCGCCGCCAGCGTTACCCGGCGCAAACAGCAGCGGTTGCTGCATGCCGCCGCCGTCTGGCTGGCGCAACGCGGCGCCGGCTTTGAAACGGCGGACTGCCGTTTCGATGTCGTGGCGATCACCGGCGACCAAGTTAGCTGGCTTCCTAACGCTTTCAACGCGCAGGGATGATACATTCCATTCCTATCCCCACAGGTTCGGGCCGAGGCATAGCGACGCATGCCTCGGCCCGGTATCGCGGCCTGTCCGGCCGCGGGGAATCTTTATTCACAGACTCAAATTAAAGTAGGTTAACTCAACGTGCTGGATAGAATAAAAGTTTGTTTTACCGAGAGTATTCAGACGCAGATCGCGGCGGCGGAAGCCCTGCCGGACGCCATCTCGCGCGCGGCCATCGTGCTGGTGCAGAGCCTGCTTAACGGCAATAAAATTTTGTGCTGCGGCAACGGAACGTCGGCGGCCAATTCTCAGCACTTTGCGGCCAGCATGATTAACCGCTTCGAAGCGGAACGCCCCAGCCTGCCGGCTATTGCACTTAATGCGGATAATGTGGTCTTAACTGCGATCGCCAACGATCGGTTGCATGAAGAGATCTACGCCAAGCAGGTGCGCGCACTGGGACAAACCGGCGACGTACTTCTCGCGATATCCACCCGCGGAAATAGCAGGGATATCGTAAAAGCGGTGGAGGCGGCGGTAACCCGGGATATGAGCATCGTCGCCCTGACCGGTTACGACGGCGGCGAGCTCGCCGGACTTCTCGGCCCGCAGGATGTGGAAATCCGCATTCCTTCGCACCGCAGCGCCCGTATTCAGGAAATGCACATGCTGACGGTTAACTGCCTGTGCGATTTAATTGATAACACACTTTTCCCACACCAGAACGATTAAGGAGCACTACATGAGGATAAGTTCTGCATTTGCCGTGCTGTCTATCGCCCTCTTGTTACAAGGCTGTGTTGGCGCGGTAGTCGTCGGCAGCGCCGCCGTTGCGACCAAAAGCGCCACCGACCCCCGGACGGTGGGTACCCAGGTCGACGACGGCACGCTGGAGCTGCGGGTGACCAACGCCATCGGCAAAGACGAGCAGTTGAAAAAAGAGGCGCGCGTCGTCGCCACCGCTTATCAGGGGAAAGTTCTGCTGACCGGACAGGCGCCCACCACCGAACTGTCGAACCGTGCCAAACAGATCGCGCTTGGGGTGGAAGGCGCGGCCGAAGTGTATAACGAGATACGCCAGGGCAATCCGGTTTCACTGGGGACGGCCTCCATGGATACCTGGATCACCACCAAAGTTCGTTCGCAAATCCTGGCAAGCGATACGGTTAAATCGTCCAACGTGAAAGTGACGACCGAAAACGGCGAAGTCTTCCTGTTAGGTCTGGTGACCCAGCGTGAAGGCGCCTCCGCGGCTGAAATCGCCAGTAAGGTCAGCGGAGTGAAACACGTCACCACCGCGTTTACTTATCTGCAATAACGCCCCCTCCAACCGCCGCCGCTGACGGAAACGCCAGCGGCGAGCCGGACGCTGAACGGCGCGGCTCGCCGTTATTAATCCAAACCATTGGCGCGCAAAAACGCTTCGCCGCCCATCTGACGCATCTGGCGTAAAATCCACTGCTGGCGCTGAATCACATAGCCGGATGGCGCGCTGACGCGAAAACGGATCGGGTTTGGCAAGACGGCCGCCAGCAGGGCCGATTCGCTTGCCGTCAGTCTATTGGCGGACTTGTTGAAATAGTGTCTCGCCGCGGCTTCGACGCCAAAAATACCGGGGCCGAACTCCGCGATATTCAAATACACCGTCAGGATGCGCCGCTTGGTCCATACCAATTCAACGCCCGAGGTAATCCCGGCCTCAAGGCCCTTACGCAGCCAGCTGCGGCCATCCCACAAAAACAAATTCTTCACCATCTGCTGGGACAGCGTCGATGCGCCGCGGATGCGCCGCACGTGGCGTTCGTTATGCCTGAGAGCCGAATTAATGGCGTCGAAATCAAAGCCCCAATGCTGGGGGAATTTCTGATCTTCCGCGGCGATCGCCGCCAGCGCCATAGCGGGGGCGATCTCATCCATGGCGACCCAGGAAGATCGGGCGACATAGGAAAAATCGCCGCGCAGCCAGGCACTTATCTGACGGTCGGCCATCACCGCGGAAAACGGCACCGGCAGGAAAGAGAACAGCAGTATGCCGGCCAGCCAGAGTCCCAATACCGCCAGCAGGCAGCGAACCGCCAAACGTTTAATACGCGACGGAAGGCCGTTAGCGCGGCGGCTCGGCCTCATTCAATCAAGTCCAATACGCGGGCGACCAGTTTGTCGATGCCCTGCGCCGCTTCGCCGATCGAGTTAGCCAGCATATAGGCGGGCGTGGTAACGATTTTGCGCTCCGCATCCACCACAATGTCGTCGACCGGGCAAACAACGTGAATACCGCCCATTTCCTCAACGATTTCAGCGGTATCAGCATCATTGCCGATAGTTACTCTGATGGGTTCTCCCAATAACTTCGGCAGCAGCGCGGGACTGATGCAAATAAAGCCAATTGGTTTATTTTGCTTATGAATTTCCTGAGTAAGTATTTTCAGATTTTCATCAACCTGACAGGCCGCGCCCTGAATGGCGAAGTCGCTTAAATTTTTCGCGGAACCGAAGCCGCCGGGAACAATTAGCGCATCAAGCTGCCGCGCATCGGCGTCGCACAGCGACTGGATTTTCCCTCTGGCAATCCGCGCCGACTCCACTAAAACGTTGCGATTCTCACTGGTTACGTCACCGGTCAGGTGATTGACGACATCGGACTGCGGCTTATCCGGCGCAAAACAAACCGCCTGCGCCCCCGCCCTATCCAACGCAAGCAGCGTCAGCACGGCCTCATGAATCTCCGAACCATCATAAACCCCGCACCCGCTCAGGACAATACCGACTCTTTTCATCATCTTTTCCCCCATTTGATTACATCAACTAATTGATTTTTTAATTGACAAACACTAATCTACATCACACATTTTAATGATTCTTCTAACGAACGTTTCCGCTTTTGCTATTTTGTTGCGTGTTGAAGATGTAGAATAATTAAGGATATGAATACCCGCGCTTGCGAATCCACGAACCCTGATATCTAAACGCAGGTGCCTGTTTTCCCTGGTGTTGGCGCATAATTCGCGCACCCCGGCCTCGGTCGGGGTCATTTTTTTTATCGCCGCCGTCCCTGGCTTTCCGGCCGTCGCCGCGTGACGTCAGGTCTATTTCCCGCCGTTTTTGCTCGCTACCCAATTCCGCAGCACCTGAACATCATGACGCCAGTCGTGCTTGAGCTCATCGATCCATTCCTGAACATTATCCCACCAGGCGGGCAACGTATCCGTTTGTATCTGCTGGGCGACCTGCTGCAAATGGCGCAGCCCGACCGATCCCGCGGCGCCTTTAATCTTGTGCCCTTCTTCGGTAATGCCTTTCTGGTCGCGCGCCGTCATGTTGGAGTCAAGAATCGCCAGATACCCCGGCATCATCTGTTCGAACATCTCCAGGCTTTGGTGAATCAATTTCGGCCCGACCAGATCCAGGTATTGTTCCAGCATCGCAATATCCAACAGATCTTCATTCACCTCTGCGTGACTTTTTTCGGCGACGGGCCGATCGTCGTCCACCGTCTGATGGTCCCAATACTGTTTAATTACCGTCGTTAACGCCGGGACCGATAGCGGTTTGCTGAGCACGTCGTCCATGCCGGCGTTCAGATACTCTTTTTTATCCTTCAATACGTTGGCGGTTAGCGCCACCAGCGGCGGCAAGCGGCGATCGGCGTAACGCCGGCGGATTTCGCGGGCGACGTCCAGCCCGGTCATATCCGGTAGCTGAATATCCAGCAGCGCTAAATCGAACTCGTCCGGATCGAACATATCCAGCGCCTCCCGTCCGGTCATCGCCACCTCCACGCTGCTGCCCAGTTTTTCCAGCACCGAACGCGCCACCACCACATTCAGCTCGATATCCTCCACCAGCAGCACATGCAGCGCCGGCAGCGGCATCTCGTCATCCTCATCCGGATTGCCGATCGTCTCTTCAATGCCTGGCGCGTTGACCGTCAGGGTAAAGCAAGAGCCCTTACCCTGAACGCTGGTAACCTGAATATCTCCGCCCATGTTCTGCGCCAGGCGTTTTGAAACCGACAGGCCGATGCCGGTGCCGGTCGCCGGTTTGCCGCCGTTCTGATCTTTTACCTGATAGTACATGGCGAAGATTTTTTCCAACTCATCCGCCGGGATCCCCATGCCGGAATCTTCGACGTCAAAACGCAGGCAATTTCCCTTCTCATGCCATACGCGCACCACGATTTTTCCCTGCGGCGTGAATTTCACGGCGTTACTGAGCAGATTCCACAGAATCTGCCGCAGCCGGGTGCCGTCGGTAATAATTTTCTGCGGCAGGGGCTGATTCAGCTCCATGATTAATTTCAGCCCTTTCGGCTGCGCCAGCAGCCCGCCCAAATTCTCCAGATCGACTAAAAACCCGGTGAAATCTATCGGCTGGTTATCCAGTTGCACCTTGCGGCGCTCCTGCTTGTCCATTTCAATGACGTCGTTAAAAATATTGCCCAGCGTAATCGCGCTGACGTGGATGGTTTTCAGATACTTTTGCTGCTCGGCATCCAGTTGCGTATCCAGCAAGATACGGCTCAGCCCGACAATGCCGTTAAGCGGCGTGCGCAGCTCATGGCTGATCGTTGAGATAAAGGTGGTCTTCTCCCTGCTGGCATTCTCCAACGCGTCCTGGTAGCGCTTACGCTCCGTTATATCGCGCCCAAAACCCATCAGCCCGTGCCGTTTCCCCATGCGATCGTAAAAAGGCACCTTACGCAGCTCGAAACAGGCCTTGCGGCCATCCGGGTATACCAGCCATTGCTCGTACGTCAGGGAAACGTTGTGGCGGAAGACTTTCTCATCCGTTTCCATCACTTTCTCGGCGATATCCGGGGGGTACACGTCCTGCGGCGTGAGGCCAATCAGCTGTTTCTGACTTTTGCCCACCAGCAGCTCCATCGCGCGGTTGCAGCCTGAGAACTCTTTGTCTTCATTACGGTAATAAACCAGGTCCGGAGAGGCGTCGAGGAAAGAGCGCAATAACGCGGACTGCTGCTCCAGTTCAATCTGCGCCTGTTCGCGGCGCAACATCTCCTCTTTCAGCTTGCTCACCACGCGCAGGCGCGCCTCTTCCGATTTGATGCGATCGGCGATCTCCTGATTAAGCTGAGCGATGTTCTCCTGCAGCTGTTCGTTCAATTCAAGATCGCGGTGGCGCATCTCCTCCAGCTTCGCCACCAGCTTGGATAAACGCTGGCGCGACTCTTCGAGCTGTTCCACCACCACAGAAAGAAAATAGACGGCCCACGGCGTGATCAATAGCCCGAAAAACACCGAGCGCACGACGTCGATATTTTCCACTTTCCCGCTGAGCAGCAGGGTGACGGCCATCTGCACCACCATCGCCAGCAGCACCAGCACCGAGGCCAGCAGCAGCGAAAAACGGACAAGCCCCAGTTTTACCATTAAATCAACGTAGTACTGAGCCAACAGGCGGATTTGTTTCATAGTGGTTTCCTTAGTCGCGAACCACCGAATCATATCGTAAAATAGCGACGCATGCGGTAGCGGCGCAGCACATAGTTTGCCGGCCGCAGGGTAAATTGACGCGCCGGGCGGCGCTAAACGGGAGAGTATTGATAGGGCGTGCCCAGCGCCGACCCCTGAACGCCGAAACGCTGGAGATAACGGTCCAGCTCCACCATCCCGGTCCAGCGATTTTCGCACCAGAGAGGAGCCAGCAGGGTCGGGCGCCGGGCGCTGGCGGAAATGCGGTGATAGATAACTTCGGGGGGCGTACGGCGAATCATCTCGCCGGCGGTCGACACGTACTCCTCCAGCGACAGCGGGGACAACCGGCCCGCACGCCAGGCTTTCGCCATAATGCTGCCGTCGACGATGTGCAGCGGATGGAGTTTGATGCCCTCCACGCCGGTTTCAACCACCCGGTCGAGCGTGGAGAAACAGCGCTGCGCATCTTCCCCCGGCAGGCCGACGATAAGGTGGCAACAAACCTTCAGGCCGCGCGCGCGCGCGCGCCGAACCGTCTGCTGGTAGCAGGCGAAATCGTGACCGCGATTAATTCGGTGCAAGGTTTTATCGCTGGCGCTCTGCAGGCCCAGCTCCAGCCACACTTCGTACCCCTGCTGATGATAGCCGGACAATAAATCCAGTACCGCGTCCGGCACGCAGTCCGGCCGGGTGCCGACGCACAGCCCCACCATATCCGCCTGCTCCAGCGCCGCCTGATACAGGCTTTTCAATACATTCACTTCGGCGTAGGTGCTGGTATAAGCCTGGAAATAGGCCAGATAGCGCTTCGCCCGGTTGACTTTGCCGGCCTGCGCGGCCAGTTGCCGGGCAATGCTGCTCTGCTGCATCTCTTCATCGGCGAACGAGGCGACGTTGCAAAACGTGCAGCCGCCCCGCCCCAGCGTGCCGTCCCGGTTCGGGCAGCTAAAACCGCCGTGCAGCGTGAGTTTGTGAATCTTCTCCCCATAGCGGCGCTGAAGATTTCCGCCAAGCATATTGATTAATTTCTGTAATTGCATATTCTAGTCGCCCCTCTTGAGGAAAAGCAGCCTACTCCTTCAGCCCTATCGCCGCGATGACGCCGATCAATCCCTTTCCCTTGGTCAGAGTTGAATGATTATTCGGTTTTAATGCAAATAAACTCACATTTGCCTTGATTAATTTTTCTTATCCGCCTGCCGTCGCTCATTAAAAGATGACGCCGAAATGAAAAACAGTGGCATAAGTTAAAATATCTAATCAAAGCAGTATAAGATGCCAAAAAGCAGAAATATCGCAGCACGTCGGGGAGATATTATGATATATGTATAGTGATACGCCTCACACTTCAACCAAATCCGACAATCCCGCGCCGACAGATTTTTACTAAAAAAATCACTAACTTTCATACATATAACCAAAAACTATTCCTTAATAACCTATTTTGCACAGGTATTTGACCTGAACAGGCTTTCTCGCTAATTTGAGGATCCGCTGGAAGCTTTCCTGATGAGTTATCGACTCGTCATATTTATGCAGTAAATGAAGACTCCCTCTAAAAACAAGTCATTCATCACTTGTGAGACCGTCACGAGAGGCCAAAGAAAGAGAGCGGCAGGCATACGCAGCTCAACGCCACAGCGCCTTCTTGCAGTAGGTTACGAGAGTCATACAAGAGCCCGGGGAGGTTCACTATTATGTTGTACGATGCATCTCAAGAGAGAGACAACTGTGGTTTTGGCTTAATCGCCCATATAGAAGGCGAGCCAAGCCACAAGGTTGTGCGTACCGCGATTCACGCGCTTGCCCGTATGCAGCACCGTGGCGCGATCCTTGCTGACGGCAAGACCGGCGACGGCTGCGGTCTATTGCTGCAAAAACCCGATCGTTTTTTCCGCATGGTGGCGGAAGAGCGCGGCTGGCGGTTGGCCAAAAACTACTCCGTCGGCATGATGTTTCTCAACCAGGATGAAGAGCTGGCTCAGGCCGCTCGCCGGATTGTGGAAGAAGAGCTGCAAAACGAGACCCTGTCGGTGCTCGGCTGGCGCGAAGTGCCGACCAATCCCGACGTGCTGGGCGAAATCGCGCTCTCTTCGCTGCCGCGCATCGAGCAGATCTTTGTCAACGCGCCGGCCGGCTGGCTGCAAAGCGATATGGAGCGCCGTCTGTTCATGGCGCGCCGGCGTATCGAAAAACGGATTGAAGATAAAGAGTTCTACGTTTGCAGCTTCTCCAATCTGGTGACGATCTATAAAGGCCTCTGCATGCCGGCGGACCTGCCGCGCTTCTATCTCGATCTGGCCGATTTACGTCTGGAATCCGCGATCTGCCTGTTCCACCAGCGTTTCTCGACCAACACCGTACCGCGCTGGCCGCTGGCGCAGCCGTTCCGCTATTTGGCGCACAACGGCGAGATCAACACTATTGCCGGCAACCGCCAGTGGGCGCGCGCGCGCGCTTACAAATTCAAAACCCCGCTGATCCCGGATCTGCAGGACGCCTCCCCATTCGTCAACGAAACGGGCTCCGACTCCAGTTCGCTGGATAACATGCTGGAGCTGTTCCTCAGCGGCGGGATGGACATTATCCGCGCCATGCGTCTGCTGGTGCCGCCGGCATGGCAGAACAACCCGGACATGGATCCGGAGCTGCGCGCCTTCTTCGACTTCAACTCCATGCATATGGAACCCTGGGACGGCCCGGCCGGCATCGTGATGTCCGACGGGCGCTACGCCGCCTGTAACCTGGACCGTAACGGCCTGCGTCCGGCGCGCTACGTTATCACTAAAGATAAACTGATCACCTGCGCCTCCGAGGTGGGGATCTGGGATTATCAGCCGGATGAAGTGGTCGAGAAAGGCCGCGTCGGGCCGGGCGAATTGATGGTTATCGATACCCGCCACGGGCGCATTCTGCATTCGGCCGAAACCGATGACGACCTCAAAAGCCGCCACCCGTATAAAACGTGGATGGAGAAAAACGTCCAGCGTCTGGTGCCGTTTGAGGATCTGCCGGACGACCAGGTCGGCAGCCGCGAGTTCGACGACGCCCTGCTGGAAACCTACCAGAAACAGTTCGGCTACAGCGCCGAAGAGCTGGACCAGGTGCTGCGCGTGCTGGGCGAGAATGGCCAGGAAGCGACCGGTTCGATGGGGGACGATACGCCCTTCGCCGTGCTTTCCAGCCGCCCGCGCATTATTTACGACTATTTCCGCCAACAGTTCGCCCAGGTTACCAATCCGCCGATCGATCCGCTGCGCGAAGCGCACGTCATGTCGTTGGCAACCTGCATCGGCCGTGAAATGAACGTATTCTGCGAAGCGGAAGGCCAGGCTCACCGTCTGAGCTTTAAATCGCCGATCCTGCTTTACTCCGATTTCAAACAGCTGATCTCGCAAGATCAGCAGCACTACCGCGCCGATGTGCTGGATCTGACGTTCGAACCGGAACAGCAGACGCTGCAGCAGACTATCGAGCGGCTGTGCGACGCCGCCGAACATAAAGTGCGCGACGGCGCGGTGCTGCTGGTGCTTTCCGATCGCGCCATCGCCGAAAAACGGCTGCCGGTGCCGGCGCCGATGGCGGTCGGCGCTATTCAGCGCCGTCTGGTGGAGAAGAGCCTGCGCTGCGACGCCAACCTTATCGTCGAAACCGCCAGCGCGCGCGATCCGCACCATTTCGCCGTGCTGTTAGGCTTCGGCGCCACCGCGATTTATCCTTATCTGGCCTACGAAACGCTGGCGCGCCTGGTAGATAACCGCACGATTGATAAACCCTATCGCGCCGTGATGCTGAACTACCGTAACGGCATCAATAAAGGGTTGTACAAGATCATGTCCAAGATGGGCATCTCGACCGTCGCCTCCTACCGCTGCTCCCAGCTGTTCGAAGCCGTCGGTCTGCACAAAGACGTTTCGACCCAGTGCTTCCAGGGCGTGGTCAGCCGTATAGGCGGAGCCAGCTTCAGCGACTTCGAGCAGGATTTGCTGAACCTATCCAAACGCGCCTGGCTAAAACGCAAAGCGCTGGATCAGGGCGGGCTGCTGAAATTCGTCCACGGCGGCGAATATCACGCCTATAACCCCGACGTGGTCACCTCGCTGCAGGCGGCGGTTAAAAGCGGCGAGTACAGCGATTACGAACGCTATTCCAAACTGGTTAACCAGCGTCCGGCCGCCACCCTGCGCGACCTGCTGGCGCTGAAGCCGCAGGCGGACGCAGCGATAGCCATCGACGACGTCGAACCCGCGACGGAAATGTTCAAGCGCTTTGATACCGCGGCGATGTCGATCGGCGCCCTCAGCCCGGAAGCGCACGAGTCGCTGGCCGAGGCGATGAACGGCCTGGGCGGCTTCTCAAACTCCGGGGAAGGCGGCGAAGATCCGGCGCGTTATCGCACCAACAAGGTTTCCCGCATCAAGCAGGTGGCATCAGGGCGCTTCGGCGTCACCCCGGCTTATCTGGTCAACGCCGATGTGATTCAGATTAAAGTGGCGCAAGGCGCCAAGCCCGGCGAAGGGGGGCAGCTACCAGGTGATAAGGTCACACCTTATATCGCCAGGCTGCGTTACTCCGTGCCGGGCGTGACGCTGATTTCACCGCCGCCGCACCACGATATTTACTCCATCGAAGACCTGGCGCAGCTGATTTTCGATCTGAAGCAGATCAACCCGAAAGCGATGATTTCGGTAAAACTGGTTTCCGAACCGGGCGTCGGCACCATCGCCACCGGCGTGGCGAAAGCCTACGCCGACCTGATTACCATCGCCGGTTACGACGGCGGCACCGGCGCCAGCCCGCTCACTTCGGTGAAATATGCCGGCTGTCCGTGGGAATTGGGCCTGGTGGAGACCCAGCAGGCGCTGGTCGCCAACGGTCTGCGCCATAAAATCCGTCTGCAGGTGGACGGCGGCCTGAAAACCGGCCTGGACATCATCAAAGCGGCGATTCTGGGCGCGGAAAGCTTCGGTTTCGGCACCGGCCCGATGGTGGCGCTCGGCTGCAAATACCTGCGCATCTGCCACCTGAACAACTGCGCGACCGGCGTCGCCACGCAGGACGAAAAGCTGCGCCGCGAGCACTATCACGGCTTGCCGGATCGCGTGACCAACTACTTTAAATTCATCGCCCATGAAACCCGGATGCTGATGGCGGAGCTGGGCGTAAGCCGCCTGGTGGATTTAATCGGCCGCACCGACCTGCTGGTCGAGCTGGACGGCTTCACCGCCAAGCAGAACAAGCTGGATTTAGCGCCGCTGCTGCATACCGCGCAGCCTCAGCCGGGTAAAGCGCTGTACTGCACCGAAGGCAACCCGGCCTTTGATAAAGGGCTGCTGAACAAAGAGCTGTTGACGCAGGCGCTGCCCCATGTGGAAGCCAAACAGAGCAAAGCGCTCTACTTCGATATCCGCAACACGGACCGTTCCGTCGGCGCGACCTTGTCCGGAGAAATCGCCGCGCGGCACGGCGACCAGGGGCTGGCGAGCGATCCGATCAAAGTTTACTTCTCCGGCACCGCCGGACAGAGCTTTGGGGTTTGGAATGCGGGCGGCGTCGAGCTGACGCTGACCGGCGACGCCAACGACTACGTCGGCAAAGGCATGGCGGGCGGCTGCATCGCCGTTCGTCCTCCGGTCGGTTCGGCATTCCGCAGCCATGAGGCCAGCATCATCGGCAATACCTGCCTGTATGGCGCGACGGGAGGCAAGCTCTTCGCCGCAGGCCGCGCCGGCGAGCGCTTTGCCGTGCGCAACTCCGGGGCGATCACCGTAGTGGAAGGCATCGGTGATAACGGCTGCGAATACATGACGGGCGGCATCGTCTGCGTGCTGGGCCGCACCGGCGTCAACTTCGGCGCCGGCATGACCGGCGGCTTCGCCTATGTTCTGGACGAAGACGGCGAATTCCGCAAACGCGTTAACCCGGAGCTGGTGGAAGTGCTGGATGTAGAACAACTGGCGATTCATGAAGAACATTTGCGCGGGCTGATTACCGAGCATGCACAGCATACCGGTTCGCAACGCGCGGAAGAGATCCTCGCTAACTGGCCGGCATGGGCGGCGAAATTTGCCCTGGTGAAACCGAAGTCAAGTGATGTGAAGGCATTGTTGGGTCACCGTAGTCGTTCCGCAGCAGAGCTGCGGGTTTTGGCGCAGTAAGAGGTCATCATGAGTCAGAATGTTTATCAATTTATCGACCTGCAGCGCGTTGATCCGCCGAAAAAACCGCTGAAAATTCGAAAAATTGAATTTGTTGAAATTTACGAGCCGTTCTCGGAGAGTCAGTCCAAAGCGCAGGCGGACCGCTGCCTGTCATGCGGCAACCCCTATTGCGAGTGGAAATGCCCGGTTCATAACTACATCCCCAACTGGCTGAAGCTGGCCAATGAGGGGCGCATCATCGAAGCCGCGGAGCTCTCGCATCAAACCAACAGCCTGCCGGAAGTCTGCGGCCGCGTTTGTCCTCAGGATCGTCTGTGCGAAGGCTCCTGCACGCTGAACAGCGAATTCGGCGCCGTCACTATCGGCAACATTGAACGCTATATCAACGACAAGGCGCTGGAGATGGGCTGGAAGCCCGATGTATCCCACGTGCGGCCGACGGGCAAACGCGTGGCGATTGTCGGCGCCGGCCCGGCGGGGCTCGCCTGCGCCGACGTCCTGGCGCGCAACGGCGTACAGGCGGTGGTGTTCGATCGTCATCCCGAGATCGGCGGTCTGCTGACCTTCGGCATTCCGGCATTCAAGCTGGGCAAAGAGGTGATGGTCAAGCGCCGCGAGATTTTCAGCGGCATGGGCATTGAATTCCGCCTGAATACCGAGGTCGGCAAAGACGTTCAGATGCAGGCGCTGCTGGATGAGTACGACGCCGTATTCCTCGGCGTGGGGACTTACCAATCCATGCGCGGCGGGCTGGAAAACGAAGATGCGTCGGGCGTTTACGACGCGCTGCCGTTCCTGATCGCCAACACCAAGCACTTGATGGGCTTCGAAGCGTCGCCGGAGGAACCCTATATCACCATGCAGGGCAAGCGCGTAGTGGTGCTGGGCGGCGGCGATACCGCGATGGACTGCGTACGTACGTCTATCCGTCAGGGCGCGACGCACGTCACCTGCGCCTATCGCCGCGATGAAGCCAACATGCCGGGCTCTAAACGCGAAGTGAAAAACGCGCGCGAGGAAGGGGTGGAGTTCAAATTCAACCTACAGCCGTTGAGCATTGAAATCAACGGCGCGGGTAAAGTTTGCGGCGTCAGAATGGCGCGCACCGCGCTGGGCGCGCCCGACGTCAACGGTCGCCGGCGTCCTGAAATCGTCGCCGGCTCGGAGCACGTACTGGAAGCGGACGCCGTCGTGATGGCGTTCGGTTTCCGTCCGCACAAAATGGATTGGCTGGCGGAGTACGACGTAGCGCTGGACGGACAGGGCCGCATCCTCGCCCCGGAAAGCATCGAAAACGCCTTCCAGACCAGCAACCCCAAAATCTTCGCCGGCGGCGATGCGGTACGGGGCTCCGATCTGGTGGTGACCGCCATCGCCGAAGGGCGTAAAGCCGCCGACGGCATCATGAACTACCTGGAAGTGTAATCCCTCCCTGCCTGGGCTGACGTTCGCGGCCCGGGCAGTTTTTCTCACCGCAGCAATTTACCCCATCTACTCCGCTTGAATAAAAATAATAAACCGCCTGGAAATCTACTCCCCAGCATCTAATATTTCTTATGAGCTTAAGCTCAGAGGAAAAACGGACTTAATATAGGGAGAGGTAATATGACCAAGAAAGTCGCGCTTGTCACCGGCGCGGGTCAGGGTATCGGGCGCGCCATCGCGCTCAAACTGGCGCAGGACGGTTTTGCCGTCGCCGTCGTCGACTACAACGCGGAAACAGCGCAGCAGGTCGCAACGGAGATCGAGAAGTCCGGCGGGCAGGCGCTTGCGCTGCAGGCCGACGTTTCCGATCGCGATGCCGTATTCGCCGCGGTGGCCGAAACGCAGAAAAAATTCGGCGATTTTAACGTGATTGTCAACAATGCCGGCATCGCGCCCTCAACGAGCATTGAAGATATCACCGCGGAAATCGTCGATCGCGTCTATAACATCAACGTCAAAGGGGTTATCTGGGGCATGCAGGCGGCGCTTCAGGCCTTTAAATCCCTTAAGCACGGCGGAAAGATCATCAACGCCTGTTCGCAGGCCGGCCACGTGGGGAATCCTGAACTCGCGGTTTACAGTTCGAGCAAATTTGCCGTTCGCGGCCTGACGCAAACCGCCGCGCGCGATCTGGCGCCCTATGGCGTTACCGTCAACGCATATTGCCCGGGCATTGTGAAAACGCCGATGTGGCAAGAAATCGATCAGCAGGTTTCCAAAGCCGCAGGCAAGCCGGCGGGATACGGCACCGCCGAATTTGCCAAACGCATCGCGCTGGGACGTCTCTCAGAACCGGAAGACGTCGCCGCCTGCGTCTCCTACCTGGCCAGCCCCGGCTCCGACTATATGACGGGACAATCTTTACTGATCGACGGCGGTATGGTGTTCAACTAACGCGCTACCCTTCTCAGCTTGCGACAACCGGGCATCGACCCGGTTGTTTTGTTTCGCATCCGGCCCGCTTTACCGATACCAAAACAGCGGCCGCCATACCGCTCCGCTGCTGCTCTCAAAACCCGCCTTCGCTCTTTTCAGGCATATGAATTTTTTCACAAAACATTAACTATATGTATATATAGGGATTTTTTTGCTTTTTCAGCGTAAAGGCCTACTATTAATGCAGGTTTAACGGAAGAATGGATTTTATCTAGGAGGAAATATGACGACTAAAGTGGCGCTTGTCACCGGCGCTGGCCAGGGAATTGGTCAGGCTATCGCTCTGCGACTGGCGAAAGACGGTTTTGCCATTTCCGTAGTAGATTACCATGCCGATACCGCGAAGAGTGTGGCTGAACAAATTAATCAGGCCGGCGGAAAAGCGATCGCTATTCAGGCTGACGTTTCCGTGCACGATGCGGTGTTTGCCGCAGTGGAAGAAACGAAGCGGCAGCTCGGCGACTTTAACGTTATCGTCAACAATGCCGGCATCGCGCCTAATATGCAGTTTGAAGATACGCCGCCGGATGTTATCGAGCGCGTTTATCACATCAACGTCAACGGCGTTATCTGGGGCATGCAGGCCGCGATCGCAACATTTAAGTCCCTTAAACACGGTGGAAAAATCATTAACGCCTGTTCGCAGGCCGGCCATCTGGGCAACCCCGATCTGGCGGTTTACAGCGCCAGTAAATTCGCCGTGCGCGGATTGACGCAGAGCGTCGCGCGCGAGGTAGCGAAGTATGGCATTACGGTAAACGGCTACTGCCCCGGGGTAGTCAATACGCCAATGTGGCGCGAAAGGGATCGCATCGTTTCACAAGAAGCGGGCAAACCCGCGGGTTACGCGACGGCCGAATTCGTCAAGGGCATTGCGCTGGGCCGTCTGTCCGAACCGGAAGACGTCGCCGCCTGCGTGGCTTATCTGGCGGGTCCCGACTCCGACTATATGACGGGACAGTCCTTACTGGTCGACGGCGGTATGGTGTTCAGCTAAGCGCGAACCGTCCGTTCCATAAGCAACCGGGCTCCACGTTCGGTTGCGCGCCGCCGGAATACGCATCTGAAGAGATTACGGCTGGTATGAATCCACAATTTCCTGTTCCGTCATTTCCCGGGTCTTCTGCGCAAACGCGTAGTAATCGGGCTTCTTATCGATATAGATCTGGGCGACCAGCTGTTTCTCGCTATTCCCGTCAAACAGTTCGACAGGAACGAAGTAGGTCTCCGGCGAAAGCAATTTGAAGAACAGGTGCGTGCCGCACACTTTGCAAAATGCCCGCTCCGCCCATTCTGAAGAGCGATATGAGGTGATATTGGCTTCGCCCTCTATCGATATCGCGTTCTGGCAGTTGACTGACATAAAGGGTCCGCCGCTCCACTTTTCACACATCCCGCAATGACAGGCCGTCACCTCTTTAATCGCATTCTCGGTTGCGATAGTCACGCCGCCGCATAAACAGCGTCCTTTATTCATCCTCTCCTCCGTCATGAAACATAAAATCAGCATCAAACAACGATGCCCTTACATCAAAAGCGCCGGCTCAGAATGTAGCAAGGGCACGCTAACCGTGCCCTTGCGCGCATACGCTATTTAACGACCCGTAACGAGGGCCTGCCCCCCTTGGGAGGCTGGGGAGGTTCATCATCAGGATGACCATCTTCATCCGTCACGACTGGCGGATTATTATCAACGATCGACATCACCGTGCCGGATGTGGCGGTTTCATCCTGCGAATTGTCAAACTCTCCCGCCGACTCATAAGCGGGTTCCGGCTCAAACATGGTGCCTGCCCCGTTTTCGCGGGCGTAAATAGCCAGCACCGCCGTCATAGGCACATAAACCTGACGCGGCACGCCGCCGAAACGGGCGCTGAAGCGCACGCTGTCATCAGCTAACTCAAGGCCGCCAACGGCGCGAGGGGCGATATTCAGCACAATCTGCCCGTCGCGGGCAAACTCCATCGGCACCATGACGCCCGGCAGCGTCACATCGACCACCAGGTGGGGCGTCAACTGGTTATCCAGCAACCAATCATAGAAGGCCCGCAACAGATACGGACGACGCGGAGACAGTTGAGACAACGCCATGTCGTTTAACCTCTGGTTTGCAAACGCATTTCACGTTCAGCTTCGGTAAGGGAAGCCAGAAACGCATCACGCTCAAATACGCGCGTCATGTAACCTTTCAGCTCTTTCGCGCCGGAGCCGCTCAGTTCAATCCCCAATTGCGGCAGGCGCCATAACAGGGGAGCCAGATAGCAGTCCACCAGACTGAACTCTTCGCTCATGAAGTAAGGCGCTTCGTTGAAAACCGGCGCAATCGCCAGCAGCTCTTCACGCAGCTGTTTACGCGCGCCGTCGGCTTCCTGAGCGCTGCCCTGCATGATTTTCTTCAACAAAGAATACCAGTCGTTCTCAATGCGGTGCATCATCAGGCGACTGTTGCCGCGCGCGACCGGGTAAACCGGCATCAGCGGCGGATGAGGGAAACGCTCATCCAGATATTCCATGATAATACGCGATTCGTAGAGCGTCAGTTCACGGTCAACGAGGGTCGGAACCGAGCCATAAGGATTGAGGTCAATAAGATCCTGCGGCAGATTATCCATGTCTACCTGCTCAATCTCGACACTCACACCTTTTTCCGCCAGGACAATGCGGACCTGATGGCTAAAAATGTCGGACGGACCAGAAAACAGCGTCATTACCGAACGTTTGTTGGCAGCGACAGCCATGAAAACCTCCAAGTTTATCGAGAAAATACGGCGAATAGCCGATCTGCTGTTATCCTGCAAACCCTTATCTGCATTTTGTCATTCGGGAGAAAAAACCACTTGGCAAAACCAGTCTTTTTAACAAAAAACCACTTGCTGGCAAACAGGCATAAAATCGGCGGACAGTGTATCAGATTTTGTTCGTTTTGTGGGGATTACCGCGTAATTTCATCGTTAACATACGGAAAATAAAGACTATTATTTCGATGAAAAGATTTTTCAGCGAGGTTCGCTCTCAATCGCCCTCGCGGCGCGTATTCAGCATGTAGCGGAACAGCATGAGGCTGGCGCCCGCCGCCGATAGGTTGTAGAGCGTGGCCCAGGCCAGCGCCGCCCCGTATTCCGAGGCCGATTCGCCGGGAATTCGCGCCAATTGCGCAAACAGAATGACGCCGACGATCGTCACGCCCGTCGCGTTGCCAAGCGCCTGCAGCGTGCTGACCAGACCGGCGGCGACGCCGGCCTGGGAGTCCCGCACGCGGCCCAGCAGACTCCCCAATGCGGCGGGAATGGCCATACCCTGGCCAAAGCCGTTAAGGATCAATGCCAGCGCCAGCCACCCCAGCGCGGCGGGCCGGTTCGCGCCCACCCATACCGCAAGGGCCAGGCCCGCGATGAAAATCAGCAGGCCCGCATACAGCGTCTTCCCGCCCAGCGCCCCCCGGAGACGGGGAGCGGCCATTGAGCCGGCAAAGAAGGCAATAGCGGAGGGCGTGAAGATAGCGCCGGCGGTCAAAGGCGACAGATGCAGTCCGCCCTGCAACAACAGGGTCAGGGCAAGAAAGAAAGAGCTTATCGCCGAGTAGAAAAGAAAGAAGCCGCAGGCGCCGGCCAGGAACGGCCGGTTGCGCAGCAGCGCGACATCGAACAGCGGCAGGCCGCCGGCAGCCTGCAGCCGCCGCTCGTAACTCAGGAAACCGCCCCAGAACGCCAGCGATAACAGCGGCAGGCTCCACGACCACCAAGGCCAGCCGTGCTCGCGACCGAGCATGACCGGCACCAGCAACAGCGCCATGCCGGCCAGTCCCGCCAGCGCCCCTTTGATATCCAGACGCGCCGGCTCCAGGACAAACTCAGGCAGCCGTCGGCCAAGCGCAAGAGCCAGCACGCCGACCGGCACATTGATAAGGAACACCATGCGCCAGCCCAGTTCGCCGGGCGCATGGGTGATAAACCAGCCGCCCAGCAGCTGCGACGCCGCGGCGGCCGCGCCCTGCACCGCCCCCATGACGGTGAAGGCTGTGGCGCGTTCTTCAGCTTCAAACAGCAGACGGATCGAGGCCAACACCTGGGGCATCAACAGGGCCGCCCCCGCGCCCTGAACGATCCGCGCCAGAATCAGCGCATTGGCCGTCGGACTCAGGCCGCAGCCCAGCGAAGCCGCGGTGAATATCCCCATTCCCCACAGGAACATGCGCCTCCGTCCCAGCATGTCTCCCAGCCGCGCGCCGTTCATCAAACCCATGCCATAGGCGACGGCATATGCGGCCAGCACCAGCTGGACCTGGGCATCGGTTGCCGCCAGATCCCTACGCAATTCGGGAATGGCCACATGGACAATAAATAGGTCAAGGATGACGACGAAGTTGCCGGTAAGCAGCGTCGCCAGCGCCCGCCAGCGGCGCCGGCTCGCGTTCCCAGGGACGAAGAACGAATTTTTCATGACGTTCACTCAAAAATAAATACGTACGATCGTATTTATACTAGAATAAAACAAAATCACAAGGAGATCTCGCCATGACCGAACGCCTTTCCTCCACGACCGCGCAGGACGGGCGCCGCCTGCGCGGCGATCGCTCGCGTAGCCTCATCCTGCGCGAGGCGGTTAATCTGGCCTCCGAAGAGGGGCTGGAGGGGCTGACGTTCGGGCGGGTAGGCAGCGCCGCCGGCGTGCGAAAAAGCAATATCCAGGTGCTGTTCGGCAGCCGCGAACAGCTGCAGCTGGCTACCCTGGATGAAGCGATGGCGATTTACCGCCGCCGCGTCGTCGAGCCGGCCATGAGCAAGGCGACGCCGCTGGCCCGCCTGACCGGCCTGCTTGATAACTGGTACGCTTTCGTCGGCAAGCGCGAGCTGCGCGGCGGTTGTTTCCTTAATGCCGTCAGCAGTGAATTCCGCTGCCGGCCCGGCGCGATACGAGAACGCATAGAGACTTACCGCAGGGCGAAACGCGCGCGATTTCAGGAACTGATCGCGCAGGCGCGGCAGGCCGATGAGCTGCCGGCTGATCTCGATCCCGAAGAGCTGATCTTCAGATGGGTGGCCTGCGAGGCCGCCGCTAACGTGGCCGCGCTGATGGAAGATGAAAAAGAGTTCGCGCGCGCGCGCGCATTCGCGCTGGCGCCCCTGGGGTAAGTCAAGAAGCCGACGCTACAAATAAAAAAGCGCCGCAAGCGATCTTTAACATCGCTTGCCATGGCGCAATAAAAAACCCGGCGACAGGCGCCGGGTTTTTCGCATTGATTTCGCTGCGATTGCAGCAGGAAATTAACGCTTGGAGAACTGAGGACGACGACGCGCTTTACGCAGGCCGACTTTCTTACGTTCAACCTGACGGGCATCGCGGGTAACGAAACCGGCTTTACGCAGTTCGCCACGCAGAGACTCGTCATACTCCATCAGCGCGCGGGTGATGCCGTGACGGATCGCGCCGGCCTGACCAGAGATACCACCACCTTTAACGGTGATGTACAGATCCAGTTTTTCAACCATGTCTACCAGTTCCAGCGGTTGGCGAACTACCATGCGGGCAGTTTCACGACCGAAGTACTGTTCCAGACTACGCTGGTTGATAACGATATTGCCACTGCCCGGTTTGATAAATACGCGAGCGGCGGAGCTTTTGCGGCGACCAGTGCCGTAGTATTGATTTTCAGCCATTGCCTATAATCCCGATTAAATGTCCAGAACTTGCGGTTGCTGTGCCGCGTGATTGTGCTCAGTACCCGCGTAAACTTTCAGTTTACGGAACATGGCACGACCCAGCGGGCCCTTCGGCAGCATGCCTTTAACCGCGATTTCAATCACACGCTCAGGACGGCGGGCAATCATCTCTTCAAAGGTCGCTTGTTTGATACCACCGATGTGGCCGGTGTGGTGGTAATACATTTTGTCTGCGCGCTTGTTGCCGGTTACGGCGACTTTGTCGGCGTTCAGAACGATGATGTAATCACCGGTATCAACGTGCGGAGTGTATTCCGCTTTATGCTTGCCGCGCAGACGACTAGCCAGTTCAGTTGCGAGGCGACCCAGGGTCTTACCGCTCGCGTCAACAACGTACCAGTCGCGTTTTACGGTTTCTGGTTTAGCTGTAAAAGTTTTCATTAAAAGCTTACCCAATAATTAGTTACACGTTGGTGAACACCCAAACGCTCAAAAACAGTTGAGGCTCACACGACCATCAAGTCCAGCAAACCTACCCCTTCGAATAGCCATTGCCGGCACTATAAAGTTTTTGGGAAAAAAACTTCGTTGTAACGTGGGGTTGCAAGATTATAGAGAAGTCGTTGGCGAAAATCGACCTTTTTTCTTGTTCGTTTGAGAAACCCCTGCGCGCTAGGCTAAATGCGGCTGGCGTAAATACGCCTCGCTCTGCATCTCCTGTAGGCGCGATAAGCAGCGCTGGTATTCGAATTTCAGATGTTCGCCTTGATAAATTTCATACATGGAGGCCTCGGCGGAGATGATCAGCTTTATCCGCCGTTCATAAAACTCGTCGACCAGCGCCAAAAACCGGCGGGCGGTATTCTCCTCCGCGCGCCCCATGATCGTCACGTTGTGCAGCAATACGCTGTGGTAAAGACGAGAAAGCGCAATATAGTCATTCTGGCTGCGCGCCTGCACGCACAGCGTAGAGAAGTCGACGGCCAGCACGCCCTCGCTCGCGCCCAGCGTCGGCAGCGGACGATGGTTTATCTCCAGGATCGGCCCCGGCGTCTCCCACCCCCGCCCCGACAGCCGGGTGAACATCCGCCGCATTTCGGCTTCGGTGCCATCGCCCAACGGCGTCAGATAAAGATGCGCCTGCGTTAGCGTGCGTAGCCGGTAGTCAATGCCGGCATCGACATTGACCACCTGGCAATATTGCTTGATCAGCGCAATGGCCGGTAAAAAGCGCGCCCGCTGCAGGCCGTTGCGATACAAATCGTCCGGCGGAATATTAGACGTCGCCACCAGGGTGATGCCGCGAGCAAACAGAGCGCGCAATAACTCGCCCAGCAGCATGGCGTCGGTAATATCGGTAACGAAAAACTCGTCAAAGCACAGCACGTCCGTTGCGGACTTAAAACCATCGGCCACTTTTTCCAATGGGTTTTCCTGCCCCTGCAGCTGGTTCAGTTCCTCATGCACCCGCAGCATAAAACGGTGGAAGTGCAGCCGCAGTTTCCGCTGCGTCGGCAGACTGTGGAAAAACAGATCCATCAGCCAGGTTTTGCCGCGGCCGACGCCGCCCCACAGGTATAACCCCTGCACGGGAAGCGGGGCGCTCTTTTCGCGCCTTCCCAACCACGCGCGCCATTTTCCCAACGGTCCCGAGACATCGCCGTCGGAATGCGCTGCGCGCTCGCACAGCTCCCGATAGATCTTGTCTAACCGCACCATGGCCTGATGCTGTACGTCGTCAGGTTGGTACTCTCCGGCTGACAGCGCCTGCTGATAAAGCGCCAACGGTGTCGTTTGCTGCATAATGTTCGCTGTCCCTGAGAAAAAAGTTAATCGCGTTTTGTCGCGCGTTGCCGTCGATTTACGCCGTAATCGTAGCAGTTAACCACCTTGATGCCAGAGAGAAATCAACATTCCCCGTCGTCATCGCGCTTCAGGATTCCACTCAGACAAGGTTAGCGGTTATAGTGACTATTATTAAGTGAAAACCCCCTACGGAACAATGAGTCAAAATAGGAGTAATTATGACCTGGGAGTATGCGCTGATTGGTTTAATTGCCGGTATTATCATCGGCGCCGTCGCCATGCGTTTCGGCAACCGTAAGATGCGGCAACAGCAGGCATTACAACACGAGTTGGAAAAAAGCAAAGCGGAGCTGGAAGAGTACCGTCAAGAGTTGGTCGGACATTTCGCCCGCAGCGCCGAGTTATTGGATAATATGGCGCGCGATTACCGCCAGCTTTATCAGCATATGGCGAAAAGCTCCAATAACTTACTGCCGGATGTTCCCGGTCAGGATAATCCCTTTAAATATCGTTTAACCGAGGCGGAAGCGGATAACGATCAGGCGCCGGTGGATATGCCGCCGCGCGACTACTCAGACGGCGCATCCGGCTTGCTGCGCGGCGAACCGCCGGTCCGCAAGTAGCCAGTAAACTGACCGCGTGAGGCGCGCCCGGCCTCACGTTTTCAACTTCGCCGTTTCCATCAAAACCCGCCGCCCGATCTACAGTTACAATCTGCTGACGAAACACCAGTGAACTTTACACATTGATTGCCAGTCTGACTCTTCACCATGTGTTTAAGTTTATATATCATCATTTTATTCATCCGCAGGTTGTGAGAGAGTTACTATCAATGAAGAAAAAATCTTTATTATTTAATGCACTGGCGATGGGCATCAGTTTAGCCCTGTTGTCGAGTCCGATGGCTCACGCTACGCTGCCTGCGGTTGTTCCGGGGCAGCAGCAGCTCCCCAGCCTGGCGCCGATGCTGGAAAAAGTCTTACCCGCCGTGGTCAGCGTGCATATTGAAGGCACTCAGGTGCAGCGCCAGCGAATTCCCGAAGAGTTCAAATTTTTCTTCGGCCCTAACGTTCCGCAGGACAAACAGAGCTCCCGCCCCTTCGCCGGATTGGGATCCGGCGTCATTATCGACGCGGCGAAAGGCTATGTTCTAACGAACAATCACGTCATTAATAACGCCGACAAGATCCGTGTGCAGTTGAACGACGGGCGTGAATACGAAGCGAAGCTGATCGGCCGGGACGAACAGAGCGACATCGCCTTGATTCAGCTTATCGACGCCAAAAATCTCGTCGAGGTCAAAATGGCGGACTCCGATCGCCTGCGCGTCGGTGATTTCGCCGTCGCGGTGGGCAACCCCTTCGGCCTGGGACAAACGGCGACGTCCGGAATCATCTCGGCGCTTGGCCGCAGCGGGCTGAACCTGGAGGGGCTGGAAAACTTTATCCAGACGGACGCCTCGATTAACCGGGGTAACTCCGGCGGCGCATTGGTTAACCTCAACGGCGAACTGATCGGCATTAACACTGCGATTCTGGCGCCCGGCGGCGGAAATATCGGCATCGGCTTCGCCATCCCCAGCAATATGGCGCAAAATCTGGCTCAGCAATTGGTTGAGTTCGGCGAAGTAAGACGCGGCGTGCTGGGCATCAGGGGCAGCGAAATGACCTCCGAAATGGCGAAAGCCTTTAAGGTCGACGTTCAGCGCGGCGCCTTCGTCAGCGAAGTGCTGCCCCAGTCCGCCGCCGCCAAAGCCGGCATCAAAGCGGGCGATGTACTGACCTCGCTGGATGGTAAACCGATCGGCAGCTTCGCCGAACTGCGCGCCAAAATCGGCACCACCGCGCCCGGAAAAACCGTGAAGGTCGGCCTGCTGCGCGAAGGGAAACAGCTGGAAGTCAGCGTGGTGCTGGATAACAGCAGTACCACCACGACGAGCGCGGAAACGCTGTACCCCGCTTTACAGGGCGCGTCCTTGACCAACGGCCAGTTGAAAAACGGCGGCAAAGGCATCCAGATCGATAACGTTGCCAAAGACTCGCCCGCCGCCCAGTTGGGCCTACAGAAAGGCGATATCATCGTTGGCGTCAACCGCGAGCGCGTAGAGAACATCACGCAATTACGCAAGATTCTGGAAACGAAACCGCCGGTGCTGGCGCTCAACATCGTGCGCGGCGACGATACGATCTACCTGTTACTGCGTTAACGCCTTAGGCGGGCTGCTCGCCCGCCATAAAAAGTTTTTAACGTCGCTCCCGGCGACGGCCCATAAAGGGGCGGGCAGGGATAGCCCGCCATAAAAAATCGGGCCCTGCATCATGCGGCGCCCGACCATCTCATGATATTCTCACGCCATATTCCTTATTTAAGTCAAAAATGCGCCCATGCTTGTTAAGTTATTCCGTTCCATACTGATTGGAGCCATCGTCGCCGCTCTGCTGCTGTTCGCGCTTCCGGCGCTGCGAACGAATTCGTCGTTGCTGAAAAACAGCAGCGATAATCATGACGAATCCTCAGAGCGCGCGCCGTTAAGCTATTATCAGGGCGTTCGCCGGGCGGCGCCCGCCGTGGTCAACGTGTATAACCGCGTGCCCAATACCGAACAGCCGAAGGAGCTCAATGTCCAGACGCTGGGTTCCGGCGTGATAATGAGCGAAAAGGGCTATATTCTGACCAACAAGCATGTGATCAATAACGCGCAACAAATTCTGGTCGCCCTGCAGGACGGCCGGCTTTTTGAGGCGATGGTGGTCGGTTCGGACAGCCTGACCGACCTCGCCGTACTGCAAATCGACGGCGTCAATCTGCCGGTCATTCCGATTAATCCAAACCGCACCGCGCATATCGGGGATGTGGTTATGGCCATCGGCAACCCCTACAATCTGGGACAAACCATCACCCAGGGGATCATCAGCGCCACCGGCCGCGTCGGGCTTAGCGCCGCCGGAGAGGATAACCGCCAGAACGGCCGGCAAAACCTTCTGCAAACCGACGCGTCGATCAACCGCGGCAACTCCGGCGGCGCCCTGGTGAATACGCTGGGCGAGCTGGTCGGCATCAACACGCTCTCTTTCGATAAAAGCAGCGACGGAGAGACGCCGGAAGGCATCAGTTTCGCCATCCCCGTTGCTCTGGCGACCAAAGTCATGGGCAAACTTATCCGCGACGGTCGCGTCATCCGCGGTTATATCGGCGTCAACGGCATACAGATGGAAAATATCGATAGGAAGGGGCTTGAGCAGGGAAGGTTTATCGGCATCCTGGTTAAAACCGTCGATCCGGGCGGCCCGGCGGATAAAGCGGGCATTCAGGTGAATGATATTCTGCTGAGCGTTAACAATAAGCCAACCCGCTCCGTCATTGAAACCATGGATCAGGTGGCGGAACTGCACCCGGGCACGGTTATTCCCGTGACTATCGAAAGGGATAAGAAACCGATAACGTTAAATATGACGATCCAGGAGTTTCCGGCCAACTAACCGCCGCCGCCCTGCGGCCGGGCGGTTAACGGGCGAGAACCGGGCCGCGTCAGGCCGCCCGGTTCGTTGTCGCTTACTGCTCGCTTTCTTTAACGCGTTCGATATTGGCGCCCAGCGCGCGCAGCTTATCTTCAATGCGCTCGTAGCCGCGATCGATATGATAAATACGATCGACTATCGTCACGCCGTCGGCGACGCAGCCGGCCAGCACCAGGCTCGCGGAGGCGCGTAAATCCGTCGCCATAACCTGCGCGCCGGACAGCTTCTCCACGCCGTGGCAAATCACCGTGTTGCTTTCGATTTCGGCCTGAGCGCCCATGCGGATCAGCTCCGGCACGTGCATAAAGCGGTTTTCAAAAATCGTCTCGGTGATCACGCCGGTGCCTTCCGCCACCAGATTCAGCAGGCTGAACTGCGCCTGCATATCCGTCGGGAAACCGGGATGGGGCGCGGTGCGAATCGTCACGCCTTTCGGACGCCGGCCGTGCATATCAAGACTGATCCAGTCCGCGCCCGTTTCGATATCCGCCCCCGCTTCACGCAGCTTCGCCAGCACCGCATCCAGCGTATCGGGACGGGTGTGACGACAAACAATCTTACCGCGGGATACCGCCGCGGCCACCAGGAATGTCCCGGTTTCGATGCGATCGGGCACCACGCGATACACGCCGCCGCCCAAACGCGCCACGCCTTCGATGGTGATTTTATCGCTGCCCGCGCCGCTGATTTTAGCGCCCAGCGTATTCAGGAAGTTCGCCGTATCGACAATTTCCGGCTCGCGCGCCGCGTTTTCAATCACGGTGGTGCCTTCCGCCAGGGTTGCCGCGCTCATGATCGTCACCGTGGCGCCCACGCTGACTTTATCCATGACGATATGCGCCCCTTTCAGACGGCCGTTCACCGAGGCTTTGACATAGCCCTCTTCCAGGACGATCTCCGCGCCCAATTGCTCCAGGCCGTTGATATGTAAATCAACCGGACGGGCGCCGATGGCGCATCCTCCCGGCAGCGACACCTGTCCCTGACCAAAACGCGCCACCAGCGGCCCCAGGGCCCAAATGGAGGCGCGCATGGTTTTCACCAAATCATAGGGCGCGCAAAATACATTAACCTTGCCGGCGTCGACGTGTACCGAACCATTACGTTCAACGCGCGCGCCCAGCTGGCTAAGCAGCTTCATTGTGGTATCAATGTCTCTCAGCTTGGGTACATTCTGGATCTCTACCGGTTCTTCCGCGAGCAAGGCGGCGAACAGGATGGGCAGAGCCGCGTTCTTGGCTCCGGAAATAGTGACTTCACCGCAAAGCCGGGTCGGCCCCTGCACACGAAATTTATCCATAGCGACTGTTTCTCAGTGTTTCAAATTCAATATTGCGCCGCGAACTACGGCTTAAAAGCCATTAAGCTTACGGTCACGCTGCCACTCTTCCGGCGTATACGCCTTGATGGACAGAGCGTGGATGCGGTTATCCGCAATATACTCCATCAGCGGAGCATAAACGGCCTGTTGTTTCTTCACCCGATTCATGCCGGCGAACAGCTCGCCTACGGCAATAACCTGAAAGTGGCTGCCATCGCCCGATACGTGGGCTTCATCCAGCGCCAATGCACTCATCAGCACGTCTTTAATTTCATTATTTTCCATCGCTCTCGATTTCTATGTCAGGGGGATGATAAACAGAAGGGGTATATTAGATGAATACGCAGCGCTCTTAAACAGGGAAAAGCCCCTAATGCCTAACGCCAAAAGGGGATTCGAACAGCTCGCTGGCTACGCCGCCGGCTCGACGGGAATGATTTCATTCAGGTTATACAACGCAATCAGCGTTTTTAACCGATCGTCCGCGCCGATAATTTTTAGCGTCCCTCCGTTCTGGGCGCGCTGGTAATAAAAATGGATCAACAGGGCCAGACCGGCGGAGTCGACACGGCTTAACCCGGACACATCCAGCACGCTCTTATCGGCCAGCAACAGGTCGCGCTGCTGCCAGAGCGGCAGCAGCGTCTCGCGATCCAGCCCGCCGGCTAACGCCAGCGTTGACTGCTGCGAACGCCAGCTCAGTGCATTATCCATGCTTTCCTACCCCGATCAGTTTTGCTTATCCAGCGTAATCGGCTGTTTCGCGGCGTTTTCCAGCTGCTGAGTCAGGCCATCGACGCCTTTCTGGCGCAACGTCGTCGCCCATTCGTTTTGCTTGGTGGTGATCATGCTGACGCCTTCGGCGATCATGTCATAAGCCTGCCAGTTGCCGGACTGCGTATTCTTGCGCCACTGAAAATCAAGGCGAACCGGCGGACGGCCGCCGTTATCGAGAATCGTTACGCGAATGGCGATAATGCCGGCGTCGCCCAGCGGCTGCTCGGGAGCGATCTGATAAGTCTGCCCGTGATATAACGCCAAAGCCTGCCCGTAGGCCTGCTCCAGATAGGCTTCGAACGCTTTGAAATAGGCGTCGCGCTGGGCCGGCGTCGCGTCCTTATAGTAACGGCCGAGCACCAGCGCCCCGGCATATCTGATCTGCACGTAAGGCAGAAGCTCTTCGCGCACGACGCTGCGCAGATAGTCCGGATTTTGCCTGATGCGCGGCTGTTCGGTTTTCAAGCGGGTAAAGGTTTTCTCCGCCGCCTCATTCATCAGGCGGTAAGGATTGGTTTGATCCGCGGCGCCGGCCAGCGGCGCGACCACCAGCAAAGCCACCATCAGTAAACGTTTTAACATACAGCGATCCTCTTATGGATGTGGAGTAACGGGCTGGCTCTGAGGCGCGGGCGCCGCCGTAGAACCCGCGGCCGGAGCGGAATTTTCCTGACCGGCATTATCCTCGTTATTGCCGCCGCTTTTATATAAGAATTGGCCGATGAGGTCCTCCAGCACCATGGCGGATTTGGTGTCCTGGATAACGCCGCCGTCTTTTAAGATTGCGGTTCCCATCTCTTCATCCTCAAAACCGATATTCAGCGCCAGATACTGCTCGCCCAGCAGGCCCGAAGTCCTGATAGCCAGCGAGCTGGTGTCGGGAATATGGTTATAGCGTTGCTCAATATCCATCGCCACGCGCGGCAGGTAGGTTTTCTCATCGAGCGAAATATCCGCCACTCTGCCGGCCACCACGCCGCCAATCTTGACCGGCGAACGCGCCTTCAGGCCGCCGATATTGTCGAACGTCGCGTATAAACGGTACGTCGATTCACTGCCGATTGACTTGAGATCGGCCACTTTCAGACACAAAAAGATGATGGCGCACAGCGCAATCAGCATAAATGCGCCAACCCAAATTTCACTTTTCTTCGTTTGCATCGACTTAGTTCCCAAACATCAGTGCTGTCAGCACAAAATCCAATCCCAATACCGCCAGTGAGGAGTGCACCACGGTACGGGTCGTCGCACGGCTGATCCCTTCTGAAGTAGGAATCGCGTCATAACCGTTAAAGAGCGCAATCCAGGTCACAGTAATGGCGAACACGACGCTCTTAATCACGCAGTTCAGCAGATCCTGCCGCCACTCGACGGCGCCCTGCATCGCCGACCAGAAAAATCCGCTGTCTATGCCTTTCCAGCTAACGCCGACCAGCGCCCCGCCCCAGATGCCGATGGCGACGAAGATGATCGACAGCAGCGGCATGCTGATCGCGCCGGCCCAGAAACGCGGGGCGATCACGCGTCTCAGCGGATCGACGGCCATCATTTCCATACTGGAAAGCTGCTCGGTGGCCTTCATCAGGCCAATCTCCGCCGTCAGCGCCGACCCGGCGCGGCCGGCGAACAGCAGCGCCGTCACCACCGGACCGAGCTCGCGCAGCAGCGACAGCGCCACCATCATGCCCAGACTGGCTTCGGCGCTGTAGGTGGTCAGGACAAGATAGCCCTGCAGGCCCAGCACCATACCGATAAACAGCCCCGACACCATAATGATCAATAGCGACTGCACGCCCACGCTATACAGCTGCTTGATCAACTGCGGCCACTGTTTACCGAACTCAGGCTTGCCCACCAATGCATTAAACAACATCAGTCCGGCGCGGCCAAAAGAAGCGCAGGTGGCGATTCCCCGGCGTCCGAGCGACGCCAATGCCTGTAAAAACATCAATTAATTAGTCCTCGGTTGAACCCAGCAGCGCGGCTTTGTAATCGCCCGCCGGATACCTGAAAGGCACCGGCCCATCGGCAACGCCGTCCAGAAACTGGCGTACGCGGGAGTCGTCGTTCGTTTGCAGCTGCGCCGCCGTGCCTTCGGCGATGACCTGCCGATCGGCGATGATATAGGCGTAGTCGGCGATGCTCATCACTTCCGGCACGTCATGGGAAACGACGATACAGGTGACGCCCAAGGCGTGATTCAGCTCATCGATCAGCTTCACCAGCGTCCCCATGGTTATCGGATCCTGCCCGACGAAAGGCTCGTCAAACATAATCAGCTGCGGATCGAGCGCAATCGCCCGCGCCAGCGCGGCGCGGCGCGCCATCCCGCCGGAAAGCTCCGCGGGCATCAGCGCGGCCGCGCCGCGCAGGCCTACCGCTTCCAGTTTCATCATGACGGTGCTGCGCAGCAGCGGCTCCGGCAAACGGCTGTGCTCGCGCAGCGGCCAGGCGACGTTGTCAAACACGTTCAGATCGGTAAATAACGCGCCGGACTGAAACAACATGCTCATCTTTTTGCGCGATTCATACAGCGCGGAGCGTGAAAGCGTCGGGATATTGTCGCCGTCAAACCAGATTTCGCCGCTATCCGGCGGTATCTGTCCGCCAATCAAACGCAGTAGCGTGGTTTTACCGATGCCGGACGGCCCCATAATGGCGGTGACTTTCCCCTTGGGGACATTGAGCGTGATATCGGTAAAAATCTGTCGCTTACCGCGCCGAAAGCTCAGGCCGCGAATTTCAACCAGATTAGGCGTTTCATGGCCCGTCATACTATTTCCTTACCAATCATCATGTTACGAATTTTTATCCCAAATTAGCCAATAACTGTCATGTGAACGCATCTATAAAGCGTAACGGCTGCCCCTGTTCATGGACCGAGTTTTACAAAAAATTACCGCGGGTTCTTGTCCAAAGGGGCTGAACAAAACCGCCGCAGGTTTTACTTTTCCGCCTCACGCAGTCAGAATTAGCGCTAATAATGGGAAGCCCCCTTTTCGTCCGGTACGGCTGGTTTATGTGGTTAATAAACCGGTGATTATACCTCAATAAAGGACGCTGCATGCTTTTTGCGACGGTACTCTTGATAGTTGGTTTAGTTTTGCTGGTCTATGGCGCCGATCGCCTGGTCTACGGCGCCGCGGTTCTTGCGCGTTCCCTGGGGATCTCCCCGCTGATTATCGGTATCGCCATCGTGGGTTTCGGCACCTCGCTGCCCGAACTGATCGTCTCCGTCACGGCGGCGCTAAACCAGCAGATTGATATGACCGTGGGAAATGTGCTGGGTTCAAATATCGCCAATATTCTGTTGATTCTCGGCGGCGCGGCGCTGATTCGTCCGTTGACGGTCTATTCCGAACTGTTGCGCCGTGAATTCCCGCTTATGCTGCTGGTCACCGTATTGTGCGGTTTTCTGCTGCATGATAGCTACCTGAGCCGCGCCGACGGCGTGATACTGCTGATCGCCGCCGCGCTGTTTTTCTGGCTGATGTTCAGAATGACGCGGCGCGCCCAGCAGGAGGGGTCCGACAGCCTGGCGCGCGAACAGATGGCGGAGCTGCCGCAGGAAGACAGTAATCAGACGGTCGCCGTTTTATGGCTCATCCTCGGCCTGATTATTCTGCCGATGGCCGCCCGCATGGTGATCGACAACGCCACCGTGTTGGCCCGCCATTTCAATATCAGCGAACTGACCATCGGGCTGACCGTTTTGGCCGTCGGCACCAGCCTGCCGGAGCTGGCGACGGCGATTGTTGGCACGCTGAAAAAAGAAGATGATATCGCGCTGGGCAATCTGATCGGTTCGAATATTTTTAATATCACGATCGTGTTGGGCGTACCGGCGCTGCTTTCTCCGGGCGTCATCAATCCGCTCGCATTCCGGCGCGATTACTGGGTCATGCTGGGAGCCAGCGCGCTGTTGACCGCGCTTTGCCTCGGCAGGAAACGCCGCATCGGACAAGGCGCCGGCGCGCTGCTATTGTGCGCGTTCGTCGCTTACCTTGCGGCGTTGTTCCTTTTTTCCTAACCAGAACATCAAAACAAGCAGGATTATCCAGGTATGTCACATTTTGAGCTACAACCCGGTTTTGATTTTCAGCAGGCTGGCAGGCAGGTTCTGAGCATCGAACGCGACGGGCTGGCGCAGCTCGATCGCTACATCGACGCCAACTTTACTCAGGCCTGTAAGAAGATATTCTACTGCCAGGGGAAAGTGGTGGTGATGGGCATGGGGAAATCGGGCCATATCGGCTGCAAGATGGCCGCCACCTTCGCCAGCACCGGCACCCCCGCCTTTTTCGTTCATCCGGGGGAAGCCAGCCACGGCGATCTGGGGATGGTCACTGCGCATGATATTGTGATCGCCATTTCCAACTCCGGCGAATCCAATGAAATTCTATCGCTGATTCCGGTATTGAAGCGCCAGAAAATATTCCTGATCTGCATGACGGGCAACCCGGAAAGCACCATGGGCAAAGCCGCCGACATCCATTTGTGCGTTCACGTTCCGCAGGAAGCCTGTCCGCTTGGACTGGCGCCGACCAGCAGCACCACCGCAACGCTGGTGATGGGCGACGCCATGGCGGTGGCGCTGCTGCAGGCGCGCGGCTTCACCGCCGAAGATTTCGCCCTCTCCCACCCCGGCGGCGCGCTGGGACGCAAACTTCTGCTGCGCGTCAGCGATATTATGCATTCGGGCGATGAGATCCCGCACGTGCCTCTTGACGCCTCTCTGCGCGACGCGCTGTTGGAAATTACGCGCAAAAATCTGGGGATGACGGTAATCTGCGACGCAGAAATGAATATTCAGGGGATCTTCACCGACGGCGACCTGCGGCGGATTTTCGACATGAATATTGACTTGAATAGCGCGCGTATTGCTGATGTTATGACCGCGGGCGGCATTCGCGTTACGCCGCAGACGCTGGCGGTAGACGCCCTGAACCTGATGCAATCCCGCCATATTACTTCGCTGTTGGTCGCGGAGGAGAGCCGGCTGCTCGGCATCGTTCATATGCACGATATGCTGCGCGCCGGCGTAGTGTGATAAAGGGTGTGATTAATCCCATACTGTAGAAAAAGAACCAAGGATAAAGCTGAATGAGTAAAAGCGGCGCGCAAACCGATACCTGTTACGGCCCCGTCGATCGCCAGGTGCTGGAGAAGGCGCGCGAAGTGCGTCTGTTGATTTGCGACGTGGACGGCGTGCTGTCTGACGGCCTGATTTACATGGGCAACCAGGGCGAAGAGCTAAAAGCGTTTAACGTCCGGGACGGCTACGGCATCCGCTGTTTGCTGACCGCCGGGATCGAAGTCGGCGTCATTACCGGGCGCTCGGCCAAGCTGCTGGCCGATCGTTGCGAAACGTTGGGAATTACGCATCTTTATCAGGGACAGGCGGACAAGATTTTGGCCTTCGACGATCTGTTGGATAAACTGGCGCTGCCAGCCGAGCAGGTTGCCTATATCGGCGATGACCTGATCGACTGGCCGGTGATGTCCCGGGTCGGGCTCAGCGTTGCCGTTGCCGACGCGCACCCGATGCTGCTGCCGCGCGCCGATTATGTCACGCGCATCGCCGGCGGACGCGGCGCCGTACGCGAGCTTTGCGATTTAATCCTGTTCGCGCAAGATAAGCTGGATCAGGCCAAAGGGTTGTCGATATGAGTAGAACGAAGCGTTGGCTGACGGCCTTGCTGGCACTGCTGGTTCTGGTTTTGATCGGTTGGAATCTGACCGATGGCGATACGGAGGCGCCGCCGGATACCCCGGATAACGCGGCGCCGGTTTATACCAGCGAGAAAACCACCACGCTGGTTTACAGCCCGACAGGCAGGCTCAGCTACCGGCTGATTGCCGATAAAGTGGAATACTTCGACGACGATCAGCTCAGCTGGTTCACAACCCCGGTCGCGACGCTGTTTAACGAACAGGGGACGGCCACCTGGTCGGTGCGCGCCGATCGCGCCAAGTTGACCAAAGAAAAAATGCTCTATCTGTATGGCCGCGTCGAGGTCAACAGCCTGACGAATGATTCACAATTGGAGCGGATTAAAACCGACAACGCCCAGGTCAATCTGGCGACTCAGGATGTCTCTTCCGACGATGAGGTCACCCTATATGGCGCGAGTTTCACCTCTAACGGAATGAAAATGCGTGGTAATCTGCGTGAGAAGAGAGCCGAGTTGATCGAAAAGGTAAAAACCTCTTATGAAATTCAAAACAATAAATAGCCCGATGCGCAACGCCCTGTTCGCCGGTTCGCTGTTGGCCGTCAGCGTTTCCGCCGCGGCCGTGACCGGGGACAGCAATCAGCCGATTCACATTGATTCAGCGCAGCAATCCCTGGATATGCAGGGCAACACCGTGACCTTCACCGGCAACGTGGTGGTCAAACAGGGAACGATTGAGGTCAAAGCCGATAAAGTGGTGGTGACCCGTCCACAGGGTGAGCAGGGGCGCGAAGTGGTGGAGGGCTACGGCAACCCGGTCACGTTTTACCAAATGCAGGACAACGGCAAGCCGGTAAAAGGCCACGCCCGGAAGATTCGCTACGAGCTGGCCAATGATTTTCTGGTGCTGACCGGCGACGCCTATCTGGAACAGATGGACAGCAACGTTAAAGGCGATCGCATCACCTATCTGGTGAAACAGCAGCAGATGGAAGCGTTCAGCGATAAAGGCAAACGCGTTACCACGGTATTGGTTCCTTCCCAGCTTCAGCAAAAGGGAAACAAGGAACCGACCTCCAGCTCTCAACAACAGAAACCGCGAGTTACCGAATAACCTATGGCAACATTAATCGCAGAAAATCTGGCGAAGGCGTATAAAGGCCGTAAGGTCGTGGAAGATGTCAGCCTGACCGTTAACTCCGGTGAGATTGTCGGCCTGTTGGGTCCGAACGGCGCCGGGAAGACCACGACCTTTTATATGGTGGTGGGGATCGTGGCGCGCGACGAAGGGCGGATCGTGATCGACGATGAGGAGATCAGCCTGCTGCCGCTTCACGAACGCGCGCTGCGCGGGATCGGCTACCTGCCGCAGGAAGCCTCGATCTTCCGCCGCTTAAGCGTGTATAACAATCTGATGGCGGTGTTGCAGATCCGTAAAGATCTGACCGCTGAGCAGCAGGAAGATCGCGCCAACGAACTGATGGAAGAATTCCATATTATTCATTTGCGCGATAGTCTGGGACAATCGCTTTCCGGCGGAGAACGACGCCGGGTGGAGATTGCCCGCGCGCTGGCGGCGAATCCGAAATTTATCCTGCTGGATGAGCCTTTCGCCGGCGTCGATCCTATTTCGGTGATTGATATAAAAAAAATAATTGAACACCTGCGCGACAGCGGACTGGGCGTATTGATCACCGATCATAACGTGCGCGAAACGCTGGACGTCTGCGAGCGCGCCTATATCGTCAGTCAGGGGCATTTAATCGCCCACGGTTCGCCGGCGGAAATACTGGCCGACGAACAGGTGAAACGCGTCTATCTAGGCGAAGGCTTCAGACTTTGATAGGGTAGGTTCTTAACTGCATGTTCTATAACCAAAATAATTCGAGTTGCCGAACAAAAACGCCAAAGCGTTTTTGAACAGCGCTTGCGGCGGCCCCAACGGGGCGAGTAACCAAGCCAACGCACAGGCAATTTGAAGTATGACGGGGATATAAAGGAATTTAGCGCAACTTATGAAGCAAGGTTTGCAACTCAGGCTTAGCCAGCAACTGGCCATGACTCCACAGCTACAGCAGGCGATCCGCCTACTGCAGCTGTCCACGCTTGAACTGCAACAAGAGATTCAACTGGCGCTGGAAAGCAATCCGTTACTTGAGCAGACGGACAATCACGAAGAAGTAGAGTCATTTGAGGCCACGGACAGCGATTCGCTGGATACCGGCGAAGCCCTTGAAAATAAAGATATGCCGGAAGAGCTGCCGCTTGACGCCACCTGGGATGAGATCTATTCCGCAGGCACGCCGTCCGGCACCGGCACCGATTACCGCGATGAAGAATTGCCGGTCTACCAGGGGGAAACCACCCAGACGCTTCAGGACTACCTGATGTGGCAGGTCGAGCTGACGCCTTTTTCCGATACGGACGCCGCGATAGCGATAGCCATCGTCGATGCCGTGGACAACACCGGTTACCTCACCGTGCCGCTGGCGGACATTCTTGACAGCATCGGCGATGAAAACGTCACGCTGGATGAAGTCGAAGCCGTGTTAAAACGGGTTCAGCGTTTCGACCCCGTCGGCGTGGCGGCGCGCGATCTGCGTGATTGCCTGCTGGTGCAGCTTTCCCAATTCGCCGACGACACCCCGCGTCTTGCCGAAGCCCGGCTGATCGTCAGCGAGCACCTCGACCTGCTGGCGAATCACGATTTCCGCAGCCTGATCCGCGCCACCCGGCTGAAGGAGGAGGTATTGAAAGAGGCGCTGGCGCTGATTCAGTCCCTCGATCCGCGCCCCGGCCAGTCCATCAATACGGGCGAGTCGGAATATGTGATCCCGGACGTTCTGGTGCGCAAAATTCACGGCCGCTGGGTGGTCGAACTGAACACCGACAGCGTTCCCCGGCTGCAGATTAATCAGCAGTACGCCGCGCTGGGCAACAGCGTGCGCAGCGACAGCGACGGCCAGTTCATCCGTAGCCATCTGCAGGAAGCGCGCTGGTTGATAAAAAGCCTGGAAAGCCGTAACGATACGCTGCTCAAGGTTACCCGCTGCATCGTCGAACAGCAGCAGGCGTTCTTCGATCAGGGCGAAGAGTTTATGAAGCCGATGGTGCTGGCTGATATCGCCCAGGCCGTAGACATGCACGAATCCACCATTTCCCGCGTCACCACGCAGAAGTTTCTGCACAGCCCGCGCGGCATTTTTGAATTAAAATACTTCTTCTCCAGCCATGTGAATACCGACAATGGGGGGGAAGCCTCCTCAACGGCGATCCGGGCGCTGGTCAAGAAGTTAATCGCCGCGGAAAACCCCGCCAAACCGTTAAGCGACAGCAAGCTTACCTCGCTGCTCTCCGAGCAGGGCATTATCGTGGCGCGGCGTACCGTGGCGAAGTATCGAGAGTCTTTATCTATCCCTCCATCAAATCAGCGTAAACAACTGCTTTGATCTCAACTAGAAGGAAGACACTATGCAGCTCAACATTACCGGACACCATATCGAAATTACCGAGCCTCTGCGCGATTTCGTGAATACCAAGTTTGCTAAGTTGGAGCAATTTTTTGACCGCATTAACCAGGTCAACGTGGTGCTGAAAGTGGAGAAAGTGCAGAAAATCGCCGACGCCACGCTCCACGTTAACGGCGGGGAGCTGCATGCCACATCGGAAGCGGAAGATATGTACGCCGCCATCGATTTACTGATTGATAAGCTGGCCCGGCAGCTAAACAAGCATAAAGACAAGCTCAAACAGCACTGATTTTCCTCTCCGCACGTTTAAGCGGAGAACAGCCGGGCCCATAAACCGATGGGTCCGGTTCAACTGAAGCGAACGTGTCGTCAAGTGAATATAAAATGAACAACGAGCCCATTTTGCAACTCAGCACCGTGTTACGCCCCGAATGCACCCGCAGCGCCGTTCATTGCCAGAGCAAGAAACGGGCGTTGGAAATCATCAGCGAGCTGGCCGCCAAACAGCTTAATCTGCCTTCGCAGATTATCTTTGACGCCCTGCTCACCCGTGAACGCATGGGCAGCACCGGCATCGGAAACGGCATCGCCATCCCTCACGGTAAGCTGGAAGGAGAGGATGTACTGGGAGCAATCGGGGTATTTATCCAACTGGAGCAACCCGTCGCGTTCGACGCCGTAGATAACCAGGGCGTTGATTTACTTTTTGCCTTGCTGGTTCCGGCGGAACAATGTAAAACCCATTTACATACGCTATCGCTGGTAGCCAAACGTCTGGCCGATAAAACCGTTTGCCGCCGTCTGCGCGCCGCGCAGAGCGATGAAGAGCTGTATCAGATTATGACGGAAGCCGGTTGAATCGGGTGATGAGACGGATGATACATAGCGGCCTGGTCTGCAATACCCAGGTTATGATTCATTGCGAAAACGATGACGTCGCAAGCTCGCCGTCACGTCGTCAGAGGGGAGTGGTCAGATGGTGCTGATGATCGTCAGCGGTCGCTCAGGCTCAGGAAAATCCGTGGCCCTGCGCGCGCTGGAGGATATGGGGTTCTACTGCGTGGATAACCTTCCCGTGGTTCTGCTGCCGGAGCTGGCCAGTACGCTGTCGGCCCGGAATATCTCCGCGGCGGTCAGCATCGACGTGCGCAATATGCCGGAATCGCCGGAAATCTTCGAACACGCGATGGCGCAGCTGCCGCAAAGTTTCTCGCCGCAGCTGCTATTTCTGGACGCCGACCGCAATACGCTGATCCGCCGCTACAGCGATACCCGCCGTTTACACCCTCTGTCCAGCAAAAACCTCTCGCTGGAAAGCGCCATCGACGAAGAAAACGATCTGCTGGAGCCCCTGCGTTCGCGCGCCGATCTGATCATCGATACCTCGGAGATGTCGGTACATGAGCTGGCGGAAATGCTGCGCGCCCGTCTGCTTGGCAAACGCGAACGCGAACTGACGATGGTTTTTGAATCTTTCGGCTACAAACACGGCATTCCCATCGACGCCGACTATGTGTTTGACGTGCGTTTCCTGCCGAACCCGCACTGGGATCCGAAACTGCGCCCGATGACCGGTCTGGATAAGCCCGTCGCCGCGTTCCTCGATCGGCATACCGAAGTGCATAACTTCATCTATCAGACCCGCAGCTATCTGGAGCTGTGGCTGCCGATGCTGGAAACCAACAACCGCAGCTATCTGACCGTCGCCATTGGCTGTACCGGCGGTAAACACCGTTCCGTTTATGTCGCGGAACAGCTGGCTGATTATTTCCGCTCCCGCGGCAAGAATGTACAGTCCCGCCACCGCACGCTGGAAAAACGCAAATAATCATGACCGTTAGACAATCCGTTGAAATAAAAAACAGGCTGGGTATGCACGCCCGTCCCGCCATGCAGCTGTTTGAACTGGTGCAACGCTTTGATGCCGAAGTGATATTGCGCAATGGCAGCGGCACCGAAGCGGAAGCCAGCAGCGTCATCGCCATGCTGATGCTCGACTCGGCCAAAGGCTGCGTCATCGAAGTGGAAGCGACCGGGCCGGATGAAACGCAGGCGCTTGCCGCCGTCATCGGGCTGTTCGAGGCCGGATTCGACGAAGATTAGCCATTGATTAGCAGGCTATCCGCCTGCATTCGTGACGGCGATCGCTTCCCTTTCCCTCACGAACCCCCTACTATCCCGGTAAACCCTATTTTCTTACGCCCCCCGCGCTCACCCGCGGGGGGTTGCTTTTATATCATCTGAAAACATCAACTGGAGAGGAGTATGACGAAACCTAACCTGACAATCAGCGAACTGGATGCGGAACGTCTGGATATGTTATTGGAGCAGCCCGCTTTTGCGGACAGCGATATCGCGCAGGCGTTGAACGAGGAGCTGGATCGGGCGGAGATACTGCCTCCGCGGGCGATCCCCTCCGATGTCGTAACCATGAACAGTCGGGTGCGTTTCCGCGATCTCAACACCAACGAAGAGCACGTCCGCACGCTGGTTTATCCGGCTTCGGCGCAGGACAGTCACTCCCAGCTGTCGGTAATGGCGCCGCTAGGCGCGGCGCTGCTGGGCATGCACGTCGGCAACGCCATCGCCTGGCGGCTGCCAAACGGCGAAGAAACGCGCATCGACGTGCTGGAACTGCTTTATCAGCCTGAAGCCGCGGGCGAGTACCACCGCTAAGCCGGCGGAAGGGCGCGCCGGAAAAGGCTGGCGAACGGCGGCCCGCGGCGACGCCCTATTCCCCGGCGATCTTCATCTCGGGCAGCAGCACGGAACCGCACTGGATATTGCTGCGGGTTTCGATATCGTTGCCCGCCGTCACAATATTGCGCAACATCTCTTTCAGGTTGCCGGCGATGGTAATCTCGCTGACCGGATACTGAATTTCGCCGTTTTCGACCCAGAAACCGGAGGCGCCGCGGGAGTAATCCCCCGTCACGCCGCTTACTCCCTGCCCCATTAGCTCGGTCACCAGCAGGCCCTTGCCCATCTGCTTGAGCAGTCCGTTGAAATCCAGCCCCTGCCCGGCAATGCGCCAGTTATGGATGCCGCCGGCGTGGCCGGTGGTGCGCATCCCCAGCTTACGCGCGGAGTAACTCGTCAGCAGCCAGGTTTGCAGCACGCCGTCTTTGACGATTTCACGCGCCTGCGTGCGCACGCCTTCGCTGTCAAACGGCGTGGAAGCCAGTCCTTTGCGCAGATGCGGCAGCTCTTCAATCGTCAGCCATTCCGGCAGAATCTGCCGGCCCAGTTGGTCCAACAGGAAAGTGGATTTACGATATACGCTGCCGCCGCTGATGGCGCCGACCAGATGGCCGAACAGTCCGGTAGCCACTTCGGCGGAGAAAAGGACGGGAGCCCGCATGGTCGGCAGCTTGCGCGGGGACAACCGCGACAGGGTGCGGCGCGCGCACTCTTCTCCCACCCATTCCGGCGAACGCAACTCATCCAGCGAGCGGCCGATGGTATAAGCATAATCGCGCTCCATCTCGCCGTTCACTTCGGCGATCACGCAGCTGGACATGGAGTGGCGGCTGGAGCAATAGCTCTGCAGCATACCGTGGCTATTGCCAAAAACCTTGATGCCATAATGGCTGTTAAAACTGCCGCCTTCGGTATTGATGATGCGCTTATCGGCCTGCAGCGCCGCCTGCTCGGCGCGGGCCGCCAGCTCAATGCCGCGCTCCGCGTCCAGATCCGACGGATGAAACAGATCCAGATCCGGCGCATCGAAGGCCAGCAGATCTTTATCCGCCGGTCCGGCGCACGGATCGGCGGAAGTATAGCGGGCGATATCCAGCGCGGCCTGTACGGTGCGGGCTATCGCTTCCGGACTAAGATCGGTGGATGACGCGCTGCCTTTGCGCTGCTGGCGATACACCGTAATGCCCAGCGCGCCGTCGCTGTTAAATTCAACGTTTTCAACTTCGCCATAGCGGGTGCTAACGCCGATTCCCGTCGTTTTCGACACCGCGACTTCCGCCGCGTCCGACCCCGCCCGCGCCAGTTCCAAAGCCTGAGCAACCGCCTGTTCCAGCGCTTTACGCTGTTGTGCAACCTGAGAGATTATCGTCATCGTCCTGCCATAATGCGTAAGAAAACACCATGTCGCTGAGTCTAACAGAATCTCCGGGGAAGCGCGCCTTTCGCCGCCTCTCGGCATCAGTGATACTTTCATACCGATCAGGGTGCCGACAAAATGGTTATCCGTCATCCCAACCCCGCCATCCCGCATCCCAACCCGCCATCGGCCGATTCCCCCCGACGAGTTTATGGCCCGGGAGGCGGTAAAGCGGTCACGGCGCGTTGGATGCCCAGGCGGAATGCGCGAACAATTTCGCATAAAGCTCAAACCTGTTAGGATCGGCTTATTTTCTATGATGGGCGCCTTGCCCGTCTTCCTAAGGATCCCACCATGAGCAAGAAACCCGAAGACTGGCTTGATGAAGTCCCGGACAATAATGAAGATGACGATGATGAAATTATCTGGGTCAGCAAAAGCGAGATAAAACGCGATGCCGAAGCGCTGAAAGATCTCGGCGCGGAGCTGGTCGAGCTGGGTAAAAACGCGCTGGAACGCATCCCGCTGGATGACGATTTGCGCGCGGCGATCGAACTGGCGCAGCGCATCAAGAAAGAGGGCCGCCGCCGCCAGTTACAGCTTATCGGCAAGATGCTGCGCGCTCGCGATCCGGAGCCGATTCAAACCGCGCTGGATAAGCTGAGAAACCGCCATAATCAGCAGGTGGTGCTTTTCCACAAACTGGAACAGCTGCGCGATCGCCTGATGGCCGAGGGCGACGACGCGATCCCCGAAGTTCTGGCGCTCTATCCCCATGCGGATCGCCAGCAGTTGCGCTCGTTGATACGCAACGCTCAGAAGGAGAAAGCCGCCAATAAGCCGCCAAAATCCCTGCGCCAGATTTTCCAATACCTGCGTGAGCTGGCGGAAACCAACGAATAGCGAAAGTGAAAAGCGGCGGGCCGTAGGTAGCGGGCGGTTCTCCGCCTCAATGACGAACAGCCGCCTCGCGCGTCATAACCGCGCCGGCCGACGCCTTATCCTTGCGTGATAAGCGGTCTGGCGGCACCGGCCTCGTCGCTCCTGCCTGATAAGGTGAATACGCGCATTGACGCTTCCAGCAAATCCGCCTGATCGGCCAGAGATTGAGTGGCGGACGAAGCCTCTTCAACCAGCGCCGCATTTTGCTGCGCCACCTGTTCCAGCTGCGTTACCGCGACATTGACCTGCTCAATCCCCTGGCTCTGTTCTTCCGAGGCTAATGAAATACCGGAAACCAGCTCCTTCACTTTACCCACTTCCGCCAGCAGGTTTTCCATCTCTTTCCCGGAGACGGCCGCCAGCGCGGAGCCCTGCTGTATTTTACTGCCGGTATCTTCAATCAACTCTTTGATTTCTTTCGCCGACGTAGCGCTGCGCTGCGCCAGATTGCGCACTTCGGAAGCCACCACCGCAAAACCTTTTCCTGCCTCGCCGGCCCGGGCCGCCTCCACCGCGGCGTTCAGCGCCAATATATTGGTTTGGAAAGCGATAGAATCGATGACGCCGATAATGCTGGAGATCTTCTCCGAACTTGCGGAGATATCCTGCATCCGGTTAACAATGTTGGTAATGTTCTCGCCGTTCTTTTGCGCCAATCCGGTCATGTTCTCCGTCATTCCGGTGACCAGGCGGGTATTTTCGGTATTCTGTTTCACCGACGAGGTCAGCTCCTCCATGCTGGCGGCCGTTTGCTCAATCGATGACGCCTGCTCTTCCGTGCGTGACGACAGATCCTGGTTGCCGGCGGAGATCTGGCGGGTGCCGACGGAGATAACTTCGGAAGAGGCCCTGACGTCGGAAACGATAACCTTCAGCGACTGCTTCATATCCTCCAGCGAGGTCAACAGTCCCCCCATTTCCGTTTTCGGCTGATGCGGAATATCGAGCGACAGGTCGCCTTTAGCGATCAGGCCGAAGATATGCTTAGCCTCATTGATCGGCGTGAAAATAATCGCGCTCACCAAGGCTTTGGACAAGAAAATCAAAATAATCGATAAAATAATGGCGGCGACCACCACCCCGACGTTGATTTTATAGGAAGCCGCCGAATGCTCGATTTCCCGATCGCCGAGCGCGCTGGCAAAAGAGGAGAACTCGGCGATGCTTTTTTGCAGCGCTTCGCCTTTTTTCGAAACCGTGGTGGTTATCAACTCATAAAAAAGATCCAGATTCCCCGCGTCCAGCGCTTGCCTGGCGGGGGTAATGCCGTCTTTTATATAGTTGTCGTAGGCCTGCTCGATATTAAGACGCAACTGCCGCCCGCGTTCCGTCACCGGAACAATACCGCGCAGCGTCTCCATATTTTTATGCGCGGAACTGAAGTAGCCGTCCGCTTTGCTCTCCATGCCATTGACGCTTTTTCCATCTTCTCTGGCCATGGCCATGTTATAAAGAACGATTCTTCCGCTTAATAGATCGGAATAGAGCGCGTAGAGCGGATTAAGCTGATCCCCTTCAATCCGGTCTATGGTATATAAAGCATCTTTACTTTTCGTCAGCGCGCTGATACTAAAAACGCTGACGCAGATAAGCGACAGGCTGAACAACCCGATAATTATCGTCAGCCCCAGACTTATTTTTATTTTCTTAAACATCTCCACCTCCAAAAATATTCGCAACGGTCACTATCGTCCCGGTTTGACGAATCTTTATTACCGGCGATTTATTTAAAATAATCATCCATCAACAAAGAAAAAATAAGGCAATAACCTCAAATATTATTTATTTTATAGCAATTAATGTTGGCATACCGTTATTGAGCATTGTGATAATTCCATCGTAAAACGGTTTAATTCTCATTTAAATATTGCGTCAAAAAACGAATAATTCACATTACGAAAACAGGCGAAAAAAAGCTCAGTCGGGGGAGAATGAAAAATCACACAACCAACTGATTTTACTATATTAATTTTAATTAATTACGCTAAATCAGCGCGCAGGAAAAATAAGAGAGAACGATAGTTCGGCAAAAATATGAATATTTACCAGGCGATAATGAAAGAATATTCATTTCCGGGGGAATATATACTCTAAATAATTCGAGTTGCAGGACAAAAACGCCAAAGCGTTTTTGAACAGCGCTTGCGCTGACCCCGAAGGGATGAGGCCATTAGGCCGAATAACGCGGCATTGCTGCGACAAACTCGTCAGGAACGAATTTGACCAGCCAAAAGCTGGCCTGCGGTGAGAGACAGGATGTCTCTCATTAATCCCCAGGAACTTACTGAAGTCAAGTGACCGGGGTGAGCGACAAATCTGCCGGGAGCAGATTTGAACGCCGCTTGCGGCGGCCTGTAGCGACCGCCGTTTTTGTCTATCGCCCGGCGGGCTACGCCGTGCCGCCCACGGTAAGGTTATCCAATTTCAGCGTCGGCTGCCCCACCCCTACCGGCAGGCTCTGCCCCTCTTTACCGCAGACGCCCACGCCTTTATCCAGCGCCAGATCGTTGCCCACCATCGAAATCTGCTGCATCGCCTCGATGCCGGAGCCGATAAGCGTCGCGCCTTTCACCGGGCTGGTAATCCGGCCTTTCTCAATCAGATAGGCCTCCGATGTGGAAAAGACGAACTTGCCGGAGGTAATATCCACCTGGCCGCCGCCGAAATTCGGCGCGTACAGGCCGTAATCAACGCTGGCAATAATCTCTTCCGGCGTCGATTTTCCATCCAGCATATAGGTATTGGTCATACGCGGCATCGGCAGATGCGCATAGGATTCGCGGCGGCCGTTCCCCGTCGGGGCGACGCCCATCAGGCGGGCGTTCAGCTTATCCTGCATATACCCTTTCAAGATCCCGTTCTCGATCAGCACGTTATACTGTCCCGGCACCCCTTCGTCATCCATCGCCAGCGAGCCGCGGCGATGATCCAGCGTACCATCGTCAACCACCGTGCATAGCTCGGACGCCACCCGTTGGCCCATCTGACCGCTGAAGACCGACGTTCCGCGCCGGTTAAAATCGCCTTCCAGGCCGTGTCCCACCGCTTCATGCAGCAGCACGCCCGGCCAGCCCGCGCCCAGCACCACCGGCATGGAGCCCGCCGGCGCCGCAATCGCCGACAGATTGACCAACGCCATACGCACGGCTTCCTTCGCCCAGGCATCCACGCGCGCTTCGCCTTCCGCGGCTTCCCAGAAATAGTCATAGCCGCTACGCGCGCCGCCGCCGCTGGACCCGCGCTCACGCTTACCGTCCGCCTCCACCAGCACGCTGATGGATAGGCGCACCAGCGGGCGGACATCGGCCGCCAGCGTGCCGTCGGTGGCGGCGACCAGCACCAATTCATACACGCCGGTCAGGCTGGCGGTCACCTCCTGCACTCTGGCGTCGGCGGCGCGAGCCACGGCGTCCGCACGCTGCAACAGGGCGATTTTATCTTCGCGGCTCAGGCTATCCAGCGGATTGAGCGGGGAGTACAGCGTACGGTGGGAAACTTCGCCCAGCGTATGCACCGCGCCATTGCCCTGCTCACGCACGATGCTGCGCGCCGCCTGCGCGCTCTGGCGCAGCGCGTTCAGCGTGATCTGATCGGCATAGGCAAAGCCCGTTTTTTCGCCGCTGACGGCGCGGATCCCCACCCCCCGATCGATATTGTAGGAGCCGTCCTTGATAATACGGTCTTCCAGCACCCAGGATTCATGATGGCTAGACTGAAAATAGAGATCGGCATAATCCAGACGACGTTCGTTTAACGCGTCCAGCACGGAAGAGAGGTCTTGAATACGCAAATTGTTGGCGGTGAGTAATTGCTCACTGACAAAAGACAGGCTCATATTTTTCACTCTTTATTAAATGAAATCGGGTGGGTGAAGCGCGCATACTTCAGCGCTCGGCCAAGGCTACTTGGCCTTATTGTGGCTCGCTTCACGCAGCACTTCCTGAATCTTCGGCTGATCAAGGCTACCGGAAATTTGGTAGCGGATCAGCGAAATTTTATTCCATAGCGGAGCCAGCACCTTACTGGCGGCGAACACGGCGGCGCCCACCACCGGGTTGACGACAAATGCCGTCGCGACCCCCACGGTCGCAGAGATTTCCGGTGCGATGACCGCCTCCATATCGATCTGACGGTTCGCCAAATCGATATCCCCCTTCATGGCGATATCCGCTTCCAGCCCATCCACCAGCATATCGTCGGTGTGCAGAACCCCGTCTTTAATCCACGCCGTGCTGCGGATGGAGTCGAAGTAAAAGCCGCGGCCGAAGGTATCGCTGAAATCAAGCTTAAGCTTGCGCATCAGGGCGTCAAAACTGACCAGCCGCAGCAGTTGGCCGGCCTGCCCGGCGCCGACGTCGGCGATTTCTCCCTTACCTATCCGCGTATGCAGTATGCCGCTCAGGCTGGCGATATCGGGCGCCCAAGGCGTGCCGCGCCAATACAGGTCGTAATCGACATTGAAAGATCCGGCATGCAGCGGCGTATCAATGCCAAACCATTCGGCGTTTTGCAGCAGGCTATCGCCCGATACGCTCCCCTTCAGCGCGGTGCGCGCCCCTTCGGCGTTTTCCTGCCAGCTGCCGCTCACCGTCAGACGCGCTTTCCCCGTATCAATGACGCCATCGCTCAGGGTCAATTTCCCTTTTTCCGGCAGCAAAGTGCCCTGCACCTGCCCGAAATTCTGCCCGATGAACCAACACTGGCGGCAATTTATCTGTAATGCCGGCCAATTATCGAAGCGGATGCCTTGCTCGTTCAGCGGCGATTTGTTCTCAGCCAGCGCGATCGGGTTAGTCGCCTCATCGCCCTTCCACTGCGGGTTGTAGTAGAGATAGCGAATATCGCTGCGCCACATCCCGCGCCCGGGAATATCAAGGGAGGCGTCGACTTCACGCCCCTTAACCTGCAGCGCGTTCCCGCTACCCAGGGTGGTTTTACTGGTCACCGACAGATCGTGCCACCGCTGCCCCAGCAGATTCAGCGACGGCGTCCGCAGCGTCACCTCGGCGGGAAACAGCAAGCGGCCGGCCGACGCATCGCTCTTCACGGACGAACGCGCGGAGGGCAGCAACCCAAGCCAGCGCTCGCCGTCCAGCGGCGGCAGATCGAGCACCAGAGCCGATTCCGCCGGCAGAGGCGGCGCTTTGGCGCCTTTGCGCCAGGCGGCCCGCGCCAGCGTCACCGTGTTGCCTTGCAGCAGCCACTGACTGTTAAACGCATGATCTTTACCCAGCGAGCCGTGCAGTTCAAAACCGCTCAGCCCGCCGTTCACCTTCACCTGTAGGGGAAGTTTTTCACCGGACGATTTGCCCAGCGGATCGGGTAAGCGACTGCTCACTTTGTCCAGAGACGCCAGAACATCGACGCTGTAAGCCGCCTTGCCGCTATGCGGCAATGTTACGGAGACCGTGCTTTTCCAATCCGCGCTGCCGGAGAGGTTATCCGCCGCCGGCTTCGGCAATCCCGGAAAAAGCGCGGGCCGCCACTCGCCCTGAAGGCCGACGTTAACCACAAACGCCTTCTCCTGTTCTTCGGTGGTGAAGTCCACCGTCATTGGCTGATTCAGCCAGTTGGCCCGCAGCGTTTCGCTGCGCAGATTGCCGTTGTCGTAACGGAAACGGCCGGTCAGGTTTTTTATCGTGGTTGACAGCGGTTTGATGTAAAGGCTGCTGTCGTTCAGCGCGATATTGCCGCTGGCCTGCACCAACCCTCCCGCCAGCGGGATATCGAGATGCAGCGTCCCCTGTACCGGGCCGCCGATTTTCAGTTCCTCAAGCGCGGCCCCCAGCGACGGTTTCAGCGGCGTCTGCTGGAAGTAATCGCCGATATCCGCGCCTTCGCCCGCCAGCTCGCCGTCGACCCGTAAACGCTCTTGCTGGTAATCGGCAATGACCGCGCTGATATTCCTGCCATCCACCGCCCCCAGCGAGGTGTGCGGCGCCGACATCCATAGGCCGTTATTGGCGAAATCGAGATTGATGTCCAACGGCGTCAGCGCCGGCCATCCCGGCTGAAACGCAAAGGTGGAATTTTTAACCGGCGCCCAAACCTCAAACTGCCCTTCGTTGTCGATAAAAGGGAAATGCCGCGGGTTGCCGGCGAAGATCAGCGTGCCGTTGTCCACATATCCGCCCTTCAGCGCGCCGCTCAGATAGTCGACAAGATGCGCGCCCATAAAGGGCTCCGGGTAATAACGCCAGGCATCGGCGGCATCCGTCAAACGCAGACCGGCGAGAATATCCAGTCTGGGCTCGCCGGCCGCGGGCTGCCGATAGTGGAAATCGCCGTTTACCCATAGCGATTTGGCCTGAACGTCAAGCCCATGGCTCCAAAGCTCCCAGCCCTGACCGTCGTAGCGCCAGTCAAGGTCCGCGCTGGCCTGATTGATTTCCAGCGGCGCCCGGAACATGCCGTTATTGGGTAACGAACTGTTTGCCAATCTCAGCGCCAGCCGCCCGCGCTCGGCGCTGCCGCTCGCGGAACCCGAAAAGCGCTCCACGCCCGGCAGATGCTGCCACGCCTGCCAACTCACATCGCGCCACCGCGCCTGAAAACGGGTTTTTTCCGCCTGCTTCAGCGGAATATCCAGCGCCAGAGCGTCAAGCGCGCCTTTGGGCTGCATGGCATCCCAGCGCGCTTTCAGCGTGGGGGTGGCGGTGGATAACAGCGGCAGCAGGCTTCCCAGGCGCGTCAAATCCAGATTGCCGGCCCGGATACGCAACTCGCCCTGGCTGTCCGTTCCCGGCGAGGAGTCCTTCTCCGGCAGCCAGAGCGCGGAAAGCCGGCCGCGCGGCCAGGCAACGCCGTCGGTGGCCAGGTTCAGCGCCGGTACCGCCAATCGCCAGCCGTTATCCTGGCGGCCGACGTGCAGAACCATATCGTCCACGCTCAGGCGGTGGCGCTGTTCTCCCTCGCCCCAGCTGGCGGCGCCCTGATTCAGAAACACGTCCGCGCCCTGGATATCGCCCCCGCTGACGTTAAGCCAGGCCGACAGGCTGAAATCCGCGCTCTCCAGCCCGGTATTACTCTTCATCCAGCGGCTCAGCCAGGGTTTCATGTCGATATTGTCGGCCTGCAGATAGAGGGTGCCGTTATTGAGCCGCCCCTGCGCATCGTCCAGATCCATTCGCATCTGAACCACGCCGTGCTGACCGTTAAAACTCGACAGGCTGATCAGCCCCTCGGCGCGGTGGCGCTGGTCGGCGTTCAGCCAGGTTAATTGGGGAATGCTGAATTCGGCGTGGGAGCCGGACGGCGTAAGAAACGTGATATGGCTGTCGCGCAGATCGAAGTGGTCGAACTGGCGCAGGAAAAGATCGCCCAGCCTGCCGGACGCCATTAGATCGCCATCCTGGCGTCGCCCGGTAAGCGTGGTATTCAGATTAAGCCGCAGCTGATGGAAAGTCAGATCGCGGAACTGCCAGCGCCCGTGCAGTAAAGATTGCCAAACATCCAGCGCCAGGGTAATCCGCTCAACCCGCCAGTCGGACTCCGGCAGAGCGGCCTGAAGCCGTTCGATTTCCAGCGTAGGGCCGAAAGACTCCCAGCGTCCGTTAAGCGCCCCGATCTCCAGCGGCACCCCGGAGACAGACTGGACCCACGCCACCAGTTGGGGCCGGAAACGCTCAAGCTGCGGCAGCGCCAATCTTAAACCGCTGACTAACAGCGCGACAATCACGATAAGAGTGGCGCCCGTCGCTAATAATATTCCGGGCAGTCGCCTCACATAATGCTCCTTGTTTTTATCGCCGGCGACGAGCGAAGGCCGTTTTCACTGGGTCTTGCGCCAAGAGGATAAGCATGGCGCAAGACCTCCCGGCTGAAGCCTTATCGCCGCGCTTTCCCTAACTCCGGGCTTAATGTCATAAGGGGGAGTTACGCTGTCCGCACGTGCCTGAAAAAGCACGCCGCGGCTGATTGAAGCGCAGGTTGATTGCATCACGGCCTATCTACATCATAACCACGTCGAACTGTTCCTGGCTATACAGAGGCTCAACCTGCACTTTCACCTGTTTGCCCACGAAAATTTCCACCTCGGCCAGCGCGTGCGACTCTTCGCTTTTCAGCGCTTCCCCCACCGCCGGCGACGCATAGACCAGGAAGCGATCGGTATCGTAAGCATGATGAACGCGAACGATTTCGCGCATAATCTCGTAACAGACGCTTTCAACGGTTTTCACCCTGCCGCGCCCCTGGCAAGTCGGGCATTCGTTGCATAATACGTGCTCTATACTCTCACGGGTTCGCTTACGCGTCATCTCCACTAATCCTAGTTGAGAGAAACCATTAATACTGGTTTTTACCCGATCTTTACTTAACGCCTGTTCCAGGGAGTGCAGCACGCGGCGGCGGTGATCTTCGTTGTTCATATCGATGAAATCGATGATGATGATGCCGCCGAGGTTGCGCAGGCGCAGCTGGCGCGCTATCGCCTGCGTCGCTTCGATATTGGTGTTGAAAATGGTCTCGTCCAGATTGCGGTGGCCGACGAACGCCCCGGTATTGATATCGATAGTGGTCATAGCCTCAGTCTGATCGATAATCAGATAGCCGCCCGATTTCAATTCCACCTTTCTTTCCAGCGCCCGCTGAATTTCATTTTCCACGTCAAACAGATCGAAGATGGGTTGCCTGCCGGCGTAGTGCTCCAGCTTATTGGTCATTTCCGGAATATATTCGGCGGTAAATTCCAGCAGCGAATCGTAGGTCAGCTTGGAGTCCACGCGGATGCGATCCAGCGCCTCGCCGGCGAAATCGCGCAGGACGCGCTGCGCCAGCGCCACTTCGCCATAGAGTTTATACTTGGTCTGGTTACGTTTTTTTCGCTCCATGACCTTGCTCCACAGGCGTTTTAAAAACGCCGCATCCTGAGAGAGCTCCTCCTCGCCGATCCCTTCGGCGGCGGTGCGGATTATAAAACCGCCCTGTTCGTCGCAATAGTCCGCGACCGTTTTTTTCAAGCGCTCGCGCTCGGCTTCGCTCTCAATGCGCTGCGAAACGCCGACGTGCGAAGAGCCTGGCATAAAAACCAGATAGCGCGACGGCAGCGTGATATCGGTCGTCAGCCGGGCGCCTTTGGTGCCCAGCGGATCCTTAACCACCTGGACCATCAGGTCCTGTCCCTGGCGAACCAGCTCGGCGATATCGCGCACATGAAAGTTCTTCTGCTCGTCGCCGGCGACGCACTCCGTATGCGGCATAATGTCGGACGCGTGCAGGAAGGCGGCTTTATCCAGCCCGATATCGACAAAGGCCGCCTGCATACCCGGCAATACCCGGCTTACTCGGCCTTTATAGATATTACCGACGATGCCGCGTTTGGATTCGCGCTCAATATGGATCTCCTGCAAAATACCGCCGTCGATATAGGCGACCCGCGTCTCCGACGGCGTGACGTTTACCAGTAACTCAGCAGTCATGTTTTCCTCTCGCAATCCGCAACGCAGCAAAATTACTAAATAACTCATTGGTTTCCACCAAAGGCAATCCTACCACCGCGTGGTAGCTTCCCTTGATGGATTTGACAAAGCATCCGCCTTTTCCCTGAATGCCATAAGCCCCGGCCTTATCCATCGGCTCGCCGCCGGCGATATAATGGACGATATCCTGACGGGAAAGCGTGCGAAAGACGACATCGGTAATAACCAGACTACTTAAAATATCCTGTTTATCGGCCAGCGCCACGGCGGTCATCACCTGGTGCCGTTGGCCGGAAAGCTGCGTCAACATCTGTTCAGCATGGGCCTCAGTGCGCGGTTTTTCCAGCACCTGCCCGTTCAAAACCACAATAGTATCGGCGCCCAGCACCGGCAAATCCAACGGCGCGGCCGCGACGCCGGCCGCCGCTTTTTCATGCGCCAGTCGGCGCACATAGGTTTCCGCCGCCTCATTCGGCAAACGTCGCTCTTCCACCGCCACGCTCAGATGCGCAAAAGGAATGTCGAGCAGCGCCAGCAGCTCGCGCCGACGGGGAGAAGAAGATGCCAGATAGAGTTGGGTCATGGGTAGCCTTATTGCACGGTAAACTGACGACGGATTTTGCGCATCAGCAGGAACAGCCAGGGCCAGAGTACGCCGTCGACCACGCTATTCCAGAAAGTTTCCGGCCGGAAGGCGATGTTAATCACCAAAAACTCGGCCCAAAACACAATCAAATCCATCAATAACGAAAGCAGCATGACGATCAATGCCTGCTGCCATAATGCCATATTCCGAAACAGCTGGAATTTAAACGAAACCAGGTAAGCGACAATGCTTAAAGCCAGCGCCCGCACGCCCAGGGTCGATCCTAAGATCAGATCCATAATCATCCCGAGCACAAATCCGGTTCCCACGTTCACCCGGTGCGGTAGCGCCATCACCCAGTAAATCAGAAACAGCGTCAGCCACGAAGGGCGGTACATATAGATCTGTTCGGGCCACGGCATAATCTGCAACAGCATCGCGATAAGAAACGAGAGCCAGATAATCCAGTTGCCGTGTCGTCGGTAGCGATTCATTGACGTTCTCCCGGCGGCGTAACGACAGAGTCGGCGGCGGGCGGCGGCGGCCCCATCTCATCCGGAGAGGGCAGCACCTGAGGCATCATCTGCATCAGCCGCTCGTTCGCCACCCGGTGAACCTCGGCCGGCGGCAGCGCGGCGCCCGAATTCTTTTCTCCTCCCCACAGCAGCAGCAGATAGCGCAGCCGCTGCAAACCGGCGGTCGGGCGCGCCTGAATCACGGTATAGGCGCGCTGAGTATCGATTTTCACCGATGAAACCACCGCAACGGGATAGCCTTCAGGGAAACGCCCGCCCAGCCCGGAGGTCACCAGCACATCGCCGACGCGAATATCGGTGTTGTTCGGCAGGTGCTCCAATTGCAGATCGTCGGTACAGCCATTGCCGGCGGCGATCACGCGGATATCGTTGCGCAGCACCTGAATCGGCAGCGCGTGGGAAACATCGCAAATCAGCAAAATCCGGCTGGTAAACTGCCCGACGGCCACCACCTGACCCACGACGCCCTTGTCGCTGATCGCCGGCTGGCCTTCATACACGCCGTTTACCCGGCCTTTATCGATAACCACCTGATCGCTATAAGGATCGGTGCCGGCGGAAAGTACCTGCGTCACGATTTTTTGCTCATCCTGACGCAGCGGCGACCCCAGCAGTTCACGTAACCGGGCATTTTCGTGTTTGAGTTGTCCCAGCAACAGCAAATCGCTGTTTTTCATCAGCAGTTCCTGACGCAAGGCGGCGTTTTCCACCCCCAGCTGTTCACGCGTGGCCAAGGATTCCGACATATTATCCAGCACCTGGCGCGGACCATTGGCCAGAAAATAGAAAGGGCTGACCGCGGTATCCATATAGGCTCTGATGTGAACGAATGCGCCAAGCCGACTGTCGGCAATGATCACAAAAATCGCGGTAACGACAGCAAGGAAAAGTCGGAGTTGCAGGGAAGGCCCCCTGCTAAAAATCGGCTTCATAAAATTGCGTATTCCTCGACAACATAAAAACGCCCGGAGCGATTTTCAATCGTTGCGCCATATTGGCCCACGGGGACAGGCGCAAAACCCGTCATAAAAAACGTCGGGAACGTTTTTCAACGTCGTGCAGCGACGGCCCGAAGGGTGACGGGCAGGGACAGCCCGTCATAAAAAATCGCCCGGAGCGGTTTTCAACGTCGCGCAGCGACGGCCCGAAGGGTGACGGGCAGGGACAGCCCGTCATAAAAAAAGGGGCGGCCGAGCGGGATGAAAGATGTCCCCATTCATCCATTGGCGCCCCTTTCCCCTGGCCGGGTTACTCTTCGCTGAACAAGTCGCCGCCATGCATGTCGATCATTTCCAGCGCTTTACCGCCCCCGCGAGCCACGCAGGTTAACGGATCTTCCGCCACCACCACGGGAATGCCCGTCTCCTCCATCAGCAAACGGTCCAGGTTGCGCAGCAGCGCGCCGCCGCCGGTCAATACCATTCCGCGTTCGGAAATATCGGAGGCCAGCTCCGGCGGGCACTGTTCCAACGCCACCATCACCGCGCTGACGATCCCCGTCAGCGGCTCCTGCAACGCTTCCAGAATTTCATTGGAGTTCAGGTTAAAACCGCGCGGCACGCCTTCCGCCAGATTGCGTCCGCGCACTTCGATTTCCAGCACTTCGTCGCCCGGATAGGCCGAGCCGATTTCATGCTTGATGCGCTCGGCCGTCGCTTCACCGATCAGCGAGCCGTAGTTGCGGCGGACATAGTTGATAATCGCTTCATCAAAGCGGTCGCCGCCGATGCGCACGGAAGAGGAGTACACCACGCCGTTCAGGGAAATCACCGCGACTTCGGTGGTGCCGCCGCCGATATCCACCACCATGGAGCCGGTCGCTTCCGAAACCGGCAGACCCGCGCCAATCGCGGCGGCCATCGGCTCTTCAATCAGGAACACTTCACGCGCCCCGGCTCCTTGCGCGGACTCGCGAATGGCGCGGCGCTCCACCTGGGTGGCGCCGACCGGCACGCAGACCAGCACGCGCGGACTGGGGCGCATAAAGCTATTGCTGTGTACCTGTTTGATGAAGTGCTGCAACATTTTTTCGGTGACGAAAAAGTCGGCGATAACCCCGTCCTTCATCGGACGAATAGCGGCGATATTGCCCGGCGTACGGCCCAGCATCTGTTTAGCGTCATGGCCGACGGCGGCCACGCTTTTCGGCGACCCGGCGCGGTCCTGACGAATAGCGACCACCGAGGGTTCATTCAGTACGATGCCCTGCCCTTTAACATAAATCAGGGTATTGGCGGTACCCAGGTCGATGGACAAGTCGTTGGAAAACATGCCACGAAATTTCTTAAACATAACTAAAGGATAATCCTGCAAGCTGGGGGCGAAAAATAAATTCGCCTACTTTACCAACCACACAAAGCAGCGACAAGGCACGACAACGCTCTGCTTCGGTGAAAAAAGTCTGTGTTGCGCATATCGGTTGCAGAAAGGAGTACAGCCTGAAACGCCCTTCTTTAAATAGCAAGGCAGATTACCACTTTCCGCCTGGCGAAATCGCACTAACACAGGACATAAAATCTGACATTTAACCGGATTGCCGTTAATGTGAGCACACACTAACTTAATCAGCGGACGACTCATTCTACGTCAATTCGCGCTGGACTTTTACACTAAACACGATAGTGCGGTGAATATTTTTTCAGCTCATCGCTTACCGGTCGCGAAGCGGAAAAAAAATCGCCCTGCCCGCCGTAAACCCCTTTATCCAATAGCGTCCGCCATTCCGCTTTAGTGCGTACGCCGGCGGCGAAAACTTTGGTTCGGGTGCCTTTGCAAGCCTCGGTCAGGCTTTGTACAAACAGCTGATTTTCAGGGCGTTTTTCCAGGCTGCGCACCAAGCCGGGATGCAGCTTAATCATTTCCACCGGCAATAGCTTAATATAAGTGGTGCTTACCAGCGTCAACCCCGCCTGATTAACCGCCAGACGGCAGCCAAAAGCCAGGATCAAATTCAGCGCCGGACGTAAACGGCCGATATATTGACAGACGTCCGCCTCCGCAAGTTCAAATAAAATGCATTGCCGCTGTTTTTTCGGACATTGCATCAAGGTTTCCTGCAGCCAGCTTAGAAACGTCTTTTGCAAAAGTGAGTCCACACTAACCGGAATAGCCAGGGTCTCGCCCGGCCAACCGGCCGACAGCGCGATAATCCGGGAAACCATCTGCCGATCGTAGCTCGCCGTCAGCCCCAACTGCCGCACCGGCGGCATAAATTCCGCCGCCAGCAACTCCTGCCTGCCGTCGTAGATGCGGCTCATCATTTCACGGTGATGCACCACGCCCTCCCGGGTAACCGCCGGTTTTTGATAGAGCCTGGGACCGCCGCGGGCCAGGGTCTGTTCCAGCAGCGTACGCCATTTCACGCTGCCGCGGCCCTTGTCCGGCACCTGCCGGTCGAAAACGGACCAGCCGTTGCCGCCCTGCATCACCGCGTTGCGCGTGGCGTCTTCCACGCTTTCCATCACCTGTTCGGGACTCTGTCCGCTACGGTAGGCGCAAATACCGATATGCAGAATATCCTCGCGATCGATTAGCGGCGTGGTCGGCAATATATCAATGGCCTTTACCAACTGCGCCGCAATATTATCCGCTTCCTTCAGCGTACAGTGCGGCAATAGCACCGCGAAATCGCTGTTGAAATAACGGGCCAACAGCGCGGACGGATAGCGCATCACGAACGTCGAGAGCAAATTCACCATGGTAAAGCTGTATTCCTGGATTTCGCCGCCGTAGCCGTGCGTCTCCTGCAGGGTTTCAAAATCAGGCAGACGAATCATCATCACAATGCCGTGGGTGCCGACGTTTTCAATATCTTCCAGCTGCGTCGTCAATTGGTTATCAAAAAACAGGCGATTGTTGAGGCCGGTTTCCGCATCCTGAGCCGCAAAGGCCCGAATCAGGGTATCAACCCGGCTGCGCGCCTCCCGCGCTTCGATCAGATCGACCAGCAGTTGGTCGATGGCGCCGCTGGCGTTCACCGGCCATTCGCGCGCGGATCCCTGCATCACGGACTCGCGTTCGCCGTTCAGAATGCGTTTGGCCCGCGCCTCAAGCTCTTCCTGCCCGGCGGTTTCATGGCGTAGCCAGCGAATAAACAGGTACAGCATCAGCGCCAGCAGACAGATGGCCAGCGACACCGACGACGTAGACATCAGGAAGTGCGACACGCCGATCAAGGGGGCGGCGTAGGTGGCGCCGATCGCCATGTCCAAATGATGCATCAAAGGCAGCCGGGCGTCATGGTACACGGGGGCGCGCTCATCATCCGCCTCCGGCAGGCGTACCGAATACAGCACGGCGTCGGCATGACGGATCTCCAGCGCCACGATGCCGGCGGTTTTCATCATCGCCGGCAGCCAGTAGCGGATATTTTCAGGTGACTGCACCAAAAGCGCCTGATCGATGCTGGCCGCGACCTCGTTCAACTGCTGAGCCGAGCGCTGCTGGCTATAATAAAAGAGGCTGAATACGCTGCTGAAAAAGATCAAAACCACGGTTAACACCGCCAACAGCGTCATGCGTATGGTGAATCTGGTGGTAAATCCCATCCCTGCGTTCGGCTCCCGATAAGTGTCGTTGCTGAAGATTTATTGCCTGTTATCACCCCGTATACTACCTGTTCCAACTAGAGTCGCCATACGATCGCGCGCCTTTTTATCGTTACGCCTTACGGATTCGCCTGTTACACCCTGCAAAAAACTATTTTCCCTAACCGTTGGCGGTTTCCGCCTCAGCTCATCTATACATTAAGTAAAGCGCAGGCTCTCACTTATCCAGCAGGCGGTATCCCCATGCAGAAAAACCGCAAATTGACGGAGGCCGACGTCACGCCGGAAGCCGTTTTCCACCAGCGCCGCAGCCTGTTAAAAGCGCTGGGCGTCACCGCCGCCGCCCTGTCGCTGCCGACGCCGGCGCAGGCGGATCTGCTCGCCTGGCTTAGCGGCGGCGATCGTCCCGCCGCGCCGCCGGGCAGGCCACTATCCTTTACCCAGCCGGAGATGTGGCGGCTTAAGGCGCCGCTCACGCCGGAGAATAAGGTGACGGGATACAATAATTTTTATGAGTTCGGCATGGATAAGGCCGATCCGCAAGCCAATGCCGGCGGGCTGAAAACCCAGGAATGGCAAATCCGCATCGAGGGGGAGGTCGCCAAGCCCCTCACGCTGGATATCGACGACCTGCTTAAACGCTTCCCGCTGGAAGAGAGAATCTATCGCCTGCGCTGCGTGGAAGCCTGGTCGATGGTCGTGCCCTGGGTCGGGTTTGAGCTGGCGAAGCTGATCAAATTTGCCGAACCCAGCGGCAATGCCCGCTATATCGCCTTCCAGACGCTCTACGATCCCGAGCAAATGCCGGGACAGAAGAACGCCTTCCAGGGCGGCGGGCTCGACTACCCTTATGTGGAAGGGCTGCGGCTTGATGAAGCGATGAACCCCCTTTCGCTTCTGGCCGTCGGCGTATACGGCAAAACGCTGCCGCCGCAAAACGGCGCGCCGATCAGGCTGATCGCGCCGTGGAAATACGGCTTTAAAAACATCAAATCCATTGTGCGCATCCGCTTTACCCGCGATCGTCCGCCGTCCACCTGGAATCTCGCGGCGCCCGACGAATACGGTTTTTACGCCAACGTAAACCCGCACGTGGACCACCCCCGCTGGTCGCAGGCGACGGAGCGGGTCATCGGCCCCGGCGGTATCCTGGACGTGCGGCGACAGCCGACCCTGCTGTTCAATGGTTACGCCGATCGGGTCGCTTCGCTGTATCGCGGCCTGAACCTACGGGAGAATTTCTGATTGACGACGACCGGGATAACCGCCGTATGCGGCTGACGCAGCAAAGCCTGACATGGCTGAAGATCGCGCTTCATCTGGCGGCTTTTTTACCGCTGCCGTGGCTGGTGCTGGCGGTCGAACAGGGCTGGCTCAGCGCCGATCCGGCGAAAGATATTCAGCATTTCACCGGCCGGATGACGTTGAAACTGCTGCTCGCCACGCTGTTCATCGCGCCGCTGGCGCGCTACGGCAAACAGCCGCTGCTGATGCGCTGCCGGCGCCCGCTCGGTCTGTGGTGTTTCGCCTGGGGAACGCTGCACCTGGCGAGCTACGCGCTGCTGGAACTGGGGTGGAGCCACCTGCGTTTATTGGGCGAAGAGCTGCTTTCCCGCCCCTATTTAACCCTTGGGATCATCAGTTGGCTGATTCTATTGGCGCTGGCGCTGACATCTCCCCGGATGGTGATGCGTAAGTTGGGATCCCGCTGGCAGAAACTGCATAACCTCGTCTATCTGGTCGCAATTCTGGCGCCGATCCACTATCTTTGGTCGGTCAAAACGCTCTCGCCCCAGCCGCTTCTCTATGCGCTGCTGGCGCTGCTATTGTTACTATTACGTTATGAGAAATTCCGTCGGTGGCGGCGATAGACTTCCCCCTCCGCGGCCGGCGATAACGGGCCCGAACCGGACGCCGGTTGAATATCTCCGCAGATAAGCGCAGTAATTAGCTGCTAATTGCGACGAAATGGTTATAATGCCCGGCCTTGTTTCCCAGCGGCGGACAATTTACATCGCGAAAGGTGACAAACGAATGGCTTCGCGCTATTTTGTGCGACACTGTTTTTTCAATCTGGGTTAATCGCGGGAGATCGCAGCACAATGGCGGAAAAATTTCACATTTTGCTCTTGAATGGCCCGAACCTGAATCTGCTGGGCGTCCGTGAGCCGGATAAATACGGCACGACAACGTTGGCGGAGATTGTTAGCAATCTGGAAACACAGGCGCAGGCGTTGGGCGTGCGGTGTTCTCATCTGCAATCCAATGCGGAGCATGAGCTGATCGACAGAATTCATCAGGCCAGAGGAAACACGGATTTTATTTTAATTAATCCGGCGGCATTCACCCATACCAGCGTCGCGCTGCGCGACGCTTTACTGGCGGTCGCCATCCCGTTTATCGAAATTCATCTGTCCAACGTGCATGCGCGTGAGCCTTTTCGGCAGCACTCCTATCTCTCCGATGTCGCGGTAGGGGTGATTTGCGGCCTTGGGGCGGATGGTTATAACTATGCTTTACAGACGGCGGTAAAACGCCTGTCTACCTCCAATTAAACAAAAGAGTACGGAACCACATCAATGGATATTCGTAAAATCAAAAAACTGATCGAACTGGTTGAAGAGTCCGGCATCGCCGAACTGGAAATTTCCGAAGGCGAAGAATCAGTACGTATCAGTCGCGCCCCGGCGGCGCCGAGCTACCCGATGATGCAGCAGGCCTATGCGCCGGCGATGCAACCGCAGCCCGCGTTGGCCGCCGCCGTCGCCCCTGCGCCCGCCGTAGCCGAAACCGCAGCGGCGCCGGCCGCCATCAGCGGACACATCGTCCGTTCGCCAATGGTCGGCACTTTCTATCGTACCCCGAGTCCCGATGCGAAAGCATTTATCGAAGTGGGCCAGCAGGTCAATGTCGGCGACACGCTATGCATCGTCGAAGCCATGAAAATGATGAACCAAATCGAAGCTGACAAAGCGGGCGTCGTCAAAGCGATTCTGCTCGACAACGGTCAACCGGTTGAATTTGACGAGCCGCTGGTTGTCATCGAATAACGGGGCTTACCATGCTAGATAAAATCGTTATCGCCAACCGCGGAGAGATCGCGCTGCGTATTTTGCGTGCCTGTAAGGAATTGGGCATCAAAACCGTCGCCGTTCACTCCAGCGCGGATCGCGATCTGAAACACGTACTGCTGGCGGATGAGACCGTGTGTATCGGTCCGGCTCCCTCCACCAAAAGCTACCTGAATATCCCGGCTATCGTCTCCGCCGCGGAGATTACCGGTTCCGCCGCCATACACCCCGGCTACGGCTTCCTGTCGGAAAACGCCGATTTCGCCGAACAGGTTGAGCGTTCCGGCTTTATTTTCATTGGCCCGCGCGCCGAAACCATCCGCCTGATGGGCGACAAGGTCTCCGCCATCAACGCCATGAAAAAGGCCGGCGTTCCCTGCGTGCCGGGCTCCGACGGCCCGCTGGACGGCGACATGGAGAAAAACCGCGCCTTCGCCAAACGCATCGGCTACCCGGTGATCATCAAAGCCTCCGGCGGCGGCGGCGGCCGCGGCATGCGCGTCGTGCGCAGCGATAAAGAGCTGGAACAGTCCATCAATATGACCCGCGCGGAAGCCAAAGCGGCTTTCAACAACGACATGGTCTATATGGAAAAATACCTGGAAAATCCGCGTCACGTGGAGATCCAGGTATTGGCCGACGGCCAGGGCAACGCCATTTATCTGGCCGAACGCGACTGCTCCATGCAGCGCCGCCACCAGAAAGTGGTGGAAGAGGCGCCGGCGCCCGGCATCACCAGCGAACAGCGCCGGTTTATCGGCTCGCGCTGCGCGAAAGCCTGTATCGATATCAACTATCGCGGCGCGGGTACGTTCGAATTCCTGTACGAAAACGGCGAGTTCTACTTTATTGAAATGAACACCCGTATTCAGGTGGAGCACCCGGTTACCGAAATGATTACCGGCGTGGACCTGATCAAGGAGCAGCTGCGCATCGCCGACGGTCAGCCGTTATCCATCAAACAGGAAGACATTCAGGTTCGCGGCCACGCGGTGGAGTGCCGCATCAACGCCGAGGATTCGAATACCTTCCTGCCAAGCCCGGGCAAAATCACCCGTTTCCATGCGCCGGGCGGCTTCGGCGTGCGTTGGGAATCGCATATTTACGCCGGGTACACGGTTCCGCCCTATTATGATTCCATGATCGGGAAATTGATCACCTATGGCGAAACCCGCGAAGTGGCGATCTCGCGCATGAAGAACGCGCTGGCGGAGCTGATCATCGACGGCATCAAAACCAACGTAGAGCTTCAGATGAAGATCATGGACGATGAAAACTTCCAGAAAGGCGGAACCAATATCCACTATCTGGAGAAGAAACTCGGGTTACAGTAAATATAGCTACCGAGCTCCCTGCTATCGCTCCGTGAAAGGCCGGTGAAAACCGGCCTTTTTAATTTTTTGCCGATTCCGGCGGAACAAGTCAACCGCCCAGGCAAATTTTCCGGTTTGCTCGTTGCAACGCGATGACGCCGGCTTCTATGGGGGAAAAATGGACATTCGTTTTCTTCAGGCTCACCGAGAGGCCCGCTGGGCGATGGGCCTGACGCTGGCTTATCTGGCCGCCTGGATTTTTACCGCTTATCTGCCCGATAACGCTCAGGGGATTACCGGGCTCCCCCACTGGTTTGAAATGGCCTGTCTGCTGCTGCCGCTCGTCTTTACCCTGCTGTGCTGGCTGATGGTGCGCTTCGTCTTCCAGGATATTTCACTGGAGAATGACGATGCAAAGTGAAGTGCTGCTGCCGCTGCTGGGCTATCTGCTACTGGTTTTCGGGCTGTCGGTATACGCCTATCGCCGGCGGCAGGCCGGCAACTTTCTGAATGAGTATTTTCTCGGCGGACGCTCGATGGGCGGCTTTGTGCTGGCGATGACCCTTATCGGCACCTACGTAAGCGCCAGCTCGTTTATCGGCGGTCCGGGCGCGGCCTACAAGTACGGCCTGGGCTGGGTGCTGCTTTCTATGATCCAGCTTCCCACCATGCTGCTGTCGCTGGGCATTCTGGGCAAAAAGTTCGCGATCCTCGCCAGGCGTTATAACGCCATTACGCTCAACGATATGCTGTACGCCCGCTACGGCAGCCGCCTGCTGGTGTGGTTAGCCAGCCTTAGTCTACTGGTCGCGTTTATCGGCGCCATGGCGGTGCAGTTTATCGGCGGCGCGCGCCTGCTGGAGACCGCGGCCAATATTCCCTACGATATCGGTCTGCTGATTTTCGGCGTAACCATTGCGCTGTATACCGCTTTCGGCGGTTTTCGCGCCAGCGTGTTGAATGACGCCATGCAGGGCATGGTGATGCTGCTGGGCACGATCATCTTGCTGGTGGGGGTCATCCACGCCGCGGGCGGTTTGCACAGCGCGGTGGATAAGCTTCAGTCTATCGACCCGGCGCTGATTACGCCGCAGGGCAGTAACCATATTCTGTCGATGCCGTTTATGGCCTCGTTCTGGGTGCTGGTGTGCTTCGGGGTCATCGGCCTGCCGAATACCGCCGTGCGCTGCATCTCCTATCGCGACAGCCGGGCGCTGCACCGCGGCATTATTATCGGCACCATCGTCATCGGCATCCTGATGCTGGGAATGCACCTCTCCGGGGCGCTGGGGCGGGCGATTATGCCCGATTTGACCATCCCGGATCAGGTATTGCCCGCGCTGATGGTGTCCGTTCTGCCGCCGCTGGTCGCCGGGATATTCCTCGCCGCGCCGATGGCGGCTATTATGTCCAATATCAACGCCCATCTGCTTCAGGCGTCGGCCACCATCATAAAAGATCTCTATCTCAGCGTGCGCCCGCAGCAAATACGCAATGAAAGGCATATCAAGCGCCTTTCCAGCATGACGACCCTGTTGCTGGGATTACTGGTGCTTATCGCCTCCTGGCGCCCGCCGGAGATGATTATCTGGCTGAATCTGCTGGCCTTCGGCGGGCTGGAGGCCGTGTTCCTCTGGCCGCTGGTGCTGGGGCTTTATTGGCAGCGCGCCAACGCCACGGGAGCATTGTGCGCGATGCTCGGCGGCGCGGGCTGTTATACGGCGCTGGCCGGTTTTAATCTTCAACTGGCGGGCTTTCACCCGATCGTGCCGGCGCTGACGCTAAGCCTGCTGGCGTTTATTATCGGCAACCGCTTCGGACGCAGCGTGCCCGAACCGGCCGCCGCCCCGACTTCACTTAAAATGTAATTAGAGACTGCTATGCCGTGGATTCAACTAAAAATAAATACCTCCGGCAGCCATGCCGAACAACTGGGCGACGCGCTGATCGATAGCGGAGCCGTATCCGTTACGTTTCAGGATACGCACGATACGCCCGTCTTCGAACCGCTGCCCGGCGAAACCCGACTATGGGGCGATACCGACGTCATCGGCCTCTATGACGCGGAAACCGAAATGGCGGGAGTTATTGCGGCGCTGGAGCGGGAACCCCTGCTGGGCGCCGGATTCAAGCATAAAATCGAACAGTTGGAAGATAAGGACTGGGAACGCGAATGGATGGATAACTTTCATCCCATGCGCTTCGGCGAGCGGCTTTGGATCTGCCCGAGCTGGCGCGACGTACCCGATCCGACGGCGGTGAACGTGATGCTCGACCCGGGTCTGGCCTTCGGCACCGGCACCCACCCCACCACCGCCCTGTGCCTGCAATGGCTGGACGGTCTGGACCTGCAGGGCAAAACCCTCATCGATTTCGGCTGCGGCTCCGGCATATTGGCCATCGCCGCGCTGAAGTTGGGCGCCGCCCGCGCCATCGGCATCGACATCGACCCGCAGGCGATTCAGGCCAGCCGCGACAACGCGCAGAGAAACGGCGTCTCCGAACGTCTGGAGCTCTACCTGCCGCAGCAGCAGCCGGATGGCCTGCGCGCCGACGTAGTGGTCGCCAACATCCTCGCCGGCCCGCTGCGTGAACTGGCGCCGCTAATCAGCGAGCTGCCGAAGGCCGGCGCCCATCTCGGCCTGTCGGGCGTTCTGGCCACCCAGGCCGCCGACGTGGCCGCCGCCTACCAGGAGCAGTTCCAGCTCGATCCGGTGGCGGAGAAAGAGGAGTGGTGCCGGATTACCGGTATCCGTAAGTAGGGTTTAAAACGCGCGGAGAGAGTCATCGGGCTATCTCCGCGCGTTGGCCCACCTCATCCCTGCGGTAACGGGCGGCGGCGCCTCTTACCGCCATTCGGCGCTTCCCTGATGCCTCGCCGGACAGTACGTCAGCCCTCTTCCCTTTAAACATCGAGAGCGTCGCTTCAGACAATCCCGCCCTCTCTGTTTCACGGCTCAAAGCGATCGGAATCGTCCGTTTCTGACCATTTTTTTTATCTGCGCCTTAACCATTTGAAATGTAGGTGTATCCTCAATGCCTCATCAAACTGCCATCGGCGTCCAAACCGATGGAGGATATTGTTTTAAATGGACGACAAAATGAAATACACACTACTCGCCGCCTTGGCATTTACCGCCTGCTTTTCACTGCACGCATCCGAACACGCCCACTGGAGCTATGAGGGGCAGGAATCGCCCGCGCACTGGGGCAAACTCTCTCCCGACTTCTCCCTGTGCGAGACCGGTAAGAACCAATCGCCGATTGATATTCACGGCGCGCTGAAAACCGCCCACGATGACCTAAAACTGTCTTATCAAACCGGGGCGCAGCATATCGTCAACAATGGCCATACCATCCAGGTGGACGTCAGCGCGGGCAATACGCTGACGATAGACAACGATACCTTCACGCTCCAACAGTTTCATTTTCACGCCCCCAGCGAAAACGAGATCGACGGCAAAACCTTTCCGCTGGAAGCGCATTTTGTCTACCGGGATCCCCAGGGCGCGCTGACGGTCATGGCGCTGATGTTTGAACAAGGCGAAGCCAATCAGGAGCTGGAAAAAGCCTGGCGGCAGATGCCGTTAACCCTCAATGCTCCCGCGCAGTTAACCGCGCCGCTGGATATCGGGGCGCTGATCCCATCGGCGGAACGGCGGAATTACTACCGCTTCAGCGGTTCGCTCACCACCCCGCCTTGCTCCGAGGGCGTCCGCTGGCTGGTGCTGGATAAAACGGCCACGATTTCGGCGGCGCAGGTGGCCAAATTCGCCGCGGCCATTCATCACGCCAATAATCGCCCGGTGCAACCGTTAAACGGCCGCGTTATCGTTAATTAATCTTGCCGCTTTGCCCGTTTCTCCCGGCCGGTTCCGGCCGGGGGTTGATGGCTTGCCGCGTTATGGTGCAAAAATTTATCGCTGCTCTTGGTTTATTGACAACGCAATCCGCTGCGAATAGCGAAGATCGTCGTTACTCCTGCTGAATCACCGCGATTTATAGATAAATTGCCATGCGGCAGGAATATTTTCCTGAGCAAAAAAAACTCACAAAAAACTAAAACTCATTGTTAAATATAGATAATATTTTCTTCTGGCAGAAGGAAACAGGTTTTCTTCGTCCGCCTTCGGCGAATTGGTCAAAGTTTGGCCTTTCATATCACGTAAAAAATGCGTAATATACGCGCCCTTGCAGACACAGTATGGTCACTCTTTGTCTATGCGCATTGGACAATTTCAGCTAACTAATCGCCTGATAGCAGCCCCGATGGCTGGCATTAGCGATCGCCCGTTCAGAGCTCTCTGCCATGCGATGGGCGCTGGAATGAGCGTATCCGAAATGCTGATTTCCAATCCGGAAGTATGGCGCTCGGATAAGTCGCGTCTGCGCATGGCGCATAGCGATGAACCCGGTATCAGGGCCGTGCAGATAGCCGGCAGCGATCCGGATGAAATGGCTGTCGCAGCGAGAGTCAATACGGATTTCGGCGCGCAGATCATCGACATCAATATGGGGTGCCCGGCGAAGAAGGTGAACCGCAAGATGGCAGGATCCGCATTATTGCAGCATCCGGATTTGGTCAAACAGATCCTCTCGGCGGTCGTGAAGGCGGTAGACGTACCGGTAACACTAAAAATCCGTACCGGCTGGGCGCCGGAGCACCGTAACTGTGTAGAAATTGCCAAATTGGCTGAAGACTGTGGCATTCAGGCTCTGACCATTCACGGACGCACGCGCGCGTGCCTTTTCAATGGCTCGGCGGAATACGACAGCATTCGGACAGTTAAGCAGGCCGTTTCCATTCCCATTATTGCGAATGGCGACATTACTGACCCGCATAAAGCCAGAGCGGTTCTTGATTACACCGGGGCGGACGCCCTGATGATAGGACGAGCCGCTCAGGGAAGACCCTGGATCTTTCGGGAAATCCAGCATTATCTGGACACGGGGGAGCTGCTGCCGCCAATGCCGCTGGCAGAGGTCAAGCGCTTGCTGATCGAACATATACGGGAATTGCACGACTTTTATGGTCCAGGCAAGGGATTCCGTATAGCTCGTAAGCACGTATCCTGGTATCTCCAGGAGAACGCCCCCAACGACCAGTTTAGGCGCACATTCAACGCCATTGAGGATGCCAGCAAGCAGCTGGAGGCGTTGGAGGCATACTTTGAAAATCTTGCGTAAACAGAAAAAGAGCTGACAGAACTATGTTCGAACAACGCGTGAATTCTGACGTACTGACCGTTTCCACCGTAAACTCTCAGGCACAGGTAACCCAAAAACCCCTGCGCGACTCGGTTAAACAGGCCCTGAAAAACTATTTTGCTCAATTAAATGGTCAGGACGTTAGCGACCTGTATGAGCTGGTATTGGCTGAAGTTGAACAACCCCTGTTAGACATGGTGATGCAATACACCCGCGGCAACCAAACCCGCGCGGCGCTGATGATGGGTATCAACCGCGGTACTCTGCGTAAGAAACTGAAAAAATACGGCATGAACTGATTCACCGCCGTATCTGATTGATTCGAAAAGCGCCTGCCGGAAACGGCAGGCGCTTTTTGTTTATGTGCGGGGTGAAGCGGGCAAACCGGCGCGCGCCGCAGGTTTGCCCGCTCAGGTGATATCCACCTCCACCCACAGCGCAGCATGGTCGGAAGCCCCGGTGTCCCATGACGTCACGTCAGGCAATGGCGTAACCGGCTCCGCCCCTTCCTTAGCGGCAATCTTATCAATGTCATAAATTCCCCGGCGCTCAATGCCCCACGCGGTCACCGCCCGCCGCAGCGGCGCGGAGAGAAAAATATAGTCCAGCTGATTCAACCGGGAGCCCTTTTTCCCTGCGGAAAAATAGTAGGTGTAACGCTCGGTTTCCGGGAGTTGCGGATCGACCACCGGATGAAGCTCCGGCAGGGAAAACAGCGGCGATAAACTTTGCAAGGGATTGGAGGAATCCTCGTTCAAGTCGCCGAGAATAACCACATAATCCTTTTTCAGATCGTAAGTTTGCCGCGCAATTTCCGCCACCCGTTCGCACTGATCTCGGCGCCTCTCCGCGCCCCGTTTCCGCTGCTCCTCCGTCTGCCCGCTCTGGCTTTTGAAGTGATTGCACAAGATAAAGAGCGGCTGTTTAAGCCCCGCATCGAGCGTCACTTCAAGGCAGTCGCGGCTGAAAACCGGATCAAAGCGTCTGCCGGCGTCAAAAATGTGCGTGCGCAGCTGGGTTATGCGATAACGAGTCAGACAGGCGACATCAATGCCGCGCGGATCGTTCGGGCTATCGATCATAACGAACTGGTCAAACTTATCTTTTCCCAGCACCTGGCTGTTGAAGTCGCGCAGCACCCCCATATTTTCCACCTCGACGGCGCACAGAATATCGGCGTTGAGCATAGCGATAACTTTACCGGTATTCTTACGCTGCCGATCGCTGAATTCCTGCGGCTTGAATACTATTTCGCCTATCCAGTCCCCGCGGCCGCGGCAGCTTTTATTAATTCTGAATCCCGTTTCGCCCCGCTCCTTTTTCCATCTTCCCAGCGATCCGCCGTCGGTACGGATATCCAGATAAGGGCGCAGCGTCCGGGAAATATCGAACACCTTATCTTTCAACGCGTCATCATAGCGGGAGCGATCCAGCAATTGCTGAAGCTGTCCGACCCGTTCTAATAACCTGTCGATCTGTTGAGAATCAGGGAGATTGAGGATGGCGGCGCGATGGAACAGATTCTCTACGTTATAGCTGGCGATGCGAATCTTCATGGTTTTCTCCTCGAACGGCGCGTAACGAAAGCAGCGATCTCCATTGAGGATAGAGGCGCATTGTGACAAACGGATAGCGCTTCCCGCGGGAGCGAATCAGCGCAGCGCGCCCTGGCGGCAAAATACTTTTATCATGAAAGATTATCCTCTATTGCCGCGCGGCAGGAATGAAAGAGTTTCCGTTACGCTTACCAGGCCGCAGGGATTCCGCCATCGGCGTCCGAAACAGAGAATCTGCTCCCCAAACTCAAAATAAAAATAAATTACTGATAAAAATAAAAATAAACTCTTTACACGTCATGACGGCCGGACGGCCTCGCCAACGTAACCACAGATATCGCATGTCATCCCTGTCGTATTCCGCTATCTATGCCATCACTCATTTCTTTTATTTTAAACGTAAAATCTTTCGAAATGTGATCTGTTTAAAATTTAAAAACCGTATTTAGATATATTTTTAGTCCCACTTCAACAAAGCAACCGTCGTCGGTACCAACCAAAGGAAACAGGAGAGCATAATGATAGAGGTCATCACCCACGGGGCTGAGTGGTTCATCGGCCTGTTTCAAAAAGGAGGGGAAGTATTTGTCGGGATGGTCACCGGCATACTGCCTTTACTGATTAGCCTACTCGTTATTATGAACGCCCTGATCGTATTCGTCGGTCAGGATCGGATCGAGCGTCTGGCGCAACGCTGCGCCGGTAACCCGATCTCCCGCTATCTGTTGTTGCCGGTTATCGGCACGTTCGTCTTTTGTAACCCAATGACGTTAAGTCTGGGCCGCTTTATGCCGGAGAAATACAAGCCCAGCTACTACGCCGCCGCTTCCTATAGCTGCCACTCAATGAACGGCCTGTTCCCTCATATCAATCCCGGGGAGCTGTTCGTCTATCTCGGTATCGCCAGCGGTTTGACGACCCTCGGCCTGCCGCTGGGGCCGCTGGCGGTGAGCTACCTGCTGGTCGGTATGGTGAGCAACTTTTTCCGCGGCTGGATCACCGATCTGACCACCACGCTATTTGAACGCAAAATGCGCATCCAGCTTGACCGTCAGGTTCAGCTGTAACGGGGAACACCATTATGAATAACGTGATTCGTATCGAAAAAGGCGAAAGCGGCTGGGGCGGCCCGCTGCTGATAGAAGCCGCGCCGGGTAAAAAGATCGTCTATATCACGGCGGGAACGCGTCCGGCTATCGTCGATCGTCTGAGCGAACTGACCGGCTGGCCGGCCGTCGACGGCTTTAAAGAGGGCGAACCGCCGGCGGAGGAGATCGGCGTCGCCGTTATCGACTGCGGCGGCACGCTGCGCTGCGGCATTTATCCCAAACGCCGGATCCCGACGATCAATATCCATTCAACCGGCAAATCGGGCCCGTTGGCGCAGTTCATCGTGGAAGACATTTACGTCTCCGGCGTGCGTGAAAAAAACATTCAGCCGGTGGCGGCGCCGGAGGACACGACGCCGCCGTCACGAGAAGGAGCCGAAAGCGGCCCGGCATCCCCCGGAGTGGGACGGAATTACGACAGCAGCAAAAAAATCACCGAACAGAGCGACGGCCTGCTGGCCAAGGTCGGCATGGGCATGGGTTCGATCGTCGCCGTATTTTTCCAGGCCGGACGGGAAACCATTGATACCGTTCTGAAAACTATCCTGCCGTTTATGGCCTTCGTCTCGGCGCTGATCGGCATCATCATGGCGTCAGGCCTGGGCGACGCCATCGCCCATAGCCTGACCCCGCTGGCGAATAGCCCGGTCGGGCTGGTCACGCTGGCCCTGATTTGCTCATTCCCCCTGCTCTCTCCGTTCCTGGGGCCGGGGGCGGTGATCGCCCAGGTTATCGGCGTACTGGTCGGCGTTCAGATCGGACTGGGAAATATTCCCCCGGCCCTGGCGCTCCCCGCCCTGTTCGCCATTAACGCCCAGGCATCCTGCGACTTTATCCCCGTCGGCCTGTCGCTGGCGGAAGCGAAACAGGACACCGTACGCGTCGGCGTGCCTTCCGTACTGGTGGGCCGCTTTCTTACCGGCGCGCCGACCGTACTGCTGGCCTGGGTGGTATCCGGTTTCATCTATCAATAACGATTTTGGGAGTCGGTATGAACACGGTTTTTCAAACGGTATTTACCCGTATTGGCGACAACGCGCCCGAAGCGCTGATTGAAGACATGATGATCACCTTCCGCGAAGGCGCGCCGGAAGAGATCGAATCATTCTGCTTTATCCACCGGCATGGCGATGTGCGCGGCGACCTGCGCGCAGGCGACACGCTGATGCTCTCGGACCGGGCCTATCCAATTACGGCGGTAGGCTCGGTGGCGACGCAAAACCTGCGCGAGCTGGGCCATATCACCATCCGGTTCGACGGCGCCGCCGAGGCGGAATTTCCAGGCTCCCTGCACGTTGCGGGCGCGACGCCGGCAGATATCAAAGTCGGCAGCAAATTAACGATTTTTTCTTAAACACTAGGTGGGAGATGCATATGAAACAGGTTGCGGTAGTCATCGGCGGAGGACAGACCCTCGGTGCGTTCCTGTGCGAAGGCCTGGCCGACGCGGGTTATCAGGTGGCGGTGGTTGATTTAAACCTGCAGCACGCCATGCAGGTAGCGGAGAAAATCAATGCGCAATACAGCGCGGGATGCGCCTGCGGTTTCGGCGCCGACGCCACCGATGAGGAGCAGGTGGTACAATTGGCGCAGGCGGTCGACGCCCGGTTCGGCCAGGTTAATCTTTTGGTCTATAGCGCGGGCGTCGCCAAGGCCGCGCCCATTACCCAGTTCCGTCTCAACGATTTCGATCTCTCTTTGCAGGTTAATTTGGTGGGATATTTCCTGTGCGCGCGCGAGTTCGCCAAGCTGATGATCCGCGATGGCCTGTCCGGGCGCATTATTCAGATTAACTCTAAATCCGGGAAAGTGGGCAGCAAACACAATTCCGGCTATAGCGCGGCCAAGTTCGGCGGGGTCGGGTTGACGCAGTCGCTGGCCCTGGATTTGGCGGAGTTCGGCATTACCGTCCATTCGCTGATGCTGGGCAACCTGCTGAAGTCGCCGATGTTCCAGTCATTACTGCCGCAGTACGCCAAAAAGCTGGGCATTCGACCGGAAGAGGTGGAGCAGTATTACATTGATAAAGTGCCGCTAAAACGCGGCTGCGATTATCAGGATGTGCTGAACACGCTTCTGTACTACGCCAGCGACAAAGCCTCTTACTGCACCGGTCAGTCGATTAATATTACCGGCGGGCAGGTCATGTTTTGATAAGCCTACGGCCTCCGGCTCAACGCCGGAGCGACACAGGAGATGAATAATGACGTCTGCATCGCTCTTGATCGCATGCGCGGTCTGCGCCTGGCTGCTGCAAATCGCCCTCGGCTGGCGGCAGTTGCGCCGCTTTAATCAGGCGTTCGACGCACTCTGTCGTCAGGGATACAGGGTCGGCGTCGGCCGCGCCGCGGGAAGGTTCAACGCCAGAACCATCGTGGCGCTGGCGTTTGATGAGCAGGATCGCCTGCGTGACGCTTTTATCATGCGCGGACTCACCGTCTTTGCGCGTCCGCGCCAGATGAAGGAATGGATCGGGTTAAAAAGAGAGCAGCTGGCGCCAAGTGTGATCTTTCCCATAGAACCCGCCTGCCGGGCCGCGCTTTCATTGGCGATTGAAGCGAAATAATGATATTTTCATTTTAAAAGACATTTTCTTTCATTTGGCGCTGTTTTTATCCGCCAAAGCATACAGGGAATGACTATACCCACGATATTTCAATCGGTAGCAAGCGGTAACACATACGCCGGCGGCCTGAAAGATAAAGGGGATAAATGAGCATATCGGATGGACATCGCGCAATGAAACCAAAACAGCGCCAGGCGGCAATCCTGGAATACCTACGCACCAATGGCAAAACGTCGGTGGAGAGTCTCGCCGGCCGCTTTAACACAACGGGAACGACAATCCGTAAAGACTTAACCGCGCTGGAAGAGGAAGGCGCGGTGATTCGAACCTATGGCGGCGTAGTGCCGAGCCGGGAAGAGGGCGATCAGCCCATCGACCGTAAAACGCACATCAACACCGCCAAGAAAAAGCAGATTGCCCGTAAAGCCGCCACGCTGATCAATGACGGCGATTCGCTGATCTTTGATGCCGGCAGCACCGTACTGCAAATGGTGCCGTGGCTGATGCAGTTCAACAACATTACCGTTATGACCAACAGCCTGAGCATCGTCAATGAGCTGGTTGAGTTGGATAACGACCAGACCATCCTGATGCCCGGCGGGACCTACCGTAAAACCTCGGCGTCATTCCACGGCAGCCTGGCGGAAGCCGCTTTCTCCCATTTTAGTTTCGATAAGCTGTTTATCGGCGCCGACGGCGTGGATTTGCATGCCGGCGTAACCACCTACAATGAGCTGCACGCCGTAAGCCAAGCCATGTGCCGCGCCGCGCAGCAGCTGATCCTGCTGGTGGACTCCTCAAAATTCGGCCGCAAGAGCCCGAATGTGGTCTGTGAACTCAGCGCCGTCGATATCCTGATTACCGATAGCGGCATCAATCCCGACTACCTCGCGGCTCTCAGAGAAAAAAACATTAACGTGATCGTGGTAGGAGAGAGCGATGAATGAGCGTTTATTGACCTTTGCCCGTGAAACACTGGAAATCGAAATCACCGAGGCCCGGAATATGCTGGCCCGGCTGGATACGCGCTTTGTCGACGCCTGCATGCTGCTGCTGGCATGCGCGGGCAAGGTCGTGGTTTCGGGAATGGGGAAGTCCGGCCATATCGGCAAGAAGATCGCCGCCTCGTTGGCCAGCACCGGCACGCCGGCGTTTTTTGTTCACCCGGCGGAGGCGCTGCACGGCGACCTGGGCATGATTAGCCCCCAGGACGTGGTGATATTCATCTCTTATTCAGGCCGGGCGCAGGAGCTGAACGTACTGCTGCCGCTGCTGGCGGAAAGTCATATTCCGGTTATCGCCCTGACCGGCAACGCGGAGTCGCCCCTCGGCCTGGCCGCCAGCTGCGTACTGGATGTCGGCGTAACGCGCGAGGCCTGTCCGATGGGGCTGGCGCCCACGTCCAGCGCGGTGAATACCCTGATGATGGGCGACGCGCTGGCGATGGCCCTGATGCGCCACCGGGGTTTCAGCGCCGAGCAGTTCGCGCGCTCGCACCCCGGAGGAAGCCTAGGCGCCAGGTTGCTTAACCGCGTTCACCACCTTATGCGCAGCGGCGAGCGCCTGCCTCGCGTTGAGCAAACGGCGAGCGTGATGGACGCCATGCTGGAGCTGAGCCGTACCGGGCTGGGGCTGATTGCGGTCTGCGACGCCGACGATCGGGTGGCCGGCGTATTTACCGACGGCGATCTGCGCCGCTGGCTGGTCAAAGGCAACCCGCTGAATAGCGTCATCACCTGCGCCATGACCCGCCCCGGTTACCGGTTACCCGCGGAGTGGCGGGCGGTCGCCGCGCTGGAAGCCCTGCACGAACAGCATATATCAGCCGCGCCGGTGGTAGACGGCGAAGGCAAATTGGTCGGCGCGATAAATCTGCACGATCTGCACGCGGCCGGTGTCGCCTAGCGACTTAAAACCCATTCTTCCCCCGCTTCGCCGCCGGCCGGCCTAGCGAAGCGCATGACTATATTCAGTTCTGATATAACCCATCGCGCAATGTAATTTATAAAAATAAATCTTCTCGCGTAGATTCATTATTCATAAAAGTTATAGATCGCATGATGCTCTCACCACAGGAACCGATCACAATGAAAAAATTGCATTTTGCCTTACTGAGCGGCGTACTGCTGGCATCCAGCGCCCTGGCGCAGGCCCAGAGCGATGACCTGGCGGCAATAAAATCCGCCGGCGTGATTAAATTCGGCACGGAGGGCACCTATGCGCCCTATACCTATCACGACAAATCGGGTCAATTGGTTGGTTTCGATGTGGATATTGGCCGCGCGGTCGCCGAAAAGCTTGGCGTAAAAGCCCAGTTTATCGAGGGCCGCTGGGACGGTCTTATCGCCGGCGTGGACGCTAAACGCTACGACGCCGTCATCAATCAGGTGGGCGTAACGAAAGAGCGTCAGGCTAAATACGATTTCTCCAAACCCTATATCGATTCGAAAGCCGTACTGATCACCCGTGCCGATAACGCCGCCATCAAAGGCTTCAACGACCTGCAAGGCAAAAAATCCGCGCAAAGCCTGACCAGCAACTATGCGCGGCTGGCCACCGGCTACGGCGCGGAGCTCGTCCCTACCGACGGGTTTAATCAATCGTTGGATCTGGTGCTCAGCGGCCGCGCCGACGCCACGCTGAACGACAACCTGTCTTTCCTCGATTTTAAAAAGCAGAAGCCGAATGCTAACGTCAAAGTCGTCGCCACATCGGCGACGGGAGAACCGTCGGCCATCTTAATTCGCAAAGGGCAAGCGCCGTTAGCGGACGCCTTAAATAAGGCGCTGGATGCAATTAAAGCCGACGGCACCTATAAAACGATAGCCGTACGATATTTTGGCGAGGATGTGTCCGAGTCCCAATAACGCGCCTTTAGCGGAGACATTTTGCATGCCGGCTTGGCTACAGCTGATGGCGGACTCTTTCTGGAGTCTGCTGTCTGCGGGGCTGAAATTCACCGTCCCGCTTGCCGTTCTTTCCTTTATCTTCGGTCTGGCCGTCGGCGTTATCGTCGCCCTGATCCGTCTTTACGCGCCTAAGCCGCTGAAATGGCTCGGCGATTTTTATGTCTGGGTTATCCGCGGCACGCCGCTGCTGGTACAGCTGTTTCTCATTTTCTACGGGCTTCCCAGCGCCGGCATTACCCTGGATGCGTTCCCCGCCGCCCTAATCGGGTTTACGATCAGCGTTGGCGCCTACAGTTCGGAGATTGTCCGCGGCGCAATACTGTCCGTGCCCAAAGGCCAATGGAGCGCCGCTTACTCTTTGGGAATGAATGGCGCTCAGGCGATACGCTGGGTCATATTTCCACAGTCGGTATTCGTTTCGCTACCGCCGTTATCCAACACCTTTATCTCCCTGATCAAGGATACATCGCTTGCCGCGGTGATTACCGTTCCCGAGATGTTCCTCTCCGCGCAGCGCATTGTCTCCGTCACTTACGAGCCATTGATTCTTTACGTCGAGGCGGCGCTGATCTATCTGCTGTTCAGCACGGTGCTGAGCCAGCTGCAGGTGAAGCTCGAAAAGTATTACCGCCGCCATACCGTGCAATAATTCCCGCGCGGCTCGATTGCCGCACGCCCTCATCCTTTTTTATGCAAGAGACGGGTACAATAGTCCGCAGCGCCTCCCCATAAAAAGATACCGAAATAGTTTACGCGGTATAATTTATATATTACTCAATAAGTTAAACAAATCATGCTGCTGATTATCGATAACTACGACTCCTTTACCTATAACCTGTATCAATATTTTTGTGAGCTAGGCGCAGAAGTCTTGGTCAAACGGAACGACGAACTGACGCTGGATGATATCGAACGGCTTGCGCCATCGCGGCTGGTCATATCTCCCGGCCCCTGCACTCCGGATGAAGCGGGTATTTCACTGGCCGCTATCCGCCATTTTGCTGAAAAATTACCGATACTCGGGGTTTGTCTTGGACATCAGGCGATGGGACAAGCGTTCGGCGCCCGCGTTATCCGGGCCCGACGGGTCATGCACGGTAAAACGTCATCGATACAGCATAGCAATACGGGCATTTTCACCGGGTTATCTCGGCCTTTAACGGTAACGCGCTACCACTCGCTGGTGATCGAACCCGCGTCTCTCCCCGACTGCTTTGCGGTAACCGCCTGGAGCGAGCGAGATGGCGAACGTGACGAAATCATGGGAATCCGGCACCGTTCACTGCCATTAGAGGGCGTCCAGTTTCATCCTGAAAGCATTCTCAGTCAGCAAGGACACCAACTTTTGGATAATTTTCTTAAAATAGAGTCAGATAGGAAATAAATTTTCTTTCAGGACGATAAAACATTGCCTGAAATTGATTTTTTATGCATATTTATTGACTATATTTTCATTCAACAGTTATTGATATCGGAGCGTGCAGGCAGATGGCAACAGATAAAAAAGCAGTAACTCGGGAAACATTCGACAAAGTTATTTTGCCGGTTTATGCACCAGCGCAGTTTGTGCCAGTAAAAGGGAAAGGGAGCCGGGTATGGGATCAGCAAGGACGAGAATATATTGATTTCTCCGGCGGTATTGCCGTTACCGCGCTGGGGCACTGTCATCCGGCTCTAGTCGCCGCGCTGCAACAACAGGGAGAAAAGCTATGGCATACCAGCAATGTTTTCACTAATGAACCCGCGCTGAGCTTGGCCGGTAAGCTGATTAACGCAACCTTTGCCGATCGCGTATTCTTTGTTAACTCCGGCGCCGAAGCAAACGAAGCGGCTTTCAAGCTGGCGCGTCACTACGCGATTAAACGCCACAGCCCGTATAAAACTAAAATCATCGCATTTTATAACGCATTCCATGGACGTACGTTATTTACCGTATCCGTCGGCGGACAGGCGAAATACGCGGATGGTTTTGGGCCGAAACCCGCCGATATCGTCCATGTTCCTTTTAACGATCTGGCCGCGGTAAAAGCCGTGATGGACGACCACACTTGCGCCGTCGTACTGGAACCGGTTCAGGGCGAAGGCGGCATTACGCCAGCGACGCAGGAATTTATGCAGGGCGTGCGCGAACTATGCGATCGGTATAAAGCGCTGTTGGTTTTCGACGAAGTGCAGTGCGGGATGGGACGTACCGGTAAATTGTTCACCTATATGCACTATGGTATCGTCCCGGATATTCTGACGACGGCCAAGGCACTGGGCGGCGGTTTCCCGATTAGCGCCATGCTGACCACCGAAGAGATCGCATCGGTTATGAGCGTTGGCGTGCACGGCACCACTTATGGCGGCAATCCGCTGGCCTGCGCCGTAGCAGAGGCCGCATTAGACACCATCAATACGCCCGAAGTGCTGTCGGGCGTATCCGAGCGCCACGATCTGTTTGTGAACGCATTAGAAAATATTAATCGGCAGTATGGCATCTTCGAGCAGATTCGCGGCATGGGGTTATTACTGGGCGCGGAGCTGAAGTCGCAATGGCATGGGCGGGCACGCGACTTTTTAACCGCGGCGGCAGAGCATGGCGTGATGATATTGAACGCGGGCCCCAATGTGATTCGCTTTGTGCCTTCCCTGGTAATCGATGCCAAAGATATCGAGCAGGGAATGGCGCAGTTTGCCAAGGCTATCGAACAGGTGGTTAACGCCGCCGGCTAATACGCGGATTAAGAAGGTTTTCCCCATTCCTCAGGCCTTGGCGTCTCGCCGGGGCTTTTTTATCACCCCTTCCGCAACGCCAAAAGCTCCGACACCATCTTGGCATAAAAAACAGAAAGCCCCATGCTTGCGCATG
>NZ_JAYWTM010000059.1:0-2898 GCF_036016195.1 Brenneria populi | reverse complement strand
TCAGGTATCGGTTCAGTCCTCTTCTGATAAGTGGGTTGATGAGAATTGACGCAGAAAATGTGCGTCAGATGACAGGGCACGCCGGAAAGCGTTGTGGCGTAAGGGCTGGCGCAGAGATCGTTCGCGGCGTCACTTGCAACGGCTTTGAGCCGTATGAAGTGACGCCGCTGCCTCATGGATGCATTCGCTGAGGCAGCAAAAGGCCACAGACGGTTGCGCCAGCTATAAAGGGTGTTGTACGCATCAATGCGTATGCAAAAAGCAGTTGCTTCACGAAGAACAAGCAGGATATGGCACTAAGGCGCTGAAATAAGGTAGCTACCATCGCCGCAGCGATCACCCGCAAACTGGTAGCGGAGCGGGTTGGGCGTCGACCACACAGGTTGGTCCTGCGCATTGCCTTGAAGGTCGTGGCAACATGGGAGTGCTGCTTGCAGCAGCGGTGTGACACGGACAATCTACAGCGCCAAAATCCGTATATCAAGCGGCTAACGCGCTACGCTTGTTGGCTCCTTACTAGATTTCCATTCCATAGAAATCCAGTAAGGAGCGTCTAAATCCACTAGCAGTATGAAAAAAATTTTGTAAATTTTCACCGGGTGGGTTTTCAATCCATCTCCCCTTCTCCGCCCTGCCCACGCCCGATATCCTGATAGCGGGAAGGCCAGATCTCTTCCGGTTGTTTTTTCAGTGCATCAGCAATTAAGCGCTCACCCTTCGGCCAGTGTCGCGTCAACGCATTCGCCAGCGTGGACGAGGCCAGTCCCGCCTCTCTGGAAACCGCAGCCAGCGTTGTTCCCTGCTTTCTCAAAGATGCAATGATATCAGCAGGATGCCAGTCATTTTTATTCATCTCTCTAACTCCTCTCCATAACGAATTTCATTAATTATCCTGTTTTGGGATAATTAATGAAATGACTGATATTCGATTTTGGGATATCAGTCAAGGTTAACGAAATGGCGTCAATTTATTCAGAAGAATATCAAAGCGTTATAAAAACGCTTCGGGCAGCCAGAATCAGGAAAGGCATCAGCCAGCAAAGTCTGGCCGAATCGTTAGGCCGACCACAGTCGTTTATCGCCAAAGTCGAAAATGGTGAACGCAGGCTGGATGTTGTGGAATTTGCCTGTATCGCGCATCTGCTATCCATAGATATCGCCACTGTCTTAGAGAAAATAATTAATAAAAAACAGTTAAGTAGACATAAATCCTGATCAACCGCCAATGCTGTTAATCCTATTTTGGGATAAATCAATCCGTCATTGATAGTCAATCCGGTCTTTCTAACGGAATTGATCAGATGGCTTCCATTTACTCCGATGAATATCAACGCGTTATCAAGGCGCTGCGCGAGGCACGCATAGAGAAAGGGGTCACGCAGGAAAGCCTGGCTCAGGCGCTGGATCGCCCTCAGTCGTTTATCGCCAAGGTCGAAAACGGAGAGCGCCGGTTAGACATCGTCGAATTTGTCCACCTTGCCCGTTTGCTCTCGATCGATCCCATCAGCATCATTGGCAAGATCCCGGCGAAACATAAGCCGCTTAGCGCAAAATAATTTCACGTAACAACGGCGCGCCTTCCACAGGCTGCATCCAGCTGCTTGCCGCGATACCGATCGCACCGACACCTCGCGGCGCAGCGGTATTCATCACTGCTCCCCCGGCCTCCCACCGATCCAACCTGTCGGCCCATTCCTGCATCATCATCCGCCGCTGCTCAACGTAAACCGCATGGTTATAAGCGGCGCGGATCTTATTAGGATCGGCATGGGATAATTGCACTTCGATCCACTCTTTCGGGTAGCCGAGTTCGTTAAGCGCCGTCGAGATCGTCGCCCGGATGCCGTGACCGGTTAGTCGGTCTGCATAACCTATACGTTTCAGCGCGCTGTTAAGCGTATTTTCGCTGATGCGCTTTTGCAGATTGTTGCAATTGGGAAGCAGGTAGCGTTGCGCCGGTCGTCGCTTCTGCAACGTTAAAAATGCTTTCACGATGTCGATGGCCTGTCGCGGCAGCGGCACCACATAAGCCGGGACGCTGTTACCTTCCCGGCGCATCCTGACCTGCAACTGTTTGACCGATGCGGGTGGAATAATCCACAGCCCACGCTTAAGATCGAACTGGTCAGGTTCAGCAAGGCGCAACTCGCCGGTACGCACGCCGGTCAACAACAGCAGGCGTAAGCCCTGTTGGGTTGTCTCCTGCCCGTTGTAGTCGCGCAGCTTGCGCAAAAACGATGGTAACTCATCCATGCACAAAAAGGGATTGTGCGTCACAGGCGGTCGGGGCGCGGCTACAATATCCAGATCGCTGGCCGGATTGTAGCGCACGCCTTTTTCCACTTTGGCATAGCGAAACAGTTGGTTCAGCCACGTTCTTACTTTCTCAGCGGTGGTAAATGCCCTCCGCCGCTCAATCCGGCGCAGAATTTCCAGAATATGCGACGGCTCTACATCGAAAATCGGCAGACCACCCAGCGACGGCAGCACGTCTTTAGCGAAGATGCGATCGATCTGCGACAGCGTACTTTGTCGTCCGCTCTCCAGACTCAGCGCCTTGAAGTCGCGCCACTGGCGGAACACTGCATCAAAGGTATTTTGCTCCGCAGCGTTGCACTGCTGCCGATAGCTACGCGGATCGTTACCCGCAGCCAGCTGCGCACGCAGTTCGTCGCGCTGCTGGCGCGCCTGTTTCAGGGAGAAGGCGGGATAAGAACCGAGCGAAATTCGCTGCTGTTTACCCTGTAACGAAAAGCGGAAGTGCCATTTCTTCGCGCCTTTACCGGTCACGAACAATGACAGCCCGTCGGTATCGTTAAGAGTATAGGCTTTGCCAGTGGTGCGGGCCTGCCGGGCGACGGCATCAGTTAACGCCATAGGGGTTGCCTCCTTCAGTGC
>NZ_JAYWTM010000058.1:0-3274 GCF_036016195.1 Brenneria populi | reverse complement strand
CTAAATGATGATTTATCGCCCACGGGCGTGCGGAATTAATGTGTTTTGTTGTTTAAAGGTGAATGGCAAACACCAAACGCAAAAAAAATGCGTTATAAATTTGTAAAAGGTAATCTGAATGGCCTATACCGAAGCCCATTACGAAAATGCTTGTCTTGAGTTGTTCCGCGACACATTGGGGTACAGCTATGTCTATGCGCCGGACCTGACGCGAGATTACGCCAATCCGCTTTATATGGACGAACTTCTCCCCGCTCTCGGTCGGGTAAATCCCAGACTGCCGGAATCGGCGCTTGCCGAGGCGGTTTACAAACTGCGGAATATCGAGGGCGGCACATTCCGGCAGAAGAATGTGCAGTTTATGGACTACCTGCAAAATGGCGTATCGGTTAACTATTACCATAAGGACGAACTGCGGGCGGCGCTGGTTCATCTCGTGGATTACGAGGACGTGGCGCGAAATTCATTCACTGTCGCCAATCAGTGGACAATCTGCGAAAACAGCGAGAAACGCCCGGATGTGATCGTGTTCTTAAACGGTTTGCCGGTCGTCGTCTTCGAGTTGAAATCTCCCTCCCGAGAGGAAACGGATGCTTCCGAGGCATTTCTGCAATTGCGCAACTATATGCACGAGATACCGTCCCTGTTTATCTACAACGCTTTTCTCGTTATGAGCGATTTGGCCGTCTCGAAAGCTGGAACCATTACGGCAGGCGAAGACCGCTTTATGGAATGGAAAACCAAGGACGGCAGCTACGAAAACACGCAGTATGCTCAGTTTGACACCTTCATTGAAGGGATGTTCGACAAAGCGCGCTTGCTCGACATCATCAAGAATTTTATCTGCTTTTCCGGCGACGCGAAAATCCTGGGCGCTTACCACCAATATTTCGCCGTGAAAAAAGCCGTTGCTTCCACCGGTAGGGCTACCGCAACGGACGGCAAAGGCGGCGTGTTCTGGCACACCCAAGGCAGCGGCAAGTCGCTGTCGATGGTGTTTTACGCCCATCTGCTGCAAAGCGCGTTAAATTCACCGACCCTTGTGGTGTTGACGGATCGCAACGATCTCGACGACCAACTATTCGGACAGTTCGCTAGGTGCGCATCGTTCCTGCGTCAAACGCCTCAACAAGCCGAAAGCCGTGCTCACTTAAAGGAACTGCTTGCAGGAAGGCTGGCAAACGGCATCATTTTCACGACGATGCAGAAATTCGAGGAAACCTCTGAAGCGCTTTCCGACCGCCGCAACATTATCGTGATGGCGGACGAAGCCCATCGAGGGCAGTACGGTTTGGAGGAAAAGGTGGACGCGAAAACAGGCCGTGTGATCCTCGGTACGGCGCGCATTATTCGCGATAGCTTGCCCAACGCCACCTACATCGGTTTCACCGGAACGCCGATATCCAGCAAAGATCGCTCCACCATCGAGGTATTCGGCAACTATATTGACATCTACGATATGACCCAGGCGGTGGAAGACGGCGCGACCCGCCCCGTCTACTATGAGAGCCGCGTTATCCACCTGAAGCTGGACGAAGACATTTTGCGGCTCATCGACGCGGAATACGACGTTATGGCGCAGAACGCCGAAGACTACGCCATCGAAAAGAGTAAAAAGGAACTCGGCAAGATGGAGTCTATCCTCGGTGCGGAACAGACCATTACCGCATTGTGCGAAGACATCATCCAGCACTATGAGGAAAACCGCCAGCATGAACTGACCGGCAAGGCGATGATAGTCGCTTATTCCCGCTCCATCGCCATGGGCATCTACCGCAAGCTGCTGGAACTGCGTCCGGAGTGGGCGCAAAAGGTCGACGTGGTGATGACCGAAAGCAACAAAGACCCGGAGGAATGGCGCGGCGTTATCGGCAATAAACGCCACCGCGACGAGATGGCCGGTCGGTTCAAGAATAACGATGATCCGCTGAAAATCGCCATCGTGGTGGATATGTGGCTTACGGGGTTTGACGTGCCGTCGCTCGCCACCATGTATGTTTACAAACCGATGTCGGGGCACAACCTCATGCAGGCCATCGCGCGCGTCAATCGGGTTTACAAAGATAAAGAAGGCGGGCTGGTTGTTGATTATGTCGGCATCGCTTCAGCGTTAAAGCAGGCGATGAACGCCTACACCAACCGCGACAAGAACAACTACGGCGATACCGATGTCGCCAAGACTGCGCTGCCGAAGTTTATCGAAAAACTGGAAGTTTGCCGCAGCCTGTTCCACGGTTTCGACTATTCGGCGTTTCTGTCTACCGACAGCAACCTTGTGCGCGCCAAAACCATCACCGGCGGCGTGAATTTTATTTCAGCGATTGATAAGCCGAAATCTACCCCGAACCACGAAAACATGGATTCCCGGTATTCGATAGCCGCCGAACCGAAACCCGCCTATGGTGAAGCGCCGAGCAAAAAGGATTTGTTTATCAAGGAGTCCATGCTGCTGCGCCAGGCGCTGTCCCTCTGCCGTTCGCTGATATCTGCCGAGCAACGCTTTGAGGCCGCCTACTTTGAGGCGGTACGCACGCTGCTTACCCGTCTCACCGGCGAGGGCAAGCCGTTGTCTCTGAAAGAAATCAACGCCCGCGTCAACGAACTGCTGAAAGCAAGCATTCAGAGCGAAGGGGTTATCAATCTGTTTTCCGATGTGGACACCGGGTTTTCGTTGTTCGATCCGAAGTTCCTCGATGAGATCGCCAGGATGAAGGAGCGCAATCTCGCCGTCGAGATGCTGAAAAAACTGCTTGCCGAGCAGGTGATGCTCTACCGCCGTACTAACCTCGTCCAGAGCGAGAAGTTCTCGGAAATGCTCTCCCGTGCGATGAAAGCGTACCTTAACGGCATGCTCTCCAACGAAGAAGTCATCGCCGAACTGATGAAAATGGCGAAGGATATGGCGTTTGCCCAAGCGGAAGGCGATGCGCTAGGGTTGACTGGCGAAGAGTTGGCGTTTTATCACGCGTTGACCCGACCCCAGGCCGTGAAGGACTTCTACCAAAACGAAGAACTGGTGGCGATGACTCACGAACTCACGGAGATGCTGCGTAAAAATCGCACCATCGACTGGCAGAAGAAAGAATCCGCTCGCGCCGGTATGCGTCGTATGGTTAAAAAACTGCTGAAAAAATACAAATATCCGCCAGAAGGCGTAGAGGATGCCGTTGCCACTGTTATTGGTCAATGTCAGATGTGGACGGATAATTAAGCGGGAGAGTTTCTTCCTACTTATTACCTGCATTACTGCATATGAAGTGGTTTACTGAATTTG
>NZ_JAYWTM010000057.1:0-4296 GCF_036016195.1 Brenneria populi | reverse complement strand
GCGAATAGGATAATGTGCGGCATTCGCCTCGCGGTCGTTATTAAGATAAAACCACGCTAATATCCGTGCCGGATCGGGTAGACTATGGAATATCTGAGCTAAAGAGTATTCATGCTATGACGAATAGTGTCATATCCTTAAAACCACATCATACTTTCGCGTTACCCGTTTCTGCGTCGCAAATAACCCTAGCTGAGACACAAGACCAGCTGATTGCCGGATGGCGTGCGGCTTGTTTAGCGCAAAGCCCGGTCTTACTGTTGGGTGAGGGTAGCAATGTTCTTTTTCTTGAGGATTTCGCCGGCACAATCCTGCTTAATCGTGTTAAAGGCATCGACGTTCAGGAAGATGCTGATGGTTGGCATCTTCATATTGGGGCGGGTGAAAACTGGCATCATCTGGTTCAACGCGCGCTCAAGTTGGGCATCGCGGGTTTAGAGAATCTTGCGTTGATTCCTGGGTGTGTTGGTTCCGCGCCTATTCAGAATATTGGTGCTTACGGCGTAGAATTGAAGAGCGTATGCGAGTATGTCGACCTTTTGGATTTGACCCACGGATCAATAAAACGCCTCCCTGCTTCTGAATGTCAGTTCGGCTATCGGGAAAGCATATTTAAACACCGATACCGAGAGGGATTTGCCATCGTTGCCGTTGGCCTGTATTTGCGTAAAGACTGGCGTCCTGTACTCGGTTACGGCGATTTGAACAGATTGGATCCGGCAACAGTTACGCCTCAGCAAATATTCGACCTGGTATGTCACATGCGGCGCAGTAGGTTGCCAGACCCGGCGGTGACCGGAAATGCGGGAAGTTTTTTCAAGAATCCCGTTGTTAAGGCCGATAGCGCGGCCCGCATAGTGAAAGCATATCCAAACGCTCCGCATTATCCGCAACCTGATGGCCAGGTTAAGCTGGCTGCGGGATGGTTAATAGACCAGTGCCAACTAAAGGGCTTTCAGATGGGCGGCGCCGCCGTTCATAGCCAGCAGGCGTTAGTGTTGATAAATCAGGATAATGCCACAAGTCTTGATGTGGTTAACCTGGCGCGTCATGTGCGAAACCAGGTTGCCGAACGGTTTGCTATCTGGCTGGAGCCGGAGGTCCGTTTTATCGCCGCTCGGGGAGAGGTAAATGCCGTCGAGGTATTATCATGAGGGATATTAAAGTTCCTCTTAAATTAATCAATGTCCTGTCGGATGGCGGTTTCTACTCGGGGGAGGTCCTGGGTGAAATGATGGGCATGAGTCGGGCGGCGATCAATAAACATATTCAGACGATCCGTGAATGGGGCGTCGATGTCTTTACCGTGACCGGTAAAGGCTACTGTTTACCGGCCCCGATGCAATTACTGAACGAGGAAAAGATCCTTAGCCTGCTGCCGGAAGGCGGCGCTACCGTTTTACCGGTGGTGGATTCGACCAACCAATATATTTTGGATCGGTTTAACGCTTTATCCTCCGGTGACGCCTGTATCGCCGAATATCAGCAGTCCGGGCGAGGCCGCCGGGGACGCCGGTGGTTCTCTCCTTTCGGCGCTAATCTTTATTTGTCATTGTATTGGCGTCTGGAACAAGGCCCGGCCGCCGCGGTTGGCGTCAGTCTGGTTATCGGCATCGTTATGTCTGAAGTGCTGCATAAGCTAGGCGCAAAGGGCGTGCGTGTTAAATGGCCGAACGATCTGTATCTGAACGATCGCAAACTGGCCGGTATTCTGGTTGAGCTTACGGGAAAAACGGGCGATGCGGCGCACCTGGTGATCGGCGTCGGTATTAATTTACGGATGCGTGAGCAGACAGAGAATGTCATCGATCAAGGATGGATAAATCTTCAGGAGGCCGGGATCTCCGTCGATCGCAATATCCTGGCGGCTACGCTTATTTCAGAGTTAAGACGTGCGCTGGCTATGTTTGAACAACAAGGTTTATCCCCGTTTATTTCCCGCTGGCAACAGTTGGACAACTATTATAATCGTCCTGTTAAGCTGATTATCGGCAATAGAGAGATACATGGCGTTGATCGGGGTATCGATGGGCAGGGAGCATTGCTGTTGGAAACGGATGGCGAAATAACTCCCTATATTGGCGGAGAGATCTCGTTAAGAGGATTATAAATTAAAGGGGATGAAGCTGCTCCCCCTTTAATTTAAGCGCCGACTTACTTTCTTAATCGAACATATTCGACAGCGTGATTGGCGCTTTTCGTCATAATAAGACTGGCGCGTTCCCGCGTCGGCAGAATATTTTGCTGTAAATTAAGGCCATTTATTTCCCGCCAGAGCTGTGAGGCAATATCGATCGCCTCTTGTTCCGATAGCTTGGCGTAGTTATGGAAGTATGAGCTGGGATCTGAAAACGCCCCTTGGCGGAATTTCAGAAATCGATTGATATACCAGACTTTTAATAAATCTTCCGGCGCATCGACATAAATTGAGAAGTCAACAAAGTCGGAGACGAAGACTCTGTGCGGATCGTGCGGATAGTCCATGCCGCTTTGTAAGACATTCAAACCTTCCAAAATTAAAATATCTGGCTGTTTCAGTATCTTATGATGATTGGGCACAATGTCATAAATGAGATGAGAATAGGTCGGCGCGGTAACTTCTGATGCGCCTGACTTAATATCAGAAACGAATTTCACCAGGCTATGTATATCATAAGACTGTGGAAAACCTTTTTTCTTCATCAGATCGCGGTCTTTTAACACGCTATTCGGATGAAGAAAGCCGTCCGTGGTGATCAACTCTACGCTGCGGTGTTCCGGCCAGCGGCTGAGCAACGCCTGCAATACGCGGGCGGTGGTGCTTTTACCTACCGCTACGCTGCCGGCGATACTGATGATATAAGGGATTTTTTGCCCATCGGTTCCCAGAAACTGCTCTAAAACAGCCTGACGGCGCAGATTTGAGCTAATGTAGAAGTTAAGCAGGCGGGACAAAGGCAGATAAATTTCAGCGACTTCATCCAAGGATAAATCTTCATTAATCCCTTTGAGTTTAACTATTTCTTCTTCCGTCAACGTTAATGGCACCGAATCGCGCAAGGCGGCCCATTGGCGGCGATTAAATTGTAGATATGGTGTGGCCAAAGATTGCTCTCTATTTCTCATAAGTCTAATTCTGCCTGCTTAACAGGTAAGAAAGGGGACTCTAGCCCGCCTAAGCTAAATGCGTTGCCCAGTATAATCAGCCAGGCTCTGGGCATAGAATCTTTTCTTTGTATAAGAATTTGGTTTATGAGCAGGTTAACACTTTGCCAGTGAAAAAAAGAAGAGAAAATCAATTTGATGCCCGGCGCCGGTATGAAACCGGACGCGCCGGGCTGACGATTAGCTGGCAATCGCCCGGCCGATGTGATTCACGGCGAAGAGGCGTTTGTAATAAATTGCGGTAGGGTGATAATAGCCGTCGGGCGTACTGGCGTAATCGGGAAGTTCGCCCAAATAGCGGTATCCCAATGAGCGGTAAAACATTTCAGCAGGAGAACCTGCTTGCGTATCCAGATAAAGCAATCCACGCTGTTGCCGTAACGCGGCTTTTTCCAGCGTCTGCATTAATTGTCTGCCGATGCCCATCCTTCTGACTCGACTATGCACCAGCAGCTTTTGGATCTCGGCCCGGTTCTGGCCGTTGGTTTTTTGGCAGAGTTCCAGCTGTACGCTGCCGATAACGCCCTCGATATCGCGGGCAATCCACAACAGACGCTCCCCTTTTGCCAAGGACGGGCGCAGGCTATGAAAATAGCTTTCCGCGTCTTCATGCGACAAAGGCCCTTGATAGCCGACCGAGGCGCCTTTGGCAACGGCATCGAGCAGCAGGCTGGCAAGTTCGCCGCGGTAGACCGGTAAGGTGGCGACGTTAAGGGATACGATTTTCATGAAAACTCTCCTGTCTGGCGGGGCGCATACGGGTAACAAGCAAAATTCATTCCAACCTGCGGCTAGCGCTGGACGCGCGGCGGTCGGGCGCCGCGATGAAAAAATGCTTTTACGTAGGGCGCGGTCGTCACGTTTTTAGTGCAGCGGGGCGGTCTGTCCGGTGATCCGCCCGGCGTTTGGTCCCGGCGGGGGTTGATGCTTCTTTGTGCGAATTATTGTTTCCGCCGTGGATCCGCGTTCAGATTTGGATAAAATCTAAGCGATAACGCGTTTTATGCAATTTTTTTGTTGCATAGGTCGTTCGCTCTACCTAGAATGCGCAGCACTTGATGCCGGCATAGCTCAGTTGGTAGAGCAACTGACTTGTAATCAGTAGGTCCCGAGTTCGACTCTTGGTGCCGGCACCATTCAAGTGGACAATTA
>NZ_JAYWTM010000056.1:0-547 GCF_036016195.1 Brenneria populi | reverse complement strand
AGTTCGACTCTTGGTGCCGGCACCATTCAAGTGGACAATTAGGTGGGGTTCCCGAGCGGCCAAAGGGAGCAGACTGTAAATCTGCCGTCACAGACTTCGAAGGTTCGAATCCTTCCCCCACCACCAAATTCAATCCTGGCGACAGGATAAAATCGATACGGTATGCAATACTAAGCCGGATCGAAGAATGCGAAGGACGACGGTGTTATCCTTCAATTTCAAAATCTACAGAAAAATCAGGTAGCCGAGTTCCAGGATGCGGGCATCGTATAATGGCTATTACCTCAGCCTTCCAAGCTGATGATGTGGGTTCGATTCCCACTGCCCGCTCCAAAGATGTGCTGATATAGCTCAGTTGGTAGAGCGCACCCTTGGTAAGGGTGAGGTCGGCAGTTCGAATCTGCCTATCAGCACCACTTCTTTCGTTCTTCCTCCTGATTTTCTTTCTGTTAAAAAATTCAGCAAGCAACTGCTTGGTTGATGTGGTGATACCACCGATTTATCCGTGTCTTAGAGGGACAACCGATGTCTAAAGAAAAATTTGAAC
>NZ_JAYWTM010000055.1:0-6193 GCF_036016195.1 Brenneria populi | reverse complement strand
TACCTCTTCGGTAGCGGTAAATTTATCGAAAATAAATTTTATTGCTGCGTAAGAATATCAACTTGCTCATTGCGCTCGGTATTGAGAATCAGCGTATGATATACCCACTGTCCGGCAATATTTTTTGCCTGAATATAAATATCGCCACGACTTTTCTCACCAGACACGGGGATTTTAAAATCGACGGCTTCATTACTGGCGCTTCCAGTAATAAAGTAGCCATCGGAAATATTTTCACCTAACTTATCGATAGCGCGAACATCACTTTTCACTCTAGCCAGCGCGTCCTGATAAACAACATTGCCCTTCAATATAGCCATAACGCCAATAAAGATAGCGATAACCATAGAAAAGATAGAAACCGGGATAGCCCATTTCCAGTTACGGTTAAGCCAACTCTTTTTTAACGTTCCAGGACGTATAGACTGGCTATTACCCACATCGTTTTCTTTTTCTAAGCCTTCATCATCATCCGTAAACCAGTCTTGTTGGAAGCGACCATTTTTAAAACGGTATGCCGATAGGCCATATTTAAGTTCATTGCCATTTTTATCTTTAACAAAACCGTTGTCCTTTCCCAAAGAGAAGAGAAATGCATCCACAATCAACAGCGCCGAATCCCAAAACCACCATATGCCAAAACCACCAAAGGTAATCAGTTTAAGTATGCCGGTTTTAATTTTGCCAAGATAAAAGCGATCGGCGCCTAACATGCCTAAAAAACCAGAAAGCAGCAATGCGATAATTCTGTTTTTACGCTTCATAAGACCTCAAATTTAAAATAAGACATTAAATAAAATACAATCGCATTATAAAAAAATGGCATGCGCTAATAAAAATAGGTTTTATTCTGAGGATATCCCCTCATACGGTTTACAGCCCTGCGCCACGGCGGGCGCAGGGCATCCCTTTACTCAATAAAAATCGTGTCCGGCAGACGGAAGCCTTTCAGGTCCAGCAGCGCCAGCGGCCCTTTGCCCAATTCGGTGCGCAGCACGTAATTGAGCGGCAGACCATCCTGCGCGCGCCACACCAGTTGATAACGGCTGCCGTCGATCGGCGTCACCTGCGCTTTTTCCAACAGGCGGATCAGTCCCCAGGTTCCCTGGATATTGGCATACTCGCGATTGCCGGACGTGGTACTGACCCAGGTCAGCATCACCCCTGGACGGAAGCTGTTACCCGGCCAGCTAATGGCATGCCAGCTCTCCATCTGGTTAAAATATTTGATCTCCTGCCCGTCGATGGTTAACGCGGTCTGGACGATATCGCGCGCCGGCCGCGCCATCAGCTCGAAATGCATGCCGGCGTCGCCGTCGGCGAACACGATATCCGCCAGTTGGCTAAGCTGGTTAACGCTGCGCAGGAACTGCGGGTTGATGCGCATGCCTTGGGTATTCATGGCGTCAGGCACCCACTGGTTGCCCTCTTTATGCAACACGCCGCTCAGCCGGGTGCTCAGAAAACGTGCGATACGGCCGCTGTCCGCGCGCAGATACTGCGCCAGCAGCGGCAGCGAGGCATCGCTTTGCGTCGCGCGGAACGGGTAGCGTCCGTCGAACGCGTCGTTCCACTCATCCACGATCCCGTGCCGCCACTGCGCATTAAGGCTGGCGGCGGTCGGCGTCAGCACCTGCTGCCACGCCTGCTCCACCGGCTGCACGAACAGTGCGTCGCCGAAACCGCCCCACTCCTGACCCAGGCTGGCGGCCAGCAGACTGCCGTAGTCACGCGTGTCGGTCAGGTCGACGGTTTTTCCCTGAAACACCGTCTGGGCCATCGCCTGCGCCATCGCCTGCGGATCCGGCGCGTTGGTGATCTGCTGCAGTTTCAGCCGCACGCGCGTCATCCGCGTCAGGAACGTCGGCAGATTGAGACTATTGTTGCTCTGTGCGCCGGCCTGAGTATCCATCAGCGCCAGCAGAGGGCCGAAAACGTCATCCAGCGGACCGGGCTGACGCACACCGTTTTCCGTCTGGCGGTCGTCGCGGCTAAAGAGCCCGCGCGTCGCCTGTTCGACCGTTCCGGACAGGGCGGCGTCCTTCTGACCGGCTGACGCCTGCCAGGCGATCGACTTCATCAATGCGGTCAGCGGCGACTGCCGGGCATCGGCCATCAGCGTTAACTGGTCAATGGAGTCGGACAGCGACGCCGCCGGCTGCCACTGCATGCCGTTGAGGAAATCCAGCCACGCGCTGGCGAAATCTTCGAAATAGCGGGCGCGCAGCCGTGCTTGCAACGCGTCGGTGGAAAGATCCTGCTCATGGGCGCGGTTATCGCTCAGCACCCAATCCGCTTCAGCGCCGCGCTGGCGGACAATCTTATCGATCGCTCCGCGCACTTTTTGCTCCCAGGCCTGACGGGTAAACATTCCCGGTACGCCGCCGTCGTTAGTGAACAACAACGACGCATCGGTTTCGCCCGTCAACTGCTCCAGCGTCAGATCGGGGAACTGATGGGCAATTTGCTGCAACAGTTTCTGATAGAGTTCGTTTTCCATATCCAGACGGGTAGCGTGACGCAGCAGCGTCTTGCGCGCCTGATTGACCCGCCGCGCGTCTGGCTGAATACTCCATTCCGGGTGCGACGGCAGGTTCTGCGCATAAAACGCCAGCAGAGAGGGCGCGGCGCTCTGCCAGACGCCGTCCGCCACGCCCTCGCGATGCGGCCAGACGCGCGCCAGATTTTCCGCCAGAAACGCCGGATCGGCTTTATCGGGACGCGCCATCATCAGATACGCCTTGAGCGTGTTGTACAGCGGCCTGGCGTTTTTCGGCTGCTGCGCGTCGGCGTCGGCGGACTGCGCGCTCAGCAGCGCCAGCTCTTCCAACAGACGCTCGGCCGCGGCATCGCGCATCAGGCCGTCGTTGCTGCGCTGATAAACCGGCCACAGGGCCGCCAGCTGCGGCCGGGTCTGATCCAAACCGAAGCGGTCGTACCAGGGGCTGCCGTTTGCCGCATTATGCTGCAACCGTCCGATTTCCTGCTGCAGAGCCTGCTGGCTTAGCAGGCGATCGCTAAGCGAGCGCTGCCCTTGCTGAACGTTATCAGCCAAGCGGTTATTACTGATAATCTGCGCGCGATTGTTGAGGAATGACATAATGCTGCCAAGGCTCCATACGATTGCCAAACCGATAAGCCCCCACTGCGCTGTTTTCGCCCATGGGAAGCCTAGGGAGCGCCCGCGCCAGACCCGTGCATCGCTGATAATGCCATTCCAGCCGGCGTCAGGGAGCCAGCCGTGACGAGCGACGCCTTCCCGCGATACAACCGGCAAACTGAACATCAAGCCGGCCAGCCGAATGGGCTGCGCGCCCGTAAGCAGCGGCACCAAAGCCTGACGCAGACGCTCAATGCCCCCGGTATTCAGCTGTTCCGCCAAACGCAGCAGAAAATCGTGCCGAGAATTGGCCAGCACTTGTCTCATCCCCTGCTGCGTGAGACGCGGCGTGAGCTGATGCAAGCTTGCTGCCAGCCGCTCCGGCGAGCACTCATTAGGCAGCAGGCAACCGACCGGTTGCGTATCGCGATCGCGCTGATTCCATGCGCTGTCGCGAACCTCCCACAAATAGAGCGGCGCCTGCCAGCCAAGTGTACGGAAGCTCTGATGCAGCTTACGAGTAAACGCGTCGGTCAAAGCGCTCTGCTCTGCGCGAGCCTCATCCGCGACCCAAACGACCGCATCGACCGGCCGCCGGCGCAGGTGGCGTAAAATGCCGAAGAGCTCCGCGCTGTTTTCGGCAAGACCATTACCGCCCCAGATAATGACAGTGCCTTCAGCGTCAAGCCACTGTTGAGTCGTCAAGCCCGGCGCCGTTTGTTCGACCAGTTCGGGCTCGCCCAAAACGATTAGCACGCTGACGCGACGCTTCCAGCGCCGACCGTAACGATAACGCAGGTGGCTTTTGAGCGTCGCTAAAAACGCGTTTTCAGTATGCTTGCCCAACGCCCGCGCTTCGCCTTCCGGATATTGGCCGCTTTTTTCCGCCGACAGACGCGTGTCGACACGCCGTGACAGCGTGACGATCAATTGCACCAGCAAAAATAGAATAAATAGGGCTAGGGTGAGACCTAATACGGCCAACCGCCGGTCCTGAACATCCAGCCCCAAACGATCGCCATAGCGCCAGATAAAATATCCCAGGGCTGACGCTACAGCGGCAAAAAGTACGAAAATCCCTGTTCTGTTCCACTTGTTACCGAACATATCAATGACGCTCCAATTATTGAATAGTGCCGATCACCCACTGCCGATCGTCTTGCGCCAGCACTAAGTAATTGCCTTGATGACTCACCGTAAGATCGGCGGCCAAAGCCATTGCCAGCCAGGCGCCGGCAGGGCCGCTCGGCCCGATAAAGGTTTCCAAATTAAGAACGCGGCCGGCATCCAGCCTGCCGCCGCCCTCCAGAGATTGCTGCGTGATGTCCGCCGTATGGTGACTGCTTCCGCTATCCGCCAGCAACAGCCCTTTAGCCTCACGCGCCGGTTGCTGGGTGTTGATAAACAACCGATATTGCGCGGCAGCCTCTTCCGGCGTTACGACCATGGGACGATAGATTTTCTTTTTGTCACCAAAGCCCCAGAGTCGGGCATGATCATCATTCATCATCAGCATGACCGCCAGACCGTCGGAAAAATCATTGTCGTCGGCATGTTGAACGACCAACACCAGCGTAGCCGTTAACGTTGGCGTTTTTATCCATGTTTCCATAATGATGGGCGATAGATATTGATGGAAAGTCAAATTCTGCCAGCCACGGATATCGCCGATATGCTGCTGCCAGGCGGAGGTAAACATTTGATGCGCGCTAGCATCGTCAGATAGAGATTCGTTCAGAATAATATTGATATTGAGCGCGATCTCCTGCGGAAGCGCCGCGATATCTTCAGCCGCAAGAGACAGCAGCAGCGATAAGCGCGACTCGCTCCCGGCGGGAAGATAATCGATTGGCTTAACCAGACCGGTGCTGACTTCAATATCCTGAGCAACGCGACGAATCATTGATGCGGTGATTTTGCGCGGGAGCAGCACCACCGATTTAATGAGCGTCATATGGCGCAGCGCCCACTGCTGCCAGGCTGCGTCCGCCTTGCGGCACTCCTCCTGCCAAAGGCGGTAACGCTCCAGGCGGTTGCCGTAAAAATAGAAGCGCAGCCCCAATACGATTATCCATAACAGGCTCAGCGCCGATGCGATGAGCAGCCAGTTGGTATTAAGTTTTAGAGGTACCCCAGGCAGCGGAATACCGTTCGGAAACAGCATCCTGCCGCTCAGACAGCCAAAACCCACCAGCAACAGCGCCGACATCCAACGGCTTACCACCGGGGGTTCAGGCTCCGCCATCGGCGTTATAACAGGCCTATTCCATGACATAATAGTTATCCTACAAAAACATCCGGTACGCTTGAAATAAGTTGGCAGCCGCAGCCGCAACGGCTGCCGTTGACCGCTACGGCTTTGCCGTCCGAAATAAAGTCAGATGCGCCTTCAACAATCGTTGTTATGCCATGACCTTTTTGCGGGCAACTGACTTTATCCCCCACCAACGCCACTTTTTTACCGTTGATAACCATAGTGGATGACGCCGAAATAACCTGGCCGCCGTGTGTGGTTTTATCGCCAAGCAGCACAAAACTCCTGGACATAATTAACTCCTCAAGTGAAAACTGAATGAGACTATAGGTAAGATGACGCAATATAGAGAAATCTGCCGCTAAACGTTCGAACATCGCAAGTTGACGCGTCAACGGGGAAATGCTTTAAGCATGAGCAATAAAAAATCCAAAAATATAGGATAATCTGGATTGCTTAAGTTATTTATTAACTTCACATCCGGCGTTCATCGAAGAACAAAAAACATATTAACCTTCATTAAAGAAAAAACTTAGCGCAGGCATGACAGTTTTAAACTTAATGTATTAAAAATACATCTACAACCATTATCTGAGAAAAATTAATGCATTAGCTTTTATTTTTTGTTTATTTTATCCGTCTTTTAACAACCATCTTGATCTATCATATGACGACTAAAAAAATATAACCAGATTCTATTAATTTTTATTCCAGTGGGTTACTTAATATTTTTTAACTTATTGTAATCAGGTCTATTGTTTGGATTAGCTGTTTCCGTACCATCAGGATAAATAATTTTAAAATAAACACCAACCTTAACTCGCAAGGGCCGCCGCCGT
>NZ_JAYWTM010000054.1:0-6481 GCF_036016195.1 Brenneria populi | reverse complement strand
GAGACAAATTTTCCTGATGGTTATGAATATAGCGAAGGCATGAAATCCTTTATTAAAGATAAAAAATACCCCTATGGAACCTGGTAAGTATTTTCCAGCGGTAATGGCAACGGATGCGATGGAACAGGCAGGGAGAGAAAGTATGAAAATATTAACCAGACTGTTATCTCTTTTATTATTGACCGGGTGCTCAACCGGCAACGCACAGGCAAATCGCCAGTGGATGGCAAAAGTTTTGTAAAATTTGCTGTCATTAAACCAGGGCTTTCGCTTCAGGCTGGTGCTGGGGTCAATGCTGTATTTCATATTACTTATATCGCTGGGAAATTTCGTATCTTCTGCAAGGCAGCTCTGTGCTGGGGAGTCGGTGCCAAAGGTGCATTGGGAATTGAGGTTAATATCAAAGAGATTGGTACTTTCTTTGAAGCATTCGTAATCATGTTGCGCAACTGTGATTATCAAAAGATGGCAGACCTAGCCTCTGACGATGCATTCAAAAGCTTGACTATTTTGCCAATCCTTGCGCTTAGCGCTGGAGTACAGAGTGGCGAGTTAATGTATAAGACAATTGGAAAACTCGTTGATGAGTTCCCATCCGCTGATCAGCTTCTTAACGACCTGTCTGGCGTTATCGAAGCAGCCGAGCGGCGCCGAAATTTGATGAATAGCATTAATGCCAATCCTGATTTGTTGAAATTCACCACTCCGGAAACCAAAGGCACGATTATCGCTACGTTGATTGAAAACAACTTTATAGATCGAGTTGACTGGCGTAATGATAATTTAGATGCTAGCACGTTAAACTTTTACAAAGTTGGCGTTATGAAACTGCGTAAGCAAGCTGTTTTTAATTCATTGAAGTGGATTCAGTCGAAAAAGGATTATGAAAACGTTATGCAACATTTGTCGCTTAGTCCCGGTAGCGTAACAGGTTCATGGGAAACTAATCAGGATAGGGTAATTACCTTCCTGGCTGAGGGAGAACACTCATGGATGGGGATATTCTCAACACAATATGCTGAAAAGCTTTTATGGCTATATGAAAGACTTCCTGACGGAAGTAGCATTAATCCAAACGATCCGTTGGTTCCTATTCCACAAGATTATATGGACCAGTATCTCGCCTTGATCGACGAGCAAGATAGCGTTTCTGAAAATGGTAAAATGACTGCCTAACGGGATTATCTGTATGAAAAAAATGATAATTATTATTCTGTTTCCATTATTGACTATAGCCTGTGATGATAAAACCACGCTCACTTCCTCGCAGATCAAGACGCGGGATGAAATAGTGAAGCGTTCTATGGAAAATATGGTCGCCATCAAAGGCGATACGTTTCAAATGGGGGACTTTGGTAAGCTGGTAGGTGAAAAACTACCGCTTACCTCTGAGCCCGATAATAAGATACTGCATGATGTGACGTTAAGAGACTTTAGTATTAGTAAATACAAAGTTACATACCGCGACTATAACGCTTATCTATCATTGACGGGGCAGGAAAAACCTGAAGTCTCACTGATGTTTAAAGCGTTGGAGAATAAAATACTCGCACCAGATATGCCGGCCGCGATGAATTGGAAACAGGCAAAAGACTATTGTCAATGGCTTGGTAAGGCCGCGGGTAAAAATATCGATTTGCCTACTGAAGCCCAGTGGGAATATGCGGCGCGCAACGGAGGTAAAATGGTTATTTATGCCACCGATAACGGCCAGTACGAGGAAGGACGCAATCTGGCAAACTCAGATCAGAAAATGGCGATGACTGGCGTGTCTTCACTAAACTATCCCGTTGGAAAATTTCCGCCTACCCCATTGGGTCTTTATGATATGGCTGGTAATGGTGTTGATTGGATCAACGATTGGTATGATCCTGATTATTACGCTAGGTCAGAAAAAATAGATCCTAGAGGGCCGGATCACGGAACCAAAAAGGTGGTGCGTGGATACCAAAGTGGCGGCGGAGCTTTTGCGAACCAGACGGTGTTCCGCCAGTTTATTGAGCCTGATGCTAATAGCAAAGGACGTATGGTTCTACCAGCCTATAACGCCCGTTGTGTTATTAACCCGTAATTGATCAAATAAAATCTAATATTTTCGCTATTTTAGTTATAGGTTTGACTTCCTGAAGGAAGGTGTGTGTTTGGTTACAGAATAATAGCGAGCCTAATATTGGTACTCTTATGTAACCTGGTAAGAAAATTAACCGGCTGATATTGTTTACCTTTATACTGCTGGCGGCCTGTATGCCGAAGCAGGATCTTACGCTCTCGCCGCCGGAAAATAGCCAGTGGGTGGATATAGAAGTCGTGGCGCCGCCGAATACCACTGCCTTTCCGCTCAATGCCCTATATCGCTCCAGCGTTTGTCTGCATGAAAGACGTCAGGCGGATATGAGCAAAGTAAAAAGCCGGGGCTATAACCCGGTGCATATGGCATTGCAACCGGATGAGGCGGGGAATATATACCGCCAGCGGGTGGCGGTGGACGGCGGCGGCCCTTGCGAGTGGAAGCTGAGCATGATCACGCTGGGGATTGAATACAGGCGTACCGACCATTTGGTTAAAAATGCTGAAATTGGAACCATGGTTGGATTAAAAGTAGCGTTTGATAATGAGGCAGCCAATAATGATTATTATGAACCGGTGAAAAATGAGTTAACTTACTCTTCGGTTTATTATCCTTATCTGGTAGAGCGTTATCTAAAAAGGTTTGAAAGACACTTGTCTCTATATGGTGAAAAAAGCCTTATGCTATATCGAATGACTCTTGATTCTGGGAAAAATGGGAAAATCGTCTTTTTACCCACTGTGGATGAAAAAAAATAGTTAGATGGACTGGGGTGAAAAGTTTGAATGAAAATGAAACCAGCAAGATCATATACCCCGATGGTTCGATAGATGTAAAGAGAAGTGAGCCTGATTATAATAAGTTAAAAAATATGAAGTAATACATCAGGCGAGAGATTTATAATCACATGTATGGAATATTTTAATCGATCTGTGATGTCACAGGACGAGCCGTAAACACTGCCCAGCCATACAAAAACGCTCGGGGAAGGTAGCTGGGGTACTTGCACATTTTCACCGGGGATCTAAAAGCATGAAATTAATAACACGGCTAATGTTGTGTGGCGTTGCGCCGCTGGCGGCCTGTATGCCGAAACGGGATCTTACGCTCGCGCCGCCGGAACAGACCCAGTGGGTAGATATTGAGGTTGTTGCGCCGCCGAATACCACTGCCTTTCCGCTCAATGCCCTATACCGTTCCAGCGTTTGTCTGCATGAAAGACGCCAGGCGGATATGAGCAAAGTAAAAAGCCGGGGATATAACCCGGTGCATATGGAATTGCAGCCGGATGCGGCTGGACGGATATATCGCCAGCGGGTGGCGGTGGACGGCGGCGGCCCTTGCGAGTGGAAGCTGAGCATGATCACGCTGGGGATTGAATACAGGCGTACCGACCATTTGGTTAAAAATGCTGAAATTGGAACCATGGTTGGATTAAAAGTAGCGTTTGATAATGAGGCAGCCAATAATGATTATTATGAACCGGTGAAAAATGAGTTAACTTACTCTTCGGTTTATTATCCTTATCTGGTAGAGCGTTATCTAAAAAGGTTTGAAAGACACTTGTCTCTATATGGTGAAAAAAGCCTTATGCTATATCGAATGACTCTTGATTCTGGGAAAAATGGGAAAATCGTCTTTTTACCCACTGTGGATGAAAAAAAATAGTTAGATGGACTGGGGTGAAAAGTTTGAATGAAAATGAAACCAGCAAGATCATATACCCCGATGGTTCGATAGATGTAAAGAGAAGTGAGCCTGATTATAATAAGTTAAAAAATATGAAGTAATACATCAGGCGAGAGATTTATAATCACATGTATGGAATATTTTAATCGATCTGTGATGTCACAGGACGAGCCGTAAACACTGCCCAGCCATACAAAAACGCTCGGGGAAGGTAGCTGGGGTACTTGCACATTTTCACCGGGGATCTAAAAGCATGAAATTAATAACACGGCTAATGTTGTGTGGCGTTGCGCCGCTGGCGGCCTGTATGCCGAAGCGGGATCTTACGCTCGCGCCGCCGGAAAATACCCAGTGGGTGGATATAGAAGTCGTGGCGCCGCCGAATACCACTGCCTTTCCGCTCAATGCCCTATATCGCTCCAGCGTTTGTCTGCATGAAAGACGACAGGCGGATATGAGCAAAGTAAAAAGCCGGGGCTATAACCCGGTGCATATGGCGCTGCAGCCGGATGCGGCTGGGCGGGTGTACCGCCAGCGGGTGGCGGTGGACGGCGGCGGCTCTTGCGAGTGGAAGCTGAGTATGATCACGCTGGGAATTGAATATAGTCGTACCGATCATCTGGTTAAGGATGCTGAAATTGGAACGGCGGTAGGGGTAAAGGTAGCCTTTGATAATGAAGCGTCTAATAACGGTTATTACGCACCAGTGCGCAATGAGTTAATTTATTCTTCTGTTTATTATCCATATGTCAGAGAATCGTATTTGGATGGGTTTGAAAGGATTTTATCCTTATATGGAAAAAAAAGTTTTATGTCGTATCGAATGACCATAGATACGAGAAAAAATGGAAAAATTACCTTTTTACCAAAAGTAGATGAAAAAAAAATAGTAAAATTAGTTGGAATAAAAAAAATGGGATCTGGAGAGAAAAGTAAAATGATTTATCCCGATGGTTCAGTTGTTTTAGGCAAAACAAGTCCTGATTACGAAAAATTGAAAAATATGAAGTAATGTTTTAGATAAATCCAGGCATGAAATATTCTCAATCGATCTATGAGGGCGCAGGGCGATCCGTAAACATCAGCGCGTATGAGTGAAGCGGTACGCAATCACCGAGGATCAAAAAGCATGAAATTCATCAACTGGCTTATGCTGTTCGGTATTGCGCTGCCGAATACCACGGCTTTTCCGCTTAATGCCTTATACCGTTCTTGGGATTGAATAGCGGAGGAAGAGATTGAGTAAATATAACTGTAATGTACCGAAAAAGAAGACAGTAATAATTATCGTGTTAGTAATTTTATTATTATTGTTTTTTTTAGAAATAAAATATTTTTACCTATAGGTGAACAGGTAAATTTTTCAGTAGAGTTACCTAAAGAGATGGAAATCTCACCTCTTAAAGTGATGTATCGCTCTGAGATCTGTAAGGCAAGCAAGCCACGCGCTGATGGTGGTAGTTACAAAGTGCCCGGGTATTATTATAAAGAAGTTATCCTATCAGGTAATGGAAGTGAATATAAATATGATATTCCATTAAATGGTTGTTATAAAGATTGAGTAATCTAGTCATAGAAACTACCTACAATAAATCATTTAAATCTAATGTTGATGACATAATTGGCTCTGGGTTGGTTTTTATTTTTGATAATAACTTACCACAACATTATCATGGGCCTTATAAATATCCAGAAGGTGGTGAGATATTCAATGGTGATATAGTAATGACAAGAGGTTATTTTCCTTGGTATTCTTCTAACATAAACAAAAGTAGAAAGATTTTACGGACTTATGGGGGGCAGTTATACTCAACATATAAAACTATTAATACCAAAAAGATATCTCTTGCTTTTGAGTCAAACCCAAATATTGTTGTACGTTCAGAATGGCCAGTTAATAACAAAGATCGTGAGTGTACTAAGTGTATTTACCCAGATTGCGATATTGTCTTTTCAATAGATGAACGGCCTGATTATGAAAAACTAATTTATATTAAAGAGAAAAATAATAAATAATGCCCACTGGAACCCGGTTAAGTTTAAGGATATCTGGTTGGATGGCAAAAAAATCAGGACGATTTATGGCGCGGTAAAAGTGACCGATGTTTTCGGATTTATCAATCGTCCCGGCGAGGGCTGGCGACGCGCGGTATGGAATATGCAGGGAGAAAAGGCATGAGAGTCTTAACGGGTCTGTTGCCGCTGTTATTATTGACCGGGTGGGTAACCGGCAACGCACAGGCAAAGCCGGAACGAATTAAAGCGCCCTGGGATAAATGGTACTTCACGTTTACCACGCCCAAAGCGCTGCCGGCGCAGGTAACGCTGGTCAAATTGCTGGATACGGAGGGTTATGGTTATGTATTCCAAACGATAGATCAACCTCAGGGAAGTAGTGTTGGGACATGGAACGCCCGAAAAAGCAGAGGAATTCCGACCTTTAACCAAGCCAAAGCTCCCCCCCAAATGATAAAATTCTGCTGGGACTCTATTATCGACAAGAAAGTTTACGAAACCACGTTGTTTTTTGCCCCGGATACCTGGCAGAAAATGATTACCCCCTATCCCAACGTATTAAATCCACAGGAAAACGATTATCGCCAGAAGATGATTATTGGCTTGGCTCCGGCAGGTGTGGTGCGGGTCTGGTTACAGGAGTATGGCCGTTCTGATATTCCTTTAAGCAGCACCAAAATCACTACTGTTTCAGGTGATAAATTGGAT
>NZ_JAYWTM010000053.1:0-7280 GCF_036016195.1 Brenneria populi | reverse complement strand
AGGATGAGGGTTCTATGTCACGATTAAGCCGGGAAATGCAGACGCTGGCCCGACAGGCCGGCGGCAGCCATAAGACGATACATGACCGACTAAAAATTGCAGAGCGACTTGCCAGTCATCTGCTATCTTTGAATATTCAGATCCGCACGGTACAGCATCTGAAAGCAAAACACATCGAATGCTATATCGCCGGGCAGGCTAAGCTGGCGGAAGTCAGTTATTCCTGATTATGACTGTATTAGATTTGGGAGCCGGGTCAAAGAGATTGACCTTCAAGCAAAGCTGTGGAGAATACCAGTTGAAAGTATGAAGGCTAAGCGTGGGCGTGTAGCATCTTTGTCACCACAGGCTTTAGGCGTTTTGGAAGTATAGGAGCCTATGGGTCATCATGAGCATACTCTCCTAAGCAGGACAACCCCAAAAGAAATGAATAGTCAAACAGCTTATGCTGCTTTGAAAAGAATTAGTACTGGTGGCAGATTAGCTACACATGGACTTCGAGCAATTGCAAGTACAGCAATGGATGAAAAGAGTTTTAATAATGACGTTATTGAGACCAGCCTTGTTCATATAGAAAAATGATATTAGACGTGCGTACAATCGACAATCGCTCAGACTATTTATCTCATTTAGTTGAATTAATAAAAGGGCATTATCATGAATGATATACAAAGTCAGACCGAAGGTCTTAAATCTCTTAAAGAGTACCTTGAAGCCAACAAAAATGTTATCGAAAACGACATGAATGAAGCAGATACAAGATTTCATATTATTGACCAAGTTTTATTCTCTTTAGGTTGGCATAACTCTGATTTTAAATTAGAAAAACATGAAAATGGTGATTATACAGATTATGAATTAGGGAACCCTCGGAAATTAATTATTGAAGCAAAACGTACAAATGTAAATTTCGATCTTCCTCCCAATCCAAGAAAAAAAAATACTTTCCCAATAAATGATATTTTGTCGAATTCTTACTCATGTAAAGAAGCATTTGAGCAAGCACAAAGATATTGTGCTGCTCGAGGAGTTAGATATGCTGTAATAACCAATGGACATCAATACATCTCCTTTTTAGCCACAAGAGATGACGGGATTTCTCCTGCAAACGGTAAATGTCTTATTTTTTCATCTTTGAAAGAGATTATTGAAAAATTCCCTTTATTGTGGAGTAATTTATCTGCTGATGCAGTAATGGAACACAGATTAGCAAAAACTCTTAGTGCTAATTCTCAAGTATTACCGAAAAAAATATCATGTAGTCTTTCATTATACCCTCATTATAAAACTCCTTCTGATTTACACTCATCACTTAAATCACTATCTGAACTTCTAATTCAAGACATATTCGAATCAGAAAGACAAGAGAAAGATTTCATCGATTACTGTTATTGCGAAAGTGGAGCAATAGCTAAAGATTCCTTATTAAGCAAAAACATTCTAAATGCCCGTTATTCGTCCCTATTCAATAATAATGAAAGTAAATTACCCATAGCGGACGTAAGAGTTAAAAAGGGGGAAAGCTTTGATAAAGAAGTCATAACTGATGCAATGAGTAAGAGGCCGATAGTATTGCTAGGTGATGTAGGTGTTGGAAAAACTTCCTTCATAAAAAACTTACAACACAATTCTGCTTTTGAAGAATTCAAAAATGCTATATTCATTAAAATAGATTTAGGTTCATCAGCAACTTTAACTGATGATATAAAAAATTATGTACTAACCAAAATAAAAGACACTCTTTTTGAAAACTATGAATTAAACATAGAAGCCAAAGATTTTATTTCAGGAGTTTACTCTAGAGACATACAGTTATTTTCACAAACAATATACGGTAGCTTAAAAGAAGCTGATCCAGTTCAATATGAGCGTGAAAAAATAAATATGCTCATTGGAAAAATGAGAGATAAAGCTGAGCATCTTAAAAAATCAATAAATTATGCATCCAACACTCTGAAAAAACAGATTATAATCATTATAGATAATGCGGATCAGCGCGATTTTGATACTCAGCAAGAAGCTTTTTTAATTGCTCAAGAATTAGCGAAAAATTGGAAAGCAATTGTTTTTATTTCAGTTCGTCCAAAAACATTTTTCTATTCACAGAGGAATGGAGCCTTAAGTGCATATGCAAATAAAATATTTACTATAAAGCCGCCAAGAATAGACCTCGTAATCAGAAAGAGGTTACTATATGCTATCGAAATTGCTAAAGGAGAATTATCAACAGAAGACTTAAATAAAGTCCTAATAAGAAGTGAAAACTTAGTTACTTTTTTATCATCCTTAGTATATTCCCTTGATGAAAATGATGAATTAACTGAGTTTATTTCCAATATTACTGGAGGTAATGTTCGCCAAGCAATTGATATTGTAAAAGGATTTATTGGTAGCCCGAATGTTGACGTTGAAAGGATAATTTCCGAGACTGAAAAGTCAGGAGATTATTACATACAATTACATGAATTTTCCAAATCAGTCCTTCTTGGTGAACTATCACATTTCTATGACGAACGTTCCATAGCTATGAACTTATTCGACGTATCATATCCAGATCCTAAAGAACACTTTTTGAAATCATTAATAATATCTTTCCTTAATCATGATTCGCCCTCTGTTGATAAAGACGGTTTCGTAGAAGGTCTTAACATTTATAGTGAGATGCAGGGGCTTGGATATAATTTATCGCAAATTGATAATGCAATAACTAGCCTGGTTAATAAAAAATTAATCGAAAGCAATAAAAGATTTACTTTTGGTGAGGATGATCTTTCTATTTTAGATAAGGAAGCAATAATATTTCGTGCAACATCAACAGGAATCTATCATGTAAAAAAATGGGCACCTACATTCGTATATATGGATACAATTTGCTATGACACTCCAATTTTCTCAGATGAAGTCTATAAAAAGCTTATTGAAAAAATTGATTCCAATATGATTATTGATCGAAATATCCGGACAAAATTATTCAAAGAATATCTAATTACAACTTGGAGAGAGTGCGGTAAGTCAACAGAATACTATGACTTTGAAGAAGGAATGCTACATGGAAGCGATACTTTCCGGTTTGTTGAAAAAGCTTGTCAGGCGATAGAAAAAGATCAAATTCAAGCATCGCATTAAAATATATACATTAATTACAACTACATTACCCGCCTAACTTTTCAACATTAGGCGGATATTACATACCAAAGGATTTGCATTAAGGTAGCTTATTTCCCTTCTTTATATTTATAACACATTTCAAAGAAAATACTTTTATATTACTACATTTTATATAAAAACTCCCGCTCAATTATCTTTTAATACACAAAAATAACTTCACTTAAAATCATCTAATTGCTTTTGGCTTTACCCCACCGTAACAATGAGCTTCTGTTACCCTTTGAGCATCCAGTCCGCGCCGATTTTCGGGTTCAGGTCGATATCGACCTCATCCTGATAAAACACCGGATAGTCCATCTGCTCCCGGGCCAGTGCCTGCCCGATGGCAGGCCGTTTTTCCTCATAGTACGGGTCTTTGATTTTCAGCGCCGGCGCGGCTCTGCCGCCAGACAATGTCCTCTTGTTTCAGGTATCGGTGCAAAATGGAGTGATGAGGAGTCACGTCAAAAAGCTGATTAGCCATGCGGACCAGTAACGCTGTACTCCAGCGCGAGCATAGCCAACCAAAATCTTTCGGGAAGCGTTGCCCAGTTCAGCCTGCTTCAGTGTAAAAACAATCAGCTCTTCGGTAAATCGTGACTTTTTCATCGGCATCACATCCGCTCAGAGGAGTGAATACCATGCCGGATTTCTGTTTCTGAATGGAGTCGGATTTTGGGATAGAGTCATCTTTATGAAAATTCATTTCCGATTAAATACATATATACCTTGGGTACTTAATAGTATAATTTTTTAACTCAGCCCCACCTCATTTCCCTGATAAATATAACCCCATACTCAACACTCACTTTATCTTAAATTTTTATTATTTATGGATTAGCATTCTTCTATTAAGACCAATATTATAATTGCTCTATGTTTATCTGATCCGTTTAGTAACCATCGTTACGCGCAGTTCTGCAACATGCATAAGTTGGGTTCTACACAGATATATATCTTTCTGACTATTCACAGTCGAAGCTGTATCGGACCTGAATCCTATGGCTATAAAACACACAATTCGATTCCTCGGCTGAAAAATTTTTTGCTACTCATTTCGCAAAAAAAATCCCACAGCCTCCACTTTAATCAGGCAAACAAAATTTTTAGGCCCACACTTAGGCCCATAGAACAAAAGTGGAATCAGGAATAAGTCATCTAATCAAAATAATAGGTAACCTATTCAACTCCCCCCAGCACTTTAAAGTGCCCGATGATTTGATGTGGTGATTAACGTTTTACTGATGCTTATGAATGAAAAGTCCCTCAGGGCTTTTCATTACGATTTCATGCTCAGCCGGTTCATGGAAAAATGATCCTGCCCACAAAAATGGACGATGTCGCTGAGGGACCGGCGATGAGCCGCTTTATTATCGAGTTCGGTGATCGTCTGGACGGTCACTTCTGAGAAAGACATTTACACAGAATCACGTACAAGACCGCTATCGCTACTTATCGCATTACCTCTCGAAATATATAAGATAATTCTCATAGATAGAAAGCCATCTCTTGAGTTATCCATTATTTTCATGGTTATTCTTTATTGGCAAAATGCTTTTTTATGCTGATACAATCACTTCTATGTTTTCAGAGTTGGATATTTACTCATGCAATCCCTCATTGATATATATGACTTACAACAGCAGGTGAAGCACAAGCTAAGCCAAAAGAAATATCAGGACGTTGAGGCGCTGTGTGCGTCGCTGCAAAGGCAGGATTTACAAAAGACGCTTCATATTCAGTTTATTTTTAATCCGCAGGTTGATGACCTTGCTGTGATTTTGTCACAACTTCACGATTGGCAGCAGAAAACGCCGGAAAGTTATTATCCTTATGTCTTTTTTGCTAGCTTTTGGTACACCGTTGCTGTCAAAGAACGAGGCATACGAACCATGGATCACGTAACTCCCGCGCAGATCCTGAAGTTTTGCATTGCCAACGATCAGTTTTTTTATTGGGCGTTAAAAACGCTGGAATTCAATCCTGAGTGTGTCGCGGCCTATGATATGCTATTAGAGGCTTCAGGGCGCTTTGGCGTACCCGATTGGCTGGCGCTGCCGGCCGCACAACCGATTCATTTTTCATGTGCGGATTATAATGAAGAGGCCAGAACGTTTTTATCTTCATTCCCGGAATATACTGTTCCACAGGGTTCGATTAATATAGCGCTGCCGCCGCCGACCACTGAAGAGCAGAATTTCATCCCATTATATTGGTTGAAAAATATCCTGACGATTGAACCCGGACATATCGAGTCAAGGAAAACCACGATCAGATTCTTAGCGCCAAGATGGTATGGCGATAAAAAATACAAAAAGATTAATCAATTTTTAGCGAGCGATTACTGCTCAGGTTTATCCGAGCTGCAGATAAAAATATTGCAACGTGAAAAAGAATACGATCAGATTACGGCATATAATACCTTACCTTCCATCAATTATCGAAAAGCATTAAAGAAACGCGAGAAGCAATTTACAGGTTTAATTAATACGCCTCTCACTGATGAAGAGGATTCCCTGACGCTATTTGAATATATTAATTTTTGCCACCACATTCTAATTAATACGCCGGCGGATCGTAAAAAGTCAAACGACAATATGGTAAATAATATTTATCTATCATTACACCATATTGTTAAACTGGCGTCGCCATGGATTATATTCTATCGAGCGAATGAGATTTTTAGTTTATTAATCTCATTTATGAAAACTTATGAAATTGAAGACAACCTGAATGTCTTCGAAGATCTTGCCAGGCACACACAGTTCCGTAACTTAACATCCTCGGTAGAGATTTTGTACGGTGCGGTGGCTGCAAACTTTCCATTAGCCAATATCAACCTAACTGCCCAGCGTGAGAGTATTGAGCGTTATTATATAGCCGGTGAAAGAAATCTTGATTACAACACGTTCAGATTGCATATTTTCATCCTGTGTAAGATGGGATATGCCGCCGCAATAATGCCAGTGTTCGAAAAGTTTGCTACCGAGAGTCGGGCAATCAACGCCTCCGTACTGTGTTATGAAATATATTATGGTAGCCCCTCCGACCTAGCAGACATGCTCTCAGTTGAGCCTGATGCGGATAAGGCAAACGCGTTCTTGAACACCGTAGTGCAACGGGGAGCTACGCAGGCGATTTTAATTAAATCGCGTGATTTAGAAAATTTAATTGAGCGTAGCAGTAATCCGTCAGAAAAGTCAGAGTTTGCCATCGAAAGAGAGAAACTATTAAAATTTAACATTCAGTTGGGAGATGCGGTATCGCAGTATGATTATGCATGTAGTTTAATTGCATCCGGCGAAGAGCAGCAGATCCACAAAGGATTGTTTGTTGAGGCACCCAAAGTCTTGTCCGAAGCGCGTATCAGGCTGGATCAACTGGCATACATCGCTTATCTATATGCCTTTTGCGCCTTCAATGCCCGGGGTATGAGCAAAAACCTATTTGTTATGGACTTTTGGATCAATCAGGCTTTGGCGTGGGATCCAGATCCTAACTATCGAGATTTCCGCCAAAAGGTCAAAGATGGCCTTACATTAAAACCTATGTATAGGTACTACCTGAAAAGAGACAAAGGTAAGATATCCGAAGAAATGAAAAAAATAATGAATAATGTGACTCAATAGAGGAGCTTTAGCGATGAGAGCAATTTCCATTATCATCATTGCCGTGTTGATGTTTATTTTCATCCTTCCAAAGCAGCTTAAAGCACAAAAAAAAGCCACGACGGTTATGCTGCCAAGAAAGAAGTAATGTCTGAGCAGACCGGTTTTAAAAGATGCCCAGAAGCTGACATTACCAATTCTCTTGCCCCTTTCACCCGAAAAGGGCTTGCTGTCTATCTCATCGCCAGACTATGCTCTGGCGACTCCACGACTTCCTATCGTTCTCCGGCAGGCCGTCATTGTTGCCTGGGAGAAGAGCTCGCGCAGGCTGATAAAAGCTGGAGCGCAACTATCCTCCCCCCACATGGAAACCGCGCGACACCGCTTCGGTGTAAACACGCCCGTTTTAGTTCCACAAACTTCTGAATTAGAATTTCGAAATTATTTATCATAATGTTACATTGAAAACTCAGATTCCCCCAGACCTTAAACTCCAGGAGCAAAGGTAATCCCCCCAAAAAAGCG
>NZ_JAYWTM010000052.1:0-3133 GCF_036016195.1 Brenneria populi | reverse complement strand
GACTGAACTACAGAGGAATCGCTTAACTGCGGGGGATAATAGCGGGAGCGTTTCGGGTTGTCAAAGGCTGTTATGCTTTATCGCGACTGATTGCTGAACTAATAACCAACACATTGAATTTACAGCGCAAGTTGCATCTGGAATTTAATATTGCGCCTTCTCTTTCCTACAGGCGTCTGCACCTTGAGATAGCAATGATTGCATTAGCGTGGTGCATATCCAGTCAGAGAAAAATCAATATCATCCTCTTGCCGTCAGGTTTATTTAGCTCTTGAACCATTTCTTTTCCTTATTATACCTGTGTCTTACCAACCAGGTATCAGGCTTCCGTTACAGTACAAAAAAATCTGGCTCGGATCTTGCTACCGTTAACGGGGTAACTACTCAGGAGGCAGACATGAATCTTAGACGGCTCAAGTACTTTGTGAAAATCGTTGATATCGGTAGCTTGACTCAGGCTGCTGAGTTGTTGCACATTGCGCAACCGGCGCTGAGCCAGCAGGTCGCTACGCTGGAAGGCGAGCTGGAAAAACAGTTGCTGGTCCGTAGCAGACGCGGCGTGACTCCCACCGAGGCGGGAAAAATCCTTTATTCACATGCGCAGGCCATCTTGTATCAATGCGAACAGGCTAAAAGCGCGGTAAATGGAGTCAGGCAGTCGGTAAACGTATAGATTTCGCGTAGCCAGCCATTATCATAATGGCTGGCTATATATAAATAACCTTCTAGAAAATATTAACCTGCTATTAATTATATGTGCCATAGACAGCGAGTCACAAAGCTGGCGCACATGCGATTTGAAGCACGTCCGGCATACGATGTATATTATGTCCGTTAAATTGTAATATATGCTGGCGGTAACGCTAGCTTGAGTGTTACATTACTACGCACATCATTTTCTCTAATCCTGCTTACAACTGACTGTTGATCCTGTCAGGGATCTTATGGCTGTTATTTTTAAGGAGTTCAAATGAATAACCTTCTCTCTCAGCTCTTAATGAAACTGGCTGAAAAAGAGGTCGGAGAAAAAGAACTTAATGCCAAAATAGAATTGTTAGAAACATTGGTGTTTTCTATTATATCTATGTTAGACGATAATCAAATTAATGAGTTAACGAAAAGAGTTGAGTGTGTATTAGCCGAAGAGCCGCAGCGTGGAGGTGATGATACTTGCTTAACTATCGAATTATTGACTCGGAGTATTAATCGATTCACGACAACATCAATAAGAAACTAATTCTATTATTATCGGCGCCGCAGTGAACCATGGAAGTGGTTTCTTTGTTTTATTAACAATAAGTTATATAATAATACGCTGAAACTCAGGTTTCTGTTTCAACAAAATATCAAGACGCTGATTTTTAGTCAGCGTCTTTTGCGTTTTGCGATGATGTCTATATTAGGCCGATTGTTTCTTCTTCCTGAGAAACTGATACGCAATGGCCAGAATAATAAACCATAGCGGCGTGACAACCAGCGCCTGCAGAGTATCTGGCTGTAGCGTCAGCAGGACGATGACAAAAACGAAGAAGGCCAGACAAACCCAGCACATAAAAATACCCCAGGGCATTTTGTATTGTGAGTTCGCGTGCATCTGCGGTCTTTTATTACGGTACACCAGATAAGAGCAAAGAATGATGCTCCAGATAAACATGAACAGGATCGCGGAAACGGTGGTTACCAGGGTAAAGACCCTCATTACATTCGGGATGAGATAAATCAATACCACGCCAGATAACAGGCAGACACAGGAGAACAGCAGCCCGGCGGACGGCACCGCGCGTTTAGACAGCAGGCTAAAACGCTTCGGCGCATCGCCCTGTTTGGCCAAACCAAAAAGCATCCGGCTGGTGGAGAAAACGCCGCTGTTGGCTGAAGAAGCGGCCGAGGTCAACACCACGAAGTTAATTACGCTGGCGGCGGCGGGTAATCCCACCAGAACAAACATTTCAACGAAGGGGCTGCGATCGGCGGCGATGGCGCTCCAAGGCGTGACCGACATGATCATGATTAATGAAAAAACATAAAACATGATGATGCGAAGCGGTATGGCGTTAATCGCTCTGGGCAGTACGACGTTGGGGTTTTTCGTTTCCGCCGCGGTGGTGCCGACCAGTTCAATGCCGACGAAGGCGAAAACCGCTATCTGGAATCCGGCGAAAAAGCCGCCGATGCCTTTGGGGAACATACCGCCGTCGTTCCATAAATTATTAAACGAGGCGATAGAGCCTGATGGCGATGGGAATTTCATGATGACCAGCGCCGCGCCGATGACGATTAAAGCGACGATGGCCACAATTTTTATCATGGCAAACCAGAATTCCATCTCGCCGAACATTTTGACCGTGGCTAGATTAAGCGAGAGCAATAACAGCACGCAGAGTAGCGAGGATATCCACTGTGACAGGTCGGGAAACCAAAATTGGGCATAGGCGCTGATGGCCACCACGTCGGCGATGCCGGTCACGACCCAGCAGAACCAGTAAGTCCAGCCGGTAAAGAAACCGGCCCAGGGACCGAGCAGGTCGGCGGCGAAATCGCTGAATGATTTATAATTCAGGTTGGAAAGCAGTAACTCCCCCATCGCTCGCATCACGAAAAACAGCATAAAGCCAATGATCATATAGACGAAGATGATTGACGGCCCCGCCAGACTAATCGTTTTTCCCGACCCCATAAATAATCCGGTGCCGATGGCGCCGCCGATGGCGATGAGCTGAATATGGCGGTTAGTCAGGTTTCGTCGTAGTCCGTGGCTGTCGGTCCTTGTAAGGTCCGCCGCCTCTTTGGATTGATCTACCATTAATGTAATTTCCTATTTTTATGTGATGTTGTTTTGAGCTCTTAATCGGCTCTCTCATTCATTAATTGGGTACGGATAAGATAGCGTAATCGCTACGTAGATTATAGGGAGTGGTTGGTATAAACGCGGTGAATAATCGAACAATGTGACTCTGTATGCTTTTTGCGCTGATAACACGGCTTATCGTAATATGCAGGGGGGAGACCGATCGGCGCTTAGGTTAACAAAATTGCCAATCGCGCTCAATATAATTTTAGAATGTGAAAAAATAAGAAAAAATCATTGTTAACTATTTGACAGTTGCCGCCAAGTGGAGAATAATCCACGCCG
>NZ_JAYWTM010000051.1:0-9410 GCF_036016195.1 Brenneria populi | reverse complement strand
ACAGTTGCCGCCAAGTGGAGAATAATCCACGCCGTTGGGTCGTTAGCTCAGTTGGTAGAGCAGTTGACTCTTAATCAATTGGTCCGGGGTTCGAGCCCCCGACGACCCACCAACACTTCAGTCAGTCGCATTTTGAGTTCTACGTCCGCATTTTATTTAATCAGCCTTTCTTTATTCTCTTTTTTATCTTTAGCGTGTTCATTGTCTGATGGGTCAAATAAAAAACGGCATTTAAAACAATGACGCTTTATAGCGAGCAATTACGCTTGTTGATCTAATTTTTATTAAAAGTAATACCATGTGATTTAGTATTTTAATGATATTTGAATAAGTTATTAACTTTTTGTATTTTCCATAACGATAAAACAGCGAAAATATAGCAGACGTTTCGCGGACGGTGAGGCAAGACGCGCCGCAACGCTTGTGCGATAAGAGGGCGCGGCGGGAAAATTTTCTTCAGACTCTGGCGGTCCATCGGCAGCGGCGTCTATAAAAGAAAACGGCCGGAGAATGGTGGCCTGGTGAAGCGCCGTCGGCGTCGAGGCGGTGAGCCGACGGGAGAAGGATTACTGGCGGTAAGCGTGTTTGATTTGTTTGATGGTATTGCCTAATGCTTCTGCCTGCGCCGGATCTTCCAGTTGGGCGATGTATTTTTCCATTTTAACGATGATTTTGCCCGCATCGGCCTGCCCGATGGCTTTTAACAATAATGTAACGGTCGCTTTCAGGCAGGTTACTTCGTGCGCCAATGACTCGACAGACGCGGACGTGGAAAAATCTATATTGCTCATGTTTCCTCCTTAACAAGAAACGGCAAAAAAGTGTTTTAGCCTGCCCGCTTTTGACTTGAAAGCATTTGCTGCGGGAGACAATCGGATTGCGGGCAGTATAGCATAGAGTGTGTTGCAGACGGCCATTATTAATGAACTGCAACTATGTAGTGAGCGTTTTTTATACATTTAACTTGTTTTTAATTGTATTTAATCGCCCGGATTTATATAGTGAATCCATGGCTAAATGTGTTTGATAGAATAGTTAAAGCTTTTCGTACCTGCATTTCCTTACCATATAATGATTATATAAAGTGGGTTATGCCGTGAAAAATGCTGATATAACAGGTGATTACAGCGTTTTTCCGCGTACGGAAAAATATCGCCGATCTCTGTTATTGATTGGCGTTTTCTTAAGTGTTGCTGATGACTGACGGCCGCGTCTCAAAACGCCGGCAATCGTAATCTAAAATGTTAAGAAAATGATCAACATGCGCCATCAGAGCCACGGTATTCGTTATGGGCATACGATAATTTTCGTGGTCTATTACTTCATAACATATTTTAAAAATACATAACTTATATAAGTCTGTATTCATTATTTCTCGAAACCAACGTAGTATCACCTGCACGCAGCTCGTTATGTAAGTGCTACTCTCTTTTTGGAGAATTATTCTTTGATTAGCGTTTTTCTTGTTGATGACCATGAACTGGTGCGGGCAGGGATACGGCGCATTCTTGACGATATCAAAGGTCTTAAAGTCGTTGGCGAAGTGTCATGTGGTGAAGATGCCGTCAAATGGTGCCGCAGCAATGATGTTGACGTTGTCTTAATGGACATGAATATGCCGGGGATCGGCGGCCTTGAGGCGACGCGTAAAATTCTGAGATTCTCCCCTGATGTAAAAGTTATCATGCTAACTATTTATACAGAGAACCCATTACCTGCTAAAGTTATGCAGGCGGGGGCGGCTGGGTATGTCAGCAAGGCGGCGGCGCCGCAGGAAGTCATTTGCGCCATTCGGGCCGTGCATGCGGGGAAACGCTATATCGCTTCTGATATTGCGCAGCAAATGGCGTTAAGCCAGCTGGAACCGCAGACGGAAACCCCGCTGGAGTGTTTGTCTGAACGCGAATTGCAGATTATGCTGATGATCACCAAAGGGCAGAAGGTGACCGAAATTTCCGACCGGTTGAATCTGAGCCCCAAAACGGTGAACAGTTACCGTTATCGTATGTTTAATAAACTGAACATCAATGGTGACGTGGAGCTAACGCATTTGGCAATTCGCCACGGCCTCTTTAATGCGGAGACGTTGTCAAGTAGTGAGTGAAAGTTTCAATGCTTCGGCATTTCTTAAAACGGTAACCAGCCAGCCAGGGGTTTACCGTATGTATGACGCCGCGAATACCGTGATCTATGTTGGAAAAGCAAAAGATTTAAAAAAACGACTCTCCAGCTATTTTCGCAGCAATGTCGCCAGTCGTAAAACCGAGGCTTTGGTAAAAAGTATCACGCAGATCGATGTGACGATCACGCATACTGAGACCGAGGCTTTACTGCTGGAACACAACTATATCAAGCTTTATCAGCCGCGCTATAACGTCCTGCTGCGTGATGATAAGTCCTACCCGATGATTTTCCTCAGCGCCGATCGGCATCCGCGTCTGGCCGTTCATCGCGGCGCCAAACACGCCAAAGGCGAGTATTTCGGCCCGTTCCCGAACGGTAATGCGGTACGTGAAACGCTGATGCTGTTGCAAAAACTTTTTCCGATCCGGCAGTGTGAAAACAGCGTATACCGGAATCGTTCTCGCCCTTGCCTGCAATATCAAATCGGCCGCTGCCTTGGCCCCTGTGTCGGCGGGTTGATTAGCGAAGAGGATTACCGGCGGCAGGTCGACTATGTGCGTCTGTTTTTGTCGGGCAAAGATCAGCAGGTGCTCAATGAACTTATCGCTCGGATGGAAACGGCCAGCCAGACGCTGAACTTTGAAGAGGCGGCCCGGATTCGCGATCAAATCCAGGCCGTGCGGCGAGTGACGGAGAAGCAATTTGTCTCGGGCGATGGCGAGGATCTGGACGTTATCGGTGTCGCTTTTGAGGCAGGAATGGCGTGCATTCATGTGCTGTTCATTCGTCAGGGAAAAGTGTTGGGCAGCCGCAGCTATTTTCCGAAGGTTCCGGGGGGGACCGAGCTGGGTGAAGTGGTGCAAACTTTTGTCGGGCAATTCTACCTGCAAGGCAGTTTGGCGCGCACCCTGCCTGCAGAGATTCTGCTTGACTTTATGCTGCCGGATAAAGACCTGCTCACAGAGTCCCTGACCGGGGTCGCCGGACGTAAAGTGCAGATTCAGGCTAAACCGCGCGGCGACCGCGCCCGTTATCTGAAGCTTGCGCGAACCAATGCCGCGACAGCTTTGGTGACGAAATTGTCTCAACAATCAACCATTCATCAGAGATTGTCTGAGTTGGCCAACGTTTTGCGCTTGTCGAAAATCAACCGCATGGAGTGTTTTGACATCAGTCATACTATGGGAGAGCAGACTGTGGCATCCTGTGTGGTATTCGATGCCAACGGGCCGCTACGTTCAGAATATCGCCGCTATAATATTAGCGGAATCACTCCCGGCGATGACTATGCCGCCATGACCCAGGTTCTGAAACGCCGTTACGGCAAGGCGTTGGACGACGGCAAAATTCCCGACGTTATTGTTATTGATGGCGGTAAAGGACAGCTTGGTCAGGCTAAGGCCGTATTCGACTCGTTACAGGTGCCTTGGGATAAGAACAGGCCGCTGCTGCTTGGCGTTGCGAAAGGCAGTGACCGCAAGGCTGGGTTGGAGACGCTGTTTTTTGAGGCGACGGGGGAGGGGATCGCGTTACCGCCCGACTCTCCGGCCCTGCACGTCATTCAGCATATTCGTGACGATTCTCACGATCATGCGATTGGCGGGCATCGTAAGAAAAGAGCAAAAGTTAAAAATACCAGTACCCTAGAGCTCATTGAAGGTGTCGGACCTAAGCGCCGGCAGACCCTGTTGAAGTACATGGGGGGATTGCAGCCTTTAATGAATGCCAGCATTGAGGAAATTGCCAATGTACCGGGTATTTCACACGCGTTGGCAGAAAAAATCTTCTATGCGTTGAAACACTAGGGACAATGTAGCAACATACTCTTAATATCCACTCCGGCCAAATAGTTACCTAAGCGCTATGCAATTTAATATACCGACGTTGCTGACCTTGTTCCGTGTTGCTTTAATCCCGTTTTTTGTGCTGGCGTTTTATCTTCCATTCGTCTGGGCACCTCTGATATGCGCGCTCATTTTCGTTATTGCCGCGGTTACCGACTGGTTTGATGGCTTTCTGGCCCGCCGCTGGAAACAAACGACCCGGTTCGGCGCGTTTCTTGATCCTGTCGCTGATAAGGTGATGGTCGCGGTCGCTTTGGTTTTGGTGGCTGAACATTATCACTCCTGGTGGATTACCCTGCCGGCCGCCACGATGATCGCGCGTGAAATCATTATTTCCGCACTGCGGGAGTGGATGGCCGAAATAGGCAAGCGCAGCAGCGTGGCCGTCTCCTGGATCGGCAAGGTAAAAACCACCGCGCAAATGATGGCGCTGGTGGCTTTATTATGGCGTCCGGAGCGTCTGGTTGAAGGGGCGGGCGTGATTGCTTTATACGTCGCGGCGGTGCTGACTTTTTGGTCGATGTTTCAATATTTGAACGCCGCAAGACATGATTTGCTTGAACCTTGATCGAAGCGCCTTAAAAACCAGCAAACGAACGTACTGAGCTGATAATTCTATTGACTCATTGTGTCAGGTCAGTAGAATGCACCGCATCAACAGCGACGCTGGTTTGTTTAAAGTTAGTAGAAATCAGCAGGTTCGTATGATGCGGGAATAGCTCAGTTGGTAGAGCACGACCTTGCCAAGGTCGGGGTCGCGAGTTCGAGTCTCGTTTCCCGCTCCAATATCTCAGGCTGTGAAGGCCGAATAATGCAAAATAAGGCGCGTTGGCAGAGTGGCCATGCAGCGGATTGCAAATCCGCCTACCTCGGTTCGACTCCGGGACGCGCCTCCAGTTTCTAAGCCCGGGTGGTGGAATCGGTAGACACAAGGGATTTAAAATCCCTCGGCGTACGCGCTGTGCGGGTTCAAGTCCCGCCCCGGGCACCATCCTGAAATCAATAGACGTCAACCGACGTCTATTTTTTTGTCTGAAACCCACGGTTTTACTGGCTCTCTCTTCATTCCATACTCTCCCGACGTCAACACAATTCAACCGACATCAACCTGCTTGTGAGTATACATCTGAGTATATATGCTGTTTCTATCTTGCTCTGTATACTCACCGCAAGCACTTGCGAGGACATTGATAATGGCCCTGACCGATATCAAAGTACGTTCGGCAAAACCAGAAGAAAAAGAGTATTCGCTGACTGACGGCGATGGAATGTTTCTGCTGGTTCATCCTAATGGTTCCAAATACTGGCGGTTGCGTTTTCGTTTCGGTGGTAAGCAGCATCTCATGGCGTTAGGTGTCTATCCCGAAGTTTCGCTTTCCGAGGCACGTCATAAACGGGATGAAGCCAGAAAGCTGGTTGCTGGGGGGATCGATCCCCGTGAACATAAGAAAGCGGTGAAAGCAAAACAGGAAGAGGATGAAAAAACTTTCGAAGTTGTGGCTCGCGCCTGGCACGCCGACAACAAGAAGTGGTCGGAATCCCATGCCGAACGCATCCTGAAAAGCCTGAGCGACAATATTTTCCCCGCTATCGGCAGCACACATATTGCTGATCTGAAAACACGCGACTTACTGGCACCGATTAAAAGCGTTGAACGTTCGGGGCGCTTAGAAGTCGCCAAACGTTTAAAGCAACGCGTGACTGCCATCATGACCTATGCGGTACAAAACGGGCTGATTGACTACAATCCGGCACAGGATATGGCTGGGGCGATTATGCCCGGTAAAGTCGAACATCGCCCGGCGTTGGAGCTCGAACGTTTACATGAACTTCTGGGCCGCATTGACGGCTACAAAGGCCGTGAGTTTACCAAATGGGTAATAAATCTTTCTCTGCTGATTTTTATCCGCTCCAGTGAACTCCGTTTTGCCCGTTGGCCGGAAATCGATTTCGAACGCGCCTTATGGACGATACCCCCAGAGCGTGAACCGATCCCCGGCGTGAAGTTCTCTGAACGCGGCTCAAAAATGCATACACCGCACCTTGTTCCGCTAAGCCGTCAGGCAGTGAAGATCCTTAAAAAGATTAGAGAGGTGAGTGGGCATTGTGAACTGGTCTTCATCGGCGATCACTCGTCACGAAAACCGGTTAGCGAAGGGACGGTGAACAAAGCGCTGCAAACCATGGGCTACGACACCAAAACGGAAGTTTGCGGTCACGGCTTTCGTACCATGGCCTGTAGCTCGTTGATCGAATCGGGATTATGGTCGCGGGATGCGGTAGAGCGGCAGATGAGCCATCAGGAACGTAACGGCGTTCGCGCTGCGTACATCCACAAGGCCGAACACCTGGATGAACGGCGACTGATGCTGCAATGGTGGGCGGATTTTCTTGATGCGAATCGGGAGAAGGCGGTTAGTCCGTTTGATTTTGGGAAGTTGACGGCGGGTTGAGTGTGTAGAAAATGGGCAGGCTGTAGCTCTCTGGCAGGAAAGAGTTACAGTTTGTTTACTGATGCTGTCTGCCGTATCAGGCAGGTAGCTTCCAGCATAAGACATTTTAAATGAAATCAATGACAACATATTGTTTATGTTGTTGTAAAATTAATTCCCAATGGGACTGCATGGATGTTGTTCGGCAGATTTTCATTTCGCTAAATCTAACTTTCCTATTGATAAACACCGCAGCGTCAGTCGTCGCTGAAACGCTACGGTTATCAAAAATATCATTCCATTCAGCATGTCGAATAACTTTTTACGGTTTTCAATGTTTCGCAAGCCTGAAGACTTTCAGAACAAAAATGAGGCAAATACATGGCCATAACGAACGGAAACAACACGGCGTCAATCGGCTTCGAACAGCAAATTTGGGCGGCGGCGGACATCCTGCGCGGCAATATGGATGCGGCGGAGTATAAACACGTCGTATTAGGACTTATCTTCCTCAAGTACATTTCGGACAAGTTCGATGAGCGATATCAGGCACTCCTGGCCGATGATGACGATGTGGAGGATAAAGACGCCTATGCCGAAGTAAATGTGTTTTTCGTGCCACCGCAGGCCAGGTGGAGCGCTATCGCCGAAGCATCGCGTAAAGAAACAATAGGTATTGTTATTGATAATGCAATGCGGGAAATCGAAAAAGAGAATAAACGGCTGAAAGATATTCTGCCTAAAAACTACGCCCGCGCCGAACTGGACAAACGTCGACTTGGAAATGTCGTTGATCTGTTTACCAATATTCAGATGATTGAACATGGAACAGATAAAGATATTTTGGGACGTACCTATGAATACTGCCTAGCCAAATTCGCCGAGCAAGAGGGTAAGCGTGCCGGGGAATTCTTTACGCCCTCCTGCGTCGTGCGAACGCTCGTTGAAGTTTTGCAACCGTTTAAAGGGCGCGTGTATGACCCCTGCTGTGGTTCGGGCGGTATGTTCGTGCAGTCTGCCGACTTCGTAAAAAACCACAGCGGCAACATCGGCAACCTTTCTGTCTATGGCCAGGACGCCAACCCGACCACGCGTAAAATGGCGTTGATGAATCTGGCTATTCGCGGTATCGAAGCCAACATTGGTGCTTACAATGACGATACTTTTCACAATGACCTTCACCCAACGCTGAAAGCCGACTTTATTCTCGCCAATCCGCCATTCAACCTGTCGGATTGGAACGACGGCAGCTTAAACGACGACCCGCGCTGGCAATATGGCTTACCACCAAATGGAAACGCCAACTTCGCGTGGTTGCAGCATATGATTCATCACCTTGCGCCAAACGGCAAGATAGGTATGGTGCTGGCCAACGGTTCGTTGTCGTCCCAGAGCGGCGGCGAGGGTAATATCCGACGAAAAATTGTGGAAAATGATCTCGTGGAAGGCATTATCGCGATGCCCACGCAGTTGTTCTATACCACTCAGATTCCCGTGTCCCTCTGGTTTATCAGCCGGAATAAAAAGCAAAAAGGCAAAACGTTGTTTATCGATGCCCGCAAGATGGGGACGATGGTCAACCGTCGTCTGCGCGAGATGACCGCCGAAGACATCGCTAAAATCGCCGCAACCTTTGAGGCATTCGACAATGGCACGTTGGAGGATGTGAAAGGTTTCTGCGCTGCGGTCACGACAGAGGATATCGCCAAACAGGACTTTATTCTCACGCCGGGCCGCTACGTCGGCATTGAGGCGCAGGAAGACGACGGCGAACCTTTCGAAGAGAAAATGGCGCGGATGACCGGAGAACTTAGCGTTTTGTTCAAGCGTTCCCACGAACTGGAGGATGAAATCCGTAAGAGATTGGGGGGGCTTGGGTATGACATCTAAACTTTCTGACCTTTGCGATTTCGCTGATGGACGGGTTGTAGTCGCCGGTTTGGATTTGGACACCTATATATCGACCGAGAACATGCTCTCGAATAAGGAAGGTATCACCCGTTCGGCTGGGCTGCCGAGTATTTCGCAAACTCAAGCCTATCAAGCTAAGGATGTATTGCTATCAAACATCCGTCCGTACTTCCGTAAGATATGGTTCGCCGACCGTGACGGCGGTTGCTCAAACGATGTGCTGGTATTAAGAGCAAAAGAAAAGGTCTATCCAGGCTTCCTTTATTACTTGTTATCGGATGACAGCTTTTTTGACTACGCTATGGCCACGGCCAAAGGTACCAAAATGCCCCGAGGTGACAAAAGGGCAATAATGCAGTACGAAGTCCCCGACTTGCCGCTTGATATACAGATTGGTATTGCTGATACGTTGGCTGTTCTCGATGGTCGAATTGCTGCAAACAGGGCGATAAATCATCATTTAGAGCAGATAGCGCAAGCCATTTTCAAGTCCTGGTTTGTGGATTTTGAGCCATTTGGCGGAAAAGTGCCCGACGATTGGCGGAAAGGTACTATCCGTGATACCTGTTCAGCAATATACAATGGTGGTACTCCCCGCAGAAATGAACCATTGTTTTGGAACGGTAGTATTCCTTGGCTCACTTCGGGTGAAGTACGCCAATCTATTATTACCAAACCTGAAAATTGTATATCTGAAGCAGGATTAAAAAGTTCATCTGCCAAGTGGGTTCCCTCTTTTTCCACCGTTGTCGCTCTTTACGGAGCGACTGCCGGTCAGGTATCTATGGTTGCTACTTCACTAACAACTAATCAGGCAATTTGTGCGCTTGTTCCCAAGGAACATCACGCCTTTTATAACTATCTAGTGATGCAAAATTCTGTGGCTCAACTTGAAAACAAAGCAATCGGCTCAGCACAACAAAACATCAGTAAAGCGATAGTTGAGAAAACGGCTTGCTTGATTGCTGATCCAAACTCCATAACTGAGTTTGAAAAATTGGTCAGCCCGCTCTTTAACAAGTGGATCAAGAGTCTTTTTGAGTCAGCTCAACTCGCTAATCTGCGTGATGTCCTGTTACCCCGCCTGATGTCCGGCGAA
>NZ_JAYWTM010000050.1:0-2203 GCF_036016195.1 Brenneria populi | reverse complement strand
GGAGGGATTCGAACCCTCGATGCAGCTTTTGACCGCATACTCCCTTAGCAGGGGAGCGCCTTCAGCCTCTCGGCCACCTCACCAAACCTTACCTGCGATGGTCATCTAACATGACTGACTGACCTCACCGGTACTGCGTGGCGCACATATTACTTTCCCGGTCTTATAAGTCAAATACTTTTTCCCAAGTTATGTTTGTTTGCGCAATTCGCGTCCAAGACGGGCAGATTCACAGCAAAAAGGGGGTTTTATCAACAGAAAAACAGGCGCTTATCTTGCCGCAAGAAAAGACAATTCAAAGAGGATTAGGCGTATTGATAAACGGACGAAAAGGGGAAATGCGCGGAAAAGCAACAATAGCGCCTCGTTTCCGCGAGACGCCTTGTCAATCAATATGATGTCGGTTGCGATTTTTCTGCCTGAATGCGCTGATAGATCTCTTCACGGTGGACAGAAACATCTTTAGGAGCGTTAACACCAATACGCACCTGATTGCCTTTTACCCCTAGCACGGTAACCGTTACCTCATCGCCGATCATGAGGGTTTCGCCAACTCGACGAGTCAAAATAAGCATTCTTTGCTCCTTGAAAGATTATAAAGAGTCGGGTCTCTCTGTCTCCCCGTCATTATCCATCATGTGCCGTGAAAACGTAAACCTAGATGGAGGTGATCACCTCATCATCTCACTCATTGTTTGTCGCTACTGTTAGTTTAGTCGAGATAAGTAGCTTGTGCCTTTGTTATCACAACAAGACCAGCAAGCCTATCCAACTGAGTAACATTGAAGGCGGCATCGCACTCATCTTGCTTGCCGGAAGCCTTTTCGGCAAGACAAAACGCCAAAACCAATAAAGTCATGGCGTTTTGTTAGGATAACACTCTGATTTAATATTTATAGCTTATCAGCCACCCAGGGTTCAATGCTGGCCAGCGCCGCGGGCAAAGACGCCACATCGCTACCGCCGGCCTGCGCCATGTCAGGACGTCCGCCGCCTTTACCACCGACCTGCTGAGCAACAAAGCCGATCAGCTCGCCGGCCTTCACACGATCGGTCAGGTCTTTCGTCACGCCGGAGATAAGGCTGACTTTACCTTCCGCCGCCGTCGCCAGCACGATGACGGCCGATCCTAATTGGTTTTTCAGATCGTCAACCATGGCGCGCAGCATTTTAGGCTCGACATTGTCCAACTGAGTCACCAGCAGCTTCACGCCGTTAATCACTTTCGCTTTGCCTGAAAGTGAGGAGCTTTCCTGCGCGGCCTGCTGCGCTTTCAGCTGTTGGAGCTCTTTTTCCAGCAAACGGGTACGCTCAAGTACAGACCGTACCTTATCAACCAGATTATTACTATCACCTTTTAGAAGCTGCGCAACATCTTGCAAAACATCGCTCTGGCGGTGCAGCGCCGCCAGCGCGTTCTCTCCGGTAACGGCTTCAATACGACGGATACCGGCAGCCGTGCCGGACTCGGAAACGATCTGGAACAGACCGATGTCCCCCGTACGGCCGGCGTGGGTGCCGCCGCACAGTTCGATAGAGAAATCTCCCATGGTGAGAACCCGCACGTGATCCTCATACTTCTCGCCAAAGAGCGCCATCGCCCCTTTTTCTTTGGCATCAGACAACGCCATCTCGTCGGTTTGCACCGCCAGGTTACGGCGAATCTGCGCGTTGACGATATCTTCCACCTGGCGAATCTGTTCCGGCTTCATCGCTTCAGAATGCGAGAAGTCGAAACGAAGATAACTGTCGTTAACCAGGGAGCCTTTTTGCGCCACATGCTCGCCCAAAACCTGACGCAGCGCGGCGTGCAGCAGGTGAGTCGCGGAGTGGTTAAGGCGAATGCGATTGCGGCGCGCGTTATCAATAACCGCCTCCACGCTATCGCCAACTTTCAACGTCCCCTGAGCCAATTTGCCGATGTGCCCGACGGCCTGCCCGTATTTCTGCGTATCCTCAACGACGAAGCTAACGTTAGCGCCTTTCAGTTCGCCCCGATCGCCGACCTGGCCGCCCGATTCGCCATAAAACGGCGTTTCGTTCAGAATGACAATGGCCTCGTGGCCGGCGTCGATCCGCTCTACTGCGCTGCCATTGTGATAGAGCGCGATGATTTTCGCCTGTTGCTGGTTTTGCTCATAGCCGGTAAATGGCGTTTTCGCATCGACGCGTACAAGATTGTTGTAATCGACGCCAAAACCGC
>NZ_JAYWTM010000005.1:0-3172 GCF_036016195.1 Brenneria populi | reverse complement strand
GACGACGGCATGAGCGCGCAATTTCCGGCATAAGGGAAGGCGGATAAATGGACTTTTTTACCCGTTTCGATCAGGCGCGCTGGGAGTTTACCTATGGCGCGCCGGACAGTTTAGCGGGGAGTCAGAGGTCGAGCACCAGAATTTTAGAACGGCGCTGGTAGTTGTACAGCTCCTGTTTTTTTCTCGGCAGCATCTCGACTTCGGCAGGTAAAAATCCGCGTTCCTGGAACCAGTGAATGCTGTGCGTGGTCAGGACGAACAGCTTTTTCAGCCCCTGCAGGCGCGCCTGCGCGGCGATGCGTTCCAGCAACATATCGCCGCGCGAAGAGTTGCGATAGTCCGGATGCACCGCCACGCAGGCCATCTCGCCGATGCTCTCTTCCGGGAAGGGGTAAAGCGCGGCGCAGGCGATGGTCAGGTTATCGCGCACGATAACGGTGAACTTATCGATCTCCATTTCCAGCTGTTCGCGGGAGCGTCTGACCAGAATGCCCTGCTGTTCCAGCGGGCGGATCAGTTCCAGAATGCCGCCGATGTCGTTAATCGTGGCCCGGCGTACCTGCTCGGCGCTTTCCATGACGATTTGCGTGCCGATGCCGTCGCGGGAAAACAGCTCTTGCAGCAACGCGCCGTCAACTTGATAGCTGATCAGATGGCTGCGGCGCACGCCGCTGCGGCAGGCCTTAACCGCGCCGCGCAGGAATCTGACCGTGCCGGACTGGTAATCGCCTTCCTTTTCCAGGGCTTCAATACGCTGCTGCGCGTCATCCGGGAAGAGTTCGGAAACGATGTTACCCTCTTCATTGGTTACGCCCTGCGAAGAGCAGAAGCCGATCATTTTTTCCGCTTTCAGCTTGATCGCCAATTGGGTGGCGACCTCTTCGGACGTCAGGTTAAAGCTCTCTCCGGTGACGGAAACCGCCACCGGGCCGAGCAGCACAATCGCGCCGCTGTCTAACTGGCGGTGTAGGGCGTCTTCATCGATACGGCGAATGCGTCCGCTGTGACAGTAGTCGACGCCGTCATCCACGCCGAGCGGCTGGGCTATGATAAAGTTCCCGCTGACGACGTTAATGTGCGCGCCCTGCAGCGGGGTATTGTTCAAGCTCATGGACAGGCGGGCGGTGATATCCAGCTGCAGCATTCCGGCGGCCTGTTTGACCAGCTCCAGCGTCGTTCGGTCCGTGATGCGGATATTTTTATGGTAAAGCGGTTCGTAGTGATGGGTCGTCAGATTATTGTCGATCTGAGGACGCGCGCCATAAACCACCACCAGTTTAATACCCAGGCTATGCAGCAGTCCGATATCGTTGACGATGTTGGCGAAGTTTTCATGCTCAATGGCTTCTCCGCCCAGCATGATGACAAAGGTTTTGCCACGGTGGGCATTGATATAGGGAACGGTATGGCGAAAGCCTTCTACCAGTTCTGTACTACGCTCCTTCACTGCGACTCCTATTTGAATTTTTATTCGTAATTTTTGTATTTTTATTCTTTGCGAGATAAAAGGCAAGGGGTATGTGGCGAGCAAAGTCCATACCGCTGTAATTTGCCAGTTACAGGGGAAAACGGCGCGAAATTATTTTTGCATGACACCAGGGTAGAGATTAGTTAAAGTTTTTGACTATTTCACTCTTTATGCTTTCGGCATTTGGCAATCGCACTGTAATCAGACCGGAGTTGCATGTCTTACTCGAATCACAATATGACTCGGCGGCGCCTGTTGCAAAGCGCCGCGGCAACCTGGCTGTTAAGTGTGAGCGGCGTCGGAATGGCCGCCGCTGCGCAGGCGATCGCCGTACGCGTCTGGCCTTCCTCTTCCTATACCCGGGTTACGCTGGAGTCCAATCAGCCGCTTAAATATAAGCAGTTCACGCTCGGCAATCCGGACCGGATTGTGGTGGATATAGAAAATATTCATCTTAATAGCGTTCTGAAGAGCATCTCCAGCCGCTTTCATCAAGACGACCCGCTGATTAAAAATGCCAGAATCGGCCAGTTTGATAAAGATACGGTGCGTTTGGTTCTGGAGCTAAAGCAAGGGGTCGACGCCAAAATCTTTACGCTGAGTCCGGTGGCGGAGTTCCGCCATCGTCTGGTGATGGATCTTTACCCGCTGGCGGGCCGCTATGATAACGAAGAGGATCCGCTGCTGGCGCTGCTGGAGGATTATAACAAGGGCGATCTGGAGCGGACGCTGCCGGCGGAGGCGCCGCAGCAAGGGAAAGCCGGGCGCGATCGTCCGCTGGTCATTATGCTGGATCCCGGTCATGGCGGCGAGGATCCCGGCGCTGTCGGTAAAAATAAAACCCGGGAAAAAGATATCGTGCTGCAAATCGCCCGCCGCCTGCGCGCGTTGATCGAGCGCGAGCCGAATATGAAAGCCTATATGACGCGTAATGAAGACGTCTTTATTCCACTGCGCGTGCGGGTCGCCAAAGCGCGCAAGCAGCGCGCCGATCTGTTTATTTCCATTCATGCCGATGCGTTCACCAACCGCGCCGCGCGCGGCTCGTCGGTGTTTGCGCTCTCCAAGAAAGGCGCGACCAGCTCCGCCGCGAGCTTTTTGGCGCAGACGCAGAACGAAGCGGACTTAATCGGCGGGGTCAGCATGAGCGGCGATCGCTATCTGGACCACACCATGTTTGATCTGGTTCAGACCGTTACCATCAATGACAGTCTGACGTTCGGCAAGGAAATATTAACCCGTTTGAGCAAGGTCAACCGTCTGCATAAAAATCGCGTCGATCAGGCCGGGTTCGCGGTGCTGAAAGCGCCGGACATTCCTTCCGTTCTGGTGGAAACGGCGTTTATCAGCAACCTGGAAGAAGAGCGCAAGCTGCGCACCAGCCAGTTTCAACAGCAGGTGGCCCAGTCGATTCTCGATGGGATTAAAGCTTATTTCGCCAGCCGGGCAGGGCGCTAGCGCATAGGAATAAAAGAGGACGGCGGCGAGCTGTCGCAGGATGGCCGCCGGGATAGCGGCCCGTAGCGCTGAAGGCCCAAAACAAAAAAACACCCGCTAAGGGTGTCTATTCGCTGATAATCAATTGGTTGCGGGGGCCGGATTTGAACCGACGACCTTCGGGTTATGAGCCCGACGAGCTACCAGGCTGCTCCACCCCGCGTCCGTCTTGATATCTTTTTTTGCCGATGGTTTTACTCACATCGG
>NZ_JAYWTM010000049.1:0-15257 GCF_036016195.1 Brenneria populi | reverse complement strand
GCGTACAAGATTGTTGTAATCGACGCCAAAACCGCTCGCCTCGCGCGCGCGCGCGCGCTGCGTATCCATGGCGCGATCGAAGCCTTCTTCATCGACCTTCAGACCACGTTCGCGGCAAACATCGGCCGTCAGATCGAGCGGGAAACCATAGGTATCGTACAGACGGAAAGCGGTCTCCCCATCCAGCGTATCCCCTTTCAGCGTTTTGATTTCTTCATCCAAAAGGGCCAGCCCGCGCTCCAGCGTGCGTGCGAACTGCTCTTCTTCCGTTTTCAACGCCTGCTCAACCATCGCCTGCTGACGCTTTAACTCATCAGCGGCGGAGCCCATCACGTCAATCAGCGGAGCGACCAGCTTATAGAAGAACGTATCGGTCGCGCCGAGCATATTTCCGTGCCGAATCGCTCTGCGGATGATGCGGCGCAGCACATAGCCCCGGCTTTCATTGGAAGGCATCACGCCGTCGGAAATCAGGAATGCGCAGGAGCGGATATGATCGGCAATCACGCGCAGCGATTTATTATCCAAATCGGTGGTGCCAACCGCTTTGGCAACTGCGGCAATCAGCGTTTTGAACAAATCAATCTCATAGTTGGAGTTCACGTGCTGCAATACCGCAGCGATGCGCTCCAGGCCCATGCCGGTATCGACAGAAGGCTTCGGCAGCGGCAGCAAGGTTCCATCCGCCTGGCGGTTGAACTGCATAAAAACGAGGTTCCAAATTTCTATATAGCGATCGCCATCCTCGTCGGGACTCCCCGGCGGCCCTCCGGCGATATGCGCGCCGTGGTCGTAAAAAATTTCGCTGCATGGACCACAGGGGCCGGTATCCCCCATTTGCCAGAAATTATCTGAAGCATAGGGCGCGCCCTTATTATCCCCAATGCGGATAATGCGTTCATGAGGAACGCCGATCTCGTTTGCCCAAATGTCATAGGCTTCGTCATCGGTGGCGTATACCGTTACCCACAATTTCTCCTGCGGAAGGTTAAACCACTTGGGATCGGTCAAGAGTTCCCATGCATAGTGGATAGCATCGTGCTTAAAATAATCGCCGAAGCTAAAGTTACCCAACATTTCAAAGAAGGTATGGTGTCGAGCGGTATAACCGACGTTTTCCAAGTCATTATGCTTACCACCGGCACGCACGCAGCGTTGCGGCGTGGTCGCCCGAGAGTAACTACGTTTATCCAGCCCAAGAAATACGTCCTTAAACTGGTTCATACCCGCGTTGGTGAATAGCAACGTTGGATCGTTATTCGGCACCAGAGAGCTGCTGGCAACAATCTGATGACCCTTACTGTGGAAAAAATCGAGAAACGCTTGACGGATCTCAGCGGTGCTCTTGCTCATAATTGTCCTGGAATCAAGCTAAAAGAACAGATCGTGGGCAAGGTTAGTGCAGCATGCTGACGCTACCGTGCAACTCACGAACAAAAAGTGGGAATAAGATAAATTTTCTTCGATGGGAAGTAAAATCCCGTATGCACTCAATCTAAAAAATTAGCATAAATGGAATGGATTTCTTCATGGGAAAAGCCGCGATATTGCAAATATCGTTGCAGTTTGGCTTTTTCTTTCCACTCAACGGGCAGAAGATGCCCGAATTTGCTTTCTGCCGCGATTTTCGCCAATTCGCACCAGTCGATGCCACACTCGCTCAATGCGGCGGCGATAGTCGTCCTATCAATCCCTTTCTGGCCCAACTCCGCTTTGATGCGCTGAACGCCATAACCTTTACGGCTACGGCTAGCGATATAACGGCGGGCATAACGTTCATCATCCAACCAGCCGTGCTCCGCGCAATAGGCGATGGCGGATTCGATCTCTTCCGCAAAGGCGTGAGCCGACACGTCATCAGCTACCGGCTCCATGGCCATCGATTTTTGCAAATACGCCGCAAGCTTGCGGCGTATTTCAATTTCACTATGGTCGCGGACGGAAAGCAGACTCATCGCATAGCGTAACGCTTTACTCATGCACAAACCCGACGAACGTCGCTGCGGCAAATAGCCCGACCAACATTAAAACTCTTTATCATCTTCACCAACGGCGGCTTCATCATAAGCATCGCCATCGATAGCCGGGGATAATTCATTACTCTTATGCAGCAGCATTCCGCGCAGTTTTTTATCCAGTTCATCCGCGATGGCCGGATTTTCCTTCAGATAGTTACAGGCGTTGGCTTTCCCCTGCCCGATCTTTTCACCGTTATAGCTGTACCAGGCGCCCGCTTTCTCAATCAGCTTATGCTTAACCCCCAGATCGACCAGCTCTCCGTAAATATTAATCCCCTCGCCGTACAAAATCTGGAATTCGGCCTGTTTGAAAGGCGCGGCCACTTTGTTTTTCACGACCTTGACGCGGGTTTCACTCCCCACGACCTCTTCGCCGTCTTTGATCGAGCCGATGCGGCGAATGTCCAGGCGGACCGATGCGTAAAATTTCAGCGCGTTCCCCCCCGTTGTCGTTTCCGGGTTACCGAACATCACGCCGATCTTCATGCGAATCTGGTTGATGAATATCAACAGCGTATTCGCCTGCTTCAGGTTGCCGGCCAATTTACGCATCGCCTGACTCATCATACGAGCCGCCAGCCCCATGTGCGAATCACCGATTTCGCCTTCGATTTCGGCCTTCGGCGTCAATGCGGCCACGGAGTCAACGATAATGACGTCCACCGCGCCGGAGCGCGTCAGCGCGTCGCAGATTTCCAACGCCTGCTCGCCGGTATCCGGCTGAGAACACAGCAAGTTATCGATATCAACGCCCAATTTTTTGGCGTAAATCGGATCCAGAGCGTGCTCCGCATCGATAAAAGCGCAGGTTTTGCCTTCGCGCTGAGCCGCGGCAATCACCTGCAATGTCAGCGTCGTTTTACCCGATGATTCGGGACCATAGATCTCAACGATACGCCCCATCGGCAGACCACCGGCCCCTAATGCAATATCAAGAGACAGGGAACCGGTAGAAATGGTTTCAACATCCATTGAGCGATCCTCGCCCAAACGCATGATAGAACCTTTACCAAATTGCTTTTCAATCTGACCCAGCGCCGCTGCCAGCGCCTTTTGTTTGTTCTCATCAATAGCCATTTCTGCTCCTGTCATACGGCGTAAAGCTGTCTCTCTACCGGCCGCTTAATCATGGATTACCGAATACTTACCGACATTATACTGTATACGCATACAGCATCAAGATTATTTTTGCAGAAACTCATCCAACAGCGTTCGCAACGCAAAATGGACCGACTGCAAACGCACGGCGTGCCTGTCCCCGCTGAATAACGCCTTACGCGTAAAGGCGTTTCCCCGGTTATCCGTAAAACCGAACCAGACCGTGCCGACGGGTTTTTCAACCGTTCCGCCATCCGGTCCGGCGATGCCGCTGACGGAAACGGCGAAATCAGCCCCGGCGGCGGCCAGCGCGCCGTCTGCCATTTCCTGCACGACTTCAGAGCTTACGGCGCCATAGCTGACCAGCGTCTTTTCATTCACATTGACCAACACCTGTTTGGCCTGATTACTGTATGTGACAAAACCGTAGTCAAACCAGCCGGAACTGCCGGCCACATCGGTGATGGCTTTCGCCAGCCAACCTCCGGTGCAGGACTCCGCGCAGGTCATCTTCGCGCCGCGCGCCTTCAGCCGATCGCCGACCAGACCGCTCAATCGTAAAATATCTGTTTCCGTCATTGCTGCATTATCCTAATCAGGCATAGATAACTCAGGGTAACACTTTTCTTCGCAGAAAGAGGTTTTGCCACCAGATATGCGGACCCCGTTGCGAGGAAAGCCATTATGTTACATAAATCTCACGCGCGTTTCCGACCTTGCTTAATGATCAATATGGGTCACAATGACGTTAAAGATGCCCTGCGCGCCAAAAATTCATTAGGAGGACCCTTGTTACGACCGCCTTTTCTAAAAAATATCGGGGGTAGCGGCAATAACGATTCGGACGAGATTCGTAGCAGCATCACGATCAATCGTCCTGCGGAAACGCTGTTTACGCTCTGGCGCAAACCTGAAACGTTACCGCTTCTGATGAATCATTTCGCCACCATCGATATTCTCAACCATACCGATTCCCGCTGGCGGGTTAACACCCCATTCGGCGCGCTTATCGAGTGGCGAGCGAGAATCGTGGATGAAAAACCGGGGGAGTATATCTACTGGCGCTCTCTGGAAGGCGCCCGTATCCCCAACGAGGGCAGATTATCATTCAAGCCAGCCCAATCGGGCCCGGGCAGCGAAGTGACCTTGATGATTCGTTTTGATCCGCCCGGGGGGCTGCTGGGGAAGAAAATCGGCCAGATGTTTGATGTTTTATCCAAAGACATGCTGACCAAGACGCTCCGTCGCTTTAAAGAGCTGGCGGAAAATAACGGTGTAACCTGAAGCGCTTTCTTTTGCGAATAGCTTCACGGATAAGCGTCGAATTCAGCGGCCAAAGCGGCCTCCGTCAGCGGCTTGATTAACAAACCGTTTTTTGCCGAACAGTGACTGACCGATCTGAAAAGCATTGAGCGTTTTATCAAGACAGGGAACGGGGCAGGCGTCATTCCTTTTGGGTCCTAATTTATTGGAATCAAACAGAATCTCTAGCGCCCCGGCTCAAACGGAGGAAACGATGCCGCCTTGTTTCTCCACACGCGCCTATTAAGATAAGACGTTGGTTAACTTTCCGTTTTTCCGCAATTTCTTTACGGTCATTTGATATTTTAACGGCGATAGGTAGTCGATAAACACTTTCCCCTGCAGATGGTCGATTTCGTGCTGCATAACGATGGATAAATAGCCGTCGTTTTCTACAAAAATCTCGCATCCTTCCCGATCCAACGCCCTAACTTTCACTTTCTTATAGCGTTCGACTTGCGTGTAAATACCAGGAATAGACAGGCAGCCTCCTCACCTTTCACCTCCCCCTCCGACGCGACGATCTCGGGATTGACCAAAATAAGCGGCTGGTCTCGCCGTTCAGAAATATCGATAACGATAACGGCGTCTTTGCAGCCGATTTGCGGAGCCGCCAAACCAATATCATTACTGCTCGCATAGAAGGTGTCATCGATTAAACCTTGCGCCGTACTAATATTTTTAACATAAGAGTATGTCACGCGAAGACGCTCGTCGGGCACCTCTAATATACCTCTTACCGCCACGCACCCGTCCCTCCAGAGAGTTATAGATATCCAAAATAGATTAATTTTTAAAGATATATCGCTAACGGTCAGGTTTTGTGCCGTTTGAATGTTCCCCCCAAATAAGGACGGTAAACTATAAAGCCAGCCTGCCAAGACAACAAGCGAAGCGACGGCATCGTGGGGCGCGCGTTTTTGCAGGGGTTTAGGGCGCGGGGCGGCGTAAAATAAAACATTCCACGGCGAATATTCCACCGCGGCGCTGACGCGCGTGGCCTATCGCCATGCGGTTAGGACAGCGAATCAGATAATATTTCATGAATATCCAATGGATATACGGTTTCTGCCGTTTCAGCAAGTTCGCTCATGTTCCACCAGCGATGCCGATGCATGACCGATTTTTCATGACGGCTCCAGCCATCCTTGTTTATTTCGTTTCCTTCCACCTTTACGATAAAGAATCGTTCTACCGCCAGCACATTTTCACCGTTAGGCAACATCATCTCAAATGTTCTTTCCGCCATACTTTCCCCAATAAACTCCCGCCGAAAGCCCGTCTCTTCGCGAAGTTCCCTTAACGCGGCCTGTTCGAAAGATTCATCATCTTCAACGCCGCCCCCCGGAGTAGCCCAATACGCGCGTCCCGCCAGAGCATCGTGAGTATGTACAAAAAGGAACAGTAGCACCTGATTTTGAGGGTTGACGACCAATAGCCGCGCCGCTTTACGTATTCGCATTAGAAATAACCTTATATAGAAGACGCCGTTTCACGCCCTGGCCCGTTCCTCACGGCGGCGGCCATAGGCGCTTGAATGATAAGGCAGTTAACATTAAGTCTCTCGCCCGGAATATTATTCATCTTATTCTTCGCCGGCTTGAAGTCATACAGAAGAAGACCATAGAATCTCTATGGGAGAGTTATACGCCGATATCGTTTTTATAATGAGAATATTTTAATGAATCATTCCTCACTGGAAATTTTTCTGGTCGTGGCGGAAGAGCTAAGCGTGGTTAAAGCCGCAAAACGCCTGGGGCGAGTGCAATCAAACGTCACGACCCGTATTCAGCGGCTTGAAGAGGAGCTGGACGCCCAGTTGTTCATTCGGGAAAATAAAAAACTGAGGCTGTCTCCCCAGGGAAAAAAATTTCTGACTTACTCAAGAAAAATTCTCAGTCTGGCTGAAGAGGCGCGACAGAGCCTTCATCCCGGTACGCCAAACGGGGTGTTGGCGCTTGGCGCGATGGAATCAAGCGTTGCAAGTCGTCTTTCTGCGCCGCTTGCCGCTTTCAGCAAGTCCTGCCCCGAGGTAAAGCTTAAACTGAGTACGGGCCCGACCAGACAACTGACGGAAAAAGTTCTAATGTCGGAACTGGACTCCGCTCTGGTTGCGCTGCCGGCGGATGAAAACGGGGAAGCGCAGTGTGCCGACAGCCTGGAATATCATCCGCTGTTTATTGAGAAGCTGTTGCTTATCCTGCCCGCCGCCATGAAATCGGTTAATAGACTTGAGGATATCCATGAAGGCCAGTTGGCGACTTTCGCCAGAGGATGCACCTATCGGGAGACGGCGATCGGGCTGCTAAGCCAAATGACGGGCGGGGAAAAAATTCGGATACAGGAAGTCAACTCATACCACGCCATGCTTGCCTGCGTCGCATCGGGAGCCGCCATGTGTATGCTTCCCGAAAGCGTACTGGCGCTGCTGCAGTTGCCTGACGGGCTTAACATCCTGCCCGTAGGAACGTCAACGACGCAGTTTATCTGGCGCAAGGACTTTAGCTCGCCCGCGATGGATAAGTTGCTGGGTATATTACAGAACACTTCCAACATAAAAGCGTAGCGCGGACCCAGACGGTCGGGATTTCGTCAGCCGCCGTTCTTGCCTGCCCCGCCGGGGACCCGTCGCGTCTCGGATAGATGAAAACGATTAAGCCTGCCTTTTTGTCGGCGATGTGTGTCCTGAATCGAGGGAGACAATCATCCCGGCAACACCAAGAGCAAGGGCTGCCGCGATAAGAGAGGGATTAAATGAACCGGTCCAGGAGTAAAGCGTACCGGCAATCAGCGGGCCGGCTATCTGCCCGATGCCATAAACGGCCGTCATTACGGCGATCATATTAAAGCTGACGACATCCGCCAGGCGCCTCGCTTCGGGCAGCGCAATCGTCACGGTTCCCATAAAGGTGAACCCCACCATCAGAGCGCTTGCCAGGCAGAAAATCAGCCCGTGGCTGAAGACGGGCAGCAGCACCCCCGCTGCCTGTATGGACAGATTAAGCCTGAAACTACGGAGATGGCCGTATCGCAGCATCAGCCGGTGCCAGAAAAAGCACGAAGGTACGGCGGCGAGGCCGAATACCGCCCAGACATGAACGGGGTCGATCCCCGCCAGCGAGCCGGAAAGAAACAGCGGCAGATAGGTGGCAGTAATGATGTAGCCAAAACCTGCCAGTCCATAGGCGGCGATGAGTTTCAGCGCCGCGGCCTGTGTTTGAGGACCGCCGCTCGTCGTCGTATATGATGGTTTGTGGTAGTTAACCAATATATCAGGCGGGCTGTTAAGAAGGCGGAAAACGACCGCATACAGCAATCCCGCGCTTATTGCGCAGATAATCCATATCGTCTGGCTGGATAGAGTCAGCGCCTTGCCCAGGGCGATAAATTCAGCAGAAATAAAGATCCCCAGCCCGACACCGGCATACATCAGCGGCGCGCCACGCGCATGCTTCATATGCTGAAGCAGCCATAGGGAGGCGGATATCAGACTCACGGCGCTGCATATGCCGGCAATGCCTCTGACCACGATAATACCCGCAGGCGAACGCAGCCATGCCAGCGCGGCAAGGCAGGCGAGCGTGGACAGCACCGAGCCCACGCAAAGATTCCTGGCATCGGATGGCCTGGCTTTTGCCAACATCAGCGCGCCGGCGAGATACCCCGCATAATTGGCCGAAGCGGCAAAATTCCCCTCGTTCAGGCTGAGGACATTTTCATGCAGCATCAGCGGAAGCACGCCGGTAAAGGCGAACCGGCCATATCCCATACCGATAACCAGAACCACACAGGCGGCCACCGAAAGCAGAAAGGCTTTCGTTTCCGGCCGGTAGCGCCACGCTGAAATCATTCCTCCCTCCTGACAACGCCCGACAAGGAGAAGGGTTGCCAACTGCAAATCTCAAAAAAAGAATATTATTGATATTTAATTCACAAAATAAGATTGTATGCGAGACCGGAAACGGGAACAAGCGGTAAAAAAACCGCCATGGCAGTTCTCCCCTTCGCTACATTGAATGAGCCATGTCTCGGCCGGGAGTTGCGCCGACGGCGTTCAAATGATGAGAGCGACGTGAATAATGACAACGGTAGACGAGCAGAGACAATAAGGGGATAATAGGAGTAAAGCGTAACCAATTGTTTTTAATAAATATATTTAGTTATTAAAAATTCGCTTATACACAAACCTATACACATCGGCGCTTGAGCCCCAAAAAGCAAATGAAAAACTTCGCTGTGTAATATAACAATCCAGCCCAATAAAATGATTTTTTGAAAAGCTGTTCACCCTCTTCACCACGGATTTTTATTTTTACTAATCAATAGATTAATGGGTGATGAGTAACCCGTCACCCTTGCAAGTGTTTTGACGTAAAAAAACCGGCCGGAGCCGATTGTATCGTTGCTGGCGTCTAACGGTGGGTTACCACCAAACGAATCGGAAAACCGATACTGGAAAAATTCTAAAGCGGTGGCCAGTTTTAGTTGACCGCTTAAAATGCAACAACCGACGCTGAGAACACGAATCAAACGTCTGGCCCGTAGAACCATTTGCTTTTCACGCTCTGTAGGGCTTCATGAAAAAGTCATTGAAGCCTTCATCGAAAAGTACATGTCCTACTAATTGGATGCATTACCTGACGAAGGCTAGGGAATTGCTAACATGGAGAGCATCGCCCCGGTTTGCCCTTGCCCAATGCGTAAACACCCATTGACAATCTGAAGAATCGGATCTGGGAATATCCTCCCGCCGTTTTCCAGCCACCAATGAGTGGTGAAAGATCGAAGGTTTTACATAAGTCACTCAGGGGCATAGTATTGCTACTTCACCATACACTTCATGGTCTTACAGCATGATAAAAGCGCAGCAGCACGATAGGGCGCAAACTATCCCTGCTCCAGAGCGGTTAGCCGCCATTGATAATGCTCCCAAACCTATTCTGTCAAAGCCCTCGCACATGATGATGGGGCAACGAGGACGCTGGCACCGCCATGATGATAGAGGGCAGCTTATCTACCCTTATAAGGGGCGCTGCCGCATTTACACTGACGATCGCGTCTGGATTGGTGCCCCGAGCAGGGCTGTATGGGTACCGGCGGGGGTGATACATACCGTGCAGGCGATTGATGCCCTGTATGTGCATAATATTTACATTGATACCACCCGATATCCTGAGTTCGACGACCGCTGTCATCTTGTTTTAATCGATTCATTACTTGAAGACCTGCTGGAATTTAGCAGTGCAATCTCTACGGATGCCCCCCGGTACGGCAAAACCCGCCACTATACGTTGCATTTGCTTGCGGATCTGATTCGCACCCGCCGCGATGCCGTCACCCCGCAGTTGCCGATATCTAACGATCGGCGGCTGCGTATTATCATGGATGGCCTGATTGAAAACCCGGGTGACGGTCGCAGCCTTGAACAGTGGGCCTGCGTAGCATGTGGTAGCAGCCGAACCCTCGCCCGGCTATTTATTAAGGAAACCGCAATGACGTTTCAGCAATGGCGGCAACATCGGCGCGTCATCGCCGCCATTACCTTGTTGGAAAACGGCCATTCCATCAGCCGAATCGCTAGCGATCTTGGCTATATTAGCCAGAGCGCATTTACCGCCATGTTTAGGCGTATTACCGGCCGTTGCCCTACGCAGTTGCCGGCATTATCTGCAACAAAAACCCGCGGATTAATGTGATATCCGCGGGTTAACGATTCAAAGCCAGCCAAGAATTTGCCACCATAGGTAATCCAACGGCCAGAGCAACAGTATGGAAAGGGTGGCGGTAACCAGGCAAACACGGATCATATCGCTGGCGGAAATTTTCCCCGTCTGAATCGCAATGACTAACGGTGGGGCCTGATATGGCAATAACACGGTCGAAAAGCCGATTACCTGCGCCATATATACCGCTTCGTTTGTCCAGCCTGTTGCGGCAGCCAGCACCTTGGTGATAGGGGTGAGCACGGCCGGGACGCCCGGTAGCGTAACCAATAGCCCCATGGCCGCGGAAAGTGTCGAAAGCACGCTAAAATTTTGTGCGGCAGCATTGCTATGAAGCGGCATCAGGAATAGCAGCGCCTTGGCCAGATCGTTGGCAAGCCCGCTATGGTAGGCCAACATCCCCATGCTGACGATCCCCGCTACATAAAAAACGGGCGCCATGTTCATCGTAGCCAGCTGCTTGGCGTTAATCATACCGGAATGCGGGAACAGGCAAACGATAGCCGCCAGCATGCCGATCCAAGCCGTCGAGATGCCGTGCCAGGGCTCCGTTATCCATAGCAGCATCGTCGCCACAAGCAATATCGCCAGCCGTGTGCGCCCAATGTGTTGTTTTTGCGCCGTTATCTGCCTTTGTGGTTTAGGGGCGGTATCGCGATAGAAGTAGCATAGCGTCATGCCAAGGATCGCTATTTTTAACGCCCCCAAAACCGGAAAATGCAGCAGGAAATATTCGCTATAGCCGGGGCCACGTCCGAACATGACTTCGGTAGCGCCGACCAATACGTTGTTGGGAACGTTGGCGGGTAAGATAGCCGTGGCCGGCAGATAAGTGCCCAATACGCCACCCAGCAGTATCGCCATCCGGCCGTTTCGCCCTGGGCCATAGCCCAACCGATCCGCCAACGAGATAAGAATGGGAATCAGTAAAATGACACGGCTCATGGCGGAAGGCATGATAAACGTGATCAGCAAGCCGAACAGCATGCTGCCCCACAACGCCCGTGGAAAAGAGCCGATAAATAGCGGTGCCATACGGGATGCCATCGCGTCACCCAAACCGGTAAAGTTTATTGCGGCGCCCAGCACAATTCCCGAAAGCACCAGCCAGGTGGCGGAAGAGTACAGTCCGGCAAAGATCACATCTGGAGAGTCGACCTGCGTCATGCTGCACAGGGTAAAAAACACGAATGCGGTCAACCATTCCGGCAACCACCCCGTCGCCCAAAGAACGATGGCAATGCCGATAATCCAGGCCGCCTGTACCTCCCGGGATAACGGTAGCGACAGTTGCATGGCGAGTGAGAAAATTAATATTACGGCAATGATGGCATAGCGCCATGAAAATCGTTGTTGCGCAGTGTCGCTGTTCATAAATGCACGCTTACCTCCTTGATTTAAATAGGCGGATTCATGATATCGGATTGGTGCGAATGCATTACATCGAACATGACATTGCTTAGCGCGAATCCGCCAACTTTGGTCCGTGGGCAGCACTCTGTTACGGTAGCGGTGAACTGATAGCCCCTGTTTCAATGGGGCAGCAGGGCGGGATTCCACTTTGTGGATAAATTAACCAAAGATAACCTCGCTACGAAAATCTCCCGATCGTCCGGAAGATTGCCGTTTGCTCGCTATGCTATCCCTTTTGCCCTTATGCTATTTCAGCACACTCAACGCGACACGGTTGAACAACGCGGTGATTCTCTAATTAGGTGAATTGGATTTATAATGCTCGGTTTTGAGGTTCCTTCATGGCCAGCGTTACCGTTCATTGTCCCTGTTGTCAGTCTGCTCAGGTTTATCGTCATGGACAACCCCCTAAATTTGCGAGCCACACATTTTATGAGTCATGACGCTAATGCCAGAAATCACTGAATCCATTTTCGTCAATTCAGACCTGCTTAATGAACATTTTGACCCCGACGCCATTGATACGCCTATCGTGTCGATCTACGCCTCTTTCTCGCATGAGAAAGAACACTCGTTACGCTCAAGAATGCATTCACATGCTAAAGGTCAACTGGTCTATGTGAAATCGGGCGCCGCTATCGTCATGTTGGAAGATCACATTTGTTCTGTGCTGCCGCGGCAGTTGCTCTGGATCCCCGGCGGCGTTCCCCACAATGTGATCCTCCGCGACAATGTCGATTTTCGCGCCGTTTACCTCGATCAAAAACGCTTCGCGTCGCTGTCGAAAAACGTCGAAGTCTTTACCATCACCCCACTGCTGGGAGAGGTTATCGAGACCATGTGCCGCTCTCCTTTCCATACCGACTGGATGGCAGGAACCGAGTTCCATCTGCAATCCCTGCTCATCGACAAAATCCGGGCCGCCGCCAATTACCTCTCCTTGCCTGCTTTACCGTACGATTCCCGAGTGCGTAATTACCTGAAATGTTACCATCTGAAAGGCGAAATGGTGCCGCGATTGAATGAGCTGGCGTCCCATTGCGGCGCATCCGAGCGCACCATTCATCGGTTGTTCGTGCAGGGAACCGGCATGTGTTATCAGCAGTGGCGCCAGCAGGTTCGTTTGAAGTTGGCCATGAACCTGCTGACTACCGATAAGTCGATCACCGAGATTGCTCACTATCTTGAGTTCTCCACCACCAGTGCCTTCATCTCTTTTTTCAAACACCACCGGGACATCACGCCGAAAAAATACCGCGACCAATTGCATAAGCCTGGCGTGCGTTGATCGTTGTCAGCCGAGCACGCGGATCAGCCAAAACGTCGCCATACCGAGCACCAGCATCAAGGTGGCGTTACGCATTTTCCACATCACCAGCGTCGCCACGATAGCCGCGCACAGTTTCGGTGCTCCTTCGGCCGTCAACGCCGAGGGCGAAGCTATCAGGGCCGGCACGATCAGAGACACGATGGCCGTAGCCGGGATCAGCTTCAGCCATTCGGCCACCCGCTCGGAAAACGGTAAGCGGTCATTGAGCCACAGAAAGGAGTAGCGCAATAAAAACGTACCCAGAGTACTGATGACCAACACCCATAAAATCGTCGTCTCGCTCATGACAACTCCCCGTTGCGTTGAGACCATCGGGTCTTGTGATAGAGGCCGCCGGCCAATACGCCCACGGTCATCGAAAATAAGAACCCCAGGTTATAGGGCCACCCGCAGGTAAAGGCTGAAACCACCCCGGCGGCCGTGGCCGCTACCACAATCGGACCGTCTTTCAGCATAGGTACCAGCAGGGAGATAAAGCACAAGGTAATGGCGAACTCCAAATGCCAATCGGCAGGAATAAGCGGGCCGGCAAGGATCCCCACTGCCGTCCCCAATTGCCACACCAGCCACATCGGCAGCGCCGTGCCAAAGTAATACAGCATTTTTTCTTTCGCACTCAGTAGCTGGGTCTGGCAGCGCAAAAACGTCAGTGCGTAAGTTTGATCGATCAACATTTGTGCTGCCGCGAGCTTGGTCAGTGGGGTGAAATAGAGCTTCAGCTGAGACAGCCCGGCGCTGTAGATGGCATAGCGAAAATTGATCGCAATGTGCGTAGCGATCACCACGAAAGGCGCGGCGCCTGCCGTCATCAGCGTTGCCGCGGCAATTTGCGAAGCTCCTGACATCAGCAATAAAGACGACAGCTGGGCAACCCAGGGGGTCATTCCCGCCTGAATGGCGCTGACGCCGGTAAGCACGGCGAAAGGCAGTAAGCCAAGCAACAGGGGCATGGCATCTTTATTGCCCTGAACAAAGAGAGACATCGGCTTCATGGTATGGTTCTCGAAAATAAGACTTTCCCCGATGACGGGGGAACCTGTCGGCGGATATCGCTGACGGTGCTCGCCTGATAGATGTCGAGGCAGTAAATATACAGTTGCCCCGCCCGGTAATGCGCCACGTGCCCAGCCAGATTGTCCCCTGGCGACGAGGCGAGCAATAACGTGGCGATCCTCCTTTTTCCAACTCAATGACGAGGATGGTGCTCATCACTGATGATTCCCATGTTAGCCAACGCTACCACTGTGGCCTGAACCTCTTTGCTCGCCAATTTCTCAGCCAGCTCGCGGAGCTGTACCGTCATGGTGCTGCGCACGGACTGACGAACATGTTCGATGCGATGAATGCCGTGTTCATTCAATACCGTCTCAAGACGGGTGAATATTTCGCGGTAATGACAGAAATCTAATTTGGTATTGTCAAAAAACAGCACTTTGCCAGCCCTTAATACCTGCAGACTGGGGCGGGGCGCCAACTGTAATTCGTAAAAGCGGTTCTTTCCACGTGGAGCAAAAATAGAATCAGCCAACTCGTTACTCATCATTAACATTGTTCCATGAGGTTTTCGGGATAAAAATAGTAGCAATGAGCCTAAATCATAGAATATAAGAAATACGTCAGTTAATTGCCAAAATCCGCCAAGCTGGTGCTGGACGGGAAAGACCGTACACCGTTCGCCTCTCTTTCGCCTTTTCATCGACAAGCATTTGCCTTACTCTCGGGTGACGTATTTCCGCCAGTGGTACGTTTGGGGCAGATTGCCATGTATCGACTCTACACCTACATTTGTGCTATCCATGCGCTGCCGTCACCGGTAAAAATATAGCGACATTAGGATCAGTTATTTAGTCTATTACCTAACCCACGGCATATCCCACACGATCTTTACTTTAACCTCTACTGCATTAACATGGGATTCCTTGCTCGCATATTTATTTAAATAACCCTGCAAAGCTATCTTGTCAGACGCTTCTTTTCTGTTTGTTTGTCCGTTTTCAGATCCCTGTATCCGTAATCCATTTATCCAAACCCCGTCTCACTGCACTTCTTAATTCCTCTTCATAAAACTCGTCTAAAATATTAACTTCAATTTAAAAACACAGACTTATTATATAAAACGTTTTCATTTTTATCTCTCCCATTGTTTATTTCAGGCAAACGCCAGCCATATGGCGTTTACTCACCATTTTTAAAATCTGCTGTTATATTATTATCGCTCTGCAATAATTTTATTTTTCCTATATGCCAAATAGCTTTTCAATGATTCCTGACCAAAGCGATCAAGATCACGATAGATTATGATTATATTGAAAATATCTACTATTTTCATCATCGAACTCGGCGGTAATCCCACCATTTTTAACGGATGCCATA
>NZ_JAYWTM010000048.1:0-25161 GCF_036016195.1 Brenneria populi | reverse complement strand
GTTATCGCTTAATCGCTGATAGACTCGCAAGCATAAAAAAGGCACTTCGGTGCCTTTTTTTACGCCTCTAATCATGAGTGCTAATTGAAATAAAAATAATTACTATTTACAATACCAACTTGATTGAAAATCGCGGGAAGCGGTTTTAAGCATCGCCCGCGGCGGCCTTGAAAGCTTGGCCAGCTGGCATAATGAATGAGTTGCTTTGGTATGTATGTGTGTTTATGTAACGCCGTTTCCGATAAAGCGATCCGTAAAGCCGTCCGTCAATATCAGCCCCAGTCTATGCAGCAGCTGCGCAAGTTGGTTCCGATTGGAACGGATTGCGGTAAGTGTATTCGCCAGGCGAGGAATATTCTTGAAGATGAATTGGTGCAATTAGCTGATATCTATGAAGTAGCATAAAATGTAGGGTCTTTTTTTGACTCTCCGCTTGCCGGTTCTACACTTTTAAGAACTGGAGTGGAGGAGCGTGTCATGAAAGGCGATAAAAAAGTCATTACGTATTTGAATAAGTTATTGGGTAATGAGTTAGTAGCAATCAACCAATATTTCCTGCATGCCCGAATGTTTAAAAACTGGGGCTTAACCCGTCTCAACGATCACGAGTATCATGAGTCTATTGACGAAATGAAGCACGCCGATCGCTACATTGAACGAATTCTGTTTCTCGAAGGCGTTCCCAATCTGCAAGATTTGGGCAAACTCAATATCGGCGAAGATGTTGAAGAGATCTTGCGTTCTGACCTGCAACTTGAGCTGGATGGCGCTCAGGACTTACGCGAGGCCATTGCTTATTCGGACTCCGTGCATGATTATGTCAGCAGAGATATGCTGATAGAAATCCTGGCCGATGAAGAAGGGCATATCGATTGGTTGGAAACCGAACTGGATTTGATATCCCGTCTTGGGATGCAAAATTATCTGCAAAGTCAGCTCAGAGAAGCGGAATAATCTACCGCCGTCTCCCTATTCCGGCTCGGGCATAGCGGTATGCCCGAGCCGCCGCTTGCAATCACTTCATCCTATTTGTTGCTTCTTGCGTCAATTCGCGTATAATGCGCGAGCTCGCTAAAACTGAGGCGAGCCTGATTGATTATTAAATCAGAGGGCTAAGTTTAGTTATTAGCCGAAACAACACTCCCGATATGGGGGTTATGTGCTGACGATTACACTCCCCCATCAATCGAAATGGGTGCGAGGAGTAGTTATTTACGTTTATAAATAATTGGAGCTCTGGTCTCATGCAGAACCAAAGAATCCGTATCCGCCTGAAAGCGTTTGATCATCGTCTGATCGATCAATCAACCGCGGAAATCGTCGAGACTGCCAAGCGCACTGGTGCGCAAGTCCGTGGTCCGATCCCGCTGCCGACCCGCAAAGAGCGCTTTACCGTTCTGATTTCTCCGCACGTCAATAAAGATGCGCGCGATCAGTACGAGATTCGCACTCACAAGCGTCTGGTTGACATCGTTGAGCCAACCGAGAAAACCGTTGATGCTCTGATGCGTCTGGATCTGGCTGCCGGTGTAGACGTGCAGATCAGCCTGGGTTAATCAGGTCATTGAGCGATTGAGAGGTTGAAACAATGATTGGTTTAGTCGGTAAAAAAGTGGGCATGACCCGTATCTTCACTGAAGATGGCGTATCTATCCCTGTAACCGTTATCGAAATTGAAGCAAACCGCGTCACTCAGGTTAAAGACCTGGCTAACGACGGTTACCGCGCTGTACAGGTGACTACCGGTGCTAAAAAAGCAAACCGCGTTACCAAACCAGAAGCGGGCCACTTTGCTAAAGCTGGCGTAGAAGCCGGCCGCGTCTTGCGTGAATTCCGTCTCGCCGAAGGCGAAGAGTTCACCGTAGGTCAGAGCATTAGTGTTGAAATTTTCGCAGACGTCAAAAAAGTAGACGTTACCGGTACATCTAAAGGTAAAGGTTTTGCCGGCACTGTTAAGCGCTGGAACTTCCGTACTCAGGATGCTACCCACGGTAACTCCTTGTCTCACCGCGTTCCGGGTTCCATCGGTCAGAACCAGACTCCGGGCAAAGTGTTCAAAGGCAAGAAAATGGCAGGCCAACTGGGTAACGAACGCGTAACCGTTCAGAGCCTGGACGTAGTGCGTGTTGACGCTGAGCGCAACCTGCTGCTGGTTAAGGGTGCTGTTCCGGGTGCAACCGGTGGCGACCTGATCGTTAAACCAGCTGTGAAGGCGTGAGGAGATAGCAATGGAATTAGTATTGAAAGACGCGCAAAGCGCGCTGACTGTTTCCGAAACTACCTTCGGTCGTGATTTCAACGAAGCGCTGGTACACCAGGTTGTTGTTGCTTATGCAGCAGGTGCCCGTCAAGGTACTCGCGCTCAGAAGACCCGTGCTGAAGTAACTGGTTCCGGTAAAAAACCGTGGCGTCAGAAAGGTACCGGCCGTGCGCGTTCTGGTTCTATCAAGAGCCCGATCTGGCGCTCCGGCGGCGTGACCTTTGCTGCCAAGCCTCAGGACCACAGTCAGAAAGTTAACAAAAAGATGTACCGCGGCGCGCTGAAAAGCATTTTGTCCGAACTGGTACGTCAAGATCGTTTGATCGTTGTCGAGAAGTTCTCTGTCGAAGCGCCGAAAACCAAGCTGCTGGCACAGAAACTGAAAGACATGGCGCTGGAAGACGTACTGATCATCACCGGTGAACTGGATGAAAATCTGTTCCTGGCTGCGCGCAACCTGTACAAGGTTGATGTGCGTGATGTCGCCGGTATCGATCCGGTTAGCTTGATCGCCTTCGACAAAGTCGTCATGACTGCTGAAGCTGTTAAGCAAGTTGAGGAGATGCTCGCATGATCCGTGAAGAACGTCTGCTGAAAGTTTTGCGCGCGCCGCACGTTTCTGAAAAAGCGTCTACTGCGATGGAAAAGACCAACACCATCGTTCTCAAAGTTGCTAAAGACGCGACAAAAGCAGAAATCAAAGCCGCCGTGCAGAAACTGTTTGAAGTCGAAGTCAATGATGTTCGCACCCTGGTAGTTAAAGGAAAAGTGAAACGTCATGGACAGCGTATCGGTCGTCGTAGCGACTGGAAAAAAGCTTACGTCACCCTGAAAGAAGGCCAGAATCTGGACTTCATCGGCGGCGCAGAGTAAGTCGGAGGAGTAAAGAACAATGGCAATTGTTAAATGTAAACCGACATCTCCGGGTCGTCGCCACGTTGTTAAAGTGGTTAACCCTGAGCTGCACAAGGGCAAACCTTATGCCCCGTTGCTGGAAAAGAACAGCAAATCCGGTGGCCGTAACAACAATGGCCGCATCACTACCCGTCACATCGGTGGTGGTCATAAACAGCAATATCGTCTGGTTGATTTTAAGCGCAACAAAGATGGTATTCCTGCTGTTGTTGAGCGTCTGGAGTATGATCCGAACCGTTCCGCGAATATCGCGCTGGTTCTGTATAAAGACGGCGAACGCCGTTACATCCTGGCGCCGAAAGGCCTTAAAGCAGGCGATCAGATTCAATCTGGCGTTGACGCTGCAATCAAAGCCGGCAACACCCTGCCGATGCGTAACATCCCGGTCGGTTCAACGGTTCACAACGTAGAATTGAAACCAGGCAAAGGCGGTCAGCTGGCTCGCTCCGCCGGTGCTTACGTTCAGATCGTTGCTCGTGATGGTGCTTACGTTACCCTGCGTCTGCGTTCCGGCGAAATGCGTAAAGTCGAGTCCGACTGCCGCGCGACGCTGGGCGAAGTAGGCAATGCGGAGCACATGCTGCGCGTTCTGGGTAAAGCAGGTGCTGCTCGCTGGCGTGGTGTTCGTCCTACCGTTCGCGGTACGGCGATGAACCCGGTAGACCACCCGCACGGTGGTGGTGAAGGTCGTAACTTTGGTAAGCACCCGGTATCCCCGTGGGGCCTGCAGACCAAAGGTAAGAAGACCCGCAGCAACAAGCGTACTGATAAATTTATCGTACGTCGCCGTACTAAATAATTTTAGAGGATAAACCATGCCACGTTCTCTCAAGAAAGGTCCATTTATTGACCTGCACTTGCTGAAGAAGGTAGAGAAAGCGGTGGAAAGCGGAGACAAGAAGCCTTTGCGCACTTGGTCCCGTCGTTCAACGATCTTTCCAAACATGATCGGTTTGACCATCGCTGTCCATAATGGTCGTCAGCACGTTCCGGTGTTTGTTTCCGATGAAATGGTCGGTCACAAACTGGGTGAATTCGCGCCGACTCGTACTTATCGCGGCCATGCGGCCGATAAAAAGGCTAAAAAGCGCTAAGGTAGGAGGAAGAGATGGAAACTATCGCTAAACATCGCCACGCTCGTTCTTCTGCTCAAAAGGTTCGCCTGGTGGCTGACCTGATTCGCGGTAAGAAAGTGTCGCAAGCTCTGGATATTCTGACCTACACCAACAAGAAAGCTGCTGGTCTGGTTAAAAAAGTACTGGAGTCTGCCATTGCTAACGCAGAGCACAACGATGGCGCTGACATTGATGATCTGAAAGTTGCGAAAATCTTCGTTGACGAAGGCCCAAGCATGAAGCGCATTATGCCGCGTGCCAAAGGTCGTGCGGATCGCATCCTGAAGCGTACTAGCCACATTACTGTGGTTGTGTCCGATCGCTGAGACTCTGGAGACTAGCAATGGGTCAGAAAGTACATCCTAATGGTATTCGACTGGGTATTGTCAAACCTTGGAACTCTACCTGGTATGCGAATACCAAAGAATTCGCTGACAACCTGGACAGCGACTTTAAAGTTCGTAAATACCTGACGAAGGAACTGGAAAAAGCTTCCGTTTCTCGTATCGTTATCGAACGTCCGGCTAAAAGCATCCGTGTGACCATTCACACCGCTCGTCCGGGCATCGTTATCGGTAAAAAAGGTGAAGATGTTGAAAAACTGCGTAAAGTCGTGGCGGATATCGCTGGCGTCCCTGCGCAAATCAACATCGCAGAAGTCCGTAAACCTGAGTTAGACGCTAAACTGGTTGCTGACAGCATCACTTCTCAGCTGGAACGTCGCGTGATGTTCCGCCGTGCGATGAAGCGTGCCGTACAGAATGCCATGCGTCTGGGCGCTAAAGGGATCAAAGTTGAAGTCAGCGGCCGTCTGGGCGGCGCTGAAATCGCGCGTACCGAATGGTACCGTGAAGGTCGCGTTCCGTTGCACACGCTGCGTGCGGATATCGACTACAACACCTCCGAAGCGCGCACTACTTATGGTGTTATCGGTGTGAAAGTGTGGATCTTCAAAGGTGAGATCCTGGGTGGTATGGCTGCCGTTGAACAACCGGAAAAACCGGCTGCTCAACCTAAAAAGCAGCAGCGTAAAGGCCGCAAGTAAGGAGAGTCGCTGATGTTACAACCAAAGCGTACAAAATTCCGTAAGATGCACAAGGGCCGCAACCGTGGTCTGGCTGCAGGTACGGATGTTAGCTTCGGCACTTTCGGTCTGAAAGCTGTTGGCCGCGGTCGTCTGACCGCTCGTCAAATCGAAGCTGCACGTCGTGCCATGACCCGTGCCGTTAAGCGTCAAGGTAAGATCTGGATCCGCGTATTCCCGGACAAACCGATCACCGAAAAGCCGCTTGAAGTCCGTATGGGTAAAGGTAAAGGTAACGTAGAGTATTGGGTTGCCTTGATTCAGCCAGGTAAAGTCCTGTACGAAATGGACGGTGTGCCGGAAGAGTTAGCCCGTGAGGCATTCCAACTGGCAGCAGCGAAACTGCCGATCAAAACCACCTTTGTAACTAAGACGGTGATGTAATGAAAGCACAAGAGCTGCGTGAAAAGAGCGTTGAAGAGCTGAATACCGAGCTGCTCGAACTGCTGCGCGAACAATTCAATCTGCGCATGCAGGCGGCAAGCGGTCAGCTGCAACAAACTCACCTGTTGAAACAAGTGCGTCGTAATGTTGCACGTGTTAAGACTTTACTGACTGAGAAGGCGGGTGCGTAATGACCGATAAAATCCGTACTCTGCAAGGCCGCGTCGTTAGCGATAAAATGGAGAAATCCATGGTTGTCGCCATCGAACGTTTCGTGAAACACCCGCTTTACGGTAAGTTCATTAAACGTACGACCAAGCTGCACGTACATGACGAGAACAATGAATGTGGTATCGGTGACGTGGTGGAAATCCGCGAATGCCGTCCGCTGTCTAAAACTAAGTCTTGGACGCTTGTTCGCGTTGTAGAGAAAGCGATTCTGTAATACAGTAGCGCTCTTCTCGTTATGATAAACGGCTCAATAACTGGGCCGTTTATTTTTTCTACCCATATTCAGGAAGCGGTGTTATAATGCTGCGCCCTTAATTATGGGGCATTTAAATGGCCTATTATGGGTCCTAAAAGTAGTAGTTGACATTAGCGGAGCACTAACATGATCCAAGAACAGACTATGCTGAATGTGGCCGACAACTCCGGTGCACGTCGCGTAATGTGTATCAAGGTTCTAGGTGGCTCGCACCGTCGCTACGCAGGCGTCGGCGATATCATCAAAATTACCATCAAGGAAGCAATTCCTCGCGGTAAGGTGAAGAAAGGCGATGTGCTGAAGGCGGTTGTGGTGCGCACCAAGAAGGGTGTTCGTCGCCCGGACGGTTCTGTCATTCGCTTCGATGGCAATGCTTGCGTTATTTTGAATAATAACAGCGAACAGCCTATCGGTACGCGTATTTTTGGGCCGGTAACTCGTGAACTGCGTAATGAGAAGTTCATGAAAATTATCTCTCTGGCACCAGAAGTACTCTAAGGAGCGAATCATGGCAGCGAAAATCCGTCGTGATGACGAAGTTATCGTGCTGACCGGCAAAGATAAAGGTAAGCGCGGTAAAGTAAAAAATGTCCTGTCTGCTAGTAAGGTCATTGTTGAAGGTATCAACCTGGTCAAAAAACATCAGAAGCCGGTTCCGGCCCTGAATCAACCAGGCGGCATCGTTGAAAAAGAAGCTGCAATTCAGGTTTCCAACGTTGCGATCTTCAATACGGCAACTGGTAAGGCTGACCGTGTAGGCTTTAGATTCGAAGACGGCAAAAAAGTCCGTTTCTTTAAATCTAACAGCGAAACTATCAAGTAATTTGGAGTAGTACGATGGCGAAACTGCATGATTACTACAAAGACGAAGTAGTTAATAAACTCATGACCGAGTTTAACTACAATTCTGTCATGCAAGTCCCTCGGGTCGAGAAGATCACCCTGAATATGGGTGTTGGTGAAGCGATCGCTGACAAGAAACTGCTGGATAACGCAGCAGCCGATCTGGCAGCAATCTCAGGTCAAAAACCTTTGATCACCAAAGCACGCAAATCTGTTGCAGGCTTCAAAATCCGTCAGGGCTATCCGATCGGCTGTAAAGTAACTCTGCGTGGTGAACGCATGTGGGAGTTTCTTGAGCGACTGATTTCCATTGCTGTACCGCGTATCCGTGACTTCCGTGGCCTGTCCTCTAAGTCATTCGATGGCCGTGGTAACTACAGCATGGGTGTGCGTGAGCAGATCATCTTCCCGGAAATCGACTATGACAAGGTCGATCGCGTTCGTGGTTTGGATATTACCATTACCACCACTGCGAAATCCGATGATGAAGGCCGTGCGCTGTTGGCCGCCTTTAACTTCCCATTCCGCAAGTAAGGTAGGGTTACTAATGGCTAAGCAATCCATGAAAGCACGCGAAGTCGTTCGCGTGAAACTGGCTAACAAATACCGCGCTAAACGCGAGGAATTGAAAGCTATCATCTCTGGTGTGAACTCTTCCGACGAAGAACGTTGGGATGCAGTTCTTAAGCTGCAGACTCTGCCGCGTGATTCCAGCCCGTCTCGTCAGCGTAACCGCTGCCGCCAAACTGGTCGTCCGCATGCTTTCCTGCGGAAGTTCGGGTTGAGCCGTATCAAGGTCCGTGAAGCCGCTATGCGCGGTGAAATTCCGGGTCTGAAAAAGGCTAGCTGGTAATTGTCACCAATTGAATCACGGGAGTAAAGACAGATGAGCATGCAAGATCCGATCGCGGATATGCTGACCCGTATCCGTAACGGTCAAGCCGCGAACAAAGTTGCGGTCACCATGCCTTCTTCCAAGCTGAAAGTGGCAATCGCCAACGTGCTGAAGGAAGAAGGTTTCATTAAAGATTTTAAAATCGAAGGCGACACCAAGCCTGTGCTGGAATTAGAACTTAAATATTTCCAGGGCAAGGCGGTGGTAGAGAGCATTCAGCGAGTAAGCCGTCCAGGTCTGCGCATCTATAAAAGAAAAGATGAGCTGCCGAAAGTTATGGCCGGTTTGGGTATCGCGGTTGTTTCTACCTCTAAAGGTGTTATGACCGATCGCGCAGCTCGCCAGGCAGGTCTTGGTGGCGAGATTATCTGCTACGTAGCTTAATCGGGAGGAAAGAATGTCTCGTGTTGCAAAAGCACCCGTCGTCATTCCTGCCGGCGTAGAGGTAAAACTCAACGGTCAGGTTATTTCGATTAAGGGTAAAAACGGCGAGCTGAGTCGTAAGATCCATGATGCTGTTGAAGTGAAACAGGCTGACAACGTCCTGACTTTCGCTCCGCGCGAAGGTTTCGTTGACGGATGGGCCCAGGCGGGCACCACTCGCGCTCTGCTGAACTCAATGGTTGTCGGTGTTACCGAAGGCTTCACCAAGAAGCTGCAACTGGTTGGCGTTGGTTACCGTGCTGCAGTAAAAGGCAATGTGGTGAACCTGTCTCTTGGGTTCTCTCACCCGGTTGATCACGCGCTGCCGGCAGGTATTACTGCAGAATGCCCGACTCAAACTGAAATCGTGCTGAAAGGCGCTGATAAGCAGGTTATCGGTCAGGTTGCTGCGGAATTACGCGCCTACCGTCGTCCTGAGCCTTACAAAGGCAAGGGTGTCCGTTACGCCGACGAAGTCGTGCGTACCAAAGAGGCTAAGAAGAAGTAAGGTAACACTATGGATAAGAAAGCAGCTCGTATCCGTCGTGCGACCCGCGCACGCCGCAAACTCCAGGAACTGGGTGCGACGCGTCTGGTGGTACATCGTACCCCGCGCCATATTTATGCGCAGGTCATCGCACCGAACGGTTCTGAAGTCCTGGTAGCCGCTTCTACTGTAGAAAAAGCTATCGCTGAACAACTGAAGTATACCGGCAATAAAGATGCAGCCACCGCAGTAGGTAAAGCTATTGCTGAACGCGCATTGGAAAAAGGCATCAAAGACGTTGCTTTTGACCGTTCCGGTTTCCAATATCATGGTCGAGTCCAGGCACTGGCAGATGCTGCCCGTGAAGCTGGCCTTCAGTTCTAAGGTAGAGGTGTAAGATGGCTCACATCGAGAAACAAGCTGGCGAACTGCAGGAAAAGCTGATCGCGGTAAATCGCGTATCTAAAACCGTTAAAGGTGGCCGTATTTTCTCCTTCACCGCACTGACTGTAGTGGGTGACGGCAACGGTCGCGTTGGTTTTGGCTACGGCAAAGCACGCGAAGTTCCGGCAGCGATCCAGAAAGCGATGGAAAAAGCCCGTCGCAATATGATGAATGTCGCGCTGAACAACGGCACCCTGCAGCACCCGGTTAAAGGTGCTCACACGGGTTCTCGTGTGTTCATGCAGCCGGCTTCCGAAGGTACCGGTATCATCGCCGGCGGTGCAATGCGCGCCGTTTTGGAAGTCGCAGGGGTACACAACGTATTGGCTAAAGCCTATGGTTCCACCAACCCGATTAACGTGGTTCGTGCAACGATTGACGGTCTGGCCAACATGAAGTCCCCGGAAATGGTCGCTGCCAAGCGTGGTAAATCCGTTGAAGAAATTCTGGGGTAATTAACCATGGCAAAGACTATCAAAATAACTCAAACCCGTAGTGCAATCGGTCGTCTGCCGAAACATAAGGCAACGCTGCTTGGCCTGGGTCTGCGTCGTATTGGTCATACTGTAGAACGCGAGGATACTCCTGCGGTGCGCGGTATGGTCAACGCGGTTTCCTATATGGTTAAAGTGGAGGAGTAACAGATGCGTTTGAATACTCTGTCTCCGGCCGAAGGCGCCAAACATGCCTCCAAGCGTGTAGGTCGCGGTATCGGTTCCGGCCTGGGTAAAACCGGCGGACGCGGCGTCAAAGGTCAGAACTCGCGTTCTGGCGGTGGCGTGCGTCGCGGTTTCGAAGGCGGTCAGATGCCTTTATACCGTCGCCTGCCGAAATTCGGTTTTACTTCTCGCAAAGCGATGGTGACGGCGGAAATCCGTTTGTCCGACCTGGCTAAAGTCGAAGGCGATACCGTTGATCTGAATACGCTGAAAGCCGCTAATGTTATTGGCGTTCAGATCGAATTTGCGAAAGTGATTCTGTCTGGCGAGGTTGCTCGTCCGGTAACGATTCGCGGTCTGCGCGTCACTAAAGGCGCTCGCGCTGCTATCGAAGCTGCTGGCGGTAAAATTGAGGAATAAGTAGCAGATGGCCAAACAACCAGGATTAGATTTTCAAAGTGCTAAAGGCGGAGTTGGCGAACTGAAGCGCAGACTATTGTTTGTTATCGGCGCGCTGATTGTTTTCCGTATTGGCTCTTTTATTCCGATTCCTGGTATTGATGCCACTGTGCTTGCCAAATTGCTTGAGCAACAGCGAGGCACCATCATTGAAATGTTCAACATGTTCTCTGGTGGTGCGCTCAGCCGTGCTTCTATCTTTGCCCTGGGTATCATGCCGTATATTTCGGCATCGATTATTATCCAGCTGCTGACGGTGGTTCATCCGACGCTGGCGGAAATAAAGAAAGAAGGGGAGGCTGGCCGTCGCAAGATTAGCCAGTATACCCGCTACGGTACTCTGGTACTGGCCATATTCCAGTCGATCGGTATTGCTACCGGTCTGCCGAATATGCCTGGAATGCAGGGCCTGGTGTTAAACCCGGGCTTTGCGTTCTACTTTACCGCTGTTGTAAGTCTGGTTACCGGAACGATGTTCCTGATGTGGCTGGGAGAACAGATTACGGAACGCGGTATCGGCAACGGTATCTCGATCATAATCTTCGCTGGTATTGTTGCGGGTTTGCCGCCGGCCATTGGCCATACCATCGAGCAAGCGCGGCAAGGCGACCTGCACTTCCTCCTGTTGCTGTTGGTTGCAGTTTTAGTGTTTGCAGTAACCTTCTTCGTTGTTTTCATTGAGCGTGGCCAGCGTCGTATCGTCGTCAACTACGCCAAGCGTCAACAGGGTCGTCGCGTTTATGCAGCACAGAGTACGCATTTGCCGTTGAAAGTGAATATGGCGGGGGTTATCCCGGCTATCTTCGCTTCCAGCATTATTCTGTTCCCGGCTACGATAGCATCCTGGTTCGGGGGCGGTACCGGTTGGAACTGGCTGACTACAATTTCGATGTATTTGCAGCCTGGACAACCGCTTTATGTGTTACTCTATGCGACTGCAATCATCTTCTTCTGTTTCTTCTACACTGCGTTGGTTTTCAACCCGCGCGAAACAGCAGATAACCTGAAGAAGTCCGGTGCATTCGTGCCAGGAATTCGTCCGGGAGAGCAAACGGCGAAATATATCGATAAAGTAATGACCCGCCTTACCCTGGTAGGTGCGCTTTATATTACTTTTATCTGCCTGATCCCGGAGTTCATGCGTGATGCAATGAAAGTGCCTTTCTATTTCGGCGGCACGTCATTATTGATCGTTGTTGTGGTCATCATGGACTTTATGGCTCAAGTGCAAACTCTGATGATGTCGAGTCAGTATGAGTCTGCATTGAAGAAAGCGAACCTGAAAGGTTATAACCGTTAATCGGGTGAGCTTGAGAAGTTACGGAGAGTAAAAATGAAAGTTCGTGCTTCCGTCAAGAAATTATGTCGTAACTGCAAAATCGTTAAGCGTAACGGTGTCGTTCGTGTGATTTGCAGCGCCGAACCGAAGCATAAACAGCGTCAAGGCTGATTATCTCGCATATTTTTCTTGCAAAGTTGGGTTGAGCTGGCTAGATTAGCCAGCCAATCTTTTGTCTGTAACTGCAATACTATTTGAGTATCCTGAAAACGGGCTTTTCAGAATGGTATTGCTGTATAAAATTGTAGGAGTGCATAGTGGCCCGTATAGCAGGCATTAACATTCCTGATCATAAACATACCGTTATCGCGTTAACGTCGATCTATGGTATCGGCAAAACTCGTTCGCAGGCTATTTGCGCTGCTTCGGGTATCGCCGAAAATGTTAAGATCAGTGAGCTGTCTGAAGAGCAAATCGATAAGCTGCGTGACGAAGTTGCCAAGTTTGTTGTCGAAGGCGATCTGCGTCGTGAAGTTACCCTGAGCATCAAGCGTCTGATGGACCTTGGTACTTATCGTGGTTTGCGTCATCGTCGTGGTCTGCCGGTTCGCGGTCAGCGTACCAAGACTAACGCCCGTACCCGTAAGGGTCCGCGCAAACCGATCAAGAAATAATCGGGGTGATTGAATAATGGCAAAGGCACCTATTCGTGCACGTAAGCGTGTAAGAAAGCAAGTCTCTGACGGTGTGGCTCATATCCATGCTTCTTTCAACAACACCATCGTAACTATTACCGATCGTCAGGGTAATGCGCTGGGTTGGGCAACTGCCGGTGGTTCCGGTTTCCGTGGTTCTCGTAAATCCACTCCGTTCGCCGCTCAGGTAGCAGCAGAACGCTGTGCTGAAGCAGTGAAAGAGTACGGTATCAAGAACCTGGAAGTTATGGTTAAAGGACCTGGTCCGGGCCGTGAGTCAACTATCCGCGCATTGAACGCGGCTGGTTTCCGCATCACGAATATTACTGATGTGACTCCGATCCCCCATAACGGTTGTCGTCCGCCGAAAAAGCGTCGCGTATAACGCCGCTTTTAGGATTGTTGGAGAAAGAAAATGGCTAGATATTTGGGTCCTAAGCTCAAGCTGAGCCGTCGTGAAGGCACCGACCTGTTCCTGAAGTCCGGTGTTCGTGCGATCGATTCCAAGTGTAAGATTGAACAAGCTCCTGGTCAGCACGGTGCGCGCAAGCCGCGTCTGTCTGACTATGGTGTACAGTTGCGTGAAAAGCAAAAAGTTCGCCGCATCTACGGTGTGCTGGAGCGCCAGTTCCGTAACTATTATAAAGAAGCAGCGCGTCTGAAAGGCAATACGGGTGCGAACCTGTTGCAACTGCTGGAAGGCCGTCTGGATAACGTAGTTTATCGCATGGGCTTCGGCGCCACGCGTGCGGAAGCGCGTCAGCTGGTTAGCCACAAAGCTATCATGGTAAACGGTCGCGTTGTTAACATCGCTTCTTATCAGGTATCCCCGAATGACGTAGTCAGCATCCGTGAGAAAGCTAAAAAGCAATCTCGCGTTAAGGCCGCTCTGGAGCTGGCTGAACAGCGTGAAAAGCCAACTTGGCTGGAAGTTGATGCTGCCAAGATGGAAGGTGTGTTCAAGCGTATTCCTGAACGGACCGATCTGTCTTCGGACATTAATGAACACCTGATCGTCGAGCTTTACTCCAAGTAAGGCTTAGTACCAAAGAGAGGACACAATGCAGGGTTCTGTGACAGAGTTTCTAAAACCGCGCCTGGTTGATATCGAGCAAGTGAGTTCGACGCACGCCAAGGTGACCCTTGAGCCGTTAGAGCGGGGCTTCGGCCATACTCTTGGCAACGCACTGCGCCGTATTCTGCTTTCATCCATGCCAGGTTGCGCGGTGACCGAGGTTGAGATTGATGGTGTACTACATGAGTACAGCACCAAAGAAGGCGTACAGGAAGATATCCTGGAAATCCTGCTCAACCTGAAAGGGCTGGCGGTGAGAGTTCAAGGCAAAGATGAAGTTATTCTTACCCTGAATAAATCTGGCATTGGCCCTGTGACTGCAGCCGACATCGTCCATGACGGCGATGTCGAAATCGTCAAGCCACAGCACTTGATCTGCCATCTGACCGATGAAAACGCTGCTATCAGCATGCGTATTAAAGTTCAGCGTGGCCGTGGTTATGTGCCGGCATCTGCCCGTATTCATACGGAAGAAGATGAGCGCCCGATCGGTCGTCTGTTGGTCGATGCTTGCTACAGCCCTGTAGAGCGTATTGCCTACAATGTTGAAGCGGCGCGTGTAGAACAGCGTACTGACCTGGACAAGCTGGTCATCGAAATGGAGACCAATGGCACGATCGATCCTGAAGAGGCGATCCGCCGTGCGGCCACCATTCTGGCTGAACAACTTGAAGCTTTCGTTGACCTGCGTGATGTACGTCAACCAGAAGTTAAAGAAGAGAAACCAGAATTCGATCCGATCCTGCTGCGCCCTGTTGACGATCTGGAATTGACTGTCCGCTCTGCTAACTGCCTTAAGGCAGAAGCTATCCACTACATCGGTGATCTGGTACAGCGTACCGAGGTTGAGCTGCTCAAAACGCCCAACCTGGGTAAAAAATCTCTTACTGAGATTAAAGATGTGCTGGCTTCACGCGGTTTGTCTCTGGGCATGCGCCTGGAAAACTGGCCGCCGGCAAGCATTGCTGATGAGTAACCGGATCACAGGTTAAGGTTTTACTGAGAAGGATAAGGTCATGCGCCATCGTAAGAGTGGTCGTCAACTGAACCGTAACAGCAGCCATCGTCAGGCTATGTTCCGTAACATGGCTGGTTCTTTGGTTCGTCATGAGATCATCAAGACAACCCTGCCAAAAGCAAAAGAGCTGCGTCGCGTTGTTGAACCGCTGATTACTCTTGCCAAGACCGACAGCGTTGCTAATCGTCGTCTGGCATTCGCCCGTACTCGTGATAATGAGATCGTGGCAAAACTGTTTAATGAACTGGGCCCGCGTTTCGCGAGCCGTGCCGGTGGTTACACTCGTATTCTGAAGTGTGGTTTCCGTGCAGGTGACAATGCGCCGATGGCATACATCGAGCTCGTTGATCGCTCAGCTTCTCAAACTGAAGAAGTTGCTACCGCAGAGTAATCTGCCTTAGCGTGAAAAAACCGGGGAAACCCGGTTTTTTTATGGCTGGCGTCCGGCTAGCCGCCCTTCGCTTCGGACCGTTGCTGCCGATGTTAAAAACGTTTATAGCGCGACTCTCGCCGCTATCATCCCCCAAACGCCGCGCGCGTTTTTTTTACGTCTGAATTACGCTAACCTTGATGAAGCGGCAGCACTTTCAGAGGTTATTATGTGGTTAATTGATGAATTGGTTGAGCGCCATATTACGCAAGCTCGAGAAGAGGGAGCCTTTGATAACCTCCCGGGAACGGGGAAACCATTAGTATTGGACGATGACAGCGCCGTTCCGCCTGATTTGAGAGTTGCTTATCGCCTGCTAAAAAATGCCGGCTGTCTTCCCGTCGAGCTGCAAGAGCGCAAAGAAGCATTGCAGTTGACCGATCTGCTGGAAAATATCTCCCGAGACTCCCCTGAGTATGAGTCTGTTTCCCGTCGCTTTCGCCTGCTTGAGCTGAGCCTGCGGCAACGCGGCGTTAATACTGATTTTTTGCGCGGTGAATACGCGGATTCGTTACAAAGAACCTTTAAAACGCAGAATTAATTCCGCAAATCGTCTATGTTGTAGACGCTTTTGAATTTATACTCTGCCCGTTTTATCTTGTATCCTGATTGTGAGAGGTAGGTATGGCTGTTTATCAGCATAAACGTGGCAAAATCCGGGACAATGCGATCGAAGCGTTGTTATCCGATCCGCTATTTCGCCAACGTGTTGAGGCGAATAGTAAAGGAAAAGGAAGTTACCGCAGAAAAGAGAAACATGTACGGAAAGGAAACTGGGAGGCCAGTGGTAAGCAATCCATCGATTTTTTACCTCTGGCCTTTTGCTTTTCTAAGATCTTTTAACTTCTTCGTTTATTGCAACGATTGCAGAAGCAAAAAAGACGCCGACGAATTTAGCGCAGTAATAATCTAGCGGGCTGATTATTTCTTCAGCAGATCGCGTATTTCCGTTAATAATTTTTCTTCAGCGCTGGGTTTCGGCGGAACCGCGGGAGCGACTTCTTCTTTACGACGCAATTTGTTCATCAGTTTGATGGCGATGAAAATAGCGAACGCGACGATAATGAAGTCGAAAATATTCTGAATGAACACGCCGTAATGCATAACGACGGCAGGTATGTCGCCCTGAGCGGCGCGTAATACCAGACTAAACTGTTTAAAATCCACTCCGCCGATGAGCAGTCCCAACGGGGGCATAATGATATCGGATACCAGCGAAGAAACGATTTTCCCGAAAGCCGCGCCGATAATAACCCCGACCGCCAGATCGACCACGTTCCCGCGCATAGCGAATTCGCGGAATTCTTTAATGATGCTCATGACCACTCTCCTTGATAAAAAGATAGATTAATTTTAACAAATAGTTTTATGTTTGCCATATTCTCTTATAGAGTTTAAAAATCACTCATCTTAATTATAGAAAGAACGGGCTTGGCTGGAATAGACGCTCGACATCCGGCACGAATTTTTTATCCGTTAAGAACATAATTATATGGTCGCCCTGTTCAATACGCGTGTTGTCATTGGCAATCATGACATCATCCCCGCGCACGATCGCCCCGATAGTGGTGCCCGGCGGCAGTTTTATATCTTCGATCAGCCGCCCTACGACTTTTGACGTCCCTTCATCGCCATGCGCGATAGCCTCAATGGCTTCAGCCACCCCTCTGCGCAGCGACGATACGCTGACGATGTCCGCCTTACGCACATGGCTTAGTAATGCGGAGATGGTCGCCTGCTGCGGGGAGATGGCGACATCAATCACGCTCCCCTGTACCAGATCGACATAGGCCCGACGCTGGATAAGCACCATCACTTTTTTGGCGCCCATGCGTTTGGCCAGCATGGCGGACATGATATTGGCTTCATCATCGTTGGTGATAGCGATGAACACATCCATTTGTTCGATATGTTCTTCCGCAAGAAGCTCCTGATCCGAGGCATCGCCATGAAAAACGATGGTATCCTGCAATAATTCCGCCAGCTCGGCGGCTCGCTCCGCGTTACGCTCTATCAGTTTGACGCTGTAGTCTTTCTCTAAGCGCCGAGCCAGGCCGGCGCCAACGTTGCCGCCGCCAACGATCATGATCCGCTTATACGGGTTCTCCAGCCGTTGCAGTTCGCTCATTACCGCTCGGATATTCTGCGATGCGGCGACGAAAAATACTTCATCCCCCGCTTCGATAACGGTAGAGCCCTGGGGACGAATCGGGCGATCGTGACGGAAAATGGCGGCGACGCGGGTTTCTATATGCGGCATATGTTCGCGGATGGACGACAATGCGTTGCCGACCAGCGGGCCGCCATAGTAGGCATTGACCGCCGCAATACTCACTTTGCCCTGGGCGAAATTAACCACCTGAAGGGCGCCGGGATATTCAATCAGCTTGTAGATATTATCGATTACCAACTGTTCCGGAGAGATTAAATAATCAATAGGAACGGCCTCGGGCAGAAATAAACGATCGGCTTCGCGCATATATTCCGACGATCTTATCCGTGCGATGCGATTCGGCGTATTGAAAAGCGAATAGGCTATTTGGCAGGCGATCATATTCGTTTCATCGGAATTGGTGACCGCGACCAACATATCCGCATCTTCCGCCCCCGCTTCATGCAACACCCTGGGATGGGAGGCATAGCCGGTGACGACCCGGAGATCAAATTTATCCTGCAACTGGCGCAAACGGGTGGTATCGGTATCGACGACGGTGATGTCGTTATTTTCACCGGCCAAATTCTCCGCCAGCGTACCGCCTACCTGGCCGGCGCCAAGAATAATAATCTTCATAGTTAATTCTGCCGTATGTGATATTGCCGTGTGACCCAGGACGCAATACTGGGTCTAACGCGCTTTTTTTACCAGCCTTGCATAAAAGAAGCCGTCGCCATCTTCCGGGCTGGGGAGTTTTTGCAGCCCCGGCTTAGCCGATGTTCCGGTGCCGGCTAATTGAGCATCCGCGTGGCGCCGCAAGAAATTATCTATTTGCTGATGATTTTCTTCCGGCAAGATTGAACAGGTGGCGTAAACCAATGTACCGCCGGTTTTCAGGCGCGGCCAGATTGCATCGAGAATGTTTTTTTGCAGTAGCGCGAGTTCGGCGATGTCATTATCACGGCGTAGCCATTTGATATCGGGATGACGTCGAATAACGCCGGTGGCCGAACAGGGCGCGTCCAGCAAAATACGGTCGAAGATGGCATCGCCGCACCAGTCTTGCGGCTGACGCCCGTCGCCCTGCTTTAATTCGGCGTTTAGCCGTAAGCGCTGTAAATTTTCTCTGACCCTAGCGAGCCTTTCATCATCAATATCGACGGCCAGCACGCGCGCTTTCGGCGCAGCCTCAAGAATATGGGTGGTTTTACCGCCCGGCGCGGCGCATAGGTCGAGGATCTGTTCGCCATCCTGAGGGGAGAGCCAGTAAACGCAGCCCTGGGCGGAGGCGTCTTGTACGGTAACCCACCCTTGGTCAAAACCGGGCAGCAGGTTGACCGCGCAAGGGGTCGACAGCCTGATGGCATCCGGGTAATCGGGGTGAGACAGCGCTGCTATGCCTTGTTGTTCGAGCAACGCGAGGTATTCATCGCGGGTGTGATGCAACCGGTTGACCCGTAGCCACATTGGCGGGCGCTGGTTATTGGCATCAATAATCTGCTGCCAGTTTTGCGGATAGGCGCTTTTAATGCGCGTCAGCAGCCAGCCGGGATGCAGGTAGCGCGCGGGTGTATTCGCCATGCGTTGCAGCAGCTCGTCCTGTTGGCGCTGAAACTGGCGCAATACGCCGTTAATCAGTCCTTTGAGCTGCGGGCGTTTCAGGGCGACGGCGCCTTCTACCGTTTCAGCCAGCGCGGCATGCGGCGGAATGCGGGTATAGAGCAGCTGATAGATACCGACCATGATCAGGTAGTGTAAGGCGCGCTGTTTCCCGGTTAACGGTTTTGCCATCAGCTGCTGAATACACCACTCTAACTGCGGCAATACGCGTAGTACGCCAAAGCATAGTTCTTGCAATAGCGCGCGATCCTTATCGGCGATCTCTTTTTGGTACGCGGGCAATAAAGCGCTGAGCGACTGTCCATGGTCCAGTACTTGCCCTACCGCTTTAGCGGTAATGCTGCGAAGGTTATATGAGCTTTTCATGAGTTAGCGACTACGTAATGGATAGGGTATGCCGGCGAATAATCATCGCGCCGGCATGAGATATCGATTAGGCCAGAATATTGCCCGGAATAAACCATTCGCGCCGGGAGTTCAGTAAATCCTGCGCGGCCATGGCTTTTTTACCCGCCGGCTGTAATTCAAGGATGGTTAATACGCCATCTGAAGTTGCGACCTGAATGCCTTTTTTGTCGGCCTGTAAAATAGTGCCGGGCAGGGATTGATGCTCCGCGGCGTCAGCCTGACATTTCCATACCTTAATCGGCTGCTCATTCACGATAAAATAGCTGACCGGCCAAGGATTGAAGGCGCGTACGCAACGCTCAAGCTGGGCGGCGGAAAGCCGCCAGTCGAGGCGAGCTTCTTCTTTGCCGAGTTTTTCCGCGTAGGTGGCCTGCGCGTCATCCTGAGGCTCCGCCGTTATTTGACCCGCGGCAAGCCGCTCCAGGGTTGCCAATAATCCGCGCGGCCCCAGTTCGGCCAATTTTTCGTATAGCGTGGCGCTGGTATCCTGCGGCAGGATAGGGCATTCAATCTTATGCAGCATCGCGCCGGTATCCAGGCCCGCGTCCATCTGCATGATAGTTACGCCGGTACTCCGATCGCCGGCCCACAGGGCGCGTTGAATCGGCGCGGCGCCTCGCCAGCGCGGCAGCAGCGAACCGTGCACATTAAGGCAACCAAGACGCGGCATGTCCAGCACCGCCTGCGGCAGAATCAGCCCGTAGGCGACAACCACCATCACATCGGCGTGCAGCGCCCTAACCCTATCCATCCCCTCGGATTGGCGCAGCGACCTGGGCTGATATACCGGAATGCCATGCTGGTGCGCCAGCGCTTTTACCGGACTGGCGGTTAACTTGTTCCCGCGTCCCGCCGGGCGATCCGGCTGCGTGAAAACGCCGACCACCTGGTGCTTGGACGATAACAGAGCCGCAAGATGACGCGCGGCGAAATCCGGCGTTCCCGCAAAGATAATACGTAAAGAATCAGACACGTTGTTTCCTGTCAGGGAGATAAATGATTAACCCCGGCTGTTTTGTTTGGCTAATTTTTCCAGCTTCTGGCGGATCCTCTGACGCTTGAGCGGAGAGAGGTAATCGATGAACAGTTTTCCGACCAGGTGATCCATTTCATGCTGAATACAGATGGCCAGCAGGCCGTCGGTTTCCAGTTCAAAGGCGTTCCCTTCCCGATCCAGGGCGCGCACTTTCACATGCTCGGCACGCGGCACCAGCGCTCTGGTTTCAGGAATCGACAGGCAGCCTTCTTCTATGCCGGTATCGCCGTCTTTCTCAAGCAGTTCGGGATTAATCAATACCAGCCTCTGATCCCGCGATTCCGAAACATCGATAACAATAATGCGTTGATGTATATCCACCTGAGTGGCGGCCAGGCCAATGCCTTCCTCTGCATACATGGTATCGAACATATCATCGACGATACGCTGGATGTCTGCATTGACTTCTTTTACGGGCTTCGCCGTTATGCGTAGCCGTTCGTCCGGAAAATGTAATACCTGCAAAACTGACATATATATTTAGATCTGTATCCGAGTGATGGGAGAGTATCAGCGCTTATTCTAGACATTTCCCGCACCGATTGACAGCATTGGCAATGATATTGACGGTTGGCCCGAAGGCGACGGAATAAGGGATGCGCAATGTTATTGACGGAAATTTGGCTGCGCTTAATGGGGGTAAAACATTTGCGGGCCGGTCGGGCCGGGCAAATCGCCAAAGCGCTTATCGCCGAGGGCCGTTACGACCGGGAAGTTTTAATCTCCCTCGGCATGACCGATGTCCAGGCGGAGCAATTCCAGCGCTGCGATGGGAAAATGCTGGACCAGACCCTGGGGTGGCTGTCGCAGCCCGCGCACCATATGGTGAGTTGTACCGATGAGCGATACCCATTTCTATTGGGAAATATCAGCGCTTATCCGCTCTTGCTGTTTGTCGCGGGCGAACTCTCTCAATTGGCGTCGCCGCAAATCGCCATCGTCGGCAGCCGTAACAATAGTACCTACGGCGAGCAGTGGGGACAATTTTTCGCGCAAGAACTGGCGGTTAACGATCTTATCATCACTAGCGGACTGGCCGTCGGCATCGACGGTATCGCGCACCGCGCCGCGCTGGACGCCGGGGGAAAGACGATTGCGGTTTTAGGCAGCGGCCTGGCGCATATCTACCCCCGGCGTCATCAAGGGCTTGCCGCGCGAATTCTTGAACACGGCGGCGCGCTGGTTTCCGAATTTCCCCTGTCGACGCCGCCGCTGCCCGCCCACTTCCCAAGACGCAACCGTATTATTAGCGGGTTGAGCCTGGGCGTTCTGGTTATCGAGGCATCCATACGCAGCGGGTCGCTGGTGACGGCCCGCTATGCCTTGGATCAAGGCCGGGACGTATTTGCCTTGCCCGGTCCGATCGGCAATCCGATGACGGAAGGCACGCATTGGCTGATTCAACAGGGCGCCTACCTTGTCACACACCCTAAAAACGTGGTTGAACAGCTGATAAGCGGGCTTCAATGGCTGCCGACAGGGGGCGAGGGAATTATTTCTGCCGTAGAAGAGGATGTTGAATTGCCATTTGCTGATGTGTTGGCTAACGTAGGAGATGAGGTTACACCTGTTGACGTTGTCGCTGAACGTGCCGGCCAACCTGTGCCAGAGATAGTGGGTAAACTATTGGAACTGGAGTTAGCAGGATGGATCGCAGCAGTACCCGGCGGCTATGTCCGATTAAGGAGGGCATGCCATGTTCGACGTACTCATGTACTTGTTTGAAACTTATATCCACAATGAAACTGAAATGCGTGTCGATCAGGATACGTTGACTGATGACCTCACCCGCGCTGGATTTCATCGTAACGATATCTATAGCGCGTTGAGTTGGCTGGAAAAATTGGCCGACATCCAGGAAGGGCAGAATACGCCGCTCAACCTGGCTCACGACCCGTTGGCAATACGTATTTACACGCAGGATGAAGAACAGCGTCTGGATGCCGATTGCCGCGGTTTTTTACTGTTTCTCGAACAGATCCAGGTATTGAATCTGGAGACGCGCGAGATGGTGATCGACCGGGTAATGGCGCTTGAAACGCAGGAATTTGATCTGGAAGATCTGAAATGGGTCATTCTGATGGTGCTTTTTAACGTGCCTGGGTGTGAAAACGCGTATCAACAAATGGAAGAACTCCTGTTTGAGGAAAATGACGGTTATGTGCAGTAGCCTGGAGCGCAATGGGTAAGGAATGGCTAAAACCGTACTTTTCGCCGATAAAAAACAAGAAGTATGCCCTGAATGCGGGTCTGTGCTGGTTATCCGTTCCGGACGGCACGGGCCTTTTCTTGGCTGCTCTCGCTACCCGGAATGCGAGTTTATTCGTCCGCTTAAGGCTCAGGCCGACGGCCATGTGGTCAAGGTGCTCGATGGACAGCTGTGTCCGCGTTGCCAATCAACGCTCGTGTTAAGGCAGGGACGCTATGGCATGTTCATCGGCTGTGAAAACTATCCGGCGTGCAACCATACGGAGGCGATCGATCGCCCGGATGAAACGGCGCTGCGCTGCCCGCAATGCCGTAAAGGCACGCTGTTACAGCGTAAATCACGCTACGGAAAAGTGTTTCATGCCTGCGATCGTTATCCTGAGTGCCAATTCACGCTCAATAATAAACCGGTCGCCGGGGAGTGCCCCCACTGCCGCTATCCTTTGCTGATCGAAAAGAAAACGGCGCAGGGCATCAAGCTCTTTTGCGCCAGTAAATCATGTGGAAAGCCGGTAACGGCTGAAGTTGATAATAATGAATGATATTTCTGGCGATTTACCGGCATCTATTTTGCATGCATTGCTCAATGAAGAAGTCATTGCCTATCCCACCGAGGCCGTTTTCGGCCTGGGGTGCGATCCGGATAGCGAGCTTGCGGTCGGCCGTCTGCTGGCATTGAAGCAACGCCCGTGGCAAAAAGGTTTGATTCTGATTGCGGCTGATTATCGGCAGTTGGAACCTTATATCGACGACCGGGCGCTGTCCGGCGCGCAAAGAGAGATGATGTTTTCTCGCTGGCCCGGGCCTGTTACCTGGGTGATCCCCGCCAAAACGACGACGCCAAAATGGCTGACCGGGCAGTTTGACTCGCTTGCCGTGCGGGTCAGCGCTCATCCGTTGGTGAAAAAATTGTGTCTTGATTACGGCAAGCCGCTGGTTTCAACCAGCGCTAACTTGAGTGGTCAGCCGCCTTGTCGTTCCGAGCAGGAGGTTTATCAACAGTTTGGCGACGATTTTCCCGTGCTGCGCGGAAAGGTCGGGGGAAGAGACAATCCTTCTGAAATTAGAGATGTTTTAACCGGTGAATTGCTGCGCCAGGGTTGAGGTAGAGGTTGGAGAGTATCGTGTCCGAAATAAAGTCTTTTGCGGTTTTTGGTAATCCAATCGCGCATAGCAAGTCACCGCGTATACATGAGCTATTTGCCGCGCAGAGCGGCATTGAACTGAACTATCAACGTCTATTGGCGCCGTTGGACGGTTTTGAGACGGCGCTGCAGAGCTACTTTCAGGCGGGCGCTCATGGGGCGAACATCACCGTTCCGTTTAAGGAGCGGGCCTGTGCGCAAGCCGATGTATTAAGCGAACAGGCGGCGCTTGCCGGTGCCGTCAACACGTTGAAAAGGCAGAATGACGGACGCCTGTTTGGTGATAATACCGATGGCGTCGGCCTACTGAGTGATTTACAGCGTCTGAATTTTATCCAGGCGCAGGATCGTATTTTATTGGTCGGCGCGGGGGGCGCGGCGCGCGGCGTGATTCAGCCGCTGCTGGCCTATGGCTGCTCGATTGTATTGGCCAACAGGACGTTCGCTAAAGCGGAGCACCTGGTTAATCTGTTCCGTTCTTTTGGTAATATTCAGGCGGCTGAATTGGATGATCTGCGCGGACGACATTTTGATCTGATGATTAATGCCACCTCTTCAGGCATTCACGGCGCGACGCCGGATTTGCCGATCTCGTCGATCTCGCCGCAAACATGTTGTTATGACATGTTCTATCAGTCCCGACTGACGCCGTTTTTAGCCTGGTGCGCGCAGCATGGCGCAACCCGCTATGCCGATGGTTTAGGTATGCTGGTGGGGCAGGCGGCGCACTCTTTTCAAATCTGGAATAGCGTCATGCCGGATGTCATTCCCGTTATTGAACAGCTAAAACGGGAGCTGGAGTAGTGAATCAGGCTATCCAGTTTCCGGATCGCGAAAGCTGGGATGATGAGCTTAAGGCCGTTTGTTTTCCTGTCCTGATTAATGGATTTCAACAGACATGCCGCATCAGCGCCGGGCAGCTAGCGCAACGCTATGGCGGAGACGCTCCGGAACAGTGTCTATCGCTGTTCCGGCAGCACCGTTGGGATTTGGAAGAGATCTTTGAGAAAATGGTGCTGAATGATGAATACGATAGCCAGGGCTATTTCTCATTGTCCTGAGAAATATAGTCATTTTTCCAGCGAACATAGTTATTCGCCGAATATAACAGCCCGGCTACTTCTTCCGGACTCAAAGGGCGGACTCTTTTAGCCGGGCTACCTAAATACAGATAACCGCTTTCCAGCCGTTTACCCGGAGAAACCAGACTGCCCGCGCCGATCATCACGTCATCTTCAATAACGGCGCCGTCAAGAATGATGGAACCCATCCCCACTAACACGCGATTGCCTATCGTGCAGCCATGCAGCATCGCTTTATGCCCGACGGTCACATCTTCCCCGATGATTAACGGATTGCCCGCCGGGTTATTTTCTGTACCGTGCGTGATATGCAGTACGGAACCATCCTGGATGTTGCTTCTTGCGCCGATATGAATGTGGTTCACGTCTCCGCGGATGGCGACAAGAGGCCAAATACCGACGTCGTCGCCAAGAGTTACCTTACCGATGATAACGCTGGACGAATCAATCATCACGTTTTTGCCAATGACAGGAAATTCACCTTTATAGCCACGAATTTTTTCTGAATCCATCGGTAACCCCCTGTTGATTACACTTATATGTGAATGGATAGAC